>DAIMZH010000021.1:0-49656 GCA_036734105.1 Azoarcus sp. | reverse complement strand
ACAGTCAAGCGCAGTTCCTGGCGATGTGGCAGACCCGTGAGGATGCAGAAGATGGTTTGGCTGGCAAGTTTCTAGCGATATTGCCCGCTACTGCAGATAGTGTGCCGTCCGACGACTTCTTCACCCGAACACCGCGCCGCCAGAGCGCCAATGCAACGGCACAATTAGCGTTTCGAGTGCAGCCGTGACTGTGGCAGCAGGGAAATGAAGAACATGACTAGCGGCTGCCGGTGATACTGATTGCCTTGATCAAGGGATGATCGACATATGTGCTGGATTCTGACGCTGGCTGTTCCACCTGCTATGCCCCTGCCTTCATCTGAATGGGGTTGGCTGCATATCCGCGCCAGTCAGGCTGATGGCTTTCCCAATGGATGGCAGTGTTTTGAGATTTCATCGGGTGGGTGTGCCTGCGGTCTGTATGCGCTACCCGGCGAAGCGAAACCAAGTGTCGATAAGACGACCGAACGCCTGCGTGAAACCTATAGGCGCAAAGGCTGGTCTGCCGCCAAGATTGAGCGCGCTTTACATGACCGAACCCCCAGCAAGAGAAATCTGGACTCATCGTCCGGAAGCTGCTTGACTTCGACATGCCTGGCGCTGTCTTGGTGCGTCTCAAGGACGGAAGAACGTATGTCGGCCTGCGTCTGGTCGGGGTGGTCGATGATACCGCTACCCGAGAGGCTGGCCTGCCGTATCCGTTGACCCATCTGGCCTGCTTCGAACGGGAAGATGGCGGAAGAGTGTGGATTGATGCCAGCGCTATCCGGGTGATGGAGACCCCGCGCGAGGAGGCTGCGTGATGGCGCTGGCCGGAACGCTACGCTCGCCAACACATGAGTGAAGCAGATTGGGGCAAGCCATAACACCCCCAAAGACCAAAACACTTATGCATCACAACGATGTAATTGTCAGAACCCGCGCCCGCTCATCGTCATCTCAGCCTGGCGTTTCGCGACGTCCCTTGAATCTGGCCTTGGGTCATTTCGTGTCGCTTTTCAGCATGTTCAGGATGATCTTGCGGGTCAACGTGAGGCTCTGAGGGTCGTTGTCCTTGAGGATATTGACCCCGCCCGGAAGATCATATTCAGCGCAACACCTTCTTTGGCGTCAGAAACTGCCTCATCTTGAGATCTTGCCCGACGACGTGCTCAACCAGCCAGCTACGCAAAAAGTCGGTGATTTCGTCGCCATCCTTCTCGGCGACTGCGTTGTCTGAGTCATCACCCAGCAAGTCCAGCTCGACCTTGCTGCGTAGATCGGCGAGTTGATCCAGCAAAGATTGATGCTCCAGCTTGTGCTGGTCGTAATAGGGGTAACGCGCGGCGATCTGAAGACGCTCCTCGCGTTCAAAGTGCGCCTTCGCATAGTCCTGAAGCGCATCAAATGCATCCAGGATATAGTGCCGATTGCCCGGCACCCGGAGAACAAGTTCAACAGTGTTGATCAATAAAACCAGATAGCGGTGATCGTTGTCGATGACCTCATGGCCCACAGCCAGTTGCTGCTTCCAGAATAACGGCATTTACGTCCTGATTCAGTCGGGTTTTTCGGATTCCGCTCTCGCGGCAACAAGTAAATCGATTATGCCTGCCACGCCTTGTTCGCAATAGTTAAGCACTGCATCAAAGCCAGCCTCGCCGCCATAGTAGGGGTCGGGCACCTCGTCTCTCTGGGCATCTGGCGCAAAACGCATGAACAAGGACAGCTTGTGACGGTAGGGCTCAGGGCAGATCTTGTGCATGTACTCAAGGTGCGAAGCATCCATGGCCAGCAGCAGATCAAAACGCTGAAAGTCTGCCAGCTCCAGCTTGCGCGCAACTTTGCCGGACAAGTCGTAGCCACGCCGCGCGGCAGCCTGACGGCTTCTCAGATCAGGGGTGTCGCCAGCATGATAACCCTGGATGCCGGCGGACTCCACCTCCACCTCATCAGCCAGGCCGGCTTTTTTCAACAACTGCCTGGCCACAGCCTCTGCCGTGGGTGAACGGCAGATGTTACCGGTACAAACAAAAAGAATACGGCTCTTGTCGTCACTCATCGTCGTCTCCTCCCGAACGCTCAGGCTTGATCATGCCTGTCCGCACCAAAGGCGCGCAAGCGCAGCTTGAACAATTCGTCGCGAGCAGCGGCAGCTTTCTCGAATTCAAGATTGCGCGCATGCTCCTGCATCGCTTTCTCCAGCCTCTTGATCGCCTTGGCGAGCGTTTTTTCGTCCATCACAGCATAGTCTGCGCTGATGTCTGCCACCCGAACCCCACCCTTGGCAGCCTTCAGATCATCACCTTGCGTGGAATACACCCCGTCAATGATGTCCTTGATGCGCTTGCTGACCGATCTTGGCACCACGCCATTGGCCTCGTTGTGCGCGAGCTGCTTGTTTCGACGTCGTTCGGTCTCGCCCATCGCTGCCGCCATCGAGCGAGTGACCTTGTCCGCATACAAAATCGCGGTGCCATGCAGATGTCGCGCTGCCCGCCCAATGGTCTGAATCAAGGACCGCTCCGAACGCAGAAAACCCTCCTTGTCGGCGTCCAGAATCGTCACCAGCGACACTTCCGGAATATCCAGCCCCTCACGCAACAGGTTGATCCCCACCAGCACATCAAACTCGCCCAGACGCAGGTCGCGGATGATCTCCACCCGCTCCACCGTGTCGATGTCCGAATGCAGATAGCGCACCCGCAGACCATTCTCGTTAAGATAATCGGTCAAGTCCTCGGCCATCCGCTTGGTCAGCGTGGTCACCAGCACGCGCTCGCCAACATCAATGCGCCGACGCGCTTCCAGCAGCAAATCATCCACCTGAGTGATCGCTGGCCGCACCTCCACCACCGGGTCGACCAGACCAGTGGGGCGCACCACCTGCTCGACAATCTGCGCCTGATGCGTCTCTTCATATTGCGACGGCGTAGCCGACACAAACACGGTTTGCGGCATCAAGCGCTCGAACTCCTCAAAGCGCAGTGGCCGGTTATCCAGCGCCGAAGGCAGGCGAAAACCATACTCCACCAGGTTTTCCTTGCGCGAGCGGTCGCCCTTGTACATGCCCCCTACCTGCGGAATCGTCACATGCGACTCATCCACAAACATCAACCCACCCTGTGGCAAATAATCGATCAGGGTTGGCGGCGGCTCGCCATTGCCACGCCCTGACAAATGCCGCGAATAGTTCTCGATGCCCTTGCAAAAGCCCATCTCGTTCAGCATCTCAAGGTCAAAGCGGGTGCGCTGCTCTATACGCTGCGCCTCAACCAACTTGCCTGTCTTTTGAAAGGTTTCGATGCGCTGCCGCAGCTCGTCCTTGATCGCCTCTATCGCCTTCAAAACGGTCTCGCGCGGCGTCACATAATGGCTGGACGGATACACCGTAAAGCGCGCCAGCTTGTGCTTGAGATGGCCGGTGAGCGGATCAAACAGCGTCAGATGCTCGACCTCGTCGTCGAACATCTCTATGCGCACCGCCAGTTCGGCGTTCTCTGACGGAAACACGTCAATCACATCGCCCCGCACCCGGAAGGTGCCGCGCTTGAAATCAATATCCGAGCGGGAATACTGCATCGATACCAGCCGCCGGATCAGATCGCGCTGATTGAGCTGCTCACCCTCGCGCAAATGCAACACCATGGAGTGATAGTCCACCGGATCGCCGATACCGTAGATGCACGACACGGTTGCCACAATCACCACATCGCGCCGCTCCATCAGGCTCTTGGTGGCCGACAGGCGCATCTGCTCGATATGCTCGTTAACGCTGGAATCCTTCTCGATGAACAGATCCCGTGACGGCACATAGGCTTCCGGCTGGTAGTAGTCGTAGTAGGAAACGAAATACTCCACCGCATTTTCCGGAAAGAACTCCTTGAACTCCGAATAAAGCTGCGCCGCCAGCGTCTTGTTGGGCGCCAGCACCAAGGCTGGCCGACCACAGCGGGCAATCACATTGGCCATGGTGTAGGTCTTGCCAGAGCCGGTTACCCCGAGCAAGGTCTGATACATCAGACCATCCTCCAGCCCCTCGGTCAAAAGGCGTATCGCCTCGGGCTGATCACCGGCAGGCGGAAACGGCTGGTGGAGCCGGAACGGGCTACCCTCAAAGGTGACGATCGGTCCTGTAGCAGCAGAGCTGGTCATGCTAGAATTTCCTGTTGTTTTGGCTGGTCACACCCACACTCGTGGAAGCAACCGGCCGAACACCCGATTATTCCCCAAAACGCCAGTCAAGGCGTGGTCAGATTGACTCAAGGGGCGTAAGCGGGTTCCCGCTACTGACACCGTCACCTCTGGAGCTCTCATGTCTGCCTCGATCTTCGCCAACGTCGAAATGGCCCCCCGCGACCCGATTCTTGGTCTCAACGAAGGCTTTGCCGCCGACCCCCGCGCCGAAAAGGTCAACCTAGGCGTCGGCGTGTATTACGACGACAACGGCAAGATTCCGCTGCTGGCCGCAGTGCGCAGCGCCGAAAAAACCCGCCTTGAGGCAGCCCCGCCGCGAGGCTATCAGCCCATCGAAGGCCCGGCTGCCTACAACAGCGCGGTACAACACCTGCTGTTCGGCAACGACGCTGACCTCATCACCGATGGCAAGATCGTCACCGCACAGGCGCTGGGCGGCACCGGCGCACTCAAGATCGGCGCCGACTTCCTCAAGCAACTCAGCCCGCAAGCCACGGTCTACATCTCTGACCCAAGCTGGGAAAACCACCGCGCCCTTTTCCAGAGCGCCGGCTTCCCGGTCGAAAACTACCCCTACTACGATGCCACCACCCGTGGCGTAGACTTCACCGCCATGAAGGGCGCCCTGCTCGCCCTGCCTGCTGGCTCAATCGTTGTGCTGCACGCCTGCTGCCACAACCCCACCGGTGCCGACATCACCGAATCGCAATGGGGTGACGTAGTCGAAGCCTGCCGCGAACGCGCCCTCGTCCCCTTCCTGGACATCGCCTACCAGGGCTTTGCCGACGGCATCGAACCCGACTCCGCAGCGGTTCGCCTGTTTGGCAACAGCGGCCTGCAGTTCTTCGTCTCCAGTTCCTTCTCCAAGTCATTCTCGCTGTATGGCGAGCGTGTTGGCGCGCTGTCCATCATCACCGACAGCAAGCAAGAAGCTGCCCGGGTGCTGTCCCAGCTCAAGCGCGTCATCCGCACCAACTACTCCAACCCGCCCATCCACGGCGGCGCTATCGTCTCCGCAGTGCTGAACTCACCCGAGCTGCGCCAGATGTGGGAAGACGAGCTCGCTGGCATGCGCGACCGCATCCGCGACATGCGCGCCAGCCTGGTCAGCAAACTCGCATCCGAAGGCGCCGCGCAGGACTTCTCGTTTGTAACCGACCAGCGTGGCATGTTCTCCTACACCGGCCTCACTGTTGCCCAAGTCGACGCGCTGCGCGACGACTTCGGCATCTACGCAGTCTCCACCGGTCGCATCTGCCTGGCCGCATTGAACAGCCGCAACATCGACTACGTTGCCAAAGCCATCGCGTCGGTCATTCGCAATTAAAGCGCTATCAAGCATTGACCCAAAGCCGCGCGGTCACTATAATGCGCGGCTTATTCCTCGATAGCTCAGTTGGTAGAGCAACGGACTGTTAATCCGTTTGTCGCTGGTTCGAGCCCAGCTCGAGGAGCCAAATACAGGTTTTCGTCATTAGCGAACACCGCTCAGTTATTCCCCGATAGCTCAGTTGGTAGAGCAACGGACTGTTAATCCGTTTGTCGCTGGTTCGAGCCCAGCTCGGGGAGCCAGGAAGCAAGCATTGATGCCATCCTCAAGGGTGGCATTTTTGCGTTTACGGGGTCAGCACAAGAGCTCGGGTTGCCACTGCTCAAATGCTCGGCTGGCCGAAGTGCGAAGTCTATGCGCAGCTTCCGGAACGCCTCTGTCTGGATGCTTAGTTTCGCCGACTCAGACCTATACAGACTCACAGTTTGTGCAATATAGCACGCGTGTGCTACATTGCCTTACAACAAATTGTTTGGAGTTTGACATGTCCACGACCACCATCCGCCTGCCGGACGATCTAAAAGCTCGAGTCGCAACTGCTGCAAAGCACGCCGGAACAACGGCTCACGGCTTCATCCTCGAAGCGATCGCCGAGAAGACCGAGCAAGCGGAACGTCGTGCTGATTTCGATTCGGTAGCGGAAACTCGCTATGCCCGCATTGTGGCAACCGGCAAGACCATCCCGTGGCAGGAAATGCGCGGCTATCTGGAAGCGCACATGGCCGGCAAGGCAGCGAAACGCCCCGTTGCGCGCAAGCTGGCGGGCTGAAGGTGGCCCGCATCGAGTTGGCACCGGAGGTTAAAGAAGATTTTGATCGCATACTGGGTCATCTGAGCAACTACGAGGTGGAAAATCCTGGGCAGCGTATTGGCGAGATCATTGCTGCCTTGGAAGTTCTGGGGCAGAACCCGTTGATCGGTCGTCTGGTGGCGAATGCCAAACGCGAACTGGTGATAGGCCGTCGCTCACATGGGTATTTAGCCTTGTATCGCTATGTGCCTGAGATTGATGCGGTGTTCGTGCTGGCGTTGCGCAGCCAGCGTGAGGCTGGCTACTTCGAGCAAGACCCTGCCGGGTAAAACTAATGTTGGCGCCAGTATCTGATCAGGCACCTTGACAGCACGAGCTGTTGCTCGGCTACAGGTTGTCGAGACTGGGCACACCCCGATTGGCCGCCAACACCGGGCGACGCACGGCGGATATGAAAGGAAAGCGCTGCGTTTTAGCCCTTGGTCTGGAGGATTTGGTCAGCTTTTCCTGTATTGACAATAGCTATACGCACCGCTAGTGTGTATCTGTTGTGTTTACATGAAAGAGCCTCGCCATGCGTGCTGCCGCCATCAATCTACGTGCTCTGCCAGAGCAGCGTGACCTGATCGATCACGCTGCCAAACTGTTAGGCAAAAACCGTTCGGATTTCATGCTGGAGGCCGCCTGCGAGCGCGCCCAGTCCGTTGTACTCGATCAAGTTCACTTCTCGCTGGATGCCGACAAATTCCAGCAGTTTGTTGACTTGCTTGATGCCACACCCAAACCCAACGCTGGGCTGGAACGCTTGCTTGAATTGAAGCCTGTTTGGGACAAGGTATGAGCCTTGGCCTTATCGCGCCCCAGCCCCTGATGTCAGATCATCACTGCGCCGATTTTTCCTGTGGCGAACCCGCGCTGGATGAATGGCTCAAGCGTCGAGCGATGGCCAATCAGGTAAGCGGAGCCAGTCGCACTTTCGTCGTCGCTGATAAAGAGCATCGTGTTTACGGCTACTACGCAATGGCGACCGGTGCTTTGTCGCATGAACTGGCGACAGGCGGTGTGCGTCGAAACATGCCTGATCCTTTACCCGTCATGGTCTTGGCCAGGCTTGCGGTCGACTCCCAGGCCCAAGGCATCAAGCTGGGTGGCTCACTGCTGCAGGACGCCGTCAATCGTGCGGTGAGCGTTGCGCAGAACACGGACGTTCGTGCCTTGCTCGTGCATGCCCTGCACGAGCGCGCCAAACTGTTTTACGAGTATTACGGGTTCCAGGCGTCGCCAGTTGATCCGCTGGTGTTGATGCTGCGCTTGAGTCATGCCAAGCCGTAATGGCTTCGCCGTCGTAACCAGAATCCACACCGTGAGCATATCCTCGGGACGCTCCATGAAGCCGATGGAATCGAAGTCGGTGTGAAACGGAAAGCCTTGGTCGTCGGGTGTATTCTCCAGGTAGAGATCAGCCAGGATACGGTATCTGGGCAGGAGTTTATCGACGGTGCCGACAATGTTCAGTTTTTCTTCGCGGAATACCATCGGGCCGTAGATAGCCTTCTCGTAGATGTCTGCATACCAGGCCTGGCCATTTGGCATGGCGTCCAGTTTGGCCGCAAGTTTCTATCGTGTCTCCTGGCTGAGAACCCCGCGTAATACCTCACCATGATGCGGCGAGATGTTCTTCAGAAAGTCGGGACGGAGCTGCATGGGGTCCCCCTTTAGTGTATGGGGTGACAAGACAGGCAAACGAGCAAGGCACGGCGCAGTTTGCGTGGGGGTCGCGGCTCAGAATGCGCTTTTGACGATCAACACGAGCCAGCCGAAGGTTGGCACCAGCGCTACCCCGAGCGCCAGCCTGGCGCACCTCGAAGACCATGCGCGGCTGGCAACGCTGGTGCCAAGCAGCGCCAAGGCCAGCAACAGCAGCGGCAGCGCAAAGAACAGCGCCACCATGTACTCGCCGCCGCCCGCCGCAACCGGACGCATACCGAATTCCACCGCCCACATCTGAATTTGCGCCCATAGCGACACCAGCAAGGCGATCACACCAGACACCAGCATGACCCAGGCAGCACGTGTGGGCGGGAGTGTCGGCAATTTATTCATCAAGCAAACCTTCTCCGTGCTTCGTGAAACGAACGCCCGTCACCATCAACCATACCAAACAAGTTGTTTTGGTGCATGGAAGCGCTAACCCGCTTCGTCGGATCACGCACCCCGCTGATTGGGCGCCATTGCAGGTTTTTTTGCTTGGTCTTTCAGGTCATATGTATATCATGGGTTGACAGTGCGCTGCTGTCGGCCAGATCTTGCACCGCATGCCAGATTCGCCGCAGAGCTCGGCACCAACTGCCAAGGAGAGTCGCCATGAGCGTCGAGATGTTGCGAGAGTTCCTCGGGTGGTGTGCCGTCATCAACTATGGCATTTTGCTGGTTTGGTCCCTGGTTTTCATGTTTGCTCACGACTGGATGCACCGATTCCACGGTCATTGGTTTCGTTTGTCGGTTGAACAGTTCGATACCCTCCATTACGCGGCCATGGCCATGTACAAGATCGGCATCTTCCTGTTCAACCTGGTGCCGTATGTCGCGTTGCTCATCGTCTCGCAGGGCAACTAAGCTACCGGCGGGATGAATGGCAAGTCGATCATCATGCTCACGCCAGCAAGGCATACGCCAACCCTGCTCCGATCGAACCCACCAGCGCAAACCCAAGATAGGCAATGAACACCGGCAGGCGTGCCAGGGCAAAGACTGCCATGGCTGCGGGGATGCTGGACACGCCACCTGCGATCAGAAAGGCCATGCCGGCACCGGCCGCCATGCCTTGCTCGATCAAGCCGCCGACCAGCGGCAGCGCCGCATAACCATTCAAATACGCCGGTACGCCGACCAATGCAGCCACGACGATTGAGAGCCAGCCATCCTGACCGACGAGTTGCACCACCCAGTCGGCGGGCAGAAATCTCAGCATGAGACTTTCCAGCACAAAAGCGAGCGTCAGCCACTTGCCGAGAAAGAACAGATTCTTGACGCCGTCCTTGAGGAAGACCTGACGGCGGGATGCGTCGCCCCAGAAACGCCAGACGACCGGCTTGGGGTTGCGGACACTGGACCCTGCGCAGCCACCGTTGCCGATCCCCTCACGCAGCGGATTACCGAGCAGTCCGTTGCGCTGGGCGAACCAGACGCCGCAGCCGCCCAGCAACCCGACTCCGATCGCTGCCAGTGTTTTGCCAATCGCAAAGTCCAGCCCCAACACGCCGACCGTCAGCACGAACATGGACGGATCCATCAGCGGCGATGCCAGCCAGAAGGCCATGACCGGTGCCAGCGGCACGCCCATCGCCAGCAGGGCGGCTATCAAGGGGATTACGCCGCAAGAACAGAACGGCGAAAACGCCCCCATCAACGCTGCCAGCACAACCACGCGCAGACCATGCCCCTGAAATCCTCTGGCGATGAGGTTGTCAGCGCCGCTGGCCTTGGCATAAGCGGCGACAAACACTGAGGCGATCAGAAAAGGCGCAATTGAGATCAAGGCGTTGAACACGAAGGCAACCGACAAGGGCACCTGATCGGGCACCTGGACCGCCAGAATGAGCAACACCGCCAGAATGGCAAGCACCACACGATCGGCCTGAAGTAGTCGCTGAAAGCCGTTGCCAATTGCAAATTGAATATTTGCCATTATCTAAATCTCTAGTTTTGTAGTTATATAACAACAAAGAAATCAGCTATCAGAGCCAACGCCCTCACAACACTGCTCAGTCAGGTAGGCAATCAAGCCGTCCATGGTCTCGTATTGCGCGGTACAGATAACCTCCCGCCCCTCGCGGCTTTGCCGTACCAGCCCCGCGCCGGTCAGTTTGCCAAGGTGATGGGCCAGCGTGGAAGGTGGTTGATCGAGCAGGCGCTGCAATTCGCCCACATTCAGGCCATCACGACCAGCCTTGATAAGCACCCTGAAAACGCGCAACCGGGTTGCATTGCTCAGCGCCGCAAGCGCTGCGACTGCTTCCTGCTCGGAGGGGATGTCACACTGGTTCATGTCACTATTAAATAACTAGTTTTATAGTTGTGTCAACAAACATCTGATTGAGTGGCTGGCTTCGTTATCGGTCAGGCCAACGGCTATACTGCTGCCTCGTCTGTAAAGACTCCACGCTTCAGATCGGCGCTGTAATATCTGGCGTCAGTCCGTTCATTTTCTGCACCGATAACGGTTCCGCACGATTCTGCCGTGGCTACCCGACCAGGCAAAGTGACAGCACCTTGGGCCACGGAATCACACAACAGGAGACCACCATGCGTAACGTTTTGCGAACGCTTGTCTTTTTACTTATCAGCGCACCGGTATGGGCAGCAGGCGGTCTGGCCGGTCTGACAGATCGCGAAGCCGCCGGTGGTCTCAAGGAAGCGCTCACCCAGGGCGCTGGACGAGCGGTCGAACTGCTTGGGCGTGACGGCGGTTTTCTTAACAATCCCAAAGTCAGAATTCCGCTCCCCGATGCGCTCGCGCAGGTGGAACCGCTGCTACGCATGACCGGGCGTGGCAAAGACCTGGATCAGCTCGTCACGGCGATGAACCGCGCAGCCGAAGCAGCAGTGCCCGAAGCCAGGCACCTGCTATTGGATGCGGTTAAACAAATGACTGTCACTGACGCCAGAAACATCCTTGCCGGTGGCGAAGATTCGGTGACTACCTACTTTCGCGGCAGAACGCAGGACCGGCTCAGTCAGATGTTTCTGCCTACGGTAAAGCAAAACACCGACAGGCTGGCGCTCTCGGGCCAGTACAACAAACTCGCCAGCCGCGCTGCTGGGGCCGGATTGCTCAAGGGCGAGGATGCCCAGATCGAACACTATGTCACCCGCAAAGCCCTCGACGGCTTGTACCTGATGATCGCCGAGGAAGAGCGCGCAATCCGCAAAAATCCTTTAGGCGCGGCAGGCAATCTCGCAAAGCGGGTGTTTGGGGCCCTTTAGTTGCATCACGCGTAGCGGGTCAAGTCCGCCATATTCCCGGATCGCGCACCTTGCGCGGGCTTCGCTCGAAACGTGGTCAGCCAGTGGTCATCTTCTGCAGATGCTCCCGGCAAAGGTGTACTTGTCGCTGCCGTATAGTTCAAAACGGGCCAGAGCGTGCTTCTATGTCGCCGCAGCCGCCGGATTGCAGCTTCCGCGCTCCGGCCCCAGTCAGGTCGGGGGCTGTCTGGCAGACGGGGCAATCGTCGTCTATGCTTTCGTTATAAAAACGGAGGGCGACATTGAACAAGGATCCCGGCACGCCAGCGCAGCCCCTCTCGCGTCGTGATTTCTTTCGTCTCAATCTGGGGCTGGTCTTGCTGGCAGGCTCGTCAGGCTGCAGACGCCCAGACGAACCGATAGACCAACGAAACGCGTTCAACCTGTTTCGTGCTACCGATCTGCTGTCCTTGCGCTTTGAACTGCAGAACCTGCGCATCGAACATCGACGGCGGGAGCCTGCCAGGCTGATCAGAATCCGCGCTGACCAAGACGCCTTCATTGTGGTCCGCTTTCCTGGGCAACATGTGCTCGAAGAGACCTAGCCGGCTGTTACAGATGCCGGCCCGATCAGCTCACCGGCACGCTCGCGCCTGGCGCAGCCTGCGCAGCTCGCCTTCAAGCTGCCGCCACAACGCCACCACATCGATGTCACCTTTAATGCGCTGCTGGACTGGCGTGACCTCATCCCCGTGGTGCCACGCGTCAGCCACAGCGGCAACAGCCAGAGCGCAGCACCTAATACCCATGTCATCGAGCTACCATATGGCCTGGCGCTCTCACCGGAAGAGACAGCTCGCTGGCGGCACGCGCTTCAGCCAGTAACCCACGCTGGCCGCAGCGAGCTGTGGCATACACGCCTGAGCTCGGGCACGCCGGGGCAGGCCAACATGGTCAGCATTGTCGAACCACCGGCATCACCGGACAGGCTCCCACGGTTCGAGACCTCACTGACGCCACAGGATCGGGCAGACCTCGTCGGCAAGCGTGCCGAGGCGCGCACCCTGATCCTGTCGCCAATGGGTGGGTGGCTGGACATTCATGGCAGATGGGAGAGTGACCCGGCCATAGCCCGATGGCAGCACACGGTCACGGCAGGTCAGGACCAGCGGGTGGTGATTCAGCGCGAAGACGGTTACCTGTTTCCTTTCGGTCAGCGGGCTGCACTGCTCACGGTCAGCGAGCGCCAGATCGAAGGCAGCGCCGGACAACAAGTCGGCCAGGCGCGGTTGCGCAAGCGATTCTTCGTCGTGATCAAGAACGCGGAAGCGCAATACGCGCATGGCTCAATGGCACTAAGCAGAATGACCGCGCAGGATCTGGTCACGCCCCCGCTTCACCTCCATGGTCCGGTTGACGGTCCGTTCTGGATAGAGACCGGACCTGACGAGCTATTTCAGTTCCGCTTTGTGGCGCAGGACTGGGCAGGGCGCGAACTCCTCCTTGAAGCGCCCGCCATCTTCGTGACCGGGCGAGGCGGAATCGACAAGGCACAGACGCTTTACGCCTCCAGCGATATCGCACGCAGAACCACCACTCTTAATGGGCAGAGCGCGGCGATTGTCCGATTTGCCCCAACCGATGGCGGCGACACCACTGACCGCTGGGGCGATCCGCTCGCACATCCGCGAAGTGTCGGCGACACCACGGTGCAACTGCTTGAACTCGAATTTGGCGCAACACGCACCGGCAGCCTGCAGCCACCCGACGCAGCGCCGTTCTCGTGCCATACCGCAGGCATGGAGCTCCGGATCCCATCGCTGGCGCCGTATCTGAGCGAGGTGCTGAACAAGGGCTGGTTTGATCTTGTCGACCCGGACAGCGTCGCCGTAGATAGCCCGCGTAATCTCGGTGAGGTATTCGCCAGGGCCAGGGTGGATGCTGCCCGGATACCGATGTACTTTGATGAGCAGGCTGACCGCTGTGGTGGTCTCGCCGCGCCGAGCTTCGATGCGGACGGCCTGTCGCGGGTGCACGGTCCTGTCGGTGACGCTTCCGTCTCCGGCCCGATGTACCAAGGCGGCACGCTGGACTTCGCTCGTGCGTTCAAACCCGAACGGGCCAGACTGCTCGGCGGCTTTCCGTTGGTCGATCTGCTGCTCGCCGACGCAGGGGCGCATACTCGGCCCCGGTCTCCCGCGATTCCAAAGATCGCCTTCACAGTCACCAGAAAACAACCGGCCGAAGACGCGGCAAAGAAAGGCGCCCGTCCCTACCGTGAAGTGGGCGTGGGCCTGAACTGGCGTATCGGGCTCAAGAAAGGGAGCTTTGGTCCGACAACTTTTGCACCCAGACTGGACAAGGACGGCAAGTCGAAATCCAGCCTGCTGATCGACGTAAAAATGACCAAAAAGCTTGCGCAGTCGGCGAGCGTCAAGGAGGGCGCCGATGATGCCGAAGGTGCCGCCAGCGAGAGCGAAGCCCCACACAAAGAAAAGCCCGCAGCATCGGGTGTCAGCCTGAGCGCCTCTGCAAAGTTCACCGACTTTGCACTTGAGCTGACCACAGCATTGGGCTGGATCAGCATCGGATTCGAGCATCTGGGCGTAACGCTCGGACCACCCAAACCGAAGAAAGACAAGGACAAGCCGGAGAAGAAGGACGAGCCGGAAGCCGCTCAGACCACGGAGACGCCCCCAGAGCGGGACAAGACCGTCGAGGCCGAGATCGACTACAAGATGTCCGATATCCAAGCCAACGGCGTGCTGTTCTTCCTGATCAAGCTTATCCAGATCGCGGCAGACCTTCCACGGATACCTGATATCGCCAGCGGCGAGGCATCGTCGGTGTACCCGGCCAAGCTGCCCGATGCTGGCGATGCAGACATCAGCGTCACTGTCGGCCCAATAGAATGGCCCAAATTCAAGTGGATCGGTTTCGATGTCACCAACGTGGCCGCTTCGGTAGGAATAGGCCTGTACTTCTTTCCCCGCCCAGACCAGGGCTCTGGGCCGCCCGGGATTCCCGCCAACCTGTTTACCATTCGGATTGCCAGTGCAGAACGACCGTTGACCTTGCTGGCCCCGCCCTCTCCCTGGGGCGGACTCGCACACGTCGGGTTCAACTTCACGACGAAAGGGATGACCGGATTCCAGGCCTGTCTGGGCATCGTCTATCGCACGAGCTTCGAGCTCGGTCCAGCCAAGGGCAAGTGCGAAGGCTCGCTTGCGGGCGTATTCACCTATCGGGTCAGCGACAATGGAAACGCCTCACATCAATTCGATCTGGTGCTGAAGCTCAACGGCCAGGTGCTCATCTTTGGCTTCATAGACATCCATCTGACGCTGGTGGCTGCCGGCTCATGGCAAAACGACCACTGGTACTTCTTTGCCGAGATTACGGCATGCGTCAAGATCAGCTTCTTTACCGTACGCATGCGTTTCAGCTTCAACTACGAGCTGACCGACGCGGGCGGCGGCGACCGCTTGCTGACCGACTCCAGCGCCGCGCCTGAGCAGCCTCAGACGACCGAAGGCGAGTGGCTGGCCTACCGCGCCGCCTTCGCCCAGCCAGAATGACCATGCCATCAACGACATTGCTCTGGACCACGCTGCCAGCAGGTGTACGCCTGCGTGAAGGGCAATGGTTAGCACGACTCAGCGTGTTTCTCACGCCACGCCTGGCTGTGCCACAAGGTGAGGTGTCGACGCTATCGTCGTTTCCCGACTTCATCGACTGGCCAGCGACGCTGCGCGCACGTGCAGACAAGGGATTGGCCTTGATGGTGCAGATGAGCGACGGTGAACGGGTTTCCGAACAAACCACCGTCGCCCTCCCCTTTGCGGATGACGAAGACCTGCCGGACAGCGCCGCCTGGCGCAGCATTTTTGATGCATCGACACCAGTGAGGACATTCGACGCACCGGACGAGATGCCCAAGATGTTTTCAATTCAGTCTTACCCGGCTCGTGGTGTTGTCGATGCCATTCGCGACGCATACCTGAATGCACTGGCGTTTGAACTCGGCGTGCAGCCCGAGCCACCCTCACTTGCCGCTTTCGCCGCCAGTCCATCCGTGATGCAGCATGGCGACAGCCCGCTGGCCCGCTTTGCCAGGTTTCATCGGCGTAGCGAAAAAGCCGCCAGCCGCAAGAGCAGCCCTGCAGATGACGACTGCACCGAATTTCACCGTATTGTGTCCGCCCTCGGCACACACCCACTGCTTCTGCGCAGGCTCGGGCTGGTTCTGGACATCGAGCTCCCTCTTGAGGCACTCGGAATTGATGAAGCACGCAATGATCTGCGTGTGCGGGTGGTGCCGGTGGGTGCGACGCTGGCTGCAACAAACCACTACTGTCAATGGACGGCAGTCGAATACGCCACTGCCGCCACCGACACGTTCCGGGTGTTCACCCCCGCTCATCGCGACGGCTCAGGCCGAAGCGGGTTTCAGGCGCTCGGCGGCGAGCGGACGACGATCATTCAGGAAAAGCTGGAGCACGCGGTGTTCACCCTCAGCCAGCACGCTGGCAAGGTACTCGGCGACACCGCAACGCTGCCAGCGCTGTTGCAAGGCGGCATGCGCGTCGCTCACGCAGACACGCCGCGTTCGATCGAAAACGCAATCCACACGCAAGCGCAACTGGAAAAGCGTCTGAACCGGCGCCAGGGCCAGATGCGCGCTGGCGTGCTTGACTGTCCGCATGGCGACGAACCCCTGTACGCGGATCAACTCACGCGCGGGTGCAGAATCGACGTGCGTGACATGGCGTCCCGCCAGTGGCGCTCACTGTGCCGTCGGCAATTGCGTTACCGGGCCGACTCATGGACATGGCCGAGCGGGCAATCGTGGGTGGAGGACGAAGGCGTGATCGAGCCCACCGCGCACATGGACCACCACGCAGAACAATCCACGCTGCGAGCAACCGAGGATTTGTTCGAGTGGGATGGCTGGAGCCTGGTCGTACCCCGTCCAGACCATTCGTCTGGCAGCGGCCCGGACGCCTCCAGTCAATGTGCGTCAGATGACATGCCTGCGCTGAGCACGCAAATGCAGGTGCCGCCCGGCAGCCTCGAGCCGCAACGCTTTGGACGCTGTTACCAGTTTCGTGCGCGCGCTGTCGACCTGGCCGGAAACAGTTTGTCAACTGCCGAAGCCGATGCGCTGGAGCCTGCACTGGCAATGCAGTATCTCGTCACCCGACCGGTCTGCTATCTGCGGGTGGAAAGCGCCAAGCCCCCGGCCATTCTGCGGGCTGATCCGCGTGGCGCGGGTGAGGCCGGCGACATCATCGTTTTGCGTGACGCGGAGTCGCCACGTTACCGGACCCGCGAATTCAGGGTGCATGTGCTGCCACCAGAGGTTCCGTTGAGAATCGCCGAGAAGCACGGCCTCTTCGATCACATGAACGCGGGCGACTCCTGGCGCTTGATCGACACCCACCGTGGCAGGCTGGCCTTTGAATCGGCGCACGATGAGCAGGAAGACGGCTCACCGCTGACACTGCGCGAGCCGCTGGCCGACAGGCAGCTATACACACCCTACCTGGCTGACCCGATGGTCAAGCAGGCAATTCTGATGCTTCCCGATGGTGCCGGCTCGCTCCCCATGCCGGCCTTTGACGATTTGCCACCCAGTGCAAAGGGTTCGGAGTTCGCGCGCTCCTGCGGCCTTGTGGTGCGAACCGGCGAGCATGGTTTGCGGGCGCATGTAAGCGGCAGACAGGTGGTGCTGGAAGTCCCGAAAGGTCGGGTGCAGACCGTCCGGATAGCGGCGCTACTGTCGTCTGACGAGTTGTTGGTGAGTGCATTCGCGCATGCTGAGTGGCAACAGGGCCACAATCGGGCCACACAACAGACGGCTGGGTTAATGCAGTCATTGAGCGTTGCCGCCGCACGCGGTGAAGCCCCCTTGCTAGCACCGTTCCGAAGCGTGAGAATTATCCATGCCACACAGCGCCCACTGACCAGCCCGCAGTTTGTTCGCCCCCTGATCCTGCCAAGGCCGCCGAACTCCAGCTCAGCGACGCTGGCCGACGACGCCCTTGAATTCGACCGTCCGAGCACCGGCCGCATCGACGTCTATGCAAGCTGGGAGGACCCGGTGGACAACCCGCAGGAAGACGCCTGGCGCACCACCCGCAGCGAGCTGCATGCAGGTGGGGTGCGCATTGCCAGCGAAGGTGGAAAACCACTCGATCCGGGTGAACCCGGAAAATCGGAGCGGGCTCCGCTTTCTCATGACTTTGGCGATACCCGACACCGCGAAGTCACCTACCAGGCGGTTGGCCTCTCGCGCTTCGTCGAGTTCTACCCGGCATCACTCACAAGTGAGCCCGACAAGCTCACCCGCAGTTCGCGTCCCATAACCCTGCATGTACCCAGCACCGCAGCGCCTGCGTCGGTTGATGTGGCCTACGTCATCCCCACGTTTGGGCGCAAGGACACTGTGCTCGACCGCAAGACCCCGGGCATCGAGCGTCGCACGGAACAGATCGGCGATGGCTTGCGCATATATCTGAACCGCGGCTGGTTCTCGTCTGGCAAGGGTGAGCAGCTTGCCGTGGTCCTGGCGACTGCGGGTACGCCCGATAGCCTGCACTCGCAGGTGTCATCCTGGGGCATGAATCCGATCAGGGATTCTGCGCCATTGCCGGGCCGGCTGCGATTGGAACATGTCTGGGGCGGCGCGCAACGGATCGACAACTGGACCCTGGACCAGGGTTCGGTCGGCCTTGTCCTGGTCGACGTCGGATTCAGCGAGGAACATGGCCTGCCGTTTTCCGACATCGAATTCCTGTCGCAACGCGCATTCATGCCATTGCTGCGGCTGGCGCTGGCGCGCTACCAGGCACACGCGATAGAGGGGTGCAAGCTGTCACGTATCGTTCATGCTGACTTCGTACCCCTGGCGCCGGGTCGCACCGTTACGGTCAAGCAAACTGGCCGCGCCACCTGGCATCTGGGCATGCATGGCCACAGCTACCGTCAGTCAGACGACAGCACGAGCGTGGTCCAGGCGCACATCGAATACATGGAGCGTGCCTTGCCCTGGGATGCTGCCTCGTGGCGACCGCTTGGCGAGCCAGTACGCCTGACGCCGTCGAGGCTCGAAGCATGGCGATACCACTGGAGCGGAGAGCTCCGGGTCACGGACTTCGAATACCTCTCCGGCCACTGGCGCAGGCGACTGGTCATCCGGGAGTTCGAATGCTTCGATCCGGCCTGCCCGGATGACGAACCCCTGGACAACTTGCGCCTGATCTCGGCCCACGCGGTAATGGTTTAGCCACCACTACCGCATTACCAGCGCCTGTGCACCCGACGGGAACGAAAGCCGTAGAGCCCGCCAAGGCCCAGCAGCACAAGCAGCAAAACCGACGGCTCACTGACCGCCTGGGCTCCACGCTCAAGTATCTGCGCGCGCATGGCAAGACTGATATTGAACTCTTGCTCGAATCCGCTGGCATTGAAACCGAAGGTGGTGATTGAAAGTGTTTCCAGCACACTGCCTGTGCCACGCCCAAACGGATCAAAGGCGACCGTCAGATTGGCAAGCGACTGCCCAGCTCCAAGGTTATTGAAGGTATCAAAGATATCGAAGCCACCAAGGGTGAATTCGTTGAGACTGAAACTGTTGCCACCATCACCCCGCAGCAGGTCTGCCGGACCACTGACCTGGTTCACAAACCCCAGCGTCGCCAGTTGCTGACCCTGGTCGTCGTAAAGCGTGCCAAAGTCGAGCAGAAAGTCGAGTCCGATTGCCGACAGGCTTGCGGAACCACTTCCCAGATCAAACAAGGGGTTGGCGTAGTTATTGACCTGAGCCACTAAGCTCAGCCCATGTATACCGAGGTCGAGGTCGGCCATGTCCGGGTTCTGACTCATGAACTGCACGTACTGACCCTTGTAGTTGAAGATGCCGGCAGTACTGGTGTCGAGGCTGACCGCCAGACCGGTTGCATCCGACTGCGCCGCGCCTAGCCCACTCACGCTGCCACTGCCGTCGAATGGCCCGGCTGGAAGATTGGCAAACCCAGCGGCGAGGGTGTCGTTCAAGGCTGCAGCCTGAGCTGAGTTGGTTACGGTGACGGTCTTATCGCTAACCAGTTGACCCACATGGACGATGCCGAAGTCCACGCTGGGGGTATCTACCTGGGCTGCGGCTTGCTGGTAAACTCGACCCTCTAACTGAATGGCTTCACTGCCTAAAGCAAAGTCTGCGACCCCGGTGGTGCCAGCGCCAGTGGACTTGAAGTCCAGGCTCACATTGCCGCTGATGTTCTGGGAGGTGCCGGTATCCGCCAGGCCCACGCTCAGACTGCTGCCGTCGGTAGCGCCGGCCACCAGGTTGCTGATGCTTCCTGTTCCGCTGAACCCGGTATCCACGGTGCCGACATCTGCCTTGAGCCCTTCGGTAAAGGCGTCCGGCGACTGGTTGGTCACGCTAAGGGCCTGCGTGGGGGCTGCGTCGCCCACCCGGGCAACCAGAACCACCGGCTGCGTGGTGTCCACCTCCGGGCTGGCCAGGCGGTACACCGCGCCCTGAACCTGAACGTCCTGGGAAGCCTGAGTCAACTGTCCGCCGCCGTGGTTGCCGGCATCCGAGACAAAGGAGATGGTGGCCGTACCGTCAATGGCCCCGGCGGAGAGAGTGTTCATGCCCACCTGGAGGCTGCTTGCGTCAGTATTGCCAGCAAGCAGCATGTCGAAACTGCCCAAGGCGGTGACCAGCGCATTGCCAGTGATGGAGGCATTCAGCCCCGCCTGAAGATTACCCGTAGCCTCATTGGTCACGCTGACAAAGGCCGTGGGCGACACGGCCCCTTCCCTCACGTTACCCAGCACGATGGGCTGGCCGGTATTGATCACCGGCGCGGCCTGGTCAACCACGGTCGCGGTAGCTTCGATGGACCCGAGAACACCAAAGTCCTGCGAACCCACGGCCAGAATGCCCAAGCCGTTGCTCACGCCACCTACGGCCCCGGCGCTGAAGTAGTCCACCGCAATGGCGCCGTTCACGGTCCCGGCACTGGCGGTATTGACGCTGACCACCATGCTGCTATTGTCCAAACCCCCGGCCAGCAGCCCGGCGATCGAACCGCTGCCGCTGATGAGGTTGGAACCCGTTCCAGTAGCTGCCCCGAATGAGGCGTTGAGGTCTTCCACGAAGCCATTGGGGCCTGCCGCAATATTGGAAATAGACAGATTCTGGCTCACGCTCTCGCCGACCTGGACCACGCCGAAGTTCAGGCTGGTGGTGTTCAGGTTGCCCTGGGCCACCTGATAGACGTTGCCGGAGACGTTGATGGTCTGGCTACCCACACTTGCAGCCGCAAGGCCGCTGGTTCCGGTGCCGTCAGTCTCGTAGTTCAGCGTCACGCTGCCGGTTCGCGCGCCCGCCGCAGTGGCGTCCACGCCGACACTCATTGCAGTGCTGTCACTACCGCCGCCAGCCAAAAGTCCGATGGTTCCGGCATTGTTCACGGCCTCGCCGGTATTGGCCCCGAATGCCACGTTGAGCCCCTCGGTGAAGGCACCCGATGGCGCGCTGTTGCTCACGGTCAGCGTCTGGCTCTGCGTGCCCCCAACACGTTGATTGGCAAGAATCACCGGATCAGGTGAAGCGCTCCCCTGGGCCATGTTGAAGCCCGTCGCGCTCAGCGCGATGCTCTGACTGTTGACGTTTTGCGCGGTAAAGCCAGCGTCGATGTGCGTGCCGTCGGTGGCGTACTGAATGTCCAGTGAGCCCGTATTCACCCCGGCCTGGCCATTGTTCACCGCGGCAGACAAGGCGTTGGCTTGCGACGCACCGCCATCGATCAGGCCGGCTCCGAGGTTGTTGGTGGCGGCAAAGTTGCCGCTGGCGCTGGCCGCGCCAATACCGAGCTTTTCTGCCCCGGCACCGCTGGTCAGGTTGGCCACTTCAAAGCTCTGGGTCGGGCCGTCCTGACCAACCCGGAAGTTGCCAAGGTCGACAGACCCTGCAGGCGTGGCGCTGCCTTGCGCGAGCGACGTGGCCATACCGGTAATCTGGATGGTCTGGCCTGCGACGTTGTCGAAATTGCTGACCACGCCTATGGTCTGGCCGTCCAGAGAGCCGCCGCTGGTGGCGTCAAAGGTGACGCTCAGATCACCGCTGCTCTGGGCCGCTTCGATGGGTCCGAAGTTCTGCGCGGTGACGCCGGTGCCCGAGAGGCGTGCATCGGTAACGCTTCCGGTCCCGGCTGCGGTCTGCACCGCGCCGCGGATGTCCGCACCAGTGCCGGTATTGGCCACCTGGTAATTCACCGTGGCAGACGTCCCGCCACGTACATTGCCCAGGTCCAGGGTCACGGTGTTCGCCCCGGCAGGGACTACATCGCCGGTGACGCCCATGGCTGCGTTCTCACCGACGATCTGGCCGCTACCCACTACGTTGGCGCGCCGGTCGAAGCTGTTACCAACACCAAAGTTTGCGTTGGTGTAGTCGACGGAAACGACGAAGTTGTTGTTGCCGAGATTGAGGCTGTCCGGGGCCGTACCCTGATGATTCAGGAAGTCGGCACTGCTGGCCTGGGTGGCCGCACTGAGGTCCAGTGCGCCGTCCGGTTGGATGGTCACCGTGCCGCTACCGCCCTGTATGCCGCCGGTCATGGTCAGCGTTCCGCCGGTGGCGACGATCTGACCGCTGTTTACCGGGCGCGGAGTGACCGTGCCAAAGCCAGTCAGCGTGCCGGTGTCGGTATTGCTCAGGCTGCTGGCGTCCAGGGTGCCGCCGCCGAGTTGCAACAGACCGGAGTTGGTCAGGTCGTTGGAGGTCGTGTAGTCGCGGTTGCCCAGGATGCGCAGGATTCCCTGGTTGGTGGTCAGGCTGTCTTCCAGGGCAGTGGTGGTGAGCACATCTGTGCGGCTGTTGAAGACGGACCCTGCGCCTTCGAGGATGATCTCCGCATTGTTCGTGACAACCGCTCCGCCAAGTATCTCGATCTCCGAGCCGTTACCAGCCACACGCCAGGTGCCGCCGGTCAGTGTGCCCGCCTGGTTGTTCAGCGTGGTCGCGCCTGATGTATAGATGACAGAGGAGCCATCGACCGCTTCGACCACGCCCTGGTTATCGAACTCGGCGCCAGCAAGCACCATGCCGCCATCGCCAGATGCACGCAAGATTCCGGTATTCACCGACGGATTCAACGCGCCATTGGGTCTGATGGTGAGCGCGGTGTTGCCGTCCGCCTCGATCAGCCCCTCGTTGCGCAGGCCCATCGCGTTGCCGCCGATGTCGCCGATGCTGCCTCCACCCCGGATAACGTGGCCAGCCGCATTGGTCAGCAGCGACGGGCTGCCGCTGGCATAGAGCCGCGAGCTTGTCGTGTCAGCCATCACCAGAGTGCCGGTGCCGCCAAGGGTAGTATCCCCATCGACGAGCAGGCTGGTGCCAGACGCACCCGCATCGATCACTATCTCACCATTGTTGGTGATGTTTCCGGCGATCCGTCCGGTCTGCCCGTTGGCCACTTCAACGCGGCCCAGGTTGGTCACGCCATCGATGGTGGCAGAGTTCCGGAGTTGTATCACGCCCGTGCCCGCGGTGTTCAGCGTACCGCCCTCGATGCGGGCGCTGGTGACCATTTCCACCAGCGCGTTGTCTTGGGCCTCGATCAGCCCGCCATCATTGTCAAAGGTGTTTCGCAGCGTCAGCCTGCTGCCCGACAGCGCCCGCATCATGCCGCTGTTGATATGGGTCTCGCCGCCGCGCAAGGACATGTTCAGACCACTGCTGCCATCGGCTTCGATAGTGCCAAGGTTGTTGAGCACCAGGTTGCCGCTCAGCCCGAAGTTGCCGGACGCGCCACGAATGGTGTGGTCAGCGCCATGCGTCAGCACCGTACCCCCCGGGGAACCATAGATACTGTTGTTGGGCTGGTTGCTCATGGTCAGCGTGCCGCTGCCGCCGAGCGTGGTGTCGCCGGCTATGAGCAAGGTCGTCGTGGAGCCAGCCGACTCCAGCGCAAGCGTGCCGTCATTGACGATGGTGCCGGCGAGCTGGCCGGTCTGACCGTTTGCGATGGTGATGTCGGCATCGGTAACCAGGTCGGCCAGGGTAGCGTTGCCTCGCAGAGCGAAAGCGCCAGCACCCGTCAGATTGCCGCCCTCGATCCGCCCACTGACTATCTCCACGATACCGCCAGCCGCCGCCTCAATAGTGCCTGAGGTGGCACCGAACGCGTTTTCGAAGACTCCGCTGCTGATCGTCAGCGTACTGCCGTCCGTTGCGCGCAAGGTCCCGGTATTGCGTCGGGTAACGTCGTCGTTCGGACGAAGGTTGAGCGTCAGGCCCTCGCTGCCGACCGCCTCAATCAGCCCGGCATTGTCGAGTCCGATGAAGTTGCTACCGATGCTGCCCGACCCGCTGATGCTGTGTCCGGCTTCCTGGGTCAGGGTTGAAGCCGAGTTGCCAAAAATCCGGTTGTTGGGCCCATTGCTCATCTCCACCGATCCGCTACCGCTCAGCGTGGTGTCGCCCCGGATGGACAGACTGGTCGTACCACCGGTGGAATCGACTGTAATGGTGCCATTATTGGTGATCGAGTTTTCGATATGGCCAGTATTGCCGTTGGCAATGGTGATGTCTGCATCACTGTCGACATCAACCAGCGTCGCGCTGGATCCCAAATTGAAACCACCTTCTCCGGTCAGCGTGCCACCGACAATTCGCGTGTTGCTTCCGGTGATGCTCACCGCGCCGCCCGCCTGAGCCTCGATCGATCCGGCGCTGTTATCAATCTCGGCATGGGTAATGCTGAGCGTGCTGCCGTCAGTCGCGCGCAAAATGCCGGTGTTGCGACGGGTCACATCACCAGCAATGCGCAGGTTGAGCGTCAGGCCCTCGCTGCCGACCGCCTCAATCAGCCCGGCATTGTCGAGTCCGATGAAGTTGCTACCGATGCTGCCCGACCCGCTGATGCTGTGTCCGGCTGCCTGGGTCAGGGTTGATGCCAAGTTGCCAAAAATCCGGTTGTTGGACCCATTGCTCATCTCCACCGATCCGCTACCGCTCAGCGTGGTGTCGCCCCCGATGGACAGGCTGGTCGTACTACCCGTGGAATTGACTGTAATGGTGCCATTATTGGTGATCGAGTTTTCGATATGGCCAGCATTGCCGTTGGTAATGGTGATGTCTGCATCGCTGTCTACATCAACCAGCGTGGCACCACTGCCCAAATTGAAACCACCTTCTCCGGTCAGCGTGCCACCGAGAATTCGCGTGCTACTTCCTGTGATGCTCACCTCACCGCCCGCCAGAGCCTCGATGGTTCCAGTGTTGTTGTCTATCTCGGACTGGGTGATGCTGAGCGTGCTGCCGTCAGTCGCACGGAAAACGCCAGTGTTGCGACGGGTGACGTCAACAGCAGTGCGCAGGTTGAGCGTCAGGCCGGCGCTGCCCGCGGCCTCTACCACCCCTGCGTTGTCGAGGCCGATGAGGTTGCCACCGATGCTGCCCGACCCGCTGATGGAGTGATCGACTGCCTGGGTCAGGGTCGAACCGGTGCTGCCGATGATACGGTTGTTTAACTGATTGCTCATACTGACCGATCCGCTGCCGCTCAGTACGGTGCCGCCCTGTGTGAACAGGGTAGTTGTACCGCCAGTAGAGTTTATTGCGACCGAGCCGTCGTTGAGTATGCTCGCCCCATGGATGGTCAGGGAGATGCTGTTGTCTATATTGACCGTATCCCCTACATCGACGGTCAGATTGCCTGCCGCGGAGTTCACATTCACATTGGCCACCGAGTCGGTGCCGGTTTTGCCACCATCAATCAGCACGTTATTGGTGCTGCCGGGTACGCTGCCAGTGTCCCACTGACCAGTGTCATTCCAGTTGCCCGTGCCACCCTGCCAGGTGGCGGTCTGGGCCATCGCAGGGAGAGTGGGCACAGCAAGTGCAGCCACAATGACGAGGTGAATGAGTCGTCGGTCGGGATGAAACAGGTGCGTCCGGGCGTGATGTGGCATGAGCCTCCTCCAGGGTCTGGTCCCAAGCTCTCTGACGAATTGCGCCAACAATTCGCGCAATATCAATTCAGGAGAATTTTATTTTGTTTAGCAATTTTTACACCACATCGTTTTCCCATTGATAATCATAAGCTTATCTATATAACCATTCACTAAAGCACTAAGACTGTAAATTATCCCGACAGCTAATTCCGATAAAGCATCCGCATGGGTTGCATGCATTGACACTATTCATCCGATGCCAGTACCCACATGATCTCTGATCGCCAAAACAGTCCCACGAGAACCAACGCTCCCGATTGACGCGCTGCTGACGCTGTAATGCAAAGAGCTTGTTTCAAGTGCGGAAAACGCATTGCGGCAAACGCCAGGGCCTGTCACACCCGGCAAGCTCGTTATAATGACCGAGTCTCCGTGCGCCACGTCGGCGCGAGAATGGCTAACCCCCAGGGCAGCACTCTTTCCATGCCTGCAACGGACTCAGGCAGGCCTCTCCACTTGAACTCGACCGGTTGAATCACGCTATGCGCGATTGCGGCGGTCACTCACAGGAATTTCGATGCTCTACTCAACCCTCAAGACGCTTCATTTGCTGTCCATCATTGTGTGGATTGGCGGCATGGTGTTTTCGCACTTCTTCCTGCGACCTGCTGTCGAACAGCTCGAACCGGCAGTACGGCTGAGGCTGATGCACGATGTGCTCGGCCGTTTCTTCCAGGCTGTCACCGCAGCCTCGGTGCTGGCGCTGGTCACCGGCGTGTGGATGCTCGGCCGTGTCGCCAAGCAGGTTGTGCAATCGGGAGGCAGCTTCGAGATGCCGATGTTCTGGACCATCATGGCAGGGCTGGGTGTCGTGATGGTCGCCGTGTTTGGGCACATCCGCTTCGTACTCTACAAACGACTGGGGCGCTGTATTGCGGCTTCTGACTGGAGCGCTGGCGCCGCGGCGCTGGCGAAAGTTCGCAACTGGGTCGCTATCAACCTCGGAATTGGCGTGCTGACATTACTCGTGACACTGCTGCGCTGGCCTGTCTGATCGGTGCCTTGCACCAAATGTTGTCATCCCGTGGTGCGCTGAGAACTGGGGCAGCAAATCCAGCTCACCGCCCTGTCGGTCGCAATACAGTTTGCAAGAGGGTTTCACTGCTATCGATCGGTTTTTTTGCCGACATGATGCAACTATGCAAGCAGGCGCGTTTCCTGCTTGAGAAAATCGGCGCCAAAGCGCGCAATCAGCCCGGAACCGGATGGAACTCACCAGAAGGTAACGGCCATTCACAACACAGGAACTGCAAATGAGCTCTCTGAACTTCATTGGTGGCGAAAAAGGAGGCGTTGGCAAGTCAGTCGTGGCCCGCGCCCTGGCACAATACTTCATCGACAACAATCGCGACTTCGTCGGTTTCGACACCGACCGTTCGCACAACACCTTCTCACGTTTCTATTCCGACTTCGCGTCGCCAGTCGTGGTTGACAGCTACGAAGGGTTGGACAAGGTGGTTGCCAGCTTTGATGCAGAGCCTGGCGAAGCCGTACAGACCAATGTGATCGTCGACCTGGCCGCACAGACTGCCGCCCCGCTGGAACGCTGGCTGAAGGATTCTGACGTGGTGCCGCTGATGGCCGAACTGGGTGTTACTGTCAATTACTGGCATCTTGCCGATGCAGGCAAGGACTCGGTCGACCTGCTCGGGCGTCTGTTGGAGGCGCACGGTGAGGGACCAAATTACATCGTGGTCAAAAACCTGGCGCGGGGCAACGACTTCTCGCAGCTTGACCACTCTCCAGCGCTGGCTCAGGCACGCAACCTGGGCGCGCGGGTCATCTCGCTGCCCGAGCTCCACGACACCTGCATGCGCAAGATCGACCACCTTGACGCCAGCTTCTGGTCAGCAGCCAATGTGCGCTCGGGCAGCAATGCCTTGGGGATGCTGGAACGACAGCGCGTAAAGGCCTGGCTGCGCTCTGTTTACGGCTTATTCGACGACCTGCCGCTGTAAGACCGCGATACTGACGACCGAACAAGAAAAGCCCGACACCCGATCCGCCTCAAGGCGAGGCTGACAAAGCCATGTCCAGCGTCGGGCCCAGAACACCTTCAGCAAAGCGCAAACTGCACACCAGCGCCTGATACTACACAGTGAAGTCTCGTCTGGTGACTTATACTCCGGCAGATGAAGTACCCCTTGTAGTTCATCATGCACCCTGCGCACCGGCGTCAACCCCAGATTGCTTCGTCCTACCGCGTCATCACAAGGCACCCGTCCGTTCCGGGGCCTTCGGTCCGTCATTAAAGGTCTTGCGGGATCACGCTTATTGAGCTGATGATTGCAGTCGCGATTGTCGGGTTGCTCTCCGCCATTGCCATTCCCTCGTATCAGTCACATGTAGCCAAAGCGCGCAACGCACAAGCCGTCGTTGATATTGCTGTCATCAGCGCGGCGATGGAGCGCTATCGCAGCAACAACTTCCGGTTTCCTCCCGACCTTGCTGCGCTGGGAGCCGACCTCCCGCTGGACCCCTGGGGCAATGCCTACCGTTATCTCAACATTGAAAACGGTGGCCCCGGTGTGACTGGAAAGGCGCGCAAGGACAAGAACCTGGTGCCTATCAATAGCGACTATGACCTTTACAGCATGGGCGCGGACGGCGAAACTGCCACACCACTGCCTTCGGGTCCGGCCAGAGACGACATCATTCGCGCAATGAACGGTGGCTACGTCGGTCTGGCGCGAGACTATTAAGTGCTGGGCCCCTACTTCAAGACCCGTGTCGCGCGTCGTCTCTATGCACTGTTTGTGGGCATCGCGATCATCCCGGTGTGTGTCCTCGGGGCTTATGCCTATTTCAAGGTTACTGAACACCTGATAAACACCCAGCTAGAAAACGTGCGGGAACAGACCAAGAGCGTCGGCATGGAAGTGCTGGCGCGTTTGAACACGCTGAGTGATGAGTTGCGGCTGACCGCCACCCTGCTCGAACACGCGCTCCCGACACCCGATGCCGAAAACACCAGCTTTTTGCAGTTTGGGCTGTCCGACACAGCAGATTTCGGGCTCACACCACGGCAGAGCCACCACCTTTTGCGCGCCAGCAGGCTGCTGCAATCTGAGCCGGACGGTGGTTTCATGCTGGCGCTGCACCAGCCCAATCAATCGCAACTGGTGTGGGGCAGGCTCAAACCGGGTGCCGTATGGCCAGAAACTGTGCGCGGCATTGCCTACTGCATCATGGACTCCAACGGCAAGCAACTGCACTGTTCACCAGACATCGGTTTATTGCTGGATGATGTTACCTTGCAACTCGATCAGCACTCAAATGCGACCTCCGTGGAGCTCAAGGGGACGCCTTACCTGATTGCACATTGGCAGCTACCGCTGGAGCCGATGTTCGCGCACGACGCGATTACCGTGGTCGGACTTTACCCACGTAGCGCAACACTGGTTGCCGTGGCGCATTTCCAGAAAGTGTTTCCGGCGCTGCTTGGCCTGATCCTGGCGCTGGCCATCTGGCTGGCAATGGGACAAATCCGCCGACAGATGTCCCCACTTGAAGCACTGCTCAACGCCTCCGAGCGGATCGGACACGGTGACCTCGAAACACGCATACCCGAAAGTCAGCCCGATGAGTTCGGCGAGCTTGCAGCAGCCTTCAATAAAATGGGGGCAGGCTTGCAGCGAAAATTCCGGCTGCTCGAAGTGCTGTCCACACTCGACCGCGAAATCCTCTCCAACACGCCGATATCGGACGTGATCCAGACAGTGCTGGACAACCTGCCCTCGGTGACCTCATGCGAAAACATTGGCATACTGATGCCCAGCTCATCGGGTGACCCCTGCACAGCGAGGCTGCACTACCGGCTGTCGACTGGCAGCCTTGTGACCCGCAACGAGCTCATTCATCTGGACCCAGTTGCCACGCTGTTGCTGAACAGCAACGAACCACACCTTGAGTGCCCCGCCGAGGGCCTGGCTTCAGAATTCGCCCGACCTTTTGTGTTTCAGGGCCTGCGCTCGCTATGGCTTTTCCCCACGCGCATCGAAGGCGGCCAAGCCTCTGCCATCATCCTCGCCTTCGAAGCCCCCCCAACGGAACTGCACGATGCTCAACAGGCTGGTCACAGCATGGCGGACCGGTTGAGCATGGCCACATCCAACCTCGCACTTGAGGACGAACTGTTTCGTAAGGTGCATTACGATGCATTGACCGATCTCCCGAATCTCACCCTGCTCCGGGACCGGGTTGAACAAGCAATACACAGTGCCGAACGTGACCAACGTGCAATGGCACTGCTGTTTCTGGATGTCGACCGTTTCCGGGACATCAACGACAGCCTCGGACATGCTGCAGGAGATGTCATACTGCTGGAGATTGCTCACAGACTGCAATCCACCATCCGACTGGTCGACACCGTCACACGATTTGGCGCAGATGAGTTCGTCGTGCTTCTGACCGACCTGGAGCATGGCAAGGCAGATATCGCCGCCAGCGCCATTGCTGAACATTTGATCAAAACCGTTGCAGCACCCATTGAGCTTCACGGGCGCTCGATCCGCCTTGGTGCCAGTGTGGGCATCGCCCTGTACCCCCACAATTCCGGCCGCTTCGAGGACTTGCTGAAGGGCGCTGAAGCAGCCATGTACGAATCCAAACGACGTTCGCCTGGCTCATACCGCTTCCACTCGGGAGAAATCGAGCGACGCACCCGCCATCGTTTCGAACGCATTCAGGAGTTGCGACAAGCACTGGTCAACGACGAATTCACCCTCTACTTTCAACCAAAAGTACAAGCGCATAGCGGACGCATTGTGGGTGCAGAAGCCTTGATCAGATGGACACCTCCGGATGGTCAGGTTGTTCCTCCCGGCGCCTTTCTACCCCTTGTTGACGAAATCGGCCTCACCACCCAACTCGGCAACTGGGTCATCGAGGCTGCTTGCAGGCAACTTGCGCAGTGGGACAAGGCTGGACTGCCGCTCGCCACAGTCTCGGTCAATGTTTCACCAATCCAGTTTGCAGAAGGACACTTGCTCGAATCCATTGAGCACGCGCTGAAAAGCGCCAGTCTTGCCCCTGAGCGCCTGGAAGTCGAGATTCTCGAAGACATCGCGCTTGAAAATAAAGGGAGCGCGCACACTCAACTGAAAGCCCTGAACGACTTCGGCGTACGCATTGCCATAGACGACTTCGGGACCGGTTTCTCCTCGCTCAGTTATCTGGTCAACATTCCCGCCCATGTCATAAAGCTGGATCGCACTTTTCTGGAGTCACTCACCACCAACAAGAAGCAGTCAGGCGTGTTGCAGGCCATTGTCTCGCTTGCCAAGAGTCTTGACCTTCAGGTTGTCGCCGAAGGGGTCGAAGAAGAACAGCAATGGGCAACACTGCAAAGCATGGGCTGCGACCTGATGCAGGGTTATCTTTGCAGCCCACCGCTTCCACCCGAAAACTTTGCTGCCTTGCTCAAACATAACCTGCACGGGCTCTGATCGCTCTGCTCCGGTTATTATCAGCCATGACTTCTGCCTTATAGACTCAGCCGGAGGTCAACTCCATGCCTGCCGCTGGGAGCCGCCGCAACCGGGCTCCCACGTCCCGGTCATCTTGCTGCACGACTCCCTCGGTTGCGTCGCGCTGTGGCGCGATTTTCCCGCCCAACTGGCGGCTCACAGCGGGCGCAGCGTAATCGCTTATGACCGGCTCGGCTTTGGCCGTTCAGATCCGTTTGTCGGCAAACTGCCTTTGAACTTTGTCGCCAAGGAGGCGACGACGAGCTTTGCCGCACTCCGTCAACAGTTGAACATCGAGCGCTTTGTGGTGCTCGGTCACAGCGTAGGCGGCGGCATGGCGGTGCATTGCGCTGCCCACAACACGCATCACTGCGACGCTCTGGTCACCATCGCTGCACAGGCATTTGTGGAGGATCGCACGGTGCGCGGCATCGAGCAGGCACGTGTCGCTTTCGGGCAACACGAGCAGATGGCGCGTCTGCGTCGATACCACGGCGACAAGGCACAATGGGTGTTGAATTCGTGGATTGAGACCTGGCTGAGTTCAGAGTTTGCCGATTGGTCGCTATCGGACACGCTGCACAAGGTCAGCAGCCCCGCCCTGGTCATGCATGGCGCAGACGACGAATACGGCAGCGCGCGTCACCCGCAGTTGATTGGGCAGCAGTTAGGCGGGCCGGTGCGCGTGGAATTGATGCCCGCCACCCGCCACATGCCCCATCGCGAACGTCCGGATGAAGTGTTGAAGGCAGTGTCGGCGTTTCTGGCGACGTGCGCCTGAGCGTCTTCATCGCTTTCAGACTGGCGCTGGTCTGAAGCCCTGCCCGTCCAGCCGGACTGCGCACGCGGACGCAGTCCGGCTGGCAAAACCTTGCTGATTTGACACTACTGACCGACGCCCAGCATCAACTGCAGGTTTTGCACGGCTGCGCCGCTGGCGCCCTTGCCGAGGTTGTCCAGCCGGGCGATCAACACCGCATGACGATATGCTTCGTTGGCAAACACGCGCAGTTCCAGCTTGTTGGTGTCGTTGAGGGCGGTGGCGTCGAGCTTGCCGTCTTCGGTGGCGGCTTCGACGCTGACAAAACCGCCCGCCTCGCGACTGGCCGCGTAATGCGCGACCAGCGCGTCATGCAAATCAGCAGCGCGCGGCTTGCCCGGCAGTGCGTCCAGATGCAACGGTAGTTGCACCAGCATGCCCTGCTTGAAGTTGCCCACCGCCGGGGTAAAGAGGGGCCGGCAAGTCATGCCGGTGTAGCGCATGACTTCGGGCAGATGCTTGTGGCTGAGCCCAAGCGCGTAGGCTTCGTACAACACCGCCTGCCCTTGTTCAAAGGCTTCGATCATGGCCCGACCGCCACCTGAATAGCCACTGACCGATGGCAAGGCCACCGGGAAGTCAGGCGGCAGCAGGCCGGCGTCAACCAACGGGCGCAGCAAGGCGATGGCGCCGGTCGCGTAGCAACCAGGGTTGGCGACTCGCTCTGCCTTGCGCACGGCGGACTGCTGATCAGCAGACAGCTCGGGAAAGCCGTAAGTCCAGTCCGGGTGACAGCGGTGAGCGGTGGAGGCGTCGATGATGCGCGGCTTGGGGCCGGGCAGCGCATCTATCATGGCCACCGACTCGATGGCTGCGTCGTCATGCAGACACAACACCACGAGATCGGCCTGCGCCATCAACTCACGCTTGGCGTCCGGGTCCTTGCGCCGTTCAGGTGCAATGCTGAGCATGTCGATTTCCGGCATTTGCTGCAGACGCTCGCGAATCTGCAAACCAGTAGTACCGGCCTCGCCGTCAATGAAGATTTTGGCCATGAGTAGTCGACTCCAGTGTTTGGGTGGGCGCAAGTCTACCAGCTTGCCTTGTCGAATATCCTGCACACGAAGCCACGGGAGCAAAAACCATCACGCTGCGCCAGTGTCCGCCTGCATGGGCGCAGCGTTACCCAAACAAGGCTTCGGAAAACCAGATTGCTGTGATAAATGACACGGCGCACAACATTACTTTCAAGTTAAAAAATAAACTACAAAGTTTTGTTTTAAAACAATTATTTATTTTTTTTATAGACCAAATCGAATATTCGATTGAGTTGACCATTGCAACGCACAAGTCACTTGCGTAGTATCCGTTCTGTCTCCTCCACCCTCCTCCTTTGGTGTGGATTCAGCCCGAGCCAAGTGCTCGGGCTTTTTTTTGCCTGTCGTCAGCGCTCGCCGAACTCCGGAACGACTTCATCGATCAGCCGGTGCAATGCCTCGCGCACATGGGCCTCGGCGCAGCCCATCAGCAAGGCGTCTTCAAGCAGGTCACGCACCATCTGGCGCAGCTCGGCGTGGTTCTCGTTGAGCACCTTGATTTTTTCGACGCAGGCAACTGGGGCGCCATCCGGTTTGCGCCACAAAATGGTGGGATGCGGGTCAGTCTGTTTCAGCATGGTGGGTCTTTCCTTTGAGTGGTGTTCAATCAACCTGACGTCGCCTGTGCGAGCCACGCGGGCTGCCGCTGGCGAATGCGCTCTTCACATCAGCCATCTGATTCACCGCTTTGGCGACGCGCTGGTTGATGGAACCTGACGGCATGCAGCCCTTGGCATCCGGCACCCCTGCCGACAAGCCGGTGAGTATGGACATGGCGTCATCCACGGTTCTGGCCGTGTAGATGTGGAAACGGCCACGCCGACAGGCCTCGACGACATCCTCGCGCAGCATCAGGTGGCACACGCTTGCTGCCGGAATGATCACCCCGTGTTGACCATTGAGTCCACGCATTGAGCACAGGTCAAAAAAACCTTCGATCTTCTCGTTGACACCCCCTACCACCTGCGCCTCGCCAAACTGGTTGACCGAGCCGGTGATGGCCAGGCTCTGACGGATGGGCAGATCGGCCAGCGCAGACAGCAGCGCGCACAACTCGGCCATGGAGGCCGAATCGCCTTCAACCTGGGCATACGATTGTTCGAACACCAGGCTGGCAGACAACGAAAGAGGCTGATGTCGCGCATAACGCGCGGCCAGAAAGGCGGTCAGGATCATCACCCCCTTGGAGTGGATTGCGCCACCAAGGTCGGTTTCACGTTCGATGTCGACCACATCACCGTCACCTAGCCGCGCCGTGGCGGTGATGCGCACCGGGTGGCCAAAATGCTCGCCGGCCAGTTCGACCACCACCAGACCGTTGATCTGACCCGGTCGGGTGCCGTCGGTGGAGATCAGCGTGGTGCCTTCGACGATGGACTCTATGACTCGCTCGGCGTAACGGCCAAAACGGCGGGCGCGAGCGGCAATGGCCAGCTCGACATGCTGGCGTCCGACCAGCGACAGCCCGGCAGCACGGGCATGAAAGTCTGCCTCGCGCATCAGGTCAGCCAGCTTGCGGGTCTGCAGCGACAGTTTGCCGGCATGCTCTGCCAGCCGTGCGCCCTGCTCGACCAGCCGCGACACAGCGGCGCGGTCCAGCGGCAGCAAACCGGCGTTGCGCCCCAGCATGGCCATCAGGTGGGCGTAATAGCGGACATTGACCGGGGTGCGTGGCATTTCATCGTCAAAGTCGGCCGCCACCTTGAATTGCTCGGCAAAGTCGGAGTCGTGCTCGTTGAGAAGATAAAAGACATGGCGATCACCAATCAGGATGACTTTGACGTCGCAAGCGACCGGCTCTGGCTCCAGGGTGATCTGTGGGTTCCAGCCCTGCGCTTCGGCAGGCGCCTCGATGCGGATGTCACGGCTGCGCAGTACGCGCTTCAGCCCGTCCCAGGCATGCGCTTGCGCAAACAGACGCTCGGCATCGACGATCAGGTAGCCGCCACAGGCGCGGTGCAGGGTGCCACCACGGATGAAGCTGAAATGGGTAATCTGGTTGCCCATCAGCATCTGGTGTTCAATGCGGCCAATCAGGCTGGCGTAAGAGGCGTTGTCGTCGTAAATGACTGGGGCGCCCTTGGTCTCGCTGTTGTCCACCAGCACTTTGACCTGATAGCGATGAAAGCGGGCCGCCGGGTCTTCCTCGCGCCCCTCCTCCTCGTCTCCACCAGTGAAGGCCGACCAGTCCGCATCACCGTCGAGCAAATCTTCTTCAACCGCGTCCAGAAACTTCTTGACCGTGTCAAGATCGGCATAGGTCTCGCGCAAGCCACGCGACAAATGGGTGACGGTGGGTGCCAGCGCCTCACGCTCGGCGCGACGCGTCGCTTCATACAGTGCCTTGCGCCAGCCGGGAAAATCTTCAAGCAGATCGGCCAGGCGATCACTCCAGGCGGTGACGCGCGACTCGATGACCGATCTGTCCTCGGTCGGCAAAGCCTCGAACACTTCGGGAGCCATCGGCTCGCCGTCACGCGTCGGAGCAAAGACATAGCCTTCGGCGGTGCGCAGCAGCGAGATGCTCTCGGCAGCACACGCCTTGCCAAGCTCTCGCAAGGCGTCTTCCTCGCGCGCCTTGTGGGCCTCCTGCAAGGCTTCGATACGCGATTGATGTGTCTCGCTGTCCAGCGCGGCTTCGATGGCCGGGCCAAGCTCGCGGATAAAGGTCTGCATGTCGCCACGCAAGCGGTTGCCAGTGCCAGCCGGCAGGCTGAGCAAACTGGGCCTTTGTGCGTCTTCAAAGTTGTGCACGTAGCACAAATCAGGGGGCGTATCGCGTCCGGCGGCGAGCTCGCGCAGCAAGCGGGTGACGATGGCATGACGCCCTGTGCCTGACTCGCCGAGCACATACACATTGTATCCGGGGTGCGCCATGGCAAGCCCAAAACGCAAGGCTTCGTCGGCTCTGGCCTGCTCCAGGCCATCCGGCAAATCAGCCAGCGCCTCGGTGGTATCAAAATCAAAAAGTTCGTTGCTGCATACCGTGCGCAGGGCATCCGGCAACAGCACATGGGGGTTGGACATACTCAAAACTCTCCTGTCGCGCTCGCGTCCGGCTTGCGTTGACCGGCCTCGCGCGGATAATCTGAGACCGCAGGGCGCAATCGCGTGGCGGCACGCCCCCGATTATCGGCGCTTTCGGGCACAGCCCCAACTACCAGACGGCACCAGACCGACAACAAAGATGAAAATCATCCCCATCCACACCCGTGACGGAGACAAACTCACCCCCGCGCTGGGTGCCGCATCGATTCCAGACGGTCCGCTGGCCGATCGCCGCGGGCGCGAGGTGCGTGACTTGCGGATATCAATCACCGACCGATGCAATTTCCGCTGCGTGTATTGCATGCCACGCTCGGTGTTTGACAAGGACTACCTCTTCCTGCCACGCCAGGAGCTGCTGAGCTTCGAGGAAATCACCCGGGTTGCGCGTGTGTTTGCTGCACGCGGGGTGCGCAAGATCCGCATCACCGGTGGCGAGCCGCTTTTGCGCAAGCATGTCGAAAACCTGATCGAACAGCTCGCTGCCATTGAGGGAGTGGAATTGACGCTCACCACCAACGGCGTTCTGCTGCCGCGCATGGCCAGACAACTGAAGGACGCCGGCCTGCACCGTGTCACCGTCAGCCTGGACGCCATTGACGACGCCATCTTCCGGGCGATGAACGATGCCGACTACCCGGTGGTGGATGTGCTCAGGGGCATAGACGCTGCGGCGGCCGTTGGCCTGGGTCCGATCAAGGTCAACATGGTGGTCAAGCGCGGCATGAACGACGCGGGCATCGTGGACATGGCTCGCCACTTCAAGGGTAGCGGTCACATAGTACGCTTCATTGAGTTCATGGACGTGGGTAGCTCGAACGGCTGGAAGATGGATGAGGTCGTGCCGTCGCGGGAAGTCATCTCGCGCATTCACGAACACTTTCCGCTGGAGCCGGTCGACCCGAATTACACCGGCGAAGTCGCAGAGCGCTGGCGTTATGTCGACGGTTCCGGCGAGGTCGGAGTGATCTCCTCGGTCACCCAGGCGTTCTGCTCCACCTGTACCCGCATACGGCTGTCCACAGAGGGAAAACTGTATACCTGTCTGTTTGCGCAAGCAGGCCACGACCTGAGAAGTCTTTTGCGCAGCGGCGCGAGCGCCGATGAACTGGATCGCGCCATCGCCGCCGTGTGGTTGCCGCGCGAAGACCGCTACTCGGAGATCCGCACGTCCCACACCGCCGCAGCGCGCAAGATCGAGATGTCTTATATCGGTGGCTGATCGGACTGGCCGGGTACTGGCAATGCTGGCACCGGCTCCTCATCCGCGTCCAGACCGTCAAGCTCTGCCGACTCGATCTTGTAAAAGTGCGCGCTGATCTTGCGTGAGCTTACCTGCACCTCCTGCACGTCGCGGCTGGCCTGGGCAATATGCCGGGCGAGCGCATCCATGCGCGCATCAAAGCGCCCGAAGTCCTTGGCCAGTTTGCCAAGCGCGTCGCGGATGACGTGTATCTGCTTGCGGGTTTCCACGTCCTTGAGCACCGCACGTGCGGTGTTGAGCACCGCCATCAGCGTGGTCGGCGACACTATCCACACACGCTTGCGCTGGGCATGAGCCACCACCTCAGGGTGATAGGCGTGAATTTCGGCAAACACTGCCTCGGCCGGTAGAAACATCACGGCGCCGTCGGAGGTTTCGCCATCGATGATGTACTTGTCGCCAATCGCGTCGATGTGGCGCCGCACATCGGCACGAAATGCGGCGGTGGCCAGGCGCCGGTCGGCCTCGCCCTGCGCCGGGTCGAGCATGCGGTGGTAGTTTTCAAGTGGAAACTTGGCATCTACCGCTACCAGCCCGGTTGGCGCAGGCAGCGTCAGCAGGCAATCGACCCGCGTGCCGTTGCTCAGGGACTGCTGAAACGCAAAGGATTCCGGCGGTAGCATGTTGCGCACCAGGGCCTCCAGTTGCACCTCTCCAAATGCACCACGTGCCCGTTTGTCGCCAAGCAGCTCCTGCAGGCTGACCATGTTGGTGGTCAGCCCGTCGATCTTCTTCTGGGCTTCGTCAATCGTTGCCAGCCGTGCCATGACGCTGACGAAGGTCTCGTTGGTCTTGCGGAAACCCTCGTCCAGGCGTTCATCCACCCGTCCGCCGATGGCGTTGAGCCGTTCGTCCACCGAGCGTGACAGGGTCTCCATGCTGGCTGACAACTGCGCAGAACCTGCCTCCAGGCCACGGCTCAACAGCTCGCGGTCGGCGCGCGCGTTCTCTGCCAACCGGTTGAGCATCTGCTCGATGATGTCGCTGCGCAACTGATTGCCGTTGTGTGTGAAAGCGGCAGAGAGTTCAGCCAGCCGGCTGGCAAAATCTTCGCGCTGCAGCGACATGCGCGTCAGCATGGCGCGCTCAAGCTGGGAAAGCCCATCGCTCAAACGCTCATTGCCGTGAGTGCTGTGCATCACAAAGCGGTCGCTGTGACGCTCCAGCGCCTGATGGAGCATATCCCCCAAGGCGTCGTGACCGACTTCGACCTGCTGCTGCATACGCACCTCAAGACGCTCGACATCACGGGCCTGGGCACGCCTGAGCTGCCACACCGCCAGCGCCTGCCCCAGCACGATCAGCACGGCCAGCACCACCCACGGCAGATTGTCGGGGCTGGCAAGCCATCGCCCGATCTCCTCAAGAGACATGTATTGCATCAGTCTGGCCTGTATGGTGCTTGAGGAGTGTCAAGCCAGCGCACGCAAACTGGCCAGCGGTGGTCTGGCCAGCAGATGACGGGTGCCCAGCCAGCCACCCAGCATCACGCCCAACGCGCCCAACGTGGTGGCACCGATCAAGGGCAGCAGGCTTGGAACATAAGCCATCTTGAAGACGAACTGCGCCAGCGCCCAGCCAATGACGGTGGCACCCGCGCCAGCCAGCACGCCAGCCACGCCACCAAGCACCAGAAACTCCGCCAGCAAGGCCTGCCGAACCTGACGGTTGCGTGCACCGAGCGTGCGCAACACCGCCAGCTCGAAGTCGCGCTCATCGTGGGTGGATTGCAAGGCGGAATACAGCACGATAACGCCCGCCAGCAGGGCAAAGCCGAACACCCACTGCACAATCAGCACCAGCCGGTCGGTCACCGCCCTCACTTGGGCCATTACCGCCGCCACGTCTATCACCGACAGATTGGGGAAGCTGCCGATCAACTCGGTGGTGAAGCGATGCTCGGTGGGCGGAAGGTAAAACGCCGTGACCAGATTGGCCGGATCATTTTCGAGCATGCCCTCGGCGGCGACGAAGAAGAAGTTCACCCGCATCGAGTCCCAATCCAGCTCGCGCACGCTGGTGATGGGGGCCTCGACCATGCGCCCGGCAATGTCGAAACGAACCGTGTCGCCCAGCTTGAGCTGGAAGGTTTCAAGCAGCCCCTGCTCGATTGAGAACTGCGGTGTGCTGTCATCGCCGTGCCAGCGACCGGCGACGATGCGGCTGGTCTGGTCCAGCGCACTGGCATAGCTCAGATTGAACTCGCGCTCGGCCAGACGACGCGTACGTTGGTCAACATAATCATTAGGTTTTACCGTCTCGCCGTTTATGGCCACCATGCGACCGCGAATCATCGGGTAGATATCCGGCACCGCCAGCCCCTGCTCACTGAAGAAGGCCGCAAGCGGTTCGCGTTGTTCCGGCTGAATGTTGATCAGAAAGCGGTTGGGCGCGCCCTCGGGTGTCATCTGTCGCCAGTTGTCCAGCAGATCGCCGCGCACCAGCGTGAGCAACAACAAGGCGGTAATGCCCAAACCTAGTGCGCTGACCTGAATCACGCTCGCACCCATGCGTCGGTTGAGCGACGCCAGGCCATAGCGCCACCCCCCGCCACGCAGTGTGCCGTGCCCCTTGAAGCGGCCCAGCACCAGCAACACGCCCCAAGAAACCAGTGCAAACACGGCTAGCGCCACGGCAAAGCCCAGCGCCACCATGACGCCGAGCGAGGCATCACCGGCAATCCAGAAGATGATGGCAAACAAGGCCCCTGCCCCCAGAACCCAGGCCAGACCGCTGTTCGCTTCCACCTGAGCCATCTCGCGACGAATCACCCGCAAGGTCGGCACCTTGCCAAGACGCAGCAACTGCGGCAGCACAAAGCCCACCAGCAAGACCAGGCCGACCGCCAACCCATGCGCCAGCGGCAGCATGGACGGCGCGGGCAAGCTCACCTGCATGATTTCGACCAATATGCCGAGCAGCGCAAACTGCACCAGCCAGCCAAGCAAAGTACCGGCCAGCGCAGACAGCACACCAAAAATGACGAACTCACCGAGCACAACGCGCAACACCAGCGCCTGCGATGCACCCATGCAACGCATCATGGCGCAAGCATCAAGATGGCGTTGCATGAAGCGACTTGCCGACAGCCCCACGGCCACGGCGGCAAGTACCACCGCCAACAAGGCAGCCAGGCGCAAAAAACGCTGGGCCTGGTCAAGGGCCACCCTTACCTCGGGCCTGGCGTTCTCCAGCGTCTCTACCATCTGTCCGCGCCCGAGCTGGCCAAGCGCCCACTTTTCAAAATCCTCTACCGTGCGCAAGTCACCCGCGATGTGCATGCGCCAGGTGGCACGACTACCCGCCATAATTAGCCCGGAATCTGCCAGGTCTTCCAGATTGAAAATGGCGCGCGGCATCAGGGCAAAAAAGTTTGCGCCCCGATCGGATTCAAAGGTGATCATGCCGCCCACGGTGAACTCGAGCAGCCCGAGGCCCACCTTGTCACCTACCGACACCCTCAATGCGGCAAAAAGACGTTCATCCAGCCACACTTCGCCGCGCGCAGGCACACGCTGCGGATCAACATTCGGGTGATTCGGCCCCGGCGCAATGCGCACACCGCCGCGCAGCGGATAACCCTGCTCAACCACCTTCACGCCAGCGAGCTGAGCCTCCTCTTCAGTCGCCACCATGCTGGTGAACAACACCGTGTCGACAACATCCAGCCCTCGTCGCCGCGCTTCATCATGAAACTTTGAATCCCAGCTTTGGTCGGCGCGAAGCATCAGGTCGCCGCCCAGCAACTGGTTGGCTTCGCGGTCCAGCCCGCGCGACACGCTGTCAGTGAGAAATCCTACGCTGGTCAGGCTGGCCACCGCCACCACAATGGCAAGACCGAGCAGGTGGAGTTCGCCCGCGCGCAGGTCGCGGAGCATCATTCGGAAGGCAAGGCGTAATGTATTCATGCAGCGATTGACGTTGTAAAGCTCACAAGGTTCAGGGACAGGATGGCCAGCCATGGCTGGCTGGCCTGCTCAGCTCAGGCGCGGCATATCGAAAACCACCCGGGCCGCGCATCAGCGACAGGCTTGACGGACGGATTTTCACCGCGGAGTCAGTCTTGCGATGAGGCCACCCGGCGACTTCACGCCTGCACGGGCAGCAAACGCCGGACCAGTTCCACCCAGTATGCCCCACCCACCGGGATGATGTCGTCGTTAAAGTCATATTTGGGATTGTGCAGGGTGCACCCGCCCACCCCCGGACCGTTGCCAATCCACACATAGCAACCCGGCTTGTGTTGCAGAAAAAAGGCGAAGTCCTCCGCGCCCATGCTGGGGCGTGCGTCAGTCAGCACCTTGTCTTCACCCACCAACGAGGCGGCCACGCCGGAACACAGCGCGGCCTCGTCAAGGGTGTTGATGGTGGCCGGATAGCCGCGACGATATTGCATGTCGACCTGCACATCGTAGGTGCCCGCCACCCCGGCGCAGATTGCGCCAAGCCTGGCCTCGACTGCGTCGCGCACCTCGGGCAGAAAGGCGCGTACGGTGCCGGACAACTGCGCCCGGTCGGGAATCACGTTGTAAGCCTCACCGGCATTGAAGATGGTGGTGGACACCACCGCCGAATCGAGTGGATCGAGGCTGCGGCTGGTAATGGTCTGCAATGACTGCACCAGCGCCGCTGCGGCCACCACCGGGTCCTTGCCCAGATGCGGCATGGCGGCATGCGCGCCGTGACCCAGCACCGTGATGTCGAAGCGGTCAGCGCTGGCCATGGTCGGGCCGGCATGCACCGCAAAGTGCCCGGCCGGCATGCCGGGCCAGTTGTGCATGCCAAACACCGACTCCATCGGGAAGCGCTCGAACAAGCCATCGTCAATCATCGCCTGCGCGCCGGCCTCGCCTTCCTCGGCTGGCTGGAAGATCAGGTAGACGGTGCCGTCGAAGCCGTCCCGCCGGGACAACACCTCGGCGGCGGCCAGCAACATGGTGGTGTGGCCATCGTGGCCACAGGCGTGCATGCACCCGACATGGCGCGACTGATGCGCAAAGGTGTTGCGCTCCTGCATGGGCAAGGCGTCCATGTCGGCCCGCAGCCCGATGGCCCGCGCGCTGCGCCCGGCCCGAATCACGCCGACCACGCCGGTCTGGCCAATGCCGCAATGTGTCTCAATGCCAAGACCTTCGAGATGCCGTGCCACCAACTCGGCGGTGCGCTTTTCTGCATAGGCCAGCTCGGGGTGAGCATGGATGTCACGCCTTATGTCGGTGAGCGCCGAGTGTTTTTGTCTGAGTATTTCTATCGCGTTCATGGGTCTCTCTCCTGGGTGTCGTCTTTGGACACCGCCAAAACGCTACTTTAGCAGGCCGCGAAACCACACGGCACTTTGCGAATCGAAAACACAGTCACTGCACTTTGATACAAACCGACACTTCGCAGCCGCTATCCTTCATCAGCCCTTTCACATGACACTTGATCAGCATGACCGCCCAAGACACACCGCGACCGCGCAGACCGGCACGCAGGAAAAGCCGCTTCGGTATCGCCACCACCCTGCTTATGCTCGCGCTGGCTGGCGTCGGCGGATGGTTCGGCTGGCAACACTTCTTCAATAGCGCGCCAGACGAAGCGGCACGCCTGCAATGGGTCGAGGTTCGTCGCACCACCATAGAAAACCTGGTCACCGCCACTGGCACTCTGCAACCGCGCGACCATGTCGATGTCGGCGCTCAGGTATCAGGGGTGCTCACTCACATTCACGTGGAGGTCGGGCAGCAGGTGAGCCGTGGCGACCTGTTGGCGGAGATCGACCCGACTGTGCTGCAAAGCCGGGTGGACGCCACCCGCGCCCAGTTGCGCAACCAGCGCGCCCAACTCATGGACAGGGAAGCCGGCCTGCAACTAGCCGAGATTCAGCTCAGACGACAACGCAATCTGTTGGCCGAACAGGCTACCAGCGAAGAAGCGGTTCAGATCGCAGAGGCCAGCGTCCGGTCTGCCCGGGCCCAGATTGAAGCCCTGAAAGCGCAGATTGAGCAAACCGAATCCAATCTGCGGGCAGATGAAGCCAATCTGGACTACACCCGGATTTTCGCGTCCATGGACGGCACCGTGGTGTCGATTGCCGCAAGACAAGGTCAGACACTCAATGCAAACCAGCAGGCGCCGACCATTCTGCGTATTGCCGACCTGGGTACCATGACGGTCCATACCCAGGTTTCGGAAGCCGATGTCGCCAGATTGCGACCGGGCATCGAAGTGTACTTTACGACGCTGGGCAATCCAGACCAGCGCTGGTATGGGCGTTTGCGCACCATCGAACCCACGCCCACGGTGACCAACAATGTGGTCTTGTATAACGCGCTGTTTGAAGCCCCCAATCCCGACCGGCGCCTGATGACCCAGATGACTGCGCAGGTGTTTTTCGTGATCGCCAAAGCCGAGAATGCGTTGACCGTGCCGATGGCTGCGATCTCGGATCTGCGCAGTGCCGGAGCAGGCCAGACCCCAGGCTCCCGTTTTGCTGGCGTACCTGGTCAGCGCAGTACCATCGAACGCGAAGCAAGCCCCGGTGGGAACCGAGCAGCATCCGGTCAACGCGAGGGCGGCTCACCGAGCGACCGGAATATCGAACGCAGCCCCTCAAGCGACGAGCCACCTTTCAGTCGTTTCGGTGCAGATTCAGGCAACGCTCCAGCCCAGACGCGACAAGCTACCCTGCGCGTACGTCTGCCCGACGGCAGTGTCAGCAGCCGTGAGGTAACGATTGGCGTCACCAGCCGGGTGGCTGCTCAGGTCTTGTCCGGCCTGGAGGAAGGAGAGCAGGTAATCACCGGCACCCGTAACGCATCCGGAACCGGTCCGGCGCCATCCAGCGCAGCACGGACGACGCCAAGATGAGCAGCCCATCCTCCCTGACCGCACCCAGTCCACAGGCCTTGATCAGCCTGCGCGATATTCGCCGGGTGTTCCGGAACGGCGATATCGAAGTTGAAGTGTTGCGCGGCATCAACCTGGATATCCACGAAGGCGAGTTCGTCGCCATAATGGGAAGCTCCGGCTCGGGCAAATCCACGCTGATGAACATTCTCGGCTGCCTGGACCGGCCCAGCAGCGGCAATTACCGCTTCATGGGTGAGGACGTGGCCAACCTGGCGCGTGATGAGCTGGCCCGCCTCAGACGCGAGGAGTTTGGCTTTGTCTTTCAGAGCTACAACCTGATCTCAAGCGCTACAGCCTCCGAAAACGTGGAGATACCCGCCATCTATGCCGGCATGTCGGCCACCCAAAGACGCGATCGCGCCGACGACCTGCTGTGCGAGCTGGGACTCGAAGCACGCCTGGACCATCGCCCAAACCAGCTCTCTGGTGGACAACAACAACGCGTATCGATTGCGCGGGCGCTGATGAACGGGGGGCGCGTGATTCTGGCCGACGAACCCACTGGCGCACTGGACAGCAAAAGCGGTGCCGAAGTCATGCGCCTGCTGTCGTCCCTGTCGGCGCAGGGCCATACAGTCATCCTGATCACGCACGAACGCGAAGTGGCAGAGCACGCCCATCGCCTCATCGAGATCCGCGACGGTGAGATCCGCTCCGACCCTGGCCCCAGCATCAGACAAAACCTCCCCCAGCTTCCCGACCGGGGGGCAGGTCACGAATCCACGCTGATCGAGCTTTTCGAGGCGACACGCACCGCATTTCGTGCCATGGGGCACAACCTCTTCCGCACTGCACTCACGCTGCTGGGTATCGTCATTGGTGTCGCTTCGGTGATCGCAATGCTGGCCATTGGTGACGGCGCGCGACAACAGGTGATAGACCGAATCAGCGCCATGGGCTCCAACCTGCTCACGGTGAGAGCTGGCGCACCCAATACACGCGGACGCGACAATACGGCCACCCTGACGGTGGAGGACATTCAAGCCGCTGCCGAACTGCCTAATGTGCTGGCCGCAGTGCCCGAGATGGATGGCACGGTAACGGTACGCGCCGGCAATCAGGATCACCGTAGCTCGGCCCGGGCCACGACTGCTGATTTTGTGCGTGCCCGCACATGGCCTGTCGCGCAAGGCACATTTTTCTCGGCGGATGACGATGCCGCCTTTGCCGCCGTGACCGTGCTCGGACAGACCGTAGCCCAGGCCCTCTTTGGTCAACGCGATCCAATAGGGGAATACATCCTGGTGAACAACATCCTGTTTCAGGTGGTCGGCGTCATGGCCCCGATGGGGGCGACACCGTGGGGCCAGGATCAGGACGACGTGATCTTCGTGCCTTTTTCCACTGGACGGCTCCGCCTGCTTGGTCAGAGCCATCTGCGCATTGCCACCATCGCTGTCGAGGAACTTGCCCTGATTGACGACACTCAGGCCGCGCTGCACACCCTGCTGCTGAGCCGTCATGGGGTTGAGGACTTCCAGATCCGCAACCAGGCTTCCATCATCGACAGTGTTTCGGCCACGCAAGACACCATGACCATGCTGCTCGGGTCGATTGCCGCCATTTCGCTGCTGGTCGGAGGCATAGGTGTCATGAACATCATGCTGGTGTCGGTGACCGAGCGTACCCGCGAGATTGGCATCCGCATGGCGACTGGCGCACGCACCCGCAACATACTCCAGCAGTTCCTGATCGAAGCGCTGGCGGTATCAGCACTCGGCGGTCTGATCGGCGTGGGCGCCGGGCTCGGCACCGCGGCCCTGATCGAATCACTGGGCACCCCGATTCAATACTCCCTGTCGCCGGTATTGCTCGCCTTTGGCTGCGCCTTCGCCACCGGCCTGATCTTCGGCTTTCTGCCAGCCCGCAAGGCTGCCCGGCTGGACCCTGTCACCGCTCTTGCCTCCGAATGAACCCCGACATGCTCTGCACAACCCCGCCCGCAAGCAAAGCCGCTGAAGCACGCCAACGTCTCATCATCCTGGCCCTGCTGTCGCTCACGCTCAGCGCCTGCGCCCCCATGCTCAGAACCGCTGAACGCCCTGGCGACTTACCCGCTCACTGGAACGAAACCTCCGCCCAGACCGGGCTATCCCCAGCAACACTGGATAACTGGTGGGAAGGCTTCGGCTCCAGCCAGCTAGGCCTGCTCATCACAGATGCACTCTACGGCAGTCCGGACATCAACATTGCCGCAGAACGCGTGCTGCAAGCCGAACTCGCCGCCAGGAATGTCGGCGCCAACCTGCTGCCCTCCGTCAACCTGGATGCCGCCAGCTCCATCCGGCACAGCGACACGCCCGGATCAGCTCCGGTGAACACCCGCGCCTCGTCGCTGGGTTTATCTGTGTCTTACGAAATCGACCTGTGGGGCAGCCGGATCAGCGCCCAGCGCGGCAGCCTTGCGCAACTCAGCGCCACCCGTTACGACTACCAGGCAGCCCGTCTGTCTCTCGCCTCCGCAGTCGCCAACACCTATCTGCAGGTACTGGCGCTGCAAGCCCGCATCGACATCGCGCAACGGAATCTCGACATTGCCGAACGACTATTCACTATCGTGCAGGCACGCCACCGCCATGGTGCCGCCTCAGCCCTCGATGTCAGCCGTCAGCGCAGCACCGTTCTGGCCCAGCGTGACGCCCTGCTGCCCTTGCAAACCCAGGCGCGACAAAGCCTCAGGGCACTGGCGTTATTGCAGGGCACCACGCCACAGCAGCTCAATCTGGCCCATGAAGCCTTTGCCGATCTGATCATTCCGGAAGTCCCCCTGCCCACCCCCAGCGAACTGCCCGAAACTCGCCCCGACCTGGCCGCAATCGAAGCGCGGCTGCTGGCCGCCGACGCCAACATCGCGGTTGCACGGGCCAATCTGTTCCCGGTCCGGCTCAACCTTGGGGCTCAAACGGTGCTCTCGGGTGCCGAATTCGGCCTGACCGGACTCACTGGCCCCACAAGCGGCGCCAACCTGGCGCTGTCACTCGTACAGGCCATTTTTGACGGTGGCCGACTGCGCAACCAGCTTGCCATCACCGAATCGCAGCAACGCCAACTGCTTGAGGAATACCGCCGCGCCATCCTCACTGCCATCAAGGAAACCGAAGATGCCGTCGGCGCACTCACGCGAAACCGGCAACAGCAAGACACCCAGCGTGACATTGTCGAAGAAGCCAGCAACGCGCTGCGCCTGGCCGAAGCCCGCTACCGCCAAGGTTCGGACCCGCTCAGCACCCTGCTGGACACCCAGCGCACCCTCTTCAGCGCCCAGGACCAACTGCTGCAACTCCAGCTTGCCGGCATGCAGGCAGCCATTGATCTGTTCAAGGCCATTGGGGGCATAGGCGAAATTTGATCAGACTGCAGAGCGGCAGAGCCACAAAACTTCTGCCGAGTGCCCGGTCATGGTTTGCTCCATCACGTTCTGGCGCAGAAGCCAAAAAACCGCTGGTACGAAGGAGTAGCAAGAAGCAACTTCCAGCGTCCCGGAACGCGAGCCTGAAGTACTCGGTGATCACGACACCGGCTGCCGCATTGGGCACCATGTCAACCATGTAGGGCACCGTGCCAGCGCACGTACCAGCATGAAATCGTACAAGACTGCAAGCAGGACCGCTGAAACACACACACCAAGGCCCCATCCCGAAAAACTGTACAGAAAGCTACAATACGATACATAACGCGAATCATTCGCAGTTACAATTCGACACCATTAGCCAGCCAACTGCGGTTCGCCGTGCCTGCACGATCCGAAGCCTGACAGCCAGCCAGCCAACAACCCTTGCTGACTATCGGAGTCGAGACCATGTATCGCCCCCACGCCCACCCGCGTACCCCATCCACGCCCCGCCCCGCCCCAGTGGCAATCGCACTAGGCCTTGCATTGGTTAGCCTTCCCAATCTTGCCACAGCCCAGCAGGTCGACAAGCGGCTGTCCGACGTGGTGGTGTCGGCCACCGGCTTCGAACAGAAAATCACCGACGCGCCCGCCAGCATCTCGGTGATCACTGCCGAAGAGTTGTCGCGCCGACCCTACACCACCTTGATCGACGCAGTACGTGACATTGAAGGTGTCGATGTTGGCGAGACTTCAGACAAGACCGGCCAGCGCACCATCAGCATGCGTGGCATGGGTTCGGATTACACCCTGGTGCTGATCGACGGCCGCCGTCAGAGCAATCACGGCGACATCTATCCAAACAACTTCGGCGGCAACCAGTTCAATCATATCCCGCCTCTGGATGCAATCGAGCGTATCGAGGTAATTCGCGGCCCGGCATCCACGCTTTATGGGGCAGACGCGTTGGGAGGCGTGATCAACATCATCACCAGGAAGGACATGGACACCTGGTCCGGCTCAATCACCTATGGCCGGACCTTTCAGAGCGATGACGCTTTTGGCGACGACATCACCACGGATTTCAGCGTGCGAGGCCCCATCGTTCCGGGCAAGCTTGGTATCACGCTGCGCGGCAGCGCCTACGAACGGCTCGCGTCCACCCCCGAGTTCAGTTCGCACAGCAACCCCGCTGGCGGTGTTCAGGTGCGCACGCTCGGGTTCGGTGGCGGCGGCAAGACGGTTGACAACACCAATAACGCATATGGCCTCAGCCTGATATTCACCCCTGAGAACAGACAACGCATCACCTTTGATTACGACGCATCCAAGCAGAAGTACGACAATAAACCGGTTACCGATCCAGCCACTGGCGTTGTCAGTTATCCGCTTGGCACGGTCGATAGCATCGACACAATCTGGCGCTCCAGCAACTTCTGCCTGGGTGCCACTGGCAACAATGCAGGCGCATGCGCTGGCAACGGCGGCACATGGAGCCGTCGGGCTGACCCACGCGTAGGTTATTACGGCGAGCAGGAGTTCACGCGTTCAAGCTGGGCGCTTTCACACGAAGGAAACTGGGACTTCGGCACCAGCTTTGTGTCGCTGTCCTACGTTGAAACCGACAACAACGGACGTACCCTGCCCTTTTCGGTTGCCGAGCGCACCTTGTTGATCCAGATGATAGACGGCACAGGCCCCTATGCTGGACTGACCGAGGCGGAGCGACGTGGCTTGGCCGAATCGACTTTTCTGCCGCGCCCCAAGCGAACCATGCAAAGCAGCCAGTATACCCTGGATGCACGGCTTGACATTCCGCTCACAAACCTCGCTGGCGACCACCTGCTGGTGGTCGGTACGCAAATCATCGATGGCAAGCTAGAGGACAGCGTATTTGGCATTGAGGCGGGCACACCCGGAAAGGCGCAGGATAACAAGATGTGGTCCTTGTTTGTCGAAGATAACTGGATGATGAAAAACGCGTTTACGCTGACCGCAGGCGTGCGCTACGACGATCACAAGGCATTTGGTAGCAATGTGTCACCACGGGTTTATGGCGTGTACACCCTCAACCCGCAATGGACTGTGAAAGGTGGCATCAGCACCGGCTTCAAACCCCCCAAGACCACGCAACTCTATGACGGCATCACCGGCTTCGGTGGTCAAGGTACGAGTCCCATGTTCGGCAACCCGGACCTGCAGCCTGAAACCAGCCGCAACACCGAATTGGCGGTTTACTGGAACCACCCCAACCGTCACGCCTTCAACGCAACGGTGTTTCGTAACGACTTCAAGGACAAGATTGCCAACCAGCCTTGCGGCCCCGGCACCGGCCTTGCATGCGCCAACGTAGGCGACTACGCCAACCTTGGCTACAGCACTTCCAACCGCGCCACCAACATAGACAAGGCGGTCATACAGGGGCTGGAGCTGGCCGGCCGTTGGCAGATTCTTGACAGCCTGGCCCTGCGCGGCAATTACACCTTGACCGACAGCGAGCAAAAGAGCGGCACCAACAAAGGCCGTCCGCTCAACAACTCT
>DAIMZH010000020.1:0-51137 GCA_036734105.1 Azoarcus sp. | reverse complement strand
AGCTTGGCGGCGTTCATGTCGCGGCTGGCGTTTTCGTAGCTATGCACATAGGCCTCGAGCCCGGCTTGCAGCGCGGCTTCGTCGTCCATGACGGTGTACAAGGCGTTGGCCAGTTGCAGCAGGTTCCAGTGGGCGATGCGGGGCTGGGCACCAAAACGGTAGCGGCGGCCAGCGGCGTCGGTGGTGTTGGGGGTCCAGTTCGGGTCGAAGTTGTCCATCCAGCCGTAAGGGCCGTAGTCGATGGTGAGGCCGAGGATGGACATGTTGTCGGTGTTCATGACGCCATGCACAAAGCCGACCCGCATCCAGTGCGCCATCAGCTCGCCGGTGCGCTCGCACACCGTGCGAAACCAGTCGGCGCGACGTGTCTCCTTGCTACCCTTCAGTTGCGGAAAGTCTCGCGACAGGGTGAAGTCGATGAGGCGCTCCAGCACGTCCGGTTCGCCAAGCGCAGCATGGATCTCGAAGTTGCCAAAGCGGATGAAGGATGGTGACACCCGGCAGACCACGGCACCCGGTTCGGGGCGGGCGTTGCCATCATAGAACATGTCGCGGATGACGGCCTCGCCGGTGCTGACCAGGCTGAGGGCGCGGGTGGTGGGCACGCCGAGGTGGTGCATGGTTTCGCTGCACACGAATTCGCGCAAGGAGGAACGCAACACCGCGCGGCCGTCGGCACGGCGTGAGTACGGGGTGGGACCTGCGCCCTTGAGTTGCAGCTCCCAGCGATCGCCTGCTTCGGTGATGACTTCGCCCAGCGAGATGGCCCGCCCATCGCCAAGCTGACCCGCCCAGTTGCCAAACTGATGACCACCATAACGGGCTGCCCACGGGCGCATGCCGGGCAACAGCGCATTGCCGCCAAACACCTGCGCAAACTCCAGGCTGTTGATGAAGGTCTGGTCCAGGCCCAGCCTTTGTGCCATCTCTGGCGAGTGGGCAAGCAACTGCGGGGCACGCACAGGCGTGGGCATGACTGTTGACCAGCAGGCACCGGGGACTTGTCGAACCTGCGATGATTCCAGCGGATCGGCAGGAAGCTCGTCGATCAGGCGGTTATCGAAACATAGCGGTGTCATTATTGAGTTTTCCTGTATTGCTGGGTTGGGGTGTGGCGATTGTAGGACGTGGCAAAGCTGTGCGGGTTCAAAACCGCGTGTCCTGCGGCTGTGCCGACCGGCTGTGGTTCACCTGCATCAGCTATAATTCGATGCTTTCCAGACGCGGAGTTTCACGCCATGGCGTTTCTTGCCGGCAAGCGCATTCTCATTACCGGTTTGTTGAGCAACCGATCCATTGCTTTTGGTGTGGCCAGTGCCATGCGGCGCGAAGGCGCGGAACTGGCCTTTACCTATCAGGGTGAGCGCTTTCGCGAGCGTGTGGAGAAGATGGCGGCCGATTTCGGCAGCAATATCGTGCTGCCCTGCGATGTGCAGAACGACTTTGAGATTGAAGCACTGGTCGATGCACTGGCGCAGCGCTGGGGTGGGCTTGACGGGCTGGTGCATTCGATCGCCTATGCGCCAAGCGAGGCGCTGGAGGGCGATTTTCTGGAGTCCTTCTCGCGTGAGGCCTTCCAGATCTCGCAGGAGATCAGCGCAGGCAGTTTTCCCTTGCTGGCCAAGGCGGTGCGTCCGTTGATGAAAGGGCGAAATGGCTCGTTGCTGACGCTCTCCTATCTTGGGGCGGTGCGCACCATGCCAAACTACAACGTGATGGGCATGGCCAAGGCAAGCCTGGAGGCCGCTGTCCGTTATATGGCGGTGGCGCTCGGGCCGGAAGGTACGCGGGTCAATGCGGTGTCCGCCGGGCCGATCAAGACATTGGCCGCTTCCGGTATTGGCAGCTTTGGCAGATTGCTGGCCTTTAACGCCCACAACGCGCCGCTGCGCCGCAACGTGACTATCGAAGAAGTCGGCAACGCGGCGGCCTTTCTGTGCTCCGACCTGGCCAGCGGGGTTACCGGTGAGGTGATGTATGTGGATGGTGGTTTCAATATCACCGCGCTGGGCAACGCTGATCAGGCCTGATGCAATCTGCTTTTGATGCCCACAAAAAGGCCCGGTTAAACCGGGCCTTTTTGTGGGAGCGTAAAGCGCAAGGTGTCAGGGATTGGCACGCAGCGCAGCAGCACGGACCTCTACCTTGAACTGATTGCGCAGAGAGGCCAGATAAGCATCGAAGTCCTTGTCGGCAACCAGCGTGCGGTATTCATCGGCCAATGCACGCAAACGCGGATCATCATCATCGAGTTGAGCTTTTTCTACTGAGAGTATCTGGTAGACGATGAAGTCACCATTGAGCGCTGGCACTCCGGCGAAGGCCGGGACGGTGTCGGCACGCGTACCAAAAACCGCCTGCATGGCTGAGGCCGGCAATGTCGGAGCACCGCGCTGTAACCTGCTGGTGTCGCTCCAGTCGATTTCGTCCAGGGACTGACCCGCTTGCAAACTGGCCAACATGGCCTCGCCCTGCGCTGCTGCCATGGCTGACGCACGCTCTGCCCTGATTTCACGCTCGATTTGCTCACGCACCTCGTCAAAAGGCAGCACTGCGGCAGGCTCATATGCCACTATGCGGGAAGCCAGCAACACACCACGAGCCACCTCAATGGCTTCGATGTTTTCGTCGTTTTCGCGGTTTTCGCGAGCAAACAGTTCGGCAGCCAATTTGTCGTTGCGAAAACCCGCGATTTCGACATTGCTGCGGTCCAGCCATCCGGTCTCGCGAATTTCCAGCCCAAGCATCTGGGCTGCGGGTTCGAGGCTGTCCGGTTGCTCATAAACGGTGTTGGCGAATTGCTCGGCGAGCAAGGCGAACTGACGGTTGAGCTCTTGCTGTGACAACTCGTTTACGATGTCGTCTCGCACCGACTCAAGCGGGCGCACCGAATCAGCCCGCACATCGGTGACTTCGATGATGTGGAACCCAAAGTCGCTGCGCACCAGCTCGGCCAGTTCGCCGGTCGGAGTGTTGAACACGGCATCTTCGAACTCTGCCACCATGGCGCCACGACCAAAAAAGCCAAGGTCACCCCCGGTCGAGGCTGAGCCAGGATCTTGTGATTCTGCCGCGGCCAGTTCGGCAAAGGCTTCACGCCTGCTCTGGAGTTGCTCCAGCAGGCCTTCGGCACGTTGGCGTGCGGCGGCAACCGTGTCTTCCGGTGCGTCTGCATCGACAAGAATCAGGATGTGACGGGCGCGGCGCTCTTCAGGCAGACCAAAGCGGTCGCGGTTGGCCTCGTAGAACTCTGCCACCCGTTGCTCGGGGATTTCGATGCGTGCACGAGCCGCAGCATCATCCAGCACAACGTATTGCGCACGAACCCGCTCCGGCCGCTGGAAGCGACTGGTCTGCGCCTCATACACAGCCTGCACGTCGGCTGGCTCCACCGAGACCTGGTCAAGAAAGGCTGCAGCGGAAACCGCATGCTGACGAATCTCTCGCTGCTCCAGTTGGGCTTCCAGATAGCGGCGCACCGGCAAGGTGCCGGTAAAGGCGCTCTGACCGATACCCTCAAGGATTTGCTGAACCCGCAAATCCTGGCGCAATCCAGCTTCGAACATGGCAGGCGTCATGTTTTGCGAGCGCAGAAGCATGTCGTAGCGCTCCAGAGAGAAGCGACCGTCCTCGCCCTGAAAGGCTGGTAAGGAAGCGATGACCGATTGCACCTGCGCATTGGTAACCTGCATGCGGTTGTTTTCGGCGTGCAGTTGCAGCACCCGCTGATTGACCAGACCATTCAGCACAGTCTGGCGGAAGGCCTCTGACTCGAACAAGGCGCGGTCAAAATCTCCCCCGGTGGCAGCCCGAAACCGGTCTTGCTGATCGCGCAGAGCCCGGTCGAACTCCATGACGGAAATTTTGCTTTCACCCACGCTGGCCACCTCGTTGCCACCGGTTGGACCGCTGAAGTAGGCGTCCATGCCGAAAAAGGCAAATGGCACGATAATGATCGCGAGGATGACTTGTGAAATACGTTTGTTTTGACGAACTGCTTCGAACATATGTGTCCACCGGCTGAATATCTGACAACCGCCAAGAAGGCGGATCGGTTGGGTCGTAGCCGCTGATTATCGCATCTGAGGTGTCGGACTGCCAGCATCATGCATCGTCCAGTTCGCCCATACACTGAGGACGGCCGATTTCAAGCCGCATGACATCGCCGTGCCATTGATCACAACAGCATCGCGCGAGCGCACGTATAATCGGAACACAACAAAACCAAGCCTGGCCAACCAAGCGCTGTCCCGGCCCGACAAATATTTACGCTCACCCTTAGTCATATCGCCATCATCCCGAGAACAGAGCACCGGATACCGACTTCCCGCATGACCGCCAGCCTCCCACGCCTGCTGCTCATCGCCATTGCCTACGCCTTGTGCGGTTGGGCAGCGCTGCAGATTGTGATTCCTCCCGATTATGTGTCGGTGTTGTTCCCTTCGGCTGGCATCGCGTTGGTGGCAGTCTTGCTCTTTGGTATTCGAGGGGGCGTTGCAGTTTTTGCAGGTGCGGCGCTGGTGCAGATGATTGCCAGCGTTCAGGCTGGCGGAGCTTTTCTGAACTGGAACATTATTCCACCAGCCTTTGGCGCCAGTCTCCAGGCTGCCGCTGGCGTTGCACTGATGCGCCGCCTCATTGGTCAAGAGACTCTGCTGGATACACCTCGCGACATCATCCTGTTTGTGGGAGTGGTGGCGCCGCTCGGGTGCATTGTCAACGCCAGCATTGGAAGTGTCACGCTGCTGCAGGCGGGAGTGATAGGCCCGGAACACTTCTGGTTTACGCTGGCAAACTGGTGGCTGGGTGACACGCTTGGGGTGTTGCTTGCCACGCCGCTGCTGCTGTCGTTCGTGGCTCAACCCAAGGACATCTGGCGCCCACGACGCTTGCCACTTGCGGTGACCTTGCTGGCAACCACGCTCCTCACCGCGCTGGTATTCAATGAGATCCGGCACACTGAAACTGCCCGCACGGAGCAACAGTATGCGCGTGAAGCTGGTAGCACCGCACACAACATCGAGCGGCGCATCACCGCTCAACTCGACTTGCTGTTTGCGCTGGAGCGCTTCACAGCCTTGAGTGTGGGTTTCAGCAGGGATGACTTCCGGGATTTCACCAGCAACTTGTTGAAGCGCTATGACGGGACGCAGAATTACACCTGGAACCCCAGGGTGGCCGGGGATGAACGCCATAACTTTGAAGCCAGCATCCGCTTCGCCTATCACAAGAACTTTGAAATTATCGACCGGGTACATACCAACCCCCCCGGACTCACGCAGGCTGTAGCCGCCGACGTCTATCTGCCGATTCTGTACGTTGAACCATTCGCAGGTAACGAATCCGTACTCGGACTCAACGTCCTGTCCATACCGCCCGCACGGCGGGCAATCGAACTGACACTACTCACTGGACTGGCACACGCATCAGCGCCTTTTCGACTTGTTCAGGAAACCGGCGAGCAGGTTGGTGTGGTGGTCTATCAGGCGGTGTTTCAAAAGCATAACGACCAAAGCCGCTTTGTCGGCCTGGTCACTACCGCTCTGCGGATTGACGATCTTGTCAGCAGCGCGCTGAAAGGCACCAACACGCAAAACACAATCGACTACTGTCTGGTTGATCGCAGCGATGGACAGCCGCAACGCTTGAGCGGCCCCATCAATTGTGAAACTGACAATTGGCTGGCAACGCCTCTGACCTCGCGACATCAAATCGACTTTGCAAGTCGCCAGTGGGAACTCGTACTTCAGGCGAACCAGGTATTCAGTACGATTCAGGGCGATAGAACCGAGTGGGCGGTTGTCGTGATAGGTCTGTTGACGACTAGTGTATTGGTGGCATTTTTGTTGATGACCACCGGCCACCAGCGCCGGATTGCGCGCATCGTAGACTTGCGAACGGCCGAACTGGCAGAAACCTCCCGCAACCTCGCGCTGCAAAAGGAGGCGCTGAACCAGGCGCAGGAAATCGCCCACATGGGAAGCTTTGAACTCGTTCCCGGATCGCGCACGGTCAATTACTCCGAAGGTTTGCGTATCCTGCTGACACTGCCAGCAGGTGATAGCGTGCCGCTGACAACCCTGCTTCAGGCCATCGCACTCGAAGACCGTGACAAGTTGCTGACAGCTATCCGCGATGTGAGCGCCCACCCGGATTCCCGCGCACTCGATTGCCGGTCTCGCAGCCCATCGCAAAAGATTCTGTACTTTGTGATTGAAAGCGAATGGCGCCTGGGTGTGGTCACGCGTATCCGGGCCACTGCGCAAGATGTCACCGAGGCACGCCTGAATGAACGCGCCATTCAGCGACTGGCCCACTACGACCCGCTGACCGGCTTGAGCAATCGCAGCCACTGGATGACCAGGGCGGCGGCGGCCATGGACAACGCCCGTCGTCATGGCGAGTCGCTGGCTGTGTTGTTTCTGGATCTTGACCAGTTCAAGACCATCAATGATTCTCTTGGTCATGCCGTGGGAGACCAGTTGTTGTGCCGTGTTGCCAGCTTGCTGGAATCGGAACTGCGCGATGAAGACGTGCTTGGTCGTCTGGGCGGTGACGAGTTTGTGGTGCTGCTGCCACGTATCGATCATCCGGGTGATGCCGCCACTGTGGCCCGCAAGCTGCTGAGCGTGCTGGCCAGGCCACAGACGCTGGACCAGCATGAGCTGCGCTTGTCGGTGAGCATAGGGATAGCAGTGTTTCCGGGTGACGCCAACGACCTGCAGACCTTGATCAAACATGCCGATACCGCGATGTACGGTGCCAAGAGTGCCGGGCGCGACAACTTCCAGTTCTTCATACCTGAAATGAATCAGCGCGCCATCGAACGCCTGAAACTGGAAAGCGGCATACGTCGCGCCATCGACACCAACGAGTTCAGACTGCATTACCAACCGCAGTTTGACGCCACGAGCAACACCTTGATCGGCGTCGAGGCCTTGCTGCGCTGGTCGCACCCGGAGCTTGGCAGCGTGACACCTGACCAATTCATTCCAGTGGCCGAAGATACCGGTTTGATTGCGCCACTGGGTGAATGGGTTTTGCGTGAAGCCTGCACCCAGCAACGAAAATGGCAGGACTCCAGACTTGGTCACATACAGGTGGCCATCAATATTTCGCCGCTTCAATTCCGTCGACCCGATTTCTTTGACCAGGTCAGCAGAATCATCAGCGAAACCGGTGCCATCGCGGAAAACATTGAACTGGAGATCACCGAAAGCGCACTGACACAGGGCACCGAAGAGCTTGTCAGGCGCCTGAAGGCCTTGGTTAACACCGGTGTGACACTGGCGCTGGATGACTTCGGCACAGGCTACTCATGCCTGTCCATTCTGAAAAAGCTGCCACTTGGCCGTTTGAAACTTGACCGCGCCTTTGTGCAGGACTTGCCGGGAGACGCTGAGGATGCCGCCATCACCCGCGCGGCCTTGTCAATGGCTCGCGACCTGGGTATGGAAGTGGTAGCCGAGGGGGTTGAAACCGCCGAACAGCGTGACTACCTGCTTGAGCATGGCTGCTCCATAATGCAGGGTTACTTCTATGACAAACCCATGACGACTGAAGACTTCGAAGCAAAGTACGAGGCGTCTGCCCAGACCCCGGAGCTCCCCGCCCCTGACCGACAAAGCTGAGCAAGCGATTAGCGACAGACCTGCAGGCCTGTCGCTTTCAGAGGGGTTTGAAAGGGACTTCAAACGGGTTCAGTGTTGCGATCAAGCCTTGGCAAACACCAGGCGGTTATGGTCAACTTCGGCTCGGATGTGATCCTTTGAACCAAACTGGCCTTCGAGAATTGCCTTGGCAAGCGGGTTCTCGATCTGCTCCTGAATAGCCCGCTTGAGCGGACGGGCACCAAACACCGGATCAAAACCTGCCTCTGCAATCCGCGCCAATGCGGCATCACTCAGGTCCAGCGTCATGTCCATGCGTAGCAGGCGCTTTTGCAGATACTGCAACTGGATGCGGGCAATACCGGCTATATGCTGCTGATCCAGCGCATGGAAAACCACCACCTCGTCGATACGGTTGATGAACTCCGGCCGGAAGAAGGTCTTGACCTCGGCCATCACCGCGAGCTTGATCACGCCATAATCATCGCCAGCCATCTGCTGGATCATCTGGCTGCCAAGGTTTGATGTCATGACGATGACGGTGTTCTTGAAGTCCACCGTGCGGCCCTGCCCGTCGGTCATGCGGCCATCGTCGAGCACCTGCAGCAACACGTTGAACACATCCGGGTGAGCCTTTTCGACCTCGTCAAAAAGGATCACGCTGTAGGGCTTGCGTCGCACCTGCTCGGTGAGATGGCCGCCTTCCTCGTAGCCCACATAGCCCGGGGGCGCACCGATGAGACGGGCTACCGAATGTTTCTCCATGAATTCGCTCATGTCGATACGGATGATGTGTTCTTCCGAATCAAACAGGAACTCGGCCAGCGTCTTGCACAACTCGGTCTTGCCGACACCGGTTGGCCCAAGGAACAGGAAGGAGCCGTAAGGACGGTTTTCATCCGACAGGCCAGCACGTGATCGCCTGATCGCATCCGAAACCAACCGCACCGCCTCGTCCTGACCAATCACCCGGCCGTGCAGGCGCTCTTCCATCTTGAGCAGCTTTTCGCGCTCGCCCTGCATCATCTTGGATACCGGAATACCGGTGGCGCGTGACACGACCTCGGCAATCTCCTCGGCGCCGACCTGGGTGCGCAACAAGGTGTTGTGCTGGCCCGACTCGCTTGTCTGCTCGGCACTGCGCAGTTGGGCTTCGAGTTGCGGCAGCTTTCCGTATTGCAGCTCGGCTACCTTGTCGAGTTGGCCTTTTCGCTGGAAATCCGCCATCTGCGCACGCAAGGCATCGATCGCCTCCTTGATGTGTGCAGAGCCCTGTGCCTTGGTTTTCTCGGCCTTCCAGATTTCCTCAAGGTCGGAGTATTCGCGGCTCAGTCGCGCGATCTCTTCTTCGATCAGCGCAAGACGTTTTTGCGATGCCTCGTCCTTTTCCTTCTTCACCGCTTCGCGCTCGATCTTGAGCTGAATGGTGCGTCTGTCAAGTTTGTCCATGACCTCGGGCTTGGAGTCGATCTCCATCTTGATGCGTGCAGCCGCCTCGTCGATCAGGTCGATGGCCTTATCCGGCAGAAAACGATCGGTGATGTAGCGGTGCGAGAGCTCGGCGGCTGCAACAATGGCCGGGTCGGTAATCTCGACGCTGTGGTGTATCTCGTATTTTTCCTGCAGGCCACGCAGGATCGCGATGGTTGCCTCGACACTCGGCTCATCGACTATGACTTTCTGGAACCGTCGCTCCAGCGCCGCGTCCTTCTCGATATATTTGCGGTATTCGTCCAACGTGGTCGCGCCAATGCAGTGCAGCTCGCCGCGTGCCAGCGCCGGCTTGAGCATGTTGCCGGCGTCTATGGCGCCCTCGGCCTTGCCCGCGCCCACCATGGTGTGCAGTTCGTCAATGAACAGAATGATTCTGCCTTCATCCTGGGAGATATCCTTGAGCACTGCCTTCAGTCGTTCTTCGAACTCACCACGATACTTGGCCCCGGCAAGCAGGGAAGCCATGTCCAAGGACAACACTTTCTTGCCTTTCAGGGTTTCCGGCACCTCATCGTTGATGATGCGTTGCGCCAAGCCTTCAACGATTGCCGTCTTGCCTACACCCGGCTCTCCAATCAACACCGGATTGTTCTTGGTACGCCGCTGAAGAATCTGGATTGCCCGACGGATCTCATCATCGCGGCCAATCACCGGATCAAGCTTGCCCATACGCGCGCGTTCGGTGAGGTCCAGACAGTACTTCGACAAGGCCTCGCGCTGCCCTTCAGCCTCCTGATCATCCACTTTCTGGCCGCCACGAACCGCCGCCACTGCAGCCTCAAGAGCGCGCCGCTGCAAACCGTGCTCGCGTGCCATGCGTCCGGTTTCACCCTTGTCGTCGGCCAGTACAATAAGAAAAAGCTCACTGGCAATGAATTGATCACCGCGCTTCTGGGCCTCACGGTCGGTAAGGTTGAGCAGGTTGTTCAAGTCGCGGCTGAGCTGTATTTCACCCCCAGTGCCCTCAACCTTGGGCAGACGATCCAGGGACTGTTTCAGTGCTGACTTGAGCGGGGTCACGTTGACACCGGCACGAGACAGCAAGGATGTGCTTCCCCCGTCTGACTGGTCCAGCATTGCAAGTAGCAGATGCTGTGGCTCGATATAAGCGTTGTCATTGCCCAAGGCAATGCTGCTGGCATCCTGCAGGTTTTGCAGGAATCGGGTCGTCAGTTTGTCCTGGCGCATTTTAATCTTCCTTCAGTTTGGTTGATTTCAATATGGGGCTTATCAGCCACAAATCAAGCTACCGGTCTGTGATCACGGATCTTCAGAAAAAGAAAAACGCCTGATTTTTCACGACTATGCTATGTTCCTTTCAAGGGCAAGTCGGCACGCTGCCGCAGGTGAGCATGGTCCGAAATGGCGATTGATGTCGCTGATGAGAGACTCACACCTGATGCCTGTCACGCCAGTCACCACTATCCTGGAAGGAGGGAGTAATCCATGGCAAGCAAGCAAGACAATCAGATGAATGAGCTCCACCGCAAGAATCTCGAAGCCGCAATGCGCTTGGCGCAATTGTCCATAGAGAACTCGCAACGCATCATGGAACTGCAGGTCAACACCGCAAAGAGCCTGTTCGAGGATGGCGTCTACAATGCCAAGGCTCTTGGCAACGTGCGTGACCCCCAGTCCATGGTTGAGCTGCGTACTCAGTTCGCGCAGAACGCCACCGAAAAAATGCTGGCTTGCGCTCGCGAGATGGCCGAACTATCGAATCGCACTCAGACCGAGATCGGCAAGCTGGTGGGCCAACAGCTTACCAGCGGCAGTCAGGACGTTTTCGATGCGATGCAGAAGATGTTTCAGGGTATGCCGATCACCGACCAGAACGCAATGACTGCCTTGCAAACTGCAATGGACACCACACGCCTCGCCTTCGATCAAATGACCAAGGCGTCGACCGATGCCTTTCAAATGTTCAATCAGGCATCCGGCAAGCGCAGATAACACTGGCTTGAACCACTGAGTCATCTGCAGGGCAGTTGCAGTAGTCAGCACAAAATTGAAAACGGCGCCATGCGCCGTTTTTTTTGTCTGCAAGGCGCTTTCAGTCGCCGGTGGCTTGCTGCCAGCGAGCTGCAGCAGAGTCATCGCTGTCGCGTGCGTCCACCCAACGGGCGCCATCGGGTGTTTCTTCCTTTTTCCAGAAAGGCGCGCGTGTTTTCAAGTAATCCATGATGAACTCGCATGCAGCAAAAGCATCTCTGCGATGTGCGCTGGCGACTCCAACAAAGACAATTCGATCACCAAGTTCCAGACGCCCAAAGCGGTGAATGACTCGCACCGCCAGTACGCTCCAACGCTGACAGGCCTGATCAATGATTTCCTCTAGGGCCTTTTCGGTCATACCCGGATAATGTTCGAGGGTCATTGCAGAGACAGTTCCGCCGTCATTGTGACCTCGGACCATGCCAGTGAAGGTGGCAACTGCGCCAACATCGTGCCGCTCAGCATGCAAGGCTGCAATTTCTGCACCAACGTCAAAGTCTTGTTCCTGAACACTGACTGACATCATTCAACCTCCAGTCACAGGGGGAAAGAAGGCCACCTCATCACCCGGCATGATAGCCTCGCTGGCCGGAACCATGCGTTGATTGCGTGCGGCACGCACGTTGCGGCCGGGCGACAACGCACACCAGTTGTCACCACGCTCTGCCAGAAAGGCTTGCAACTCACCAACAGTTGCCACCCCGGTGGGCAAGGCGATTGCTTCTTCAGACCTGCCAATGGCGTCGCGCAGTGAGGCGAAGTAGAGAATACGTACGGTCATTTCGTCAGTCCAAGAGTTCAGTGTAGGGGATGAAGCGGACGCGCTCGCCACGCAGGATCGCGGTTGAAGGCGGCACATCTACCAGCCCATCGGCCCAGACGATGGACGACAAGGCTGCCGGCCCCTGATGTGCAAACAATTCCACCTGACCTTCGGCGTTTCGTCGGCCGCGCAGAAACTCACGACGGCGATCCGGCCTGGTCCAGTCAAAGGCTGCCTCCAGCATCTGGGCGTGTGGCATGCGTTGTTCCAAACCTTGCATGGAGAGCACAAACGGGCGAACCATCATGAGACAGGTGACAAAACTGGAAACCGGATTTCCCGGCAAGCCGATAAAGGCTGCCGCTCCAATCTTCCCGTAAGCCAGTGGCTTGCCAGGTTTCATGGCGATCTTCCATACATCAAGCGAGCCCTCGGCCTCGACCGCCGGCTTGACGTGATCCTCTTCACCCACTGAAACACCACCGCTGGTCAGGATCAGATCGTGACCTTCGGCGGCACTACGCAAAGCCTTCCGGGTAGCCTCAAACTGGTCCGGCACAATGCCAAGGTCGGTCACTTCGCAGCCAAACCGGTCCAGCAGCGCACGCAACTGAAAGCGATTGGAGTTGTAGACGCCACCGGGTGGTAGCGGTTCGCCCGGCATCACCAGTTCGCTGCCAGTTGAAAACAAGGCGACCCGCAAACGCCGGAACACCGACACCTGAGCGACTCCAACTGCTGCAGCCAAGCCCAAGGCCTGCGGTGTCAGACGCGTACCACGCTGAAGCAGCACCGCGCCAGCTCGAATCTCGCTACCGGCCAGACGAACTGCCTCGCCAAGCTGCGGCTGATGGTTGATGACGACACTGTCTGCATCAGCCTCGCATAACTCCTGCATCACCACTGCATCCGCTCCGACCGGTAACGGCGCCCCGGTGAATATGCGTGCTGCCGTGCCAGGCTCCAGGGTTGAACCGACACTGCCTGCCGGAATGCGCTGGGACACCTGCAAACGCGTACTGCTTGTGACGACGTCGCGCACCCGCAGGGCGTAACCATCCATGGACGAGGTGTCAAGTGACGGCAACGACAGCGGTGACAACAGATCAGCAGCGAGCACTCTGCCACCCGCCAGCAGGGTGTCGCACATTTCGGTTTCACGCACCGGGCGCGCCTTGCTCAGCAAGACATCGAGTGCATCCTCAAACGAAAGCATGTCCTTGTTCATTGTTTGTTGTCCGAATAATTCAGGATGAAATTCGCCACTGCCTCAGCATCGTTCAGCGGCAAACGCGGCAGCGGGCAGTCGGTCTCATCGTCCGTGGCTAACGCCACGACATGAGGGTTGTCGGGCCACAAGGCTGGTTTGTCGTTGGCCTCTCGATATACCTCGATCTTGGGTACGGCAGCCGCCTTGAAACCCTCTATGAGCACCACGTCATTGTCTGCGAGCATGGCGAGCTGTTGCTCCAGCGAGGGTTCAAGCGAATCTCGCAACTCGTTCATTAGTACCCAGCGCTGGTTTGACAGCATCAGCACTTGCGTGGCACCTGCTTCACGATGGCGATAGGAGTCTTTTCCTGGCCGGTCGAGGTCAAAGCCGTGGTGCGCGTGCTTGATTACGGCCACACGTAAATTGCGGCCGGTAAGCCGTGGGATGAGTTTTTCGATAAGAGTGGTTTTGCCGGAACCGGACCAGCCGGCAATGCCGAAAACAATCATGAGTATTTAACCTGGGTTTCGCGGTTGAACGGCCTGGCGCGCGCATCTGCCGACCTTCAGGACAATGAGGCACGTGAGCTCATACGGGTCACCGATTGGGCCGACTGTCCGAGCAGCGATGCTCCGCGCCAGAATTGCAATCCCGTCCGTAAGGTCGGCCACTTGGGCGATATTCCAAGGATACCGAATCCCTGCTCTGAGCGTAAGCCAAAGGCCCTTGGCGCAAACAAGACGCTGCCATCTCAACCGGCCAGCGCCTGTGTTGCGACCGGGTCGAGTAAGCGCAACCATTGAACCGCTTCCGCTTCGACACGGGTACGTTGCATGGGCGGCAGACTTCGCCAGACGATCTTGCCGTAGGGTCGTTCGATCATGCGTGGGTCACAAATGCACAGCAAGCCTTTATCCTTCTCACTGCGGATAAGCCGACCCGCACCTTGCTTCATGTTGATGACGGTACGCGGGAGCTGGTAGTGCATGAAGGGGTTTCGCCCGGTGCGCCGAAGATGATCAACACGTGCCGAAAGTACTGGATCGTCGGGTGGCGCAAATGGCAACTTGTCGATGATGACAAGTGACAAGGCATCGCCCGGGACATCCACACCCTCCCAGAAGCTCTGGCTGGCGACCAGCACGGCATTGCCCATTTGCCGAAACCGGTCAAGCAATTCGCTGCGCGAGCCTTCTCCTTGCAGCAGCACAGGCAAATCCTCCGATCGCTCCTTCAGCCCATCGACAATCTGGGAATGAATCAGACGCATTGCTCTGAGCGAGGTGCACAACACAAACGCACGTCCCCGGGAAGCTACGATTAGCGGTAACGCTCGTTGGGCTACCGTGACACTATAGTCGGGGTGATTGGGGTCTGGCATGTCAGGCGGTGCGTAAAGCATCGCTTGGGTTGCATAATCGAAGGGACTCCCCCATACATGAGCTTCAGGCTCGGTTTCCAGCCCGTTCAAACCCATTTCATCGCAGTAATGCGCAAAGTCCCGCCCAACCGCAAGCGTGGCGGAGGTGAACACCCAGGCTTTGGGAGTCGCACTGAGTTGTTTGCGAAACAGTCGTGCAACATGGAGCGGAGTGATATTGATCGCGGCTGACTGCGAAAATACCTCAACCCAGCGTACCCAGTCCTGCTGGCCTTCTGTGTCCAGCCAGCGATCCAGCTTTTCGGTCATTTCAGTGCTGCGACGCAGGCAGTTGGCAAGCCCCTCTGAACGCTCAGCCTGGGTATCGAGCACCCGAACAAACTCTGCCAGTCCGTCTTGCAACGCCTCAAGCGCAGCCGAGAAACCTTCTTGTTCATTCACCTGAGCGTACGATAGTCTGGCTGGCTCAGCACCAAAAACCAGTCGCAAGTCACGGGCATGCTTTTCGAGTTGGCGCGACGCATCGATCAACTGGCGGCAGTCCCTTGCAGCAACGAGCGTCTCGCCGCGAGTGTCACGGGCAAGTTCAAGGCATTGCGCAGTGGACACGGTTTCGCCAAAGAACAGGGTCGCCACCTCGGGCAACTGGTGCGCCTCATCAAAAATCACAGCGTTTGCTGCCGGCAACAACTCACCCACCCCTTCTTCCCGCAACACCAGGTCGGCAAAGAAAAGGTGGTGATTTACCACGACCAAATCCGCATCCAGCGCATTACGTCGCGCGCTCATGACAAAGCATTCTTTGATGTGCGGACATTCCTGCCCCAGGCAATTGTCTCGTGTTGACGTTGCGGCCAACCATGCCGGCGAATCTTCACGCACATCCACACACTCGGCTTTGTCACCACTTGATGTTGTCATTGCGAAGCGGGTGATGACCCGCAGGTCGGAAACATCCTGCTGGGTCACAAAGCGACCGTCCTGCGCGTTGCGCTCCAGGTGATAATGGCACACGTAGTTTGCACGACCCTTGAGCAGCGCTGTACTCACAGGCACTTTCAGCGCAGACCGGACAAAGGGAAGGTCGCGATTGAAGAGTTGATCCTGCAGGGTTTTGGTGCCTGTAGAGATGATCACCTTGCCACCTGACAACAAGGCAGGAACCAGATAGGCATAAGTCTTGCCGGTGCCTGTGCCAGCCTCTGCCACCAATACACGGTTGTCAGCAAGTGACCTGCTGATGGCAAGCGCCATCTCGGTTTGTTGTGCGCGTGGTCGAAAGCCTGGGTTGGCTTGAGCCAACAAGCCGTCGGCGCTGAAAGCCTGCTCGATGCTGATCATCTGAAAAGAGGTCGGGATGTCCTTGACGCAATGTTAACACCCACTTGCGCCTCCGACGCGAAAGATGTCCTCAACCCGCCATGAAATTGGCCGTTATCATACTGGAAAGCGTTTCTGGACCAGGCAAGTGCAGCTTGCAGTAGCGCTGCGAGCTCACCCGGACAAGCAATTATCAGCACCTGACAGGCGGACCATGCAATGGCTTCTCGACCCCTACCCATCCGTACACTTTTGTATCTGGTTACCGCCGTGAGCTGCGGTTTGTTCGTCCTCGCAGTCGGCGGCGTGTTGTGGCAAATGCAGAACAGCCAGAGCGGCCTGACCAGTTTCATCGACAAGCAACTGAAGACCGAACGCGAGGTCACGCGCGCCTATGCTCAAGGCCTGCAGATGGGGCAGGCACTCAGGAACATCCTGCTCGACCCACAAAACCCGCAAGCGTATTCAAACTTTGAACGAGCACAAAGCGGTTTCGACGAAACTCTGGTGAACTTGGGGAAACACGGCGAATTTCTGTCAGGAGGTCAAGCCACCTACGAGAAGATTCGTGACATCCGGACGCGCTGGCAGCCAGTGCAGACACGTGTCATTGACCGCGTACGCTCAGGCAATGTGTCCGGCGCAAGAGCCACACTGGTTGAACAGGAGACGCCTTTGTGGAGAGAGGTACGAGCACTGCTGCTCGATGAGATTGCTCATCTGGAGGCTGTTACCGGGACCATCCGAAGCAAACTGGAAACGGACATGCAGCAAACCAATCTGGTGGCGAGCTCACTTGCCATAGTCTCCCTGCTGCTGATTATTGGCAGTTCCCTGTGGTTGCTGCATATCTTGATGCGGCAACTCGGAGGCGAGCCAACTTATGCAGCCAGTGTTGCCAATGCCATTGCTGATGGAAAGCTTGATCGCAACATTGCTTTGCGAGCTGACGACAACGCCAGCCTGCTGCGCTCCATCAGCGCCATGCAGGACGGATTGCGAGAGACCTTAAGCAACATCACGATGCTTACTCACTCGGTCGGAAACTCGATTGATGGTTTGCGTGACAACCAGCAACACATTGCCGAAGCGTCAGAAGCACAAACCAGCGCAAGTGCCAGCATTGCATCAGCGGTGGAAGAGCTGTCGACCAGTCTTGCCGAAGTAGCCTCCTACGCAGAGCAGGCTGACGGGTTGAACTCAGGCATGCAGGAGAAACTCCGCGACAGCTTTGAAACATTGTCAAAAACCAATACCTTGATGTCCCATTTTGCGGAACGCATGCACAAGTCTTCAGCCATCATGAAGGAGCTTGATCAAAGTACAGCCAACATCAGTCGTGTGGTTCAGGTAATCCGCGAAATAGCAGAGCAAACCAATCTTCTGGCTCTGAACGCAGCAATCGAAGCTGCGCGCGCAGGTGAGCAAGGTCGGGGATTTGCCGTGGTCGCGGACGAAGTGCGCAAACTTGCTGAACGAACGGCCCAGTCCACCCACGAAATCGGTGCGATGATCGAGCGTGTTCAACAAAACGCTCACGCGGCGGTCGAAGGAATGGAGGACGGTCGAAAACTGGCGGAGGAAGGGTCGGCGCAGTCAGTCATGGCAAGCACGGCCATGGATGAACTCGGCATCAGCGCCCAGGCCGTCAGAGACGCTGTGTCCTTTATCAATCTTGCGCTTGCCGAGCAGCGAGCCGCCAGTGGTGACATTGCACTGCATGTTGAAAAGATAGCGAGAAGCAGCGAAGAAAACCACCGCGCAAATAGCGATTCGTTTGAAAAAACCCGATCACTGCAGGAACTCGGGCGACATCTCGAGGAGTCAGTCTCCCGTTTCAGGCTGTGATGGTCTACGCAAAGTAGCGGCTGAGGTGGTGGACGACTTCCGGTCATAGATCATCGGAATCCGTCCCCCAATACAAAACCAATCAGTCAATACGGTGAGCTTCACCGAGATAGTCTCTGCTGCGCATTTCTATCAACCTGCTGACCGTACGAGCAAACTCATTGGCATTGTGCCCCTCGGTGTATAAATCGTGCGCCTCGACTTCGGCGCTCATGATCAGTTTGACCCTATGATCATAAAGCACATCAATCAACCAGGTAAATCGACGCGCCTCGGAAGCATTTCCAGACCCCATTTTTGGCACCCCAGAGAGCAGCAACGTATGGTGCTCTCGCGCCAGTTCAAGATAGTCATTTTGCGAGCGGGCACCGCCGCAAAGGGTTTCGAAGGTGAACCAGATCACCCCGGGTGCATGCCCCACTACCGGTAGATTACGCTCCAGAACAACCACAGTACCGGCCTCGATCTCGCTTGCGGCAAGTCTACGAAAATCTTCTCGCATTTTACGTGCGGCCTCGTCGTTGGAGGGCACAAGATAGATTTCCATCTTTTCAAGCGTACGTAACCGATAATCGGTGCCGTGATCAATTTCGATGACATCGAAGCGACGCTTCATCATTTCGATGGTTGGGATGAAGTTGATTCGTTGAAGGCCATTGGGATACAGCCCTTCCGGCGGATAGTTGGAAGTCATCACAAAAATCACGCCACGCGCAAAGAGCGCGTCGAGCAAGCGCCCCAGTATCATCGCATCGGCAATGTCCGATACATGAAACTCATCGAAACACAGTAGCCGGGTGTCGCGTGAAATGCGGTCAGCCACTTTTTGCAAGGGATCGATTTCGTTCTTGAGTGTTTTCAGATCATTGTGAATTTCATGCATGAACGCATGAAAGTGCACTCGACGCTTGCGTTTGTATGGAACCGCGTCGTAAAAGCAATCCATCAGAAAGCTCTTGCCTCGCCCCACCCCACCCCAAAAATACACGCTTCTGGGCATTTTGGGACGGGAGAAGAATCGACTGATTTTTCCTTGGCGAACTGCCTTGAAACCAATCAGCTCGGTATAAAGCAACTGCAAACGCTGAGCAGCCGCCCGCTGTGCGGGGTCAGATTTGAACCCACGCGTTTTGAGTTGAGCCTCGTAGGCTTCGATCATCCCGAACTCGGGAACATTGAGCTTCTGATGGGGCATGATTCAGTGTGAGTTTAAAAGTCAAGGGGTGAGGCGCGGCAAACCGCTCACCTCACCCCTTGGCAGGAAGAGCCGAACCGTCCGCCACAAAGTCGGCCGACCGGAGGCCGGACACGACAGACTGCACCGGACGGCGTTCACATCAAGCGTGCAGGGGACGCTTGAGCACCGCCAGGCCAGCTTCATGGATGACTTCAGACATCGTCGGATGCGCATGGCAGATACGCGCCAGGTCCTCGCTGCTGCCAGCGAACTCCATCGCCACTACCGCTTCAGCAATCATCTCTGAGGCATTGGCGCCGACGATGTGAACACCCAGTATCCTATCGGTGGTCGCATCGGCGAGCATCTTCACGAAACCTTCAGGTGCTGCCATGCCCATGGCACGTCCGTTGAAAGCAAATGGAATCTTGCCAACACGATAGTCCACACCTTCATCCTTGAGCTGTTGCTCGGTTTTGCCGACCCATGCGATCTCGGGACTGGTGTAGATCACCCAAGGCACAGTATTGAAGTCGCAGTGACCTGCCTGACCGGCCATGACTTCAGCAACCATGACACCTTCTTCCATGGCCTTGTGCGCCAGCATCGGGCCACGCACCACATCGCCGACTGCCCAGACGCCAGGCAGATTGCTACGGCAATGGTCATCCACCTCGATCATGCCACGCTCGTTGAGCTTCAGACCCACAGCTTCAGCGTTTAGACCATCAGTATTGGGAATCCGGCCAACCGACACAATCAGACGATCCGCCTCAAGGCTCTGCTCTGCGCCGTCTTTGTCGGCGTAGGAGATGACCACACCCTTCTTGCCGACTTTGACGTCGGAAATCTTCACACCCAGGTTGATGTTCAAGCCCTGCTTGGTGAAGATCTTAAGCGCTTCTTTTGCGACATCCTTGTCCGCAGCCGCCAGAAAGTCAGGCATAGCTTCCAGCACCGTAACTTCGGCACCCAGCCTGCGCCACACCGAACCCATTTCAAGGCCGATGACACCCGCGCCAATGACCGCGAGTTTCTTGGGCACTGCGTTGATATCGAGTGCACCGACGTTATCGCATACGATCTTGTTATCAACAGGAATATTGGGCAGGTGACGCGGTTTTGAACCGGTAGCAACGATAACCTGTCGCGCGACCACGGTTTCTTCGCCAACCTTGATCTCCCAACCCTCCTTGCCTTGCGCCACAAAGCTGCCGTGACCATTGAGCAAGGTGACCTTGTTCTTTTTGAACAGACCTTTGATGCCACCGGTGAGTTGATCCACGATGCCATTCTTGCGACCGACCATGGTAGCGACGTCAATCTTGGGCGTACCAACGCTGATACCCTGATCTGCAAATGCGTGCCCGGCCTCTTCAAACATGTGCGAAGTGTGCAGCAAGGCCTTGGACGGGATACAACCGACGTTCAGGCAGGTACCACCAAGACGCGGTTCACCCTTTGGGTCTGCGTAGGGGTTGGATTCGCAGCAGGCGGTCTTGAAACCCAGTTGCGCGGCGCGGATGGCAGCAACATAGCCGCCAGGGCCGCCGCCGATTACGAGTACATCAAATTCCTTGGACATGGGTAGCGTCTCCGTGTCGTGAAAGTGCCCAGAAACCCGCCTCTCGCCCCAAGTGCATTACAAGCAGGGGCGAGAGTGGTTTTCGGTCGCGATGGATCAAACGTCGAGAATCAGTCGCGCCGGATCTTCCAGCGCTTCCTTCATCGTCACCAAGCCCAATACAGCCTCACGACCATCAATGATGCGGTGGTCATAGGACATGGCCAGGTAGTTGATCGGTCGGATCACGATCTGGCCATTTTCAACAACCGGACGATCCTTGGTAGCGTGAATACCAAGAATTGCCGACTGAGGCGGGTTGATGATCGGTGTCGACAGCATCGAACCAAACACTCCACCGTTGGAGATGGAGAACGTGCCACCGCTGAGCTCGTCCATGGTCAGCTTGCCGTCCTTGGCCTTGGCGCCAAACTCAGCAATCTTTTTCTCGATTTCTGCCACCGACATCTGATCCGCATCACGGATGATAGGCACCACCAAACCACGCGGAGAGCCTACCGCGATACCGATGTCGATATAGCCGTGGTAGACGATGTCAGTGCCGTCAACCGAGGCATTCAGGACCGGGTACTTCTTGAGCGCGGCAACCGCAGCCTTGACGAAGAAACCCATGAACCCGAGGCGAACCCCGTGAGCCTTTTCGAACTTGTCGCCATATTGCTTACGCAAAGCCATGATCGGCGCCATGTTCACTTCGTTGAAGGTCGTGAGAATGGCGTTCTCGTTTTTGGACTGCAGCAGACGCTCGGCAATGCGGGCACGAAGACGTGTCATCGGAACACGCTCTTCAGGACGCTCACCCGACGAGATCTGAACCGCAGGCGCAGCAGCAGCCTTGCTTGCAGGTTGCGCGGCTACGGCATCTTCCTTGGTGACACGACCACCACGACCGGTACCCGATACGTCGCTGGCCGGCATGCCTTTTTCTTCCAGAATCTTGCGGGCAGCCGGGCTGGCCGCACCGCTGGCGGCGGCTGATGCCGGTGCTGGCACAGCCGGTACCGGTTCGGCGGTTGCCTTCTCTGCACCCGCTGCCTTGGCTTCGGTGTCGATCTGGGCAATCAACTCGCCGCTGGTGACGGTGTCGCCGTCGACCTTGACGATCTTGACAAGCACACCGTCAGCCGGTGCTGGCGTTTCCAGCACAACCTTATCGGTTTCAATGTCAATCAGGTTTTCGTCACGCGAAACGGCATCGCCTTCTTTCTTGTGCCAGGACACCAGCGTCGCCTCGGACACCGATTCGGAAAGCTGCGGAACTTTTACTTCGATCAGCATGGAATTCTCTCCCCTCTGTCTTGCTGTTGTGTAATGTGATTAGTCGTTGATCGGACCAAATGCGTTTTCGATGACTGCTTTTTGTTGCTGGTTGTGCTTTGCGTAGTAGCCCACCGCTGGCGCGGCTGCAGCGGGACGACTGACCAGCAACAGCTTGCGCTTGGCGCCAAGGACGTTCATGAGGTGCTGGCGGGATGCAAGCCAGTACCACGCGCCCTGGTTGCGAGGCTCTTCCTGACACCAGACCACTTCCTTGGCATTCGGGAAGGCATCGACCGCCTTGGCAAAGGACTCAACAGGGAACGGGTAAAGTTGCTCCAGGCGTATCAAGGCGGTATCCGTAATCCCCTGCTCGCGACGGTATGCCAATAATTCGTAATAGATCTTGCCCTGGCACAAAACAACGCGCTTGACCTTTTTGGCGTCAAGTTGCTCAGTCTCACCAATCACGGTCTGAAACTGACCCTTGGCCATATCGTCGAGCGTACTGATTGCCTCTTTGTGACGCAGCAGCGATTTGGGCGTGATGATGACGAGAGGCTTGCGGATACGTCGAACCATCTGACGCCGCAGCAGGTGGAATATCTGCGCCGGGGTCGTCGGCACACATACTTGCCAGTTGTGCTCGGCGGAGTTGTTGATGATCCGCTCCAGTCTGGCCGATGAGTGCTCTGGACCCTGCCCTTCAAAACCATGCGGAAGCATGAGCGTCAGACCACATTGACGCCCCCACTTGGCCTCGCCAGAACTGATGAACTGGTCAAGGACCACCTGGGCACCGTTTACAAAGTCTCCAAACTGCGCCTCCCAAACAACCAACTGGTTTGGTTCAGCCGTCGCATAGCCATACTCGAAGGCCATGACCGCTTCTTCGGACAACACGGAGTCATAAATGTGGAATCCGCCTTGACCATCCTGCACATGCTTGAGCGGTACATAGATGCCATGGTCCCACTTCTCGCGCTTTTGATCGTGCAGCACCGCGTGCCGGTGGAAGAAGGTACCCCGGCCAACGTCCTCACCCGAGATGCGAACGCCGTAGCCTTGTGCAACAAGACTGGCGTAGGCAAGGTTCTCGCCCATACCCCAGTCAAACGGCAAGTCTCCGCGCCCCATGGCTTCGCGATCATTGATGATCTTCTTGACCCTTGAATGAAGAATGAAACCATCAGGCAAGGTGGTGAGTCGCTGGGACAAGCGCCGGATTTCCTGTACCGGTATTCCAGTCTCGGCTTCGTCAGTGTAAGGCTGTTTTATGAACGGTGACCAATCGACAGCGTGCTTGCTGCTGTGACCAGACAACACCGGGTTATACAACAATTCACCGCGATCGAGATGTTCGCGGTATTCCGCAATCATCTGGTCTGGTTCATCCGCTGTCAGGGTCCCTTCGGCAACCAGCCTGTCGGCGTAAAGCTTTCGCGTTCCCGGATGCTGTGCGATCTTGCGATACATCAGCGGCTGGGTGACCATGGGCTCGTCCTGCTCGTTGTGACCCAGCTTGCGGTAGCAGATGATGTCAACAACGACATCCTTCTTGAATTCGTTGCGGAACTCCACCGCCAGTGCAGTCACGAAAGCAACTGCTTCGGGGTCGTCTCCATTGACATGGAAGATCGGCGCCTCGACCATCTTGAAGATGTCGGTGCAGTACAGCGACGAGCGGTAGTCACGCGGGTCCGATGTGGTGAAACCAATCTGGTTGTTGACCACGATGTGTATCGTGCCACCCGTGCCATAACCACGGGTTTGCGAGAAGTTGAGCATCTCCTGGTTGACGCCCTGCCCAGCCACGGCCGAGTCACCGTGAATGAGCACACCCAACACCTCGCGTTTTTCCGCGTCGCCGCGTCGGACCTGGCGAGCGTAAACCGAACCAGCAACCACTGGGTTGATGATCTCGAGGTGAGAGGGGTTGAAGGCTAGCGTCAGGTGAACAGGGCCTCCGGGTGACATGACATCGCTGGAAAACCCCATGTGGTATTTGACGTCGCCCGACGACAAGTCCTGCGCCGATTTTCCTTCGAACTCGGAGAACAACATGCTGGGTGACTTGCCGAGCGTTTTGACCAGAAGATTCAGTCGGCCACGGTGCGCCATACCAATGACGATCTCCTGCGTACCCTGAGTGCCGGCAACGCGGATGATCTCATCCATGGCTGCAATCATGGACTCGCCGCCTTCCAGCGAAAAGCGCTTCTGGCCCACATACTTGGTGTGCAAGTAACGCTCAAGCGACTCGGCAGCAGTCACTCGTTCCAGCACACGCTTCTTCATTTCGACCGAGAAGCGCGGTGTACCGCGAATGCTTTCTAGGCGACTCTGTATCCAGCGTTTCTGCTGAATATCGGTCATGTACATGTATTCGGAGCCGATCGAGCCGCAATATGTCTGTCGCACAGCCTCAAGAATCTCTCGAAGGCTGGCGGATTCGGTCGAAAAGCCATGGAACGATCCGACATTGAAGCTCTTGCTCAGATCAGCTTCCGTGAAGCCGTAGTACGAGGGCTCAAGTTCAGCAATCTGAGGCCGTTCGGTGCGTTTTAGCGGATCGAGGTTAGCCCAGCGATTGCCCAGAAACCGATAGGCGTTGATCAATTGGAGTGCGCTCACCTGACCCTTGTCAGGTTCTGACGAGACGACCCTGCGCGCACCACCCTGGCGGGCCATTTGCGCAAACGCTTCAATAACCGGCCCATGTGCAACGTCCCTCACCGCTGCACCGGCCTGCGCCTGAAGCTTGTCGAAATATTCACGCCACTGCTCCTCTACCGAGGACGGGTCAGCGAGATAGTTCTCGTATAGCTCTTCGACGAACGGCGCGTTACTGCCGAACAAATGCGACGTATTTCTCTTTTCCTGCATCATGATTTGCCACCTGATATGGAGTGGATTGTTTTCCCCGCTTGACCGCTGCGCCGGCGATCAAGCAAAAACGGGATGGTCACCCCTGCGACCATCCCGCATGCAGTATCAAAGCTGCGATTCGAACAAACGAGCGTCAGTCATGACTCGTCAAGCCCGGTTGGCGATGTCCGAAACATCACGGCGCGCAGCACCCGTGTAAAGCTGGCGCGGACGACCAATCTTGTATTCCGGGTCCGTAATCATCTCTTCCCATTGGGTGATCCAGCCCACCGTGCGTGCCAGTGCGAAAATGCAGGTGAACATGGACGTCGGAATGCCGAGCGCCTTTTGTACGATGCCGGAATAGAAGTCGACGTTCGGATAGAGCTTCTTCTCGACAAAGTACGGATCTTCCAAGGCAATCTTCTCGAGTTCCATGGCAAGTTTGAACAGTCGATCGTTCTCAAGGCCAAGTTCACCCAGAACCTCGTAGCACACCTTGCGCATCAACTTGGCGCGCGGGTCGAAGTTTTTATAGACGCGGTGACCAAAACCCATCAACTTGAAACTATCGTTTTTGTCTTTGGCTCTCGCGATGTATTCGCTTACGCGGGAAACATCGCCGATCTCTTCGAGCATGTTGAGGCAGGCCTCGTTGGCGCCACCGTGTGCAGGCCCCCAAAGGCAGGCGATACCAGCAGAGATGCAAGCGAACGGATTAGCGCCAGAAGAACCCGCCAGGCGCACAGTCGATGTTGATGCGTTCTGTTCGTGATCGGCATGCAGCGTGAAAATCACGTCCAGTGCGCGGACCAGAACAGGATTCGGCTTGTACTCCTCGCAGGGCGTCCCGAACATCATGTGCATGAAGTTCGCGGTGTAGCCAAGATCATTGCGCGGATACATGAACGGCTGACCAGTGTTGTACTTGTAAGCCATGGCTACGATGGTCGGCAACTTGGCGATGAGGCGATTCATCGAAATATTACGATGTTCCTCATCGGAAAAGTCCATGGCTTCGTGATAGAACGCAGACAAAGCGCCCACCACACCAACCATTATGGCCATCGGGTGTGCATCACGACGGAACCCGTTGAAGAAGCGGGTCAGTTGGTCATGAACCATCGTGTGGTTGCGGATGGTGTTCTCGAAATCTACCTTTTGCTTCTCGTTAGGTAGTTCGCCGTTCTTAAGAAGGTAAGCAACTTCAAGAAAGCTGCAATTGTCCGCAAGTTGTTCAATCGGATAACCGCGATAGAGCAATTCGCCAATATCGCCATCAATGAAGGTAATCGCCGACTTGCAGCTTGCAGTCGACAGAAATCCCGAATCGTAGGTGAATAGACCAGTCTTGGCACCCAGCGTACGGATGTCAATGACGTCGTTGCCGTGGGTGCCGGTCATGACCGGAAATTCCACACTCTTTCCATCTATGGTCAGCGTTGCGATGCGTTCAGTACTCATGAATCATCCCTCGTTTTGGTTACCCGATTGAAATTATCTCCAACCATGATCGCGCTACCGCGTTTCACGCAGCAACGCAACCATGCCCTCCCAACGTTTCTCTTGACACGGAATGCTACCGTTGACCATACCCCAGATGTCGTAATCATCACACCGGAGCAGGTCGTCGAGATCTACCAACTGAGCCTCATCAAGAGTGTCGAAATGTTGCGCCAGAAAGCGCGTGAACACCAGATCAAGCTCCAGAAGAGCCCGACGACACTGCCAGCGCACACGCCCTCTGTTGATACTCATACTGCCCTCGCTACCATCATATCCTTGATCTTGCCAATTGCGCGAGTGGGATTGAGCCCCTTCGGGCAAACATCGACGCAATTCATGATGGAGTGACAACGGAACAGCCGGTAAGGATCTTCGAGATTGTCCAGACGCTCGCTTGTGGCTTGGTCACGCGTATCAGCCAGGAAACGATAGGCAGCCAGCAAACCAGCCGGCCCCACAAACTTGTCGGGGTTCCACCAGAACGAGGGGCAAGAAGTTGTACAGCAGGCACAAAGAATACACTCGTACAAGCCGTTAAGCTCTTCCCTGTCCTCGGGCGACTGAAGACGCTCACGCTCTGGAGTCGGATCATTATTGATCAGGTAAGGCTTGATCGAATGATACTGCTTGAAGAACTGAGTCATATCGACGATAAGGTCGCGGATGACAGGCAAGCCGGGCAAGGGCCGCAACACCACTGGCTCCTGCAACTCGGTCAGGTCGGTGAGGCAGGCAAGCCCGTTCTTGCCGTTGATGTTCATGGCATCGGAGCCACAAACACCCTCACGGCAAGAGCGACGATAAGACAGCGTGTCATCCTTGCCCTTGAGACGAACGAGCGCGTCAAGCAGCTTCTTGTCAGACGCTTCTAGCTCGACCGAAATATCCTGCATGTAAGGCTTTTCGTCCTTATCCGGATCGTAGCGGTATATCCGCAGTTGCAACGTACGCTTGGTCATGTGTGAGTCTCCGTCGATCAGTAAGTGCGCTTGGCGAGCGCGATCGGCTTGGTGTCATCGTTGAGCGGATTCAGATTGACCGGCTTGTAGTCAAGACGGTTGCCTTCGCTGTACCACAAGGTGTGCTTGAGCCACTCGTTATCGTTCCGGCCGTTCGGCGTTTCGGGGGTATCCGGCGCATCGTCGCGAACATGCGCACCACGCGACTCTTTGCGGGCCTCAGCAGAAACCATGGTGGCCATCGCCACTTCAATGAGGTTGTCGAGCTCAAGCGCTTCGAGACGAGCAGTGTTCCAGACTTTGGACTTGTCCTTGATCTCGGTACGCTTCGCCCGCTCGGCCACTGCCAGCATGCTCTGCACACCTTCTTTCAGCAGGTTGTCAAAACGGAAGACGCCCGCATGCTTCTGCATGGTGCGGCGCATTTCGTGGCCGACATCGAATACGCTTTCACCGTTGGTTTGCGACTCCAGCCGAGCGATGCGCGCCAGCGAGAAGTCAGCGGCGCCCGCCGGTAGATCGCGGAGCGGCAACTGACCACCCTTGAGGTCTTCGACCACGGTTTCACCAGCCGACTTGCCAAACACCAGCAGGTCGAGAAGGGAGTTGGTGCCCAGGCGGTTGGCGCCATGCACTGAGGCGCAGGCACACTCACCGGCTGCATAGAACCCGGAGACTGGCGAGTTCGGCGCGCCATCCCGCGGAACCACAACCTGACCCTTGTAGTTGGTCGGGATGCCACCCATCTGGTAGTGGCAGGTCGGCACGACCGGGATCGGCTCCTTGATCGGGTCAACGCCAGCAAACTGAATCGCAATTTCGCGAATGCCAGGCAGACGCTTCATGATGGTTTCAGGCGCAAGGTGAGTGATGTCGAGCAGCACGTAGTCCTTGTCCGCACCACAACCGCGACCTTCGTTGATTTCCGTGGTCATTGCACGCGAAACGATGTCACGCGAGGCAAGGTCTTTCAGGTTGGGAGCATAGCGCTCCATGAAACGCTCGCCGCTGGCGTTGCGCAGAATACCGCCTTCGCCACGCACACCTTCGGTGATGAGGACGCCTGCGCCAGCCACACCGGTCGGGTGAAACTGCCAGAACTCCATGTCTTCCAGAGGAATGCCGGCACGTGCTGCCATGCCTACACCGTCACCGGTGTTGATGAAGGCATTGGTCGAGCTGTGATAGATCCGGCCCGCTCCGCCGGTGGCAAAGATGGTTGCGCGGCAGTGAAAGATGCTGACCTCACCGGTCTCCATCTCGAGCGCAGTCACGCCGACCACATTGCCGTCGCTGTCACGAATCAGGTCAAGCGCCATCCATTCGACAAAAAACTGGGTGTTGGCACGCACGTTTCGCTGGTAAAGCGCGTGAAGCATGGCGTGGCCGGTACGGTCCGCAGCCGCACAGGAGCGCGAAACCGGTGACTGGCCGTAGTTTTGTGAGTGACCACCGAATGGGCGTTGGTAGATTTTGCCGTTGTCGGTTCTGTCAAAAGGCATGCCATAGTGTTCAAGCTCGACAACCACCTCGTTGGCCTTGCGACACATGAACTCAATGGCGTCCTGATCACCCAGCCAGTCAGACCCCTTGACGGTGTCGTACATGTGCCAGTGCCAGCTATCTTCTGTTGAGTTGCCAAGTGAAGCCGCGACGCCGCCCTGAGCAGCAACAGTGTGCGAGCGGGTGGGGAAGACTTTGGTCAGAACTGCTGTTTTGAGACCTGACTCGGAGAGTTGGAGCGCAGCACGCAAACCCGCACCGCCAGCCCCCACGATAACAGCATCAAAAGTACGTTTGGCTACAGTCACGCTTAGAGCCTCCAGAGAACTTGAGCCGCCCAACCGGCATAGCCGAAGAGCAGGAACAGAACCACCACATGCAGGGCGAGGCGAATACCCACCGGCTTGATGTAGTCCATGAAGATGTCACGCACGCCAATCCACGCATGGTAGAAGAGCGCGAGGAAGAACAGGAAGGTCAGGAAGCGCATCAACCCGCCGGAAAAAAGACCCGACCATGTCTCATAGGTCAACTCGGGCAGCGAAAACGCGGCGAGCGCAAAGATGACCGTGTAAAGCGCCATGTACACTGCGCTGGCTCTCTGGCCGATCCAGTCGCGCAGCCCGTAGTGCGCACCCACAACGATACGTTTCACCACAATATCACCCCGATGATCAGCGTCAGCGCAATGCTGACAACAAGAACAAGCTTGGAACTCTTGCGTGCAGCCTCCAGTTCGAGACCTTTGTGCAAATCCAGCATCAGAAAGCGGATCCCGGCACAGAAGTGGTGAAGATAAGCCCACAGCAAACCGAACAGGATCAACTTGATGAACCAGTTGGACACAACAGCACTGAAAACCTCGAAGGTTTCAGGCGATCCAAGGCTACGATCAAACAGAAAGAGCAGGAATGGCAACAGCAGGAACAGCCCTGCGCCGCTAACCCGATGAAGAATCGAAACGATCCCCGGCAAAGGCAGCCGGATTTCGTGCAAGGCCAGATGCTTCGGTCTGGACTTGCGCGCTGTGGCTTCTGACATAGCGTTACACCCCTCGATATGCGGCACGTTTGCCGCGGTTCACACAAAACTCGAAAACTTGCAGATTATAAGGCCTGTCGGTAGCCTTTGTTACACTCTCGAAACACTCTCCTGCACTGATCAACTCAACTCATTAAGGTAGTAGTGCTCATCCGTGAGATACAGGCCACGACGCCACTCGACTGGCCGATCGCCGTAGGTGAAGGTCACTCGCTCAACCGACAGCAAGGGCTTCCCCTCGACGACATTCAAGGCTTCCGCATTCATGCGGTCTGCGGCCACCGCCCTCAAACGCTCCTCGGCACGAATCATGCGCAGCCCGAATCGTGACTCGAAAAGACTGTAGAGCGACCCCCTCCACCCCTGCAGCATCTCGTAGGTAAGGCCCTGAAAGATGTCTCCAGGCAGGTATATCTCGTCAACCACAACCGGTTTACCAGTGAAGCGCAACAGGCGGCGGACGATGATTATCGGATCGCCAAGCTTGAGACTGAGCATCCTGCATGCCTCCTGACCTGCCTTGGCACGCCAGCACTCAAGAGGGACACTTTCAGGGTGAGCAAGTTCACCACTGAGCGGCACGAGCCGTAAAAACCTGAACAAGGCGCGCGGATCGTTGTGCGAAGCAACAAAGGTACCTTTGCCCTGCTTGCGGACTAGAAGATTGTCCCCCGCAAGCTCATCAATTGCTTTTCTGACTGTGCCTTGAGATACACTGAAGCGTGCGGCAAGTTCTTGCTCGCTGGGGATCATCTGGCCAGGCGCCCACTCGCCAACCTCAAGAGCCTGTATCAGAAGCTGCTTGATTTGCCGGTACAAAGGACTAAAGGTAGGGGATGCCGCGCTCATGGACGTATTTCAACACAAATTTGTTTACGCGTCCATTCGTCGTCTTATGTCTTATATAAGACATAAGAGAAAGTTTGACATACCTGCCCTTAATTTATAAAATTCCGCAGCCCGGTCAGTCGTTCAAACCGAACCCAGAGTTTCGGACTGGCGATTCTGGTTGAGGCATCTAAAAATCGATTTCCGACGTCGTGTCGTCGTATTTGAGGGAGTAACCACATGAGCAAAGCCCCCGTCCGTGTTGCCGTAACCGGCGCTGCCGGCCAAATTGGCTACAGCCTGTTGTTCCGCATTGCCAGCGGTGAGATGCTGGGTAAAGACCAGCCGGTCATTCTGCAGTTGCTTGACCTGCCTCAAGCTCAAAAAGCTGTTGGCGGCGTGATGATGGAACTCGATGACTGCGCCTTTCCGCTGTTGGCAGGGATGATTTCCACCGACGACCCCAACGTGGCTTTCAAAGACGCACAGGTCGCTCTGCTGGTCGGCGCCCGCCCGCGTGGTCCGGGAATGGAGCGTAAGGATTTGTTGACCGAAAACGCCAAGATATTCACTGTTCAGGGCGCTGCCATCGGGCAACATGCCGCTCCCGACTGCAAGATTCTGGTCGTTGGCAACCCCTGCAATACCAACGCCTACATCGCCATGAAGACCGCCGAAAAATACGGCAGAGTCAAGCCTGGCAACTTCCATGGCATGCTGCGTCTCGACCATAACCGCGCGTTGTCGCAACTGGCTGCCAAGTCTGGCCGACCTGTTTCCAGCCTCAAGAGCCTTGTCGTGTGGGGCAACCACTCCCCCACAATGTACGCTGACTATCGCATGGTCACCTCCAATGGTGACAACGTGAAGGGGCTGATCAATGACGACGCCTGGAACCGTGACGTGTTCCTCCCGACGGTAGGCAAGCGTGGCGCGGCCATCATTGAAGCGCGCGGTCTCTCGTCAGCAGCATCGGCCGCAAATGCCGCGATCGATCACATTCGCGACTGGTGGCTTGGCTCCAACGGCGAGTGGGTCACCATGGGTGTTCCTTCTGACGGTTCCTATGGAATCCCTGAAGGCATCGTCTATGGCTTTCCGTGCACCACTGAAGGCGGCGAGTACTCCATCGTTCAAGGACTGGAGATCGACGAGTTCTCACGCGAGCGCATGACCCACACCCTGAACGAGTTGCTGGAAGAGCGTGACGGTGTGAAGGATCTGCTTGCCTGATTTCTGAATTGCAAAGACGCAGGAAACGCACGGCCCAAGGCTGTGCGTTTTTTTTCATCATGATCAACCAACCCATCGGAGACGACTCATGACCGTGAACATTCGGCCTGAAGAGGTCCTGTTTGCTGGCGAACAGCCCTACCCTGCGATGCCTGTAGTCGACCACTACGCCGGAACCGAAAAGCTCATGTTGAAGGCCTTGGCTCTGCAGCAAGACACCGGCCCCGTCTTTGACATCACTTGCGACTGCGAAGATGGCGCGCCTGCTGGCGCAGAAGCAGAACATGCACGCATGGTTGTCGGCGTAGTCACGAGTGCAGCGAACCATTTCGGTCGAGTCGGCGTTCGCATTCACGATGTTACGCACCCACACTGGCTGTCTGATCTTGAAATTCTGATCCGGGCTGCGGGTCGGCATCTAGCGTTCGTCACGCTACCAAAGGTACGGTCTGCTGCCGATGTCCGCTATCAGATTCAGGCGCTGCGCAACCTTGAATCACTCGCCGACACAGGGCGCACGATTCCGGTGCACGTGCTCATTGAAACTCATGGCGCCTTGCGTGAAGTTTGGGACATCGCAGCATTGGATGGCGTTGAGTCACTCGACTTTGGGCTGATGGATTTCGTGTCCGCTCACCATGGCGCGATTGGCGCTGAAGCCATGCGCAGCCCCATGCAGTTTACCCATCCGGTTCTCATTCGTGCCAAGACCGAGATCGTTGCCGCCGCTTTGGCTAACGGCGTAGTGCCATCACACAATGTCACGACCGAACTACGTGATCTGGAAACCATTCGCAATGACGCTTCTCGCGCCAGGCACGAATTCGGATTCATGAGGATGTGGAGCATTCACCCAAACCAGATTCAGCCCATCGTGGAAGCGATGCGCCCTCACTTTGCAGAGGTACAGGAGGCCGCTGAAATACTGTGTGCAGCGCAAGCCAACAACTGGGGCCCAATACGTCATGGTCAGCGTCTGCATGATCGAGCGAGTTATCGCTACTACTGGGAACTGCTGTGCAGGGCAAAAAGCACTGGGACCGACATTCCGGAACGTGCGAGCAAACTTTTTGCTTGACGGACCGGAACCATGCAATCACCTTCATTCACTGCGAAAGGGGCGTTCAACCACCTTGCTTTTTGGAGAGATTGGACTTGCGTGTCACACCCTTACAGCCAGAGCCCACCACTTCTTCCGCGGATGCGGCAGCCCGGCTTCAACCCGGACTGTGCGCGACACTCTGGTGTCACAACTCATTGGCAGTCGGGTGAACACGTCACGTCACGGAATTCAGGTAAGATGAAATCCATGAGATGGTTCGGACTGGGTCACAGCCCGATGAATCGCTTTTTTGCAAGGGTGCATGCCGCTTCGCCTCTATAATAAGCACATGTCAGATCACGCCGTGTCTCCCACTTTTCGTACAGTTCTGTTTGTCGATCTTGTCGGCAGCACGTCTCTTTACGAACGTGTTGGCGATAGCGAGGCGTATCGTTTGGTAGACCGCAGCATCAAGGAGTTGCAAAAGGCCATTGAAAGCAAGACTGGTCGCATCGTCAAGCACACCGGCGATGGCTTGATGGCAGTTTTCGATTCCGTTGACGCTGCTGCCAGCGCTGCATTGGCCATGAACTTGGCCTTGCGCGACTCGCCCGGGCCGGCTTCGCAAAGACTGAGTGCCAGAGTGGGATTCAATTTTGGATCTGTCATCGAGAGCAGCACCGACGTCTTTGGCGAGACAGTCAATTTCGCGGCAAGACTCGCTGAACTCGCGTCGTCCGGTCGAGCGCTGATCACTTCCGAAACGCGAGATCAGCTTTCACCACACTGGCGTAGCCAACTCAACACCTTGCCGCCTAGAGTGCTTCGGGGCGCTTCTCGACCGGTTGAGCTGTTTGAACTCAAATGTGACTCCATGGGCGACACAACCGTTTTGCGCTCAACTCCATTTGAGATTGATGATGTTTTGACACAAGAGATGCAACTCAGACTTGGAGACCAGCTTGTCGTCATCGACTCCCTTCGTCCGCTCATCCGCCTTGGCAGATCGACTGAAGCCGACTTGATAGTTCGTGACAATCTTGTCTCTCGCAAGCACGCAGAGCTGGAGCTGAGGGGTGACAAGTTTGTGTTGATTGACCGGAGCAGCAACGGGTCTTATGTCCGACTGGTCGGTGAGAAAGAGTTCATGCTGAATCGTGAAGAAGCCGTTCTCCGGGGGCAAGGTGCAATTTCACTGGGTCGTAGCAACGATGACAACCCATTGTCAATCACTTTCGTGTGCAGTTGATTCTAAAGGTACAAAAAACCGAAAAAAAAGCCCCACCTGTATTGGCGGGGCTTTTTTCCGGAGGTCAGAAACCACCGTGAGTTGATCAGACCTCTACCGTATCTGCCACAACACGGAACTCTTCAATCTGGTCAAAGTTCATGTAGCGATAAACTTCAGCACCCTTGGCCTCAAGCGACTGAACCATCGGCAAATATTCCTCGAACGTCGGAATCCTGCCAGTCAAAGCGCACACCGCAGCCAGTTCGGCGGAACCTAGATAAACGCGGGTATCGATACCGAGACGGTTGGGGAAGTTACGCGTGGAAGTCGACATCGCCGTGCTGCCCTTGCGGATCTGTGCCTGGTTGCCCATGCACAGCGAGCAGCCTGGCATCTCCATGCGGGCACCCGACTTGCCGAGGATGCTGTAATAGCCTTCCTCGTTCAGGATCATCGCATCCATCTTGGTCGGCGGCGCGATCCACAGGCGCGTGGGGATGTCCGACTTGCCTTCAAGCACTTTGCCAGCGGCGCGGAAGTGTCCGATGTTGGTCATGCACGAACCGATGAAGACTTCGTCGATCTTGTCGCCAGCAACTTCGGACAGGGTTTTCACGTCGTCCGGGTCGTTCGGGCAGGCGACGATAGGCTCCTTGATGTCGTCCATGTTGATCTCGATCACCGCAGCATACTCGGCGTCGGCGTCACGATCGAGCAGTTGCGGGTTGGCAATCCACTCCTCCATGGCCTTGATGCGACGCTTGAGCGTGCGTGCGTCAAGATAACCCTCGGCAATCATCCACTTCATCAGCGTGATGTTGGAACGCATGTACTCAATGATCGGCTCTTTGTCGAGCTTGACCGTGCAACCCGCTGCTGAGCGTTCTGCAGAGGCATCAGACAGTTCAAATGCCTGCTCGACCTTGAGTTGTGGCAAGCCTTCAATCTCGAGAATGCGACCGGAGAAGATGTTCTTCTTGCCTTTCTTTTCGACAGTCAGAAGCCCTTGCTTGATCGCGTACAGCGGAATGGCGTTGACCATGTCGCGCAGCGTAATGCCTGGCTGCAGTTTGCCGGTGAACTTCACCAGAACCGACTCGGGCATGTCGAGTGGCATGACGCCTGTCGCAGCAGCAAAGGCAACCAGACCGGAGCCAGCCGGGAAGGAAATCCCGATCGGGAAACGGGTGTGCGAGTCGCCACCTGTGCCAACCGTGTCGGGCATCAGCAGGCGGTTGAGCCAGGAGTGGATCACACCGTCGCCTGGACGCAAGGCAACACCGCCACGATTGCTGATGAAGCTGGGCAGTTCACGATGCATGCGCACGTCGACCAGCTTTGGATAGGCTGCGGTGTGGCAAAAGGATTGCATTACGAGATCGGCTGAGAAGCCGAGGCAGGCAAGATCCTTGAGTTCATCGCGAGTCATCGGACCGGTGGTATCCTGAGAGCCAACGGTAGTCATGCGCGGCTCGCAGTAAGTGCCGGCACGGATACCCTGGCCTTCTGGCAGACCGCAGGCACGGCCAACCATCTTTTGTGCCAATGAGAAGCCCTTGCCCGAATCGACTGGTGCTTGCGGCAGGCGGAACAAGGTGGTTACCGGCAGGCCGAGCGCCTCGCGCGCCTTGGTAGTCAGGCCACGACCGATGATCAGCGGAATACGACCACCAGCCCGTACCTCATCGAGAATAACTGGTGTCTTCAACTGACTCTCGGCAATCACTTTGCCGTTTTTCAACGCAGTGACCTTGGCTGTGGCGTGATCAATTTGCAGCTCGACCTCATCCCCCATATCCATTTCGCCGGCGTCGATCTCGATAGGCAAGGCACCAGCGTCTTCCATCGTATTGAAGAAGATTGGCGCGATCTTACTACCCAGGCAAACTCCGCCAAACCGCTTGTTTGGCACAAAGGGAATGTCTTCACCGGTAAACCAAAGCACCGAGTTGGTGGCAGACTTACGGGAAGATCCTGTGCCAACCACGTCACCAACGTAGGCAACCAGATTGCCCTTGGCTCGGAGTTCCTCCAGAAACCTGACCGGACCACGCAAGCCGGCTTCTTCAGGCTCGATACCAGGACGTGGATTCTTGAGCATTGCCAAGGCGTGCAGCGGAATGTCGGGACGGCTCCAAGCATCGGGCGCAGGAGACAAGTCGTCAGTATTGGTCTCTCCGGTCACCTTGAAAATGGTGATCTTCATTGACTCAGGCACTTCGGGACGGCTTGTAAACCATTCGGCGTCGGCCCACGACTGCATCACCGCCTTGGCGTTAGCGCTACCATTTTCAGCCAATTCCTTGACATCGTGGAAATAATCAAACATCAGCAGTGTCTTCTTGAGACCCTCTGCCGCGATGGCGCCAACATCGGCGTCATCAAGCAAGTCAATCATTGGCTTGATGTTGAAGCCGCCAAGCATGGTGCCAAGCAGTTCGGTGGCTTTCGCGCGAGACACCAACCCACAGGCCTCTTCGCCCTTGGCAAGCTTGGCCAGAAATTCGGCCTTGACCTTGGCCGCATCGTCCACACCGGCAGGGACGCGGTAGGTGAGCAGTTCGACCAGAAATTCTTCTTCGCCCGCAGGCGGATTTTTTAGCAACTCAACCAGATCGGCGGTTTGCTGTTTGTCTAGCGGCAGCGGCGGGATGCCGAGAGCGGCACGCTCGGCAACGTGGGCACGATAAGCTTCAAGCACGGCGATATCCTTCCATTGTTGAAGTGGCAGGGCGCCCAAAAACTGGGCGGGAGACACATTATATGTCTTTTATAAGACTTACGGTGCAACGCACCAAACGCCGACGCATCTCTGACGAAAAGCACCGTGGAGGCCGGGTGAACACGTAAGGCTCGAATAATTCTACGCTTGCGCGCGTATAGTTGCGAGCGACAGATAACCTCACCACGCCGCCGTCGTAGTATACAGGACAGATAAGCTTCACGACGCTGGCTGATGGGTCAGGTCGCGTGCGATTACGATGCGTTCCCGTTTGCTGCCCCTGGTAAGAACACCGTTATGTCAAGACACGAAACCTGCATCATCTTCCCATGCAAAAGCGGTCGCCCCTATGTCGATTGCTGCGGTCCGGTGATTGACGGATCACGACCGGCCCCCAGCGCCGATGCACTCATGCGTAGCCGCTACAGTGCCTTTGCTTTGGGTTGCGATGCCTGGCTGCGTCAGTCCTGGCACCCGCAAACACGCCCGGAGAATTTCTCAACCGCCGACCAACACCTGAAATGGCTGGGCCTCAAACTGATCCGGCACCAAACAACAGGGCATAACACCGCGGAAGTCGAGTTTGTAGCACGCTATCGCGCAGGTGGTCGTGGAGGTAGGTTGCATGAGACCAGCAGGTTTGTTCGAGAGGGCAATCAGTGGTTTTATCTCGATGGCGATGTCCACGAATGACTCGCGAACGCTGTGATATCAGCCCAACTGTTGCCTGCGCTTGATGTAAGCTTACGCCATGATCTCGTGACCGGAAGTCACCATGAATCTCGAAAAAGTGCTCTTCAGCTTCTTCATCCTGCTCGCAGCCACCCTGAATTTCGGCTTTGTTTACGGGAATATTGACGACCCGGCCCATCACGACATCTATGAGTTGTTTGCCGCACTGGTTGTCAGTCTCGTGGCCACAGTCCTCAAGTTCGGTGATCGTACCCAGCTCGGAGCGGTGCAACTCTCCTCCAGTCTCGTAGCCGACTTGCAACTCATTGCTGCTGCAATGGTTTGGGGCTACGCGGCGCATATTGCCGAAGCGGGCCTGACCCCTCAGATGATGGCAAGCGTGGTGTCCCTTGCAGCCGGCGCACTGCTGGCAAATATTGTGTCAGTAATTTTTCTGATTGCTGAAACCCTGATGCAGCGTCGCTGACCGGGCAGAGAACGCGATGTCTCGCCATCAGAGCACGATATTTCTGATTCTGCGGCGGCTGCGTACCCCGTTGATCATGCTGATTGTCATCATCGCAATCTCGGTGCTGGGGCTTACGCTCGTGCCGGGGGTGCCGGATGCCAACGGTGTCGCTCAACATCAGAGCTTTTTTCACGCCTTGTATTTCATCAGTTACACCGCCACCACTATCGGCTTTGGTGAGATCCCAGAAGACTTCTCAGACCAGCAAAGACTTTGGGTGATCGTATGTATCTATATGTCAGTGATCGGTTGGGCCTACACTCTGGGCTCAGTCTTCTCGTTGCTATCTGACAAGAATCTGCGACAAGCCATCGCCGAGCAACGTTTCGAGCGAGCTGTGCGGCGACTTCGCGAGCCATTCTATCTGGTATGCGGATACGGTGAAACCGGGCGCCTGATCTGTAACGCACTCGACCATCTGGGACATCGTGTCGTTGTTGTGGAGAAAAACGAACAACGTGCGGGGCGAGTCGAGCTTCATCCATACAAGGCCGACGTGCCAGTTCTGGCGGCCGATGCCAGCGATCCGGAAACACTCAAAATTGCGGGAATCTCCCATGCACGATGCGCGGGCGTGCTTGCTCTGACTGACGACGATGATGCCAACCTTGCTGTTGCAATTACAGCCCGTTTGCTTGCACCTCGCCTGCCTTCCTTATGTCGTGCCACCCGACGGGAAGCCGCAGCAAACATGGCATCGTTCGGAACACACCACATCACCAACCCATTCCAGAAGTTTGCCGAGTATCTTGAACTCGCCTTACACGCTCCGGCTGCCTTAAAGCTGTTGATCTGGTTAACAGGGCTCCCGGGCGCATCCATGGAACAATACCGCGACCCGCCGCGCGGACGTTGGGTGCTATGCGGTCATGGCAGATTTGGACGTTTCATGGCAGAGGCGCTCGAACGCGAGGAGATGCCACTGACCATCATCGACCGCAATACGCCCAAGGATGCTGAGCATACCTGGATAGTAGGCGACGGCACCGGAGCCAAAGCACTCAGAGAGGCCGGAACTGAACAGGCTGTGGGGATCATTGCCTGCACTAGCAGCGACGTTGACAACTTGTCGGTGGTGGTCACGGCTCGTGACATCAACCCTTCGCTTTATGTCATCACGCGACAAAACCATTACTCGAATCAATCGCTGTTTGAAGCATTCAAACCAGACCTCAACATGATTCCGAGCGAAGTGATCGCACACGAGTGTCTGGCCGTGCTGACCACACCCTTGCTGGTGCCCTTTCTGAGGAAAATGAAGGCGCTTGAACCTCAGGACTGCGCCAGAACTCTGAGACGCTTGACGCGCCTTTACGGTTGGAACAGTCCACGCGTGTGGAGCGAGAGGATCAACATTGTTCGTGCTCCGGCACTTTATCGTCGTCTAATGCAGGGTCAAAGTACCCGTGTCGGAGAATTGCTGAGTCATGTCCACGACCGCAACAAATCGCTGGCATGCACGGTTCTTTTGATAGAGCGCGACGATGACAAGGATGTCTTTTTGCCTGACGACTCTGAAGAACTCCGGGCAAGCGACGAATTGTTGGTAGTTGGCCGCCCTGAGGCCCAAAGCCAACTTGAGTTACTGCTCCGAAACGAATACTCACTGCATTACGTCATGACCGGGACAGAACGCTATCGCAGTTGGCTATGGCGGCGCTGGTTCAGCCCCGATCAACAGGGCTCGCGCCTGGGCTGACCAGCACAAGCTCGTTTCCTCCAAACTGCACACGCTGCCCGGTCCGCAGCTTGGCACGTTTTCTGGACTCGAACTTCCCGTCAACCCGCACAAGCCCAGCCTCAACTGCCGCATGAGCCTCTCCACCGCTGCCTACCAGACCGACCACCTTCAGCAGTTGATCAAGTTGTATATAGTCGCCTGACACGACAAACTCCTGCGTGCGCGTCACACCTGATTCTTTTCTTTCCCTTTTCGGCACTCCACGCTCCTTGCTGATGATGACACTCCACGACATGGTTTTTTGCACCGGGCGACGCAGCAATCCTGCCCTTCCCAAACGAACCGTCGCGTTTGGATGCCCTCTTCTCTTGATCATGAGAACAATACCCGCCACGCCAGCCCCTGGAACGCAATATGAGTTTCGATACCGCCTACATAGATCGTACCATCGCGCTAGCCCGTGACAGCGGTGCCTTGCTGGAAATCGAGACAGCGTGCGAATGGGTCGAGGATGGCGGCTTCCGCTTCCTGGTAAGATGGATCCCATCCCTGCTCAGCAAGGACGCGATACGCACCCGTCTGGTGAGTCAGCCAACTCCTGATTTCAACCCATTTTTACCCCCGGACCCTGCGTTACTGGTTGGACCGGCGGGTAGCCGTCACAAGCTGGTACTCAACAAGTTTCCGGTTATCGATCGCCACCTGCTGCTTGTGACAAATGAGTTTGAGCGCCAGACAGATCCGCTGACCCATCACGATTTCATCGTGCTGGCCGAGGCCCTCAATTGCCTTGGCGGACTCGTTTTTTACAACGGGGGACGCGTGGCGGGCGCCAGTCAGGCACATAAACACCTCCAATGCATCCCGGCTCTGACAAATGCCGCCAGTCTGAATGGTTTTACTGCTGCACTGGCCGACATAACGCCGCTAATCGCCATTCAACGCGAAGATCTCCCATGGCGCCATGCCTTCGTCCGTCACGCAAAAGATGCCAGCGTGAGCGTCGATCGACTCATTGAAGCTTACTCACTGGCATGTCGGCAAGTTGGCATGACAACCTCAAGCGACCCCATGCCACCCTACAATTTGCTGGTTGATTCCGACTGGCTGCTTGTCGTGCCACGAAGTCGGGAATGCCATGAGGGCATATCGATCAACTCACTGGGCTACGCTGGCTCGCTTTTTGTCAGACACCCTGGTCAAGTCGATCTGGTTCGACGGCTGGGTCCGCTAAAGCTTCTGACCAAAACCGCTTGCTGAGGCTTACGCAGCCTCAGGCAAATTCATGATCGGTAGTGCGGGCAAACCGATAGTGGCCCTTAGTTCGTCGCACTTTGGGTTCGGCAAGCCACCCTCCAGATAAACCGGAAACTCCCGGCATGGCGTCGGCCGCTGCTCATAAATCGAGCAGCTAACGCTTTTGCCAAGCTCGCCCTCAAGCGCAGAGCAACGACGCGGCACATCGTTACTCCCTTTCATGCACCGCAAATGATGCGTCAGTTTTTCGGTCATGTGGGCCGGGACAAATCCACCGGGGGAATCATCCGCCTCAGCCCAATAGAATGAGATACGGAAGTGAGTGCAGCAGATGCCACAGTCGAGACAAGGATTGAAGGTGGTCATGTTCCGGCAAGCCAGAATGGCCCACGACGTTCAGAGCTGGAGTTGCTGAGAAACACAAACCATCCGTCGCACCCCCGCACGTAATCGTCGGTGCCGGCGCATCAACTTCCCGGTTCATCGTGGTGCAGTTCAAGAAAGGAATTCGCGGGTCGCTCATTGAAATCAAGATGGCCTCATCGCTCAAATGAGCAACGGAAATCAGCAACTACCAAAGATCCCAAAAGCGCTCGGAATTCTATTCCTTCCACCTTATAAAACAAGCTCTTTTTGTTTTAATTCAATATCTTGCTGCACATTATATTGCACAGAACACTTAATCTGAACACAAAGGGTCGAGTCCATATCTGGCTCTGGCCCGGTCACAAGCAGGCTCCCCAATTCCAAGAGCGGCATACGGAGCAAAATCCCTGCACGGAGAAGGTCGATCAGCATAAATTGCACAGGCTACCGAGCACCCAACCTCCCCAGTCAGTGCGATGCAACGCGGTGACTCTTCATCAGTTCCACGCATGCGCATCAGCGTCCGCGCAACTGGAACAGCCATGTGTTCAGGCACGCCATTACCGTGCTGGTCCCGGAGTTCGGACACATGAAAATCAACCCTGAACGCGGCACAACATGCGCCACAGCGACCACAATGATCAAGCACCAACATCCCCCGCCTCCGCTCCACTCCAAAGCCTGGGAGAACCTGTACAAGTCGACCACTCATCCAGCAAGCACTCGACCCGATAAAGTTGTTGCCCCGAATCACGATATTTTCGCTCGAACGGTGTCATGGGTGCCGGTGCATCAAATTGCTCCCACTCCACCTGTTGCCCGCACGTCAAGGACAAGGCTAGCGCAAACTCCTCTGCATAGACCTGCCAGTTGGTCCGGCACTCAAGCACCCCCCCCAGCGCCGCAACGTAAGGAAACACGGGGTGAGCGGGCCAACGACGCCCCAGGTGACCGATCTTCGGCCACGGGTTTGGGTACAGAATGTAGTGTCGCGACAACTTCAGGCCGGCCCGGTACATCAGTCGCCAAAAATCAACCAGGTCAGCTCGCACAAAGACCATATTGGATGGCAACATGGCTGTGGGATAGGGCTTTCGGCGGTTCAGCCTGTCGGCCGACTGATCAACCCCAATCACCCAGTGATCCGGGAATCTGCGTGCCAATTCGATCGTGCTGTGTCCGACACCACACCCAGCATCCAGGATAAGGGGCGCGCTCTGATCCCACCCCTGCAGGCTGAGATCGAAGGCTCGAACGTTGTATTCGGCAAATGGCTTGCGGAAAACCTCGGACAAATGACGTTCAATCCTGCGGGCAAGTTGGTCGTGCACTCCCTGTTGAGCGCTGGACGGGATTCGGGAGTTGGCATAGCTCATGGCTGACTGGGATATCAATGATCGAAACTGAGCCCAGTATACCGCGAGGACAGTGAGACTTGATTTTCACCGAAGACAGCGCGATAATTCACGGTTTATCAATGTAGTCAGGGCGGCCACAATCGCCGTCTGAAAAACCCAAGGATTCAACCATGAAAGCCGACATCCATCCCAAATACAAAGATGTGCAGGTGAATTGCTCTTGCGGCAACAGCTTCACCACCCGATCCACTTACGGGCGCGAAGCACTGCAAGTCGAAGTTTGCGCTGCCTGCCATCCGTTTTACACTGGCACCCAGAAAATGATCGACACGGGTGGCCGAGTCGAGCGTTTCCGTCAAAAATACTCCAACGTTCGTCGCGCAAGCTAAATCAAGCTCACCTAAGCACGAAGGCAGCCCAAGGGCTGCTTTTTTTGTCTCTTCCTGATGCTCGAATCGTGGCAAATAGCCGCAGGTCGGCACATGGGCATGTCGCAATCACGTTAAAATCTGCTGACCTCATCACACACAATCGCGTTCGGCGCCGACCGGTTGTCACAAACAGCTTACTCACTGCAGCAAACCGCGCATCTCCCATAACTCAATAAAAACAGCATGCCCGAGCAAGCCAAACTCACCACGTTCAAGCAACAGTTATACGGCGCTGCCGGACTTGCTGCGCTAATTGTGTTGTATCTCTTACCGGGTTCAATCGGACATGACCCTTGGCGCGGCGACGACATCAGGCACTTCATGGTGGTGCGGGATGTTCTGTTGGGTGATAGTTTCTGGTGGCCGAGTGCGGTTCGTGAGCCCGATGCAGGATACGGCCCTCTTTACTACTGGGTTAGCGCCTTATTTGGGGCAGCCCTTGGCTGGCTACTTCCGCTCCATGATGCTACCCGCCTCGCCAGTCCATTTTTTACTGGACTGGCCATTTTCTGGGTTGCGCGTACAGCAGGGCGACTTTATGGAAGACACACTCGTACATCAGCGGCGCTACTGACCCTGGGTACCTTGGGGCTTGCCATTCACGCACACGAACACCAACCTCTAACCGCAATCATTGCCGCCCAAGCGATGACTTTTGCCGGTCTCGCCCTGCTGTCTACACAAACAATCAAGGGCGGCATTCAGGCTGGCGTTGGGTGTGGTCTTGCTTTTCTGGCTGGAGGTCCTACGGCTTTACTGCTGACACTTCCGCTTGTCGCGCTTCTTTTGATCGGTTGCTCTGATTGTCGCAATCGACTGACTATCATGTCGTCACTAGCCGGGCTTCTGCTCACAGGTATCATTTGCGCAATCTGGATGACCGGACTAGCGCTGAATGAACCGAGTCAGTTCAGCAAATGGCTTTCAGGACTTACCTACTCATCAGCCCCAGCATTCACGTTGCAGGACCTTGGCAAACGACTGGAACTCGCCGCCTGGAGTGCTTGGCCGCTTTGGCCAATCGCAGGATGGACAATCTGGAAAGTGCGCAAACAACTGGCGGACATAACATGGGCTCTACCACTTGGGGCCACCGTACTGGCGCTCATCTGGATCTATTGGCACGCGGCTGCACAAGCTTCCAGCTACCTTCCCTTGATCGTCCCCTTAGCACTTTTTGCGGCTGCAGGTGTTCCGCGCTTGCGCCGCGGGGCTGCCAATGCTTTCGATTGGTTCGCCCTGATGACTTTTGGCAGCTTTGCTATCCTGGTATGGCTAGCATGGAGTGCACAAGCTTTTGACTGGCCTCCGGGTCTCACCCGCAGCCTTCAACGCATGGCGCCGGACTTTCTCCTCCATGGAACAGGGCTACAGGCTGCCTTTGGCTCGATCATTATCCTTTCGTGGTTATGGCTGGTCTGGCACCTGCCGAAATCCCCCAATCGCGCGTCCGCAAATTGGGCAATGGGTATGACTATGTTATGGTGTCTGGCGGTTACGCTGTTGATGCCCTGGTTCGAGAACAACCGAAGCTACCGTGCCGCAGCGGAGTCGCTTCACTCGGCGCTTCAACTGAGCGAAGCAGTGTGTGTAAGTGCTCGTGGACTTGATTCAAGTCATCGGGCTGCATTTGAATATTTTTCTGACATCAGGATATTACCTCACCACGAAAGCCCATCGTCCTGTGACCACCTCCTGATTCAGGACGGAACGCCTCAATCGCTGGCGCCGGACGATGGAAACAACTGGCAGCTTGTCTGGGAGTTCAACCATGCTGGAGGCAAACGCCTCGAACGTTTCGAGCTTTATCGCTTTGCGCAACCCTGAAGCCTCTCCGGCCAGGCTTCCCGCCTGGCAAAAGATCATAGACTGCGTCACAAGGATGCGTGGCACATCCATCTCAACATTGTTCGATGCAGAAGAACAACGCTTCGATACGCTATCGTTGCGGGTCAACGGCTTGCTTGCTGATTTTTCCAGGCAACTGGTCGATCAACACCTGCTGAGCATGTTATTCGACCTCGCCAGGCAAACTCACCTGGAGTTGGCAATCAAAGCCGTCTTTGCCGGAGATCACCTCAACTTCACCGAAAATCGTGCTGTATTGCATATGGCAATGCGAGATTTCAGCCTGGTCCCGCAATCCGAACGCACAACAATCTCCGAGAACGATACTCGACTGCGTCGCTTCGCCGAGGCAGTGCGCCAAGGTCGACAATTGGGCGCCACCGGCAAGCCGTTCGATCGAGTAATCAACTTGGGGATTGGAGGCTCCGACCTCGGGCCGCGGCTGGTACATCACGCACTAGGCTCACATGTCGACGGTGTGGACGTACGCTTCGTAGCCAATGTTGACCCGGCGGAACTCGCCTCTGCGCTCGATGGGGCCAATCCCGAGACGACCCTGTTCATCATATCGTCCAAAAGTTTTGCAACACCAGAAACCCTTTCGAACGCGCTCGCCGCCCGAGAGTGGGTAGGCTCCTTCCTTGGAGAGGGAGTCAGCGTGAGCGCTCATTTCGCGGCCGTCAGCAATGCAGTGGATTCAGCAACCGAATTCGGTATCCGGGCGGACCAACTCTTTGCTCTTCCAGAATGGGTGGGTGGTCGTTATTCCCTATGGTCAGCAATCGGCTTGCCACTATTGATTTCGCTAGGGGATAGCACGGTAGACGCCTTACATGCCGGGGCACGAGCCATGGATCAACATTTTGCGACATCACCGATCGCGCACAACCTTCCAGTCAGAATGGCTTTACTGGGTCTCTGGAATACCTCGTTTCTGGATATCGAGAGTCTCGCCCTGCTGCCTTACGCGCATGGTTTGCAGCACTTACCGGCCTGGCTGCAACAACTTGAAATGGAAAGCAACGGAAAACACTGCCTGCACGACGGATCCACCTCCCAATGCCAGACGTCTCCCATCGTTTGGGGCGGGACTGGCACTAACGGGCAACACGCCTTTCACCAGCTCCTTTATCAGGGGACCCGTCGCGTGGCATTGGATTTCATCACGATTGCACCGGGTGATGACGCACGAGAGCAAGCGCTTTTTGAAAGCGCCCTCGCTCAGGCGGCTGCGCTCGCCAAGGGACGTGATCTTGCAACTGCCCGCGCAACACTCAATGCAAACGGTAGTGACCACGACCAGGTCGACAAACTTGCTCCTCATCTGGTGTGTCGAGGAAACCAACCCTCAACAACCCTGATGCTGCCCAAACTGGACGCCTTTCAACTTGGACAACTTTTGGCACTATACGAACACAAGATCTTCGTCCAGGGCTGGATCTGGGGCATCAACAGCTTTGACCAATATGGGGTGGAACTAGGAAAAGAAATGGCCCGCGCGCTCAACTCAGGCGATCAAATTATCGACATTGCCACACGTCGCCTGCTGGAGGCAGCCCAAGGCTGCAAGGCGTGAGTGCGGAACTTGGTCAGTGCCAAGCAAGCTGCTGACCAAGTTCCCTCACCCATAAATCAGACAGGCATTGGGTATGCTTTGTGGCGAAGTGAAGTAGCCCAGCGCATAGAAAAACAAAATCAGCAAAATGATGGCGATGAGGCGTTTTCGCCGTGCTGCGCACCAGCACCTCACAGCCCTCGTGTGTTGCGCCAAGGCGTTAGCAAGCTTTAAAAACATCAGTCAATACGCAAAAAATGCTGACGATAATGGCGTAATTCGTCAATTGACTCCAGAATGTCAGCTAGTGCTTCATGGCGTCCTTTCTTCACCAGTGACTGGTAGACCTCCGGCTTCCACCGTCGAGCAAGTTCCTTCAGGGTTGAAACGTCCAGGTTGCGATAATGAAACCAGTCTTCGAGACTTGGCATGTACCTTGCCATGAATCTTCGGTCCTGACACACCGAGTTGCCACACATTGGTGAAGATCGACGAGGAGCCCATTCGCGGATAAAGTTGAGCATCACCTCCTCGACATCAGCTTCAGCAAGCGTCGAAGACTTGACGCGTTCAATCAAGCCGGATTGTCCGTGAGTCTTGCGATTCCACTCATCCATCCCCTCCAGAACCTCATCCGGCTGACTGACAGCTAGAACGGGCCCCTCCGCGACAATGTCAAGGTCGTTATTTGTCACCACCATGGCGATCTCAAGAATCCGATCCTGCTCCGGTTCGAGCCCGGTCATCTCCATGTCAATCCAAAGTAAATGATTCTGTTCCTGTGCCATAATCCTAAGCGTACCAGTCAACCAAAGCCCCGATTGTGTCACAAACATCCATGAATCAGGCACAGGAGACAAAAATCATGAATAAGGCCACTAACGCCGAACCCGGCATTTGGACATCGCAAGCCAAACAACGGGCCTCAGTCCAGTTGTCCGGGACCATTGTGCTGGTGATTAGCTACCTCTTCTACACCACAGCAAGCGCCTCCCCTTTTGCTGACGCTGATCTGGAACTTGGTCATACGTTCCATGAAGACATGTGTGTCGCCTGTCACGCACAACGTTTCGATGGAGAGAAAGGCTCCTCGGTGTACACAAGAACCGACCGTCGAGTTCAGTCCCCAGGCGCCTTGACGCAGCAGCTCACGGCCTGCACCGCAATGCTCAACCTTGACTTGTTCCCCGAAGATGAGTTTCACATCGCAGGCTATCTGAACAAGCACTTTTACAAGTTCGACTAATTCAATTTGAACGACTTTTCTTTCAACAGCGACGAATCGGGCATTGTCGTCGCGAGTTTCGGGCGACGCTACGAAGTCGAACCCTTTACTACCTCAACAGTTGACGTCGATCAGCAATCCATTCAGTGCGTTCCGAAAGGCAAGAAAAGCCTTTACGCATGCGGGGATACGGTCAGATTTCGACGAACATCACCATCACAAGGCGTCATCATGGAGGTGACAAATCGCCAAAACCTGCTCTGGCGATCTGACGCATTTCGCGAGAAGCTGATCGCGGCCAACCTTGATCTGGTCATCATCGTCGTCGCTACCGAACCTGGCTTTTCCGATCTGTTGATTTCGCGCTGTCTCGCGGCTGCGACCCATGAAGGCATAGACACCCTCATCGTGTTAAACAAGTCCGACCTTGGCGACAGACTGGGCTTTACCAGAAAACAGCTTGAACCCTACACCGCACTGGGGTACCGATGCGTAGAGCTCAGCGCGCTATCCGGTGCCGAGCAGTTGGCTCCCTACCTCAACGGAAAAACCAGCATATTGGTCGGCCAATCCGGTATGGGCAAATCGACGCTGATCAATGCACTCATCCCGGAAGCCTTCGCCGCCACACGTGAAATATCCGAAGCGCTCGATTCGGGCAAGCATACAACCACCTTCGCACGTCGATACCCTCTTGTCTCTGGCGGATACGTGATTGACAGCCCTGGAATGCAGGCTTTCGGACTGGCACACATTCCCCAAGATGAACTCGTGAGTTGCTTCGTAGAACTCAAGCCCCTCGCTGGACAGTGCCGCTTTCGAGACTGCCGCCATAACTCAGAACCCGGCTGCGCATTTTTATCGGCTCTTGCCGACGGACGGGTTCATCCGAGACGCTGGCAGCACTTCACCCTGATACGTGAGGAAACCACCAACGCACATCGCCAGCGACGCGGCTGGTGAGTGACGTTGGCTCCAAACATCAGCCTGAAGTCACCGGCACAAGAAAGTCATCGGAAATTCGATTACCCAGATCATGCACCCGGTCGAGGGCCTGCATGACGTAGTTGTGCATACCCTCGCGGCCGACGTCCTCAACCCGGCCGTAGCGTAGCATTGCCTCGAAAAGCCCCGCCCTGCGCTCGGTTTCAGCGGAATGGTCGTTCGACACCACTCGAAGGTTGTTAAACACTTCCTTGATGCAACGCGCCAATGATCTTGGCATGTCGGCTCTTAGCAACATGAGCTCAGCAACCCTGGTAGGAGTAATCAGGTCCCTGTAGACCTTGCGATAGACTTCATACGCTGAAAGTGATCGCAACACAGCACTCCACTGATAGTAGTCGGCTGCCCCCCCTTCAAACTCGCCCGCTGGCAACAATAGTTGATACTTTACGTCCAGGATACGCAGCGTATTGTCAGCCCGTTCAAGAAAAGTACCAATCCGTATGAAGCGCAATGCCTCATCCTGAAGCATCGTCCCCAGCGTGACACCACGCGACAAATGAGACCGAAACTTTACCCACTCAAAAAATGAACTCACACCTTCATCATTCAACCGTTCCGGATTGAAATCCCGCATTTTTAGCCAGGTCGCGTTGCTTGTCTCCCAAAGCTCAGAGGTCAAGGTCCCCCTAACTGCGTGTGCGTTGTCCCGGGTCGCTTGCAAGCAGTTCCTAATACTGGACTTGTTCTCTGCATCGAAAATCATGAAATCCAGAACATTGTCCAGACTGACCGCGCCATGCTTCTGACGGTAGGCTTCTTCCAAACCCATGATTCTCAGCGTCGCGCCCCAGGCCTGCTCAACCTGAGTGTCGGATTGCGGCATGAGCGACATGCGGTGATTGACTTCAAGAATACGGGCAATATTTTCCGCCCGTTCCATGTAACGCGCCATCCAGTAAAGGTGATCGGCAGTTCTACTCAACATTTCACATATCCTCGTCTCAGGCCTCAAGAACCCACGTATCCTTGGTGCCACCCCCTTGTGACGAATTGACCACAAGAGAGCCCTCTCTTAATGCCACACGCGTTAAACCACCCGGGACGATCTGCATGCTCTCACCTGTCAGCACAAAAGGCCGCAAATCGACATGACGTGGAGCTATACCAGCCTCAACAAAGGTTGGACACGTCGACAAAGCAAGCGTCGGCTGCGCGATGTATCTGTCAGGATGTTCTACAAGCTTTGCCCTGAACGCCTCAATTTCAGCGCGCGAAGAGGCAGGGCCAACCAACATCCCATAACCGCCAGCACCGTGGACCTCCTTGACCACGATGTCAGCCAAATTTGCAAGGACATGGTCAAGATCCTTTTTGTGACGACACATCCAAGTTGGTACATTGTTCAAAATCGGAGCTTCGTCAAGGTAGAAACGAATCATGTCCGGAACAAACGGGTAAATCGATTTGTCATCGGCGACCCCGCTCCCGATTGCATTGGCAAGCGTCACACCGCCAGATTTGTATGCGCTCAAAAGGCCACGGACACCAAGCGAAGAATCGGGACGAAAAGCATCGGGATCCAGAAAATCGTCATCAACGCGCCGATAGATCACGTCGACGCGTTGCGGCCCTTTGGTGGTACGCATGAACACATGGCCGTCATCAACAAACATATCCTGGCCCTCAACAAGTTCTACCCCCATTTGTTGGGCCAAAAAAGCATGTTCAAAATAGGCGCTGTTGTAAGCACCTGGAGTAAGCACTACCACCGTTGGGTCGACCACTCCGACAGGTGCAACGCTTCTTAGCATGTTCAACAACATGTCCGGGTAGCGGTCAACCGGCGCAATACGATGCCTGGAAAACAATCTTGGAAACAAGCGCATCATCATCTTGCGGTTTTCGAGCATGTACGACACACCGGATGGAACACGAAGATTATCTTCCAGGACATAGTAATCTCCATCGCCAGCCCTCACTACATCCACACCGGCTATGTGTGCATAAATGTTGCCCGGAACTTGCACCCCTCTCATCACATCCCTGTACTGTGCATTTTTGATTACTTGCTCTGCAGGAATGAGACCGGACTTCAGGATCGCTTGATCATGATAAATGTCGGCTAGAAAAGCATTTAATGCCAGAACACGCTGTTTCAGACCTCGCTCAAGTGTTTCCCATTCATGCGCTGGGATGACACGGGGAATAACATCAAACGGTATCAAACGTTCCGTGTTGGTCTTTTCGCCATAGACCGCAAAGGTGATGCCGTTGCGATGGAAGAGCGCATCTGCCTCAGCCCTCTTCTGGGCGATGCGGTCTTTCGGCATTTCAGCCAACCAGTCACCGTAAGCCTTGTAGTGCGAACGAATATTGCCGTCAAAATCCTGCATTTCGTCATAAAAAGTCATGTCCATTTTTCAGCAGGCCCCTTCCTCTTCATCTGAGTTTACTAAGCTCTCAGCGAAAAACATGCCAGCTTTGAACACCACAAAAACACCATCAAAAGACACTGAATGCACCAAAGCAGTGCAAATAGGTACCTTAGGCTTGATTTGATGGTGCGTTTCAGGGAAACACAACCCCACACGGAAGCTACATCCAAAGCACTACTTAAAAACAAAAACCCCCTTATAGCTTGTGCCATAAGGGGGTATTGAATGGATTAGTCTGACGATGACCTACTTTCAC
>DAIMZH010000019.1:0-55641 GCA_036734105.1 Azoarcus sp. | reverse complement strand
CCTGACGCCTGCCTTTCCTCTCCATCGCGACGGAGTCCCAGAGTGCGGCGCTCGGCTGTGCTCGACTCATCCGAGCCTGCAGCATTGATATCAACAGACTTGTCTGCGTTTGGTTTGATGCTCACAGCAACCCCTTGGAACACATAAAGTTCATTGAGACCGCCCATTGGCGTCATCGGTCGCAACCACACCGCCATCGGAAGACGGAACGGGCTCATACGTCGCCCAGTCGGATTGGGTTTCGGTTACAGGGAGCTCACGCCGCCGATTGGCATGTAAATGCAACCATGCCTTGACCATGAAATGCGCAGACACCGGAGCGGTGATGAACAGGAACATGGAGATCAGCACCTCGTGAATGGACAGTTCGCCTTCGCTGCCGAGAAAAAACAGCATTGAACCTACCAGAATGCCACCCAAGCCGAGGGTTGTGGCCTTTGTTGGCGCGTGCAAGCGCGTCATGAGGTCGCGCAATTTGATGAGACCAATCGAGCCCACCAGAACGAAAACGCCGCCGAGGACAATGAGCACAGAAACCAGCAGTTCGAGCAAAAATGTCATGTCCCCCTCCTCACTCAATGATGTCGCCGCGCAGTACGAAGCGGCAATAGGCGACGGTGGATACAAAGCCGAACATGGCCAGCAACAACGCCGCCTCAAAATACATGGTGGTACGGTGCTGAATGCCAAACAGAATGATCAAGGCAATGGCATTGATCACCATGGTGTCGATGGCAAGGATACGATCCATCAGCGACGGACCTGTAGCAAGACGCCACAGATTGAGCAACAGGGCCACGGACACCGCAGAAAAACCAAAATAGAGCGCAAACTGGATCATTCGAATATCTCCCTGATACGCGACTCATATCGCGTCTTCATCTGCCTCACCGTCTCCTCCGCGTCCGGGGCATCCAGGCAATGCACCAGCAGGCTGCGACCGTCAGCCGACAAGTCACTGCTGACTGTGCCAGGCGTCATCGTAATGGTGCCTGCCAGCACGGTTATCGCTTCTGGCGAGCGCAGGTCGATGGGCACACTGACCCAGCGCGTGCGCAACTGATCCGCCGGTTTGAAGATGATCAGGCGTGCCACCTGAATATTAGCCACCACCACATCGTAGGCCACCAGACCCATGAAGGCGAAGGCCTTGCCATAGGCCCGAATCGGCGGACGCTCAGGCCAGAAATTGCTGGTGATGATGGGAATCACTATGCCGAGAATCAGCCCCACGACAAAGCCACCCGCCGTAAAACTGTTGAGCAGCATCATCCACAGAATGACCAGCGCTACCGTGAGCAGCGGATGTGGCAGCCAACGCTGCGAAAAACTGCGTTCGTCCTTGTGATGTGTCATTACTGCATACTCCCGCTACCCAGCACTGCCTCGATATAGTCGACCCGGAAGAACAACTGCTCTGCCGTACTCTCCAGAAAGCCGCTGACCGGACCGGCAAACAAGGTGAGCAAGGCCAGTGTGGCAAGCAGAAAACCGACAGCCACAAAGGGCAGGCCACCGGTCTGCGAGTCACCAACCGGCAGCATGCCCTCCAGCGAGGTGCTTTTCCAGAATATTTCGCTGCCAGCGCGTGCAAAACCGATGATCGCGATCAGCGAGGTGGACAACACCAGCCCCCATATCCAGACAGCCGCAGCGCTGTCGCGCACTGCATCCAGAATGAGCAGCTTGCCGAGGAAGCCTGACAATGGCGGCATGCCAGTGACAGCGATGGCAGCCAGAAAAAAGCCACCGGAGATGAGCCCAGCCTGTGCGAAGCGCGGTGCGGCAACCAGCGTGTCGGCATGCTCGGCGCGGCGCTGGGTGATCAGATCAACCAACAGGAACAATACCCCTGCGGCCAGCGTAGAGTGCAGCAAGTAATAGAGGGCGGCCGAAATGGACTGCGGCGTGAAACTGCCCACCGCTACCAGCAAGGTACCCATTGAACCGACCACTGCAAAGCTGACCATCTGCCCAAGGCTGCGCGCCGCCAGCACACCCAGCATACCCACTACCACAGTCACCAACGCGGCAGGCACCAACCAGTTTCCAGCCAAGGCGCCAACCTCCCCCGCCGAGTCGCCAAACACCAGCGTGTACATGCGAATGATGGAATAGGCGCCAACCTTGGTCATGATGGCGAACAGTGCTGCCACCGGCGCAGGCGCGTTGGCATAGGTGCCTGGCAACCAGAATTGCACCGGCACAAGCGCCGCCTTGATGCCGAAAACCAGCAGCAACAACAACGCCCCAGTGTGCAGCAAGGCCTGATCTGCCAGCTTCACCTCGGCCACCCGCAGAGCGAGATCCGCCATGTTGAGGGTGCCGGTGACGCTGTAGATCAAGCCGATGGCGATCAGGAATACGCTGGACCCAACCAGGTTCATCACCACATATTGCACGCCTGCACGTACCCTCAGCGCGCCGCCGCCGTGCACCATCAACCCGTATGAGGCAATCAGCAACACCTCGAAGAATACAAACAGGTTGAAGAGATCGCCGGTGAGAAAAGCACCGTTGATGCCCATCATCTGGAACAGGAACAAGGAGTGGAAGTGTCGGCCACGCGTGTCCCAGCCATTGATGGCGTAAAGCAGCACAAACAGACCGAGCACGGAAGCAAGCAACAGCATCAGCGCCGACAATCTGTCCAGCACCAGTACGATGCCGAAAGGCGCAGGCCAATTGCCAAGCTCATAGGTCAGCACACTGCCGTCCGCCACCATGGCAGTCAGCACCAGCGCAAGCAAAAACAACAACACCGCGCTGGCCACCGAAAACACCCGTTGCAAGACGATGTCGTGACGCACCGCCAGCGCAATCAGCGGCGCGGCCAGCGCTGGCAACAACAGGGGAAGAATAAGCCAGTGGTTCATTTGCCCGGCTCCTCTTCGGCGATGTCCAGGTCCACATGATCATCCCCGCTTTCAAACCAGGCCCTCAGTGCCATCACAACGATCACGGCAGTCATACCAAATGAAATGACGATGGCAGTCAGTACCAGCGCCTGTGGCAATGGATCGGTGTAATCAGTGACACCATAGCGAATCACCGGCGGCAGATCGACGGCCAGCCGCCCCATCGCAAACAGGAAGACATTGACCGCATAAGTCATCATCGCCAGCCCTATCACCACCGGAAAGGTGCGGGCGCGCAGCACCAGATAGATACCAGCCGCCATGAGCACCCCGATGGCGCTCGAAACAATGAACTCAAGACTGAGCAAATCAGTTCTCCTTGCTGGCGTCGATCCTGATCGCCGACGGGTTGAAGTCCATGGGTTGAGTGTTGACTGCATGGTGCGTCAGCCTCTGCCCCATCTTGGAAAGTTGCGCCAGCGCGAGCATCACGGCCCCCACCACGGTGAGGAACACTCCGATGTCAAAGGGCATGGCACTGGTCAGTTCAAACTCGCCCACAATGGGTAGCCGGAAGTAATTGAAAGCACTGGTGAGGAAGGGGTAGTCCATCACCATCGCGCCAATGCCGGTGGCCGCCGCGATCAGCACCCCTGCACCAATCATCGCGTGATAGTCGACCGTCATGCGTTGCTCGGTCCAGCCGTAGCCGCTTGCCATGTATTGCATGATGAGTGCTATCGACACCACCAGGCCAGCAATGAAACCTCCACCCGGCATGTTGTGGCCGCGCAGGAAGATATACACCCCAACCATCAAGGCCAGCGGCAGCATCAGGCGTGTCACCACGACCATCATCATCGGATGGCGGTCAGCGGATTGGGCATGATCCGGAACCCAGTTGCGCAAGCGCGGCGAGAGTTTGCCACGCAGGGCACCATCGAGCAGCGCAAAAATAGCCAGCGCGGCAATGCCCAGCACGATGATTTCGCCAAAGGTGTCAAAGCCACGAAAATCCACCAGAATGACGTTGACCACGTTGGTGCCGCCACCCATAGGCTTGGCCTGTTCGAGGTAATAGCCGGACAGCGTCGAAAAGTCTCTCGTCATGACGGCCCAAGCCAGCACACCAAGCCCGGCGCCACCGAGCACTGAAAGTGCCCCGTCACGCAGACGCCGACCATTGCTGCTGTCAACCGGGCTGCGCTTGGGCAGGAAGTACAAGGCCAGCAGTATCAGTATCACCGTCCCAACCTCGACCGAGATCTGGGTCAGTGCCAGATCCGGGGCCGACAGATAGACAAAGCCGATCGACACAATCATGCCCACCACGCCGATGACAATCAGCGCGACGAAGCGGTAGCGATGCATGATCAGACAAACCAGTGTGGACACGATGAGCAGCAGCCAGGCAACGACAACCACCGGGCTGGCGGCAATGGTTTCGCGTGCCCCCGGCGCACGCTCGGCACCCAGATAGCCTGCAAAGCCCAGCACCACGGCAGCACCCACCATATAAAGTAGATAGCGCTGCATCGACCCGTTGTGCAGGCCGAGCACCAGTTTCCGGCTGACACACACCAGCGCATCAATCGTGCTGTCGAACATTGCCTTGGCCTCGGGATGAGGACCACGCTCCCAGCGTAATCGCGCATCCTGATAGCGTTTGAGCAGGTAGAGGCCGGCACCTACGGCAATGATTGACATGAAAAGCGCCGGGGTGAAGCCATGCCATATCGACAGATGAAACTCGGGCACATCTGCGCCAATCACTGCCGCCGCCGCCACTCTGACCAAAGCACCGGCAAAGGTCTCGGGAAACAGGCCAATCAGCACGACAAGGGCCACCAGGAAGGCGGGTGGCAACCACAAACCCGCAGGCGGATCATGCGGCCTGGCCGGATAGTCGTCTCGCTGTGGACCGAAATACACATGGATGATGTAGCGAAAGGAATACGCCACCGACAGCACCGCGCCTAGCGTGGCCAGCACTGGCACCACACCACCATGCAACCAGGCCTGCTCCAGCATCATCTCCTTTGACAGGAAACCATTGAGCATGGGCATGCCGGCCATGGAGGCAGCAGCCACCATGGCCATGGTGGCGGTAATCGGCATCAGCATCAACAAGCCACCCAGGCGTTTGATGTCACGTGTGCCGGCTTCGTGGTCGATGATGCCGGCGTTCATGAATAGCGCCGCCTTGAAGGTGGCATGGTTGATGATGTGAAAGACACCGGCTACTGCAGCCATCTCGGTGCCAAAACCAAACAGCATGGTCACCAAGCCGAGGTGGCTCACGGTTGAAAAAGCCAGCAGGCCTTTGAGGTCATCCTTGAACAGTGCAATCCACGCACCGACCACCATGGTCACAAGACCCGCCGAAACGACCAGCCAGGACCAGGCCTCGGTGCCAGCCAGCACTGGCCACAGACGCGCCAGCAAAAAGATGCCTGCCTTGACCATGGTGGCCGAGTGCAGATAAGCAGATACAGGCGTAGGCGCCGCCATGGCATGCGGCAACCAGAAGTGAAACGGAAACTGCGCACTCTTGGTGAAGCAGCCGCCAAGAATCAGCAATAACGCTGGCAGATATAGCGGAGAAGCCTGTATGAGTTCGCGGTTCTGAAGAATGACCGACAGCTCGTAGGACCCGGCGATGTGTCCAAGCAGCAGCATGCCTGCAATCAGCGAAAGGCCGCCGGCGCCGGTGACGGCGAGCGCCATGCGCGCGCCCTGACGCCCTTCGGGCAGATGTCGCCAGAAGCCGATAAGCAAAAACGATGACAGGCTGGTGAGTTCCCAGAACACCAGCAGTAGCAGCACATTGTCCGACAGCACGATACCGACCATCGCACCCTGAAACAGCAACAGATAAGTGTAGAACGCCCCCATCGGGTCGTCCTTGGACAGATAGAACCGGGCATAGATGATGATCAGCAGGCCTATGCCAAGGATCAGGCCAGCAAACAACAAGCCCAGTCCATCCAGCATGAAGCTCACATTCAAGCCCAAAGCGGGCACCCATTGCCAACTCGCCTGAACGACCTCGCCACGCAATACCGCAGGCACATGGGTCAGCAACAGGGCAAAGGCCAGCAAAGTGATCGAACCGGTAGCGATGGCGCAGGCTCCGCGCCCCGAACGAATCATCAACCCGGGCAGCAGCGCCCCCAGGAAGGGCAGCATCACGATAAGTGCAAGGCTCATGAACAGTTTTCCAGCTTGTTGGATGTCGGCCGTACGTCAGGATATTACCCTATCAATCAAAGGGCTTTTCATGAAACACGCGCTCAGACTCTCCGGGCAGATATCGGGTTGAAATAGGAGCTTGACGGAACAGGTAGCAGTGCCGGGAAACCCGACATGCACATGCGATCAAGGCAGCACAAGTTAAGCATTCGCTAAAATACCCTAATTTTAACGATCATGCGCACGTGCCGATATCCGGGCAATCCGCAACAGCTCCGGTTATGACTGACTTGAAAATTCTGGATGTGGGGACTAATCAGGCTTCGCTCACCACAATGACATGAACACGATAGGGTCCATGAGCACCCAGCACAATCGTCAGTTCAATGTCACCGGTGCGGGAAGGACCAGAGATGAAATTGAGCGCACGCGGCATCTGTCCGCCCCATTCACGTCTTGCCAGCGCCCACGCCTCTTCCATGCCGGCGACAATACGGGACGCTGGCAACACCGCGACATGACTCTCCGGCAACAAGCTGGTGGCCGCGGGACTCTGCGGAGCGGAAGCCGTCAGCAAACTGCCGGTTTCAGCGACAGCACAAAAACAACCGGTCACCCCCAGCAGGTCGGTATCGCGTGCTGAGCGAACCTCCAGCCGCAAACCCGCTGCCTCGAAATCCAGCTCGGCAGCCAGGCCTGGCCACACCACACCGTCAAGGGGCAATGCCTGACTATTCAACCACCGTGCCATCGCAGTCGGCACTTCGGACATCGTCGATACAAGGTCCACGCTGCTCGACATGCGTTCGGCCGACGCCTTGAAGCGCTCCACCAGCTTGCCACCGAGTGGTGGCCGTGGCCCCACTCGCGGCTGATCAATGGCCGACTGCATGGTCGCCCATGCCTGACCAGAGTCGCGATGCTGACGTTGCACACCGGCACGCACGCGCGACAAAATCGCCTCACGCGCCAGACGGGATCGTGTCACAAAATCAGTCAAGTTAAGCCCCTCAAGCCAGCAGGTTGCGCGGCGTTCCCGCCACGAAGGCTTCAATGTTGTGGATGACCTGATCAGCCAGCGCCTGCATCGCACCAGCCGAAGCCCACGCCATGTGCGGGGTGACGATGAGATTGGGAATATCGGACGCCAGCAGCGGATGATCAGCCTCAGGTGGTTCGGAAGACAACACATCGACAGCCGCACCGGCGATCACGCCAGCCCGAAGTGCGTCGGCAAGCGCGGCCTCATCACACAGTCCGCCCCGCGCCGTATTGATCAGAATGGCGTGCGACGGCATTGCAGACAACTCGGCCTCTCCGATCAGGCCGCGCGTCTGTGGCGTCAGCGGACAATGCAAGGACACCACATCGGACTGACGCAACACCTCATCAAACGCCACACGGCCAGCGCGAACCGAGTCAGCGCCCTTTCGTTCCGAGCGGAGTATGCGCATGCCGAAGACCTCGGCCAGACGCGCCACGCCCTCCCCTAGCGCGCCGCTGCCGATCAGCCCCAAGCTTGCACCATGCAGATCACCCACCGGGTGATGAAACAGGCAAAAGGTGCTGGCCTTGCTCCACTGTCCTTCCCGCACATCCGATACATATTCAAACAGTTTGCGGCGCAATGCGAGCATCAGCATCATTGCATGTTCGGGTACGGTATTCACCGCATAACCACGCACATTGCTGACCACCACACCACGCCGGGCACATTCGGCGAGATCGACGTTATCGGCGCCAGTGGCTGCCACGGCAATCATGCGCAGCTCGGGCAGCTCCGCCAGTTCGGCCGCGCCAATACGCAGCTTGTTGACGATGGCAATCTGAGCACCGCGCAAACGTTCCAACAACTCGGCCTGGGTCGACACGTCGTACTCAAGCCATTCGTGACAACCGGCAAGTTGTCGAAACTCGGCCTTCACTGAATCCCGTTCCAACAAAACCACGCGCATGAGCTCGCCCCCTGTCAATGTTTTTCGGACTGTCTGCGTCTGGCATACAGTTCGCTGAAAGTCTGGCCGCGCGGTGCCGGTAGATCGCGCGTACGCGACCACTCTGGTGCGGCACCCAACAACGGGATTCGATCCAGATCGCCGGCCAGCCAGGTGAGGTAACGGTTAATCAGACGGCTGACCAGGCGATAGCCACGTGGGTGGCGTGCCACCCACGCCCACATGCGCAAGGCCAGGCGCTCGCGCAAGGGCAGAATCCGGCGCACACGCTGCTCTTCACGCAAACCACGCAACAGGGCGGGCAAGGGAATACGCACCGGACACACGGTTTCGCACTGTTTGCACAGTGTCGAGGCATGCGCCAGCGGCGCCGCGTTTTCGAGTCCGGTATAAAGCGAGGTCAGCACCGCCCCCATTGGCCCGGGATAGACCCAGCCATAGGCATGACCGCCGACACTTTGATAGACCGGGCAGTGGTTCATGCAGGCACCGCATCGAATGCAGCGCAACATAGGCTGATACTCGCTGCCAAGCACCGCAGCCCGACCATTGTCGACCAGAATGAAATACAGATGCTCAGGTCCATCGGACTCATGCTCGCCTCGAACGCCAGTGAGCACCGATACATAGTTGGAGATGTCCTGACCGGTGCCGGAGCGTGGCAGCAAACGCAACAAGGTGGCGAGATCTTCCAGCGTCGGCACCAGCTTCTCGATGCCGGTGATCACCACATGCACACGCGGCAGGGTCGTCACCATTCGCCCATTGCCTTCATTGGTGACCAGCGCCACCGAGCCGGTCTCGGTCACCAGAAAATTGCCGCCAGAAATCCCCATGTCGGCCGTCAGAAAATGCTCACGCAGCACCTCACGCGCCTCGCGGGTCATTTCCGGAATCTCGGTCTTGCGCGGGCGCCCATGGGTTCGGGCAAAGAGCGCCGACACCTCCTCACGCGACTTGTGAAAAGCTGGCGCCAGAATGTGAGACGGTGGCTCGTTGTTGTCGATCTGTTGTATGTACTCACCCAGATCGGTTTCGACAGGCACAATACCGGCGGCTTCGAGGGCGGCATTCAGCGCGGCCTCCTCCGACAACATGGATTTGGACTTGACGACTTTGCGCACACCATGCTGTTTGGCAATATCGACAACCAGTTCGCAGATGTCCCGCCCGCTCTCTGCGTACAAGACCGTCGCACCGGTTTCAGTCGCTTTTTTTTCGAACTCCTCAAGCCATACATCCAGATCGGCCAGCACCCGGTCGCGAATCGCCTGCCCGGCGCTGCGCAGGGCTTCGAAGTCGCCCCCGCTTTCGAGTTCGTATCTTGACACCGCTGAGGCGCGGGCAGACACAAAGCGCTGGCTGGCCTGTTGCAAGGTAGCCTGCAAAGGCTCGTCGGCCAGCTTGTTGCCAGCCCTGGCTTTGAAAAACATCGCCTGAGACTTCATTCCGCATCCTCGCGACCCAGCACCTCGGCAATATGCAGAACGCGGGTTCGCTCATCACCCAGCCGCCGCAGTCGTCCCTCAACATTGAGCATGCAACCGAGATCACCCATCACCACCACCTCGGCTCCGCTGTTCTGCACCTGTTGGCACTTGCGCTCAGCAATGTGGCCCGCAATATCACCAAACTTGATCGAGAACAGCCCGCCAAAACCGCAACAGGCTTCGCACTCCGGCATTTCCTGCACCCTCACACCCGACATGCTGGCCAGCAAGCACCGTGGCTGCGCCTTGACACCGAGCTCGCGCAAACCGGAACAACAGTCGTGATAGGTAATCACGCCAGCAAAATCACCAGGCACACTGGAGACTCCCAGCACGGTGACCAGAAAATCGGTTAGCTCATAGGTCTTTTTTGCCATCGCCTCAATGCGCGGGTGCAAGGCATGCTCCGCAGGAAAAAGCTCAGGGTAGTGCACCCGGATCATGCCGCCACACGAACCCGACGGCACGACAACGTAGTCGCACGCTTCGAACTCCTCCAGCCACTTCAAGGCAAGACCGCGTGCAGCGACACTGTCGCCAGCGTTGTAGGCTGGCTGTCCGCAGCACGTCTGCGAACCCGGCACAAAGACATCGCATCCAGCAGATTCAAGCAATCGCAGCGAGGCAAAACCGATGCCTGGGCGCATCAGATCGACTAAACAGGTAACAAAAAGACCGACTCGCATGTTGATTGTAGGTGCTACTCCAGCTATAACCGTTTTTCACTAGGCGAAACGCAAGTCAACGGTTAGACTTCGCGCTCTCTGCATACCCCACTGTAGCAAAGTGACAAGCCCAACCGAAGTAAAAAACCCCATTCAGGTCGTCGAGCGCATGATGACGCTGCTTGACGTGCTTGCCCAGCACGCTGATCCGGTTCCGCTCAAGAAGATTGCGCTGGACAGCGGCCTGCATCCGTCGACTGCTCACCGCATTCTGGGCGCGATGGCGCAAAGCGGGTTTGTGGAACGCAGCGAGGGTGGCAACTACCGGCTTGGAATCCGCCTGCTCGAACTCGGCAGTCTGGTGAAGTCGCGCATTGCGCTGCGCGAAACCGCCATGCCCTTCATGCTGAAGCTGCACCAGGCAACCGGCGAAAGCGTGAACCTCGGCATTCGCGACCGCGATGAGATTGTCTATGTCGAGCGCACGTCCAGCGGCAGGTCGGCAGTGCGGGTGGTGCATATCGTGGGCGCTCGCGCACCCTTGCACACAACCGCGTCGGGAAAGCTGTTTCTGGTTGACGACGGGCGGGAAAAAGTCAGGGATTATGCGCAACGAACTGGCTTGCCAGCCTCCACACCAAATTCGATCACCGCGCTGCCGGCACTAGAAGCCGAGTTGGAGGGTGTTAGACAGCAACAAATTGCCTTCGACCTGGATGAAGTGGAAATTGGGGTGCGATGCATTGCCTCAGGCATACGTGACGACGACGGCAAGCTGATTGGTTGCCTGTCACTGTCTACGCCATCGGAACGTTTCAACCCCGACTGGGCACCATTGATTCGTCAAACCGCCGAAGACATCTCGCGCACGCTAGGCTTCGTGCGCCGCTGAGCCAGACTGCGCCAGCACCGCTACTCACTCTTTCAGAGACGCCGGCAAGCAAAGCTCAGCCGCCACCGGCTCGTCCGCTCGCAGTCGCCAGACGCTGAGCGCCGACGGTTTCGATCCACTGCTTGATCCGCTTGGCGTCGGCTGTACGTGTATAGCGCCCATCCGAATTCAGCAGAATCATGATTACCGGCTCGCCCCTCACCCAGGTCTGCATGACCAGGCAACGGCCTGCCTCACGGATAAAGCCGGTTTTGGACAGGGATACGGACCACTCCGGTTCGCGCACCAGGCCATTCGAGTTGCCATAACGCAAGTGCCCCGAAGCAACCCGCACAAAGCGTTGATCAGCAGTTGAGAATTCGCGAATCAGCGGATAACTGGAGGCTGCCTGAACCAACTTGACCAGGTCATTGGCGCTGGACACATTTCGTGGGTCCAGTCCGGTGCCTTCGACAAATCGCGTGTTCCACATGCCGAGCATTCTGGCCTTGACATTCATCGCCTCGACAAAAGCACGCTTTCCGCCGGGATAATAACGGGCAAGCGCAGATGCTGCACGGTTCTCGGACGACATCAACGCAATATGCAGCAGCTCCTCCCGGGTCAGACGCGCCCCTACAGGCAACCGCGACCCAGTCCCCTTGAGTCGGTCAACATCGGCACTGGCAATTGTCAACCTGTCGGACAAGCTCTGCCCTGCGTCCAGCACGACCATCGCGGTCATCAACTTGGTGATCGATGCCACGGGTAGCACACGATCACCCTGTCGTTCAGACAGCACCTCGCCGGTTCGCTGACTGATCACAACATAGGCGGCAGAGCCCAGAACAGGATTGCCGTAGCGATCAAGCTGCAAGGGTGTGGCTGGAGCGCCATTGACTCGCGACGATGCGTTGGCTTGAGATACACCGGCAGACAAAAGGGTCAGGCCAGCGGCAATAGCGGTCACCAATACTCTGCGAGTGAGCATGATCTGGGCTCCAAAACCAAAAAACGTTCTTATCAAGCTGCGGCAAGTGCCGAAAACGGGTGCGGGCCATGGCAAAGACAGATGACCATGAGGTTTACATTCTGAATCAAATTAAGAAGATATCAAGGACTTTTAAACAAACATCTCGCTATTACCGTACAGGCAAGATCAGGAATATCGCTTGCCGCACTGCTCAAAGACGCAGGAAACCTTCTATCGCCTTGCGTTGCACCAAAGCATCCTGAAAACCCAAGTCCATCAGCGCCCGGATATAGGGTTTTTCAAACAACAGATACGACAGCAAGGCCGAACCCTCGCGACGCATGGCGCCAACCCCGCGCAAAACGGTGCGCAGCGTGCGCGGAAGCGCATCACGATGGTACCCTGCAATCGTATCCAGTCGATGCGAAGGGGAAATGACCAAAGCCTCAATGGAGCGCAGACCGGTAGCGGAAGCGGCGATGCTGGTTGGCGATAAGGTCGCCAAGGTTTGATTGATATGCTCAAGCCGCTCAAGATCGACTGCCAATGCATCCAGAAAAATCGACGACAAGGCGTGGCCTGCGATTTGAGCCGGCGTGGGATAGGCATCGTTGCGCAAACGCCCCTCTTCAGCGAGCCGCCCGGAACCAATCACCAGAATACGATCTGCACCGAGGTGCACCGCCGGACTGATCGGGGCCAACTGACGCATCGAACCATCCCCAAAGTACTCTCGATTGATGTGCATAGCCGGAAAAACAAAGGGTATCGCACTACTCGCAAGCAAATGCCTGGTGCCCAGCCTGGCCTTCACACCCAGACGCTGAGCACGACGCCAAGGCTGGAGATCGGCCCGTCCCTGGAAAAACGCCAGGCTTTGCCCGGATGAATAGCCTGACGCCGACACGCTGACCGCATGCAATGTACCAGCAAGAATCGACTGATCAATGCGTGAGTAATCCAGCACCCGGTCCAGCAATGCATGCAGCGGCGAATTATCGAGCAAGGATCGGGGCGTCTGTCGTACAAGCCACCCCAATGTAAGTGCCGACCCCCAACGCAAACCAGTCGTGACGAGCGCGGCGGGATCTGCTCGATAAATCTGCTCGACTGTCAGATTGCGCCATATCCACGCCAACTTCCGCACGGCGACATCAAAGTCGTCGGAATAGACGGCAAGCGCGGCGGCGTTGATGCCACCTGCCGAAGTGCCACAAATTATGGGAAAAGGATTGCCTCCGCGCCTACCCCGAATGTGAGCGATTGCACGCAACACACCAACCTGATATGCGGCACGCGCGCCTCCCCCTGTCAGCACCACCGCTGCCTTGCTGTCCGGCATCGCCCCTGTCACCTCTGTACGCTACCAAGCGAGATGATGCCATGCGGCTCGGCGAATGCCTACCTCCCGGTACTCCTCAGCAACAATGGTCGCCGCGCGCTGCAAGGCAGCGGCGGCGCCCCGGTCGCCTCAGGCTTCTTCGCCAGCGCAGTCGCCTGCACCAGTGTGAGCCGCCTCCACGCTGGTCAGCGCAGTCATGTTGATGATGCGTCGAACAGTTGTCGACGGGGTCAGGATATGCACCGGCTTGGCCGCACCCAACAGGATCGGTCCTATGGTGACGCCCTCACCCGCAGCGGTTTTGAGCAGATTGAAGGCGATGTTGGCCGAGTCCAGCGTCGGGAAGATCAACAGATTGGCTGAATCACGCATGCGCGAGTTGGGGAAGATCGACAGTCGCAAGTCGGCATCGAGCGCGGCGTCTCCGTGCATCTCACCCTCGACCTCAAGCTCGGGATGGCGTGCATGCAACATCTGCAAAGCCTTGCGCATCTTCTCTGCGGTCGGCGAATCGGCAGTCCCGAACGACGAGTGCGACAACAGGGCGATCTTGGGCTCGATACCGAAGCGCTGCATCTCTTCGGCGGCCAGCACCGTCATTTCGACAACCTGCTCGGGCGTCGGATCATAGTTCACATAGGTATCGGCGAGGAACAAGGTGCGCCCTGGCAGGTTGAGCACATTCAGCGTGTACAGGTTCTTGACGCCGGGACGCAGGCCAATGATGGTCTCGACAAAACCACGATGCAAGGCATGCATACCGTAGGTGCCGCAGACCAGACCATCGGCGTAGCCGAACTTAAGCAACAGGCAGCCAATCAGCGTAGTTCGGCGACGCACCTCGGTCTTGGCGTACTCGACCGACACGCCACGTCGCTCCATCAGGCGATGGTATTCGCTCCACAACTCGCGGAAGCGGGGGTCGGAGTCCTGATTGACCAGGTCGAAATCCAGTTCGGCGACGATGCGAAGCCCGAAGCGCTGAATATTGCTCGCGATCACCTCTGGTCTGCCAATCAGGATCGGACGCGCGAGTCGCTCATCGACCACAGTCTGTACCGCGCGCAGCACGTTCTCTGACTCGCCCTCGGCAAAGATGATACGCCGCGGGTTCTTGCGCGCCTCGGCGAACACCGGCTTCATGATCAGACCGGAGTGCCAGACCAGATTATTCAATTCGTTGATGTAAAGGTCCCAATCGACGATAGGTCGTGTTGCCACCCCTGAGCTCATGCCAGCCTCGGCGACTGCCGGCGCAATCTTGACAATAAGCCGCGGGTCAAACGGACGGGGAATGATGTAATCCGGGCCAAAACCAGCCACCTTTTCGCCATAGGCTGCGGCCACAATGTCGCTTTGTTCGGCACGAGCGAGTTCTGCAATCGCCCGCACTGCCGCCAGCTTCATTTCGTCGGTGATGGTGGTAGCACCAACATCCAGCGCGCCACGGAAGATGAACGGGAAACACAGCACGTTGTTGACCTGGTTTGGATAGTCTGAGCGCCCAGTCGCAATGATGGCGTCGGATCGAACCGCCTTGACCTCATCAGGCAGAATCTCCGGTCGCGGATTGGCCAGCGCCAGCACCAGCGGCTTGGCTGCCATGCGAGCGACCATGTCTGCCTTGAGCACACCACCAGCCGACAAGCCCAGAAAGATGTCAGCCCCGTCGATCACCTCACCCAGTGTCCTGGCATCCGTTTTCTTGGCATAGCGGGCCTTGATCGGGTCCATCAGGACAGTGCGCCCCTCATAAACAACACCCTCAAGATCCGTGACCCAGATGTTCTCGACCGGAACACCCAGCATGACCAACAACTCAAGACACGCCAGCGCAGCCGCGCCCGCACCAGAGGTCACCAGTTTGACTGACTTCAGATCCTTGCCCTGCAAGTGCAGCCCATTCAGCACTGCAGCACCCACGACAATGGCCGTGCCGTGCTGGTCATCATGGAAGACCGGAATCTTCATGCGCTCACGCAGCTTTTTCTCAATGTAGAAGCACTCAGGCGCCTTGATATCCTCCAGATTGATGCCCCCAAAGGTAGGCTCCAGCGCAGCAATCATGTCGATCAACTTGTCTGCATCGGGTTCATCGATCTCCAGATCAAACACATCGATCCCGGCAAACTTCTTGAACAGCACCGCCTTGCCTTCCATCACAGGCTTTGCTGCCAGCGGTCCGATGTTACCCAAACCCAAAACGGCGGTTCCGTTGGTCACCACCCCAATCAGATTGGAACGAGCGGTCAGCTCTGCCGCCTGGGACGGGTCCTCGACAATTGCGTCGCACGCAGCCGCCACTCCTGGCGAGTAGGCAAGCGAGAGATCGCGCTGGTTGGTCAAAACCTTGGTTGGCGTGACCGAAATCTTGCCCGGGCGCGGGTAACGGTGATAGTCCAGTGCTGCTGCACGAATCAGTTCGTCCATTGTCTTCCTCCTGTGGCGGCCAAGTTTACCGGCCTTCATTTCGTATTATGATAGCGCACATCACATTACAGAATGCGCAATACTACTAACTCGTCGCATCCGCAGCATGCACCGCCCTGCGGGACGCCTCCCCGTCGTTTTGAACTGCCCGGACAAAAGCAGGCTTTCGACTACGCCTGATCCGTGGCATAATTATCGACTTGAGACAACTGCGGTTCACCCTAAAGCGAATACCAACGGTTTCAAGCACCAGTGCTCTATTTATGGTGTAGCAGACCTGAGGCCTGTCGCAATCGGTATTGTCCGCATATGTTTGACAAGGGGGCCAGCACAGCCCCCACATTCGTTTGCGCTATCAAACGTAATGCATAAACGGTTTCGCCTTTGCAACCTGGAGAGTTTCACAAGATGAACCAACGCGCTTCCGAGGCCGCCCTGGCCGCTCCTGAATACGTACGCCATGAAGGCCTCAAAAAGTGGGTGGCTGAAATCGCCGCCCTTACCGAACCCGAACGGGTGGTGTGGTGTGATGGTTCGCAGGAAGAATACGACCGTCTATGCGTCGAGATGGTCAACTCAGGCACCCTGATCAAGCTCAACGAAGAAAAGCGGCCCAACTCCTATCTGGCATGGTCCGACCCCTCCGATGTCGCTAGAGTCGAAGATCGCACCTTCATCTGCTCCCAGAACAAGGACGACGCGGGCCCGACCAACAACTGGGAAGACCCGAAGGTCATGCGTGAAAACCTGAACGCACTGTTCAAGGGTTGCATGCACGGGCGCACGATGTACGTCATCCCCTTTTCCATGGGTCCGCTCGGCAGTCCGATCGCCCACATCGGCGTCGAAATTTCCGACAGCCCCTACGTCGTGGTCAACATGCGCACCATGACGCGAATGGGTCGCGGAGCACTCGACGTGCTCGGCACCGATGGTGCATTCGTACCCTGCGTCCACACCGTTGGGGCACCGCTGGCCCAAGGCGAGAAAGACAGCCGCTGGCCGTGCAACCCCGACACCAAATACATTGTTCACTACCCCGAAACCCGCGAGATCTGGTCCTACGGCTCCGGTTACGGTGGCAACGCGTTGCTCGGCAAAAAGTGCTTCGCTCTGCGCATCGCCTCAACCATGGCGCGCGACGAAGGCTGGCTGGCAGAGCACATGCTCATCCTCGGCGTGGAATCTCCAGAGGGCGAAAAGACCTATGTTGCGGCCGCCTTCCCGTCTGCCTGCGGCAAGACCAACTTTGCAATGCTGATTCCGCCCAAGAGCTTCAACGGCTGGAAGATCACCACTGTGGGCGACGACATTGCCTGGATCAAGCCCGGCCCTGATGGCACATTCCGCGCCATCAACCCTGAATACGGCTACTTCGGCGTGGCCCCGGGCACGTCCGACAAAACCAACTTCAACGCCATGGCCACGTTGAAGGAAAACATCATTTTCACCAACGTTGCCCTCACCGATGACGGTGACGTATGGTGGGAAGGCATGACCAAGGAGGCCCCTGCCCACCTGGTCGACTGGCAAGGCAAGGACTGGACTCCAGACATCGCCAAAGAAACCGGCCGCAAGGCTGCTCACCCGAACGCACGTTTCACCGCGCCGGCCAGTCAGTGCCCATCAATCGACCCAGCCTGGGAAGACCCCGCTGGCGTACCCATTTCGGCCTTCATCTTCGGCGGCCGCCGCGCCACCACCGTTCCCCTGGTCTACCAAGCCTTCAACTGGAACTTCGGCGTCTACATGGCCGCCACACTTGGCTCCGAAACCACCGCTGCCGCGTTTGGTGCCCAAGGAGTGGTTCGTCGCGATCCCTTCGCCATGCTGCCCTTCTGCGGCTACCATATGGGTGACTACTTCAACCATTGGCTGCGCATGGGTCATGTCGTCGAAAAGACACCCAAGATTTTCTGCGTCAACTGGTTCCGCATGAACGAAAAGGGCGAATTCGTGTGGCCTGGTTTTGGCGACAACATGCGCGTACTGAAGTGGATCGTTGATCGCGTTCAAGGTCGGGTGGCCGCCAAAGAGACCGCACTTGGCTGGATGCCTGGCTACGATGATCTGGACTGGACTGACTGCGACTTTACCCGCGAACAGTTTGAAGCCTTGACCAAGGTAGATGCTGACGCATGGCGTCTTGAGCTCAGCTCGCACAAAGAGTGGTTTGACAAACTGCAGGATCGGCTGCCGCGTCAATTCACCCTCAAACGCGAGTTGTTCGAACTTGCCGTATCCAGCGACTAATCAGTCACGCCGTATCCGCGAAAGCGCCGCCCGTCGGCGCTTTTTTCGTTTTCAAACTGCCTTTCATGTTTCAGCACGGGAGCCAGAAAATGCATCTCTCCAGCAGAGCCAGCAAAATCCAACCCTTTCATGTCATGGAGTTGCTAAGACGTGCCCGTGAGCTAGAAGCACAAGGCCGCGACATAATCCATATGGAGGTTGGAGAACCCGACTTTCCAACGCCACCAACGGTCATCGAGGCCGCCACCCGCTTTCTTGCCAACGGGGATGTCCGCTACACCCCCGCGATGGGCTTGCCCGCCCTGCGCGAGGCTATCTCGCAATTCTATCAAGAGCGCCTTGGTGCCAATGTACCAGCCAGCAGGATCGCCATCACGCCGGGCGCCTCTGGAGCCTTGATGCTGGCCTTGGCGGCTACCACTGACCCCGGTGACGAATGGCTTATTCCTGACCCGAGTTATCCGTGCAATCGTCAACTCATCCGGGCATTTGAAGGCTCGCCGAGGCCCATTCCGGTGGACGCAGCAACGCGTTTTCAACCTACACCCGAGCATGTCAGGCAGGCGTGGAACAGCAACACTCGCGGGCTGATGCTGGCCTCGCCTTCAAACCCGACTGGAACCCTGCTCGACCAGACAGAGCTTGCCGCACTCGCCGATAGCGTGCGCTCGCGCGACGGAACCCTGATCGTCGACGAAATCTATCAAGGTCTGACCTATGGTGTCGACGCCAGCACGGTACTCACACATCTGGACGATGCCTTCGTCGTCAACAGTTTCTCCAAGTACTTTGGCATGACTGGCTGGCGCCTTGGATGGTTGGTTGCCCCTGAAAGTCATGTGAGAGTCATCGAAAAGCTGGCGCAGCACTTCTTCATTTCGGCTTCGACTCCCGCTCAACATGCCGCCCTGGCCGCGTTCTCTCCCAAAACCATTGAAATTCTGGAGAACCGCAGATCTGAATTTGCCAAGCGTCTTGCAAGTCTGCTGCCAGAATTGCGAAAGATCGGCTTTGAAATTGCAGCCGAGCCACAAGGCGCCTTCTATATCTATTCAGATGTATCTGCGCTTTGTGACGACAGCGAGACATTGGCCAGGCGCTTTATCGAAGAGGCTGGTGTAGCCACTACGCCCGGACTCGACTTCGGAGAAAATCACCCTCGCCGACACCTCCGTATTGCGTACACCACCAACTGTGCGAGGCTGCTGGAAGCGTCACAGCGCCTGGCACACGTGATCGCAAAAGGAGCCACTGACTAGCCATCCCGGCACACCACATCGCCTTCGCATAGCCCCGCCTCCCACGCCAGAAGCGCAAGTTTTCTTTCCGGCTGCCAGCGATATTGCCCGGTTTCGCCGCTTTCGCGGATGACGCGATGGCACGGGATGAGATAGCCGATGTGATTTGCCGCCAGCGCGCTGCCGACTGCGCGCTGGGCGCGGGGGCTACCAGCGCGCGCCGCCAGTTGCTGATACGAGATCACCCGCCCGAACTCGGTCTGGATCAAGGCTTGCCACACCTTGATCTGGAAATTGGTGCCGCGCAGTACAAGATGCACTCGGCCACGGCTTGGCGTACTCGGAAAAATCTCTGCGAGCAGACGCATGGCCGCCAGATCGTCACGCTTGAACACCGCATTCGGCCAAGCGCCGACGAGCTCAGCCGTCATCTCGGTCGCAGACGCAACAGAAAACGCAAAGTGGCATAACCCTCGCGCACTCCAGGCCAGCAACACCTCACCAAAAGGCGACTCAGCAAAGCCGTAACCTATCTCCAGACCAAGCCCGCCGGACTTGATCTCACCGGGCGTCATGGCCTCGCAACTGACCATCAGGTCATGCAGGCGGCTGGTGCTGCTCAGACCGGCCTGCCCCGTTACCGTCAGCATATCGTCTGCAGCCATCAGCCGTTGTCTGGCGTACTCCTTGGTCAGGTATTGAAGAAAACGCTTGGGGGATATCCCAGCCCACTCGACAAAAACCCGCTGCAGATGATGCGGGCTGAGATGGACAGCCTGGGCAATCTGCTCAAGCGTGGGTTGCTTTCTGGCGTGCGTGCGGATAAAGCGAATCGCGCTGGCAATGGTCGCGTAGTGTCTTTTGTTTGCCAAAGTATCAGCTTGCGCCATGTTTTTTCTCCGGAAGCAAGGTGGACACGGAAAATCCGGTGACCAAGGCCGTACCAATCAAAACTGCCACGCAGCCAAGCAGTGTGTGCCAGCCGACGACTTCGTCAAGAAACACAACACCCCACATGATGCCGAAAACAGGGATGAGAAAGGTCACGCACAACGCAGGAGCCGGGCCAATATCGCTAACCAGCCGAAAGAACAACAGATACGCCATACCGCTGCAGACCACACCAAGCGCAAAAACCGCAAGCATCACAGACATTGAAGGCACTGCGTCCAGAGAACCTGCCTGCATTGCCAATGGCGCCGTCAACAACGTTGCTGCCCACAAGCTGCCGTGGGCATTGGAGAAGGCATCAACGCTGACCGCGCTCTTGATGTAGTTGCTGGCAAAGCCGTAAGACATGGCGGCCGCAAGCGCCGCCGCAACGGCCAGCCCTCCCCCGCTGGAGAGCGTCAGGGTTTCGGACCCGGCCAGCACCGCAACCCCGGCAACACCCAAGGCCATGCCAGCCAGTGTTTTAACAGACAGTCCCGTTCTCAGCCACACAGCACCGATGGCGGCGGCCCAGATTGGAGATGTGGCGTTCAGAATTGACAGCAGTGAGGCCGAGATGGTCTGGGCTGCATAGGCAAACAGCAAGAATGGCACTGTGGAATTGAGCAGCCCGAGGATAAGGAAATGTTTCCAGTGCCTTGCCACTGCCAACGACTTTCTGATGTATCGCGCGATGAGCATCAGAAACAGCGCGGCAAGGCCGACGCGACAGAAGATCAGCCAGGACGGCCCCAGCACCGGCGCTCCAATGCGCATGAACAGGAATGAGGCTCCCCATATGGCTGACAGCAACAGCAGGCGGGCAAAGCTGGCTTTGTTCATGATTTTGGTTTTCGTAGATGGGCTGACTGGCTGCACTCATGCGATCGTGTCACCCCAAAAGGGGCGGCTGTTGAACCGGCAAGGCATGAATCGTGACGCCATGGTAGAGAAGCGGAAACCATTCACGCAATCCGAATCTTGCGCAAGTGTGGCTCGCCAGCATGTTGGTCGAGCATTGTCGCCAACGACAGGGCAGGCTAAAGTTATTCAAGCCATCGTTGTGCGCCGTGCGGGTAGCAACAAGCAAGCTCTACGCTGGGCGCAGGTGCCCTGCGCTTGCAGCCTTTCGAACCGAACACCAGTAGCCCGCAGGTGCGGCCAGTTGCCAACAGAACATAACAAACGGAGACCACCATGTCCGCTGCGTCCGGCTCAAGCCACAGCAACATTCACCCCCTGCTCGCTGGTGGCGAACTGCCACGGCGCAGCAAGATAGTCAGCGCGGCAGACGCGGTGCGCCTGATCCGGCCGGGCGATACGGTGGCCACTGGCGGGTTTGTTGGCATAGGCTTTGCCGAAGGCATCGCCTGTGCGCTGGAGGCACTTTTTCTGGCCCGGGACCCGGGACCGTTCGAGCGTCCAGCCAACCTCACGCTGGTCTACGCTGCCGGTCAGGGCGACGGCAAGGACAGAGGGCTCAACCATCTGGGACATCCCGGCCTGGTCAGCCGGGTGATCGGCGGCCACTGGGGGCTTGTTCCCAAGCTTCAGAAGCTCGCGGTGGATAACCGGATTGAGGCCTACAATCTGCCACAAGGCGTCATCACTCATCTTTTTCGGGATATCGCAGCGGGCAAGCCTGGCACGCTCACCCGGGTAGGCCTGGACACCTTTGTTGATCCGCGCCACGGCGGCGGCAAGATCAACGCCATGACCACCCGCGATCTGGTCAGCCTTATGCAGATAGACGGCGAGGAATACCTCTTTTACAAGGGCTTTCCGATTAACGTGGGCATCATCCGAGGCACCACCGCCGACCCCGACGGCAACATCACGATGGAGCGTGAAGCGCTCACGCTTGAGGCACTGGCAATTGCCATGGCCGCCCACAACTCGGGTGGCATCGTCATTGTGCAGGTCGAGCGCATTGCCGAGCGCGGCAGCCTTAACCCGCGGCAGGTCAAGATACCCGGGGTGCTGGTCGACTGCGTGGTACTTGCAGAAAAGTCCGAACACCACATGCAGACCTTTGTAGACGCCTACAACCCAGCCTTCTCTGGCGAGATCCGGGTGCAGGCCTCTGCTGTGGCGCCAATGCCGATGAGCGCGCGCAAGATCATCGCGCGGCGTGCCGCGCTGGAGTTGTCAGCCAACAGCGTGGTCAACCTCGGCATCGGCATGCCCGAAGGGGTAGCCTCAGTCGCCGCAGAGGAAAAGGTCATAGACCTGCTCACACTGACAACTGAGCCGGGGGTTATCGGCGGCATTCCGGCCTCTGGCATGAACTTTGGCGCAGCCATCAACACCGACGCCATCATTGACCAGCCCTACCAGTTCGATTTTTACGACGGAGGTGGACTGGACATTGCTTTTCTCGGGCTCGCTCAGGCCGACCGCGATGGCAACCTCAACGTCAGCCGGTTCGGCCCACGACTGGCGGGTGCCGGCGGTTTCATCAACATCAGCCAGAACGCTCACAAAGTGGTGTTTGTGGGCAGCTTCACCGCCGGATTTTTTGACATCGGCGTTGATGACGGCAAACTGATGGTGCACTGCGACGGCAAAACCAACAAGTTTGTCCAGGCGGTTGAGCATCGCACCTTCAGTGGAAGCTATGCCCGCAAACGCGGGCAGCCGGTCTTGTACATCACCGAGCGCTGTGTGTTTCGCCTGTGCGACAGCGGGCTGGAGCTCATTGAAACCGCACCGGGAATCAACATCGAACGCGACATCTTCAGTCATATGGATTTCAGGCCAGCGGTATCGCCCGAGTTGCGCGAAATGGATGCACGCATCTTCACCGAAGAACCCATGGGCTTGCGCGAGCAGTTACTCACCTTGCCAATGGATCAGCGCCTGACTTACGACCCCGACCAACGCACCTTCTTCGTCAACTTCGAAGGCTTGGCCGTGCGCAGCCACGCACAGATTGCGGATATCCGACACCTCGTCGAAGAACGACTCGACAAGCTGGGCCATCGGGTATCAGCCATCGTCAACTATGACAACTTCTCGATCACACCCGAGCTACTCGACCCCTACGTTGAAATGGTGCGCGAGTTGGTTGATCGTTTTTACGCCAACGTCACCCGTTACACCACCAGCGCCTTCCTGCGAGCAAGACTCGGCGATGCGTTAGCCCATCATTCCATCGCACCGCATATCTACACCAGCCCGGATGGCGCTCTGGCCAAACTGCAGTCGCTCAATCACAGCAACGATTCGGGTGATCATGCTTTGCCCTGAGCCACGCCTGCTGACAAATCGGCTCAGACACCCACCAGATCAAGCCTGGGCACAGCGGCCAGCAGCTTTTGAGTGTAATCGTCACGCGGCGCGCGCAACACCTCAGCGGTGACGCCGGTCTCTACCAGTCGCCCCTGATGCATCACCGCCATGCGGTCGGCCAGGTATTCCACCACGCCCATGTTGTGGGTGATGAAAAGCATGCCCAATCCATCCTCGTCCACCAGGCGGCGCAGCAGTTTGAGGATGCCGGCCTGCACCGACACATCGAGCGCCGATGTAATCTCGTCGCACAGAATGAAACGAGGCTCCAGCACCAACGCCCGGGCAATCGCCAGGCGCTGGCGCTGTCCGCCCGAGAACTCGTGGGGATAGCGCCACAGGCTGTCGCCCGGCATCTCCACGCGCTCCAGCAGCTCGGCTGCACGCCGGGTACGCTCGGCGTCATCGAGCCCAATGCCATGTACCCGCATCGGCTCCAGCAAGGTAGTGAGGATGGGCAACCGGGGGTTGAGGCTCGAGCCCGGGTCTTGAAACACCACCTGCATGCGCCGCCGCAAGGGCCGCAGTTCCCGCCGAGACAGACGGGTGATGTCGCGGCCTTCCAGCTCGATGCGACCGTCGGTAACATCGATGAGGCGTAACAAGGCCTTGCCCAGCGTGGTCTTGCCGCAGCCGGACTCCCCCACCAGCGCCAGCACCTCGCCAGCGCTCACCGCCAGTGACACATCGTCGACCGCGCGGAACTGATCCACCACCCGCCGCAAAAAGCCCTTGCGTACCGGAAAATGCACCTTCAGCCCCTTGATGTGCAGCAAGGGTTCGCCGCTGCCAGCGCCACGCTGCTCGCGCGGTAGATGCTCGGGCAGCGCCGCGATCAGGCGACGGGTATATTCATGCTCCGGGCTGCGCAGCACCTTGTCGGCCACGCCCTGCTCCACCAGCCGCCCCTGACGCATCACGCCCACCCGGTCAGCAATCCGCGACACCACGCCGAAGTCATGGGTGATGAACAACATGCCCATGCCGCGGGTGGATTGCAACTCACGCATCAGACGCAGAATCTCGGCCTGCACGGTCACATCCAGCGCGGTCGTCGGCTCATCGGCAATCAGCAGGTCCGGCTCGCATATCAACGCCATGGCAATCATCACACGCTGGCGCTGGCCGCCGGACAGACGGTGCGGATACTCCCTGACCCGCCCCACCGGGTCCGGCATGCGCACTTCGGCCAGGGCGGCATGAATGCGTTCCAGGCGCTCGGCTGCCGACAAACCCGGCCGGTGAATCTGCAAGGCCTCATCCAGTTGTTCGCCAATCGTCATCACCGGGTTGAGCGAGGTCATCGGTTCCTGAAAGATCATGCCTATGCGCCCACCGCGCACACTCAGCAAGGTGGCCTCATCTGCCGCCAGCAACTGTATCGGCGGGTCGGCCTCCGCGCCATGCAGCAGCACGCTGCCAGCCGGGTGGCGGTGCCGGTCACGCGGCAGCAAGCCCATAGCGGACAGTGCGCTGACCGACTTGCCGCTACCGGATTCGCCAACCAGGCAATAGGTTTCGCCTCGCTTCACGCTGAGCGTCACCCCGTCAACCGCGCGCATCCACTGCTGCCCGTCGGCAGACAGTTCGGTCACCAGTCCTTCGATTTCCAGCAGTTTCACCGGGCGCCCCCGTTGCGTTGGGTGTGTGGATCAACCGCATCGCGCAAGGCCTCACCAATCAGGTTGTAGGCAAACACGGTAAGAAAGATCGCGCCCCCCGGAAACACCGCCAGCCACCAGTTGAAGGTGGATGACTGCACCGCCTGATTGAGCATCTGACCCCACGAGGGATCATCGACCAGCCCCAGGCCCAGAAACGACAGCGTGGCCTCTGCGAGAATCGCAGACGCCACGCCAAAGCTGGCAGCCACCAGCAGCGGAGCCAGTCCGTTGGGCAGCATGTGGCGGAACAGGATGGACCACAAGGGCAGGCCACAGGCCACCGCCGACTGGACAAAGTCCTGCTCGCGCAGCTTGAGAAACTCGGCGCGCACATAGCGCGCATAACCCGACCAGGAGGTAATGCCAATGATGACCATCATCATGTAGATGGAGCGGCCAAAGAAGGCGACGAAGGTAAGCAGCAGAAACAGCGTCGGGATGGCCTCGAAGATTTCGACCAGGCGCATGCCGATCATGTCCACCACGCCGGAGAAATAACCCATCAGTCCACCGATTACAGTGCCGATCAACAGCGCGATACCGGTGGCGATGAAACCTATGCCCAGCGCAATACGCGCCGCGTGAATCATGCGCGCAGCCACATCCGCGCCGTTCTCCTCGGTGCCAAACCAATGCACGCGCCCATCGCTCGCGGAAAGCGGCGCCTCGATGCCGGTGTCGGCGTAGTCGCGCAGATAGTCCTTGGCCGAATACGGAATCGGCGCCAGCCATATCTGCTCGATGCGGCCCTCGGCCTGCAGCTCGCGATATTGCTCGTACACCGTCAGCGCCGGCGGCGACACGATGGTGTAGGCCAGCGCCGCGCCAAGGCCCACGCCAAGCAGCCAGCCAGCCAGCTTGAGCCACCCCGCAAGAGGCACGGCCCACAAGCCCAGCGCCAGCGCAAGACCGGTCAGCCAGACCCAGTCCAGCGGCTCGAGATAAGTCAGCGCCGGGCTGCTCGCCTGACCATCCACCACCATGTAAAGCGGGTGGCTGTTGGCAATAAAGGGCGACAGGCAGGCCACCAGCACCAGCAGGCCAATCCACATCAGGCCAAGCCGGGCACCGGTGCGTCGCAACAGGGCGCTGGCAACCTGCCGCGACCACGGTCGGGAGCGCTGCGCAGTTGCACTTGTGACTGCTTCAGTCATAACTCACCCTCGGATCGGCAATGGCATAGGCGATATCGGCCAACAAATAACCCGCCAGCGTCAGCAGGCCGGATATCAGCGTCACCGACAACACCAGCTCGCGGTCACGGGTCTGCACCGCCTCGACCGCCAGCTTGCCCATGCCGTCGATACTGAAAATGCTCTCCACGATCACCGATCCAGCCAGCAGGCTGGGCAGCAAGGTGGCTGACACCGTAATCAAAGGTAATAGCGAATTCCGGAACACATGCCGCCACAGCACAGTCTCTTCGTCGACACCCTTGGCACGCGCAGTTCGGGCATAGTCGGCGGCCAGGTTCTCCAGCAGCGACGAGCGGGTCAGCTTGGCCAGAAAAGCCAGGCCACCGTATGACATGGCCAGCACCGGCAACACCAGATGCCAGGCGCAATCAAACAGGTAGCCGCCATGCACCACATCGACACCGGACAAGCGTGCCAGGCCGATGCCCAGCCCGAGGCCCAGCACACCGGCCAGCGCAACGCGCAGGGCAACACTGCCCATGCCCGCCAGCACACTGAATAACCCCCCCGCCAGCAGCGCCAGCACCACATGCAGCAGACCGGGCGGCATACCGTGCAAATCCGTCGCCATCAGATAGCCCAGCCCTGCTCCGAGCAGCGCCCCCCCCCACTGGCGCGGCTGCTGCCCCGCCCTGGCCGCTGCCCACACCAGCAAGGTGGTGCATAAACCCACCGCCAGAAACAGCCAGCCAACATCTGACGCCGAACCCAGCCACGGCAGAAATGTCTGGTCCACGGCTTCACGCCTGACCAGGCCAGCGGTCGGAAACCATCGCCAGTATTGCTCTGAGGCAAAAAAACCGATGAAGAGCACACCGGCCAGCATGGTCGGCACCGACCACAGGCCAAGCAACACAAGATTGGATACCATGTCAAAGCGCCCGCCGCGCGCACGCGCTGCCTGCACGCCAATGGCTATCGAGGCCGCGTAGATCAGCGGAATCGACAGCAGGTTAAGCAGCAGCGTGATCGGCAATCGCTCGGCAAGCAGGTCCATCACCGGCCGCCCATAGCGAAAACTCACCCCAAGGTCGGAGCCCTTCCAGAACGAGAAGTTGCCCAGCGAACCATCGGCTTCCCGCTCGAAACCGACTGGCGAAATATTGTTGAGCCAGCGCAGATACTGCACTGGCGCGGGCTGGTCGAGACCATACAGGCGGTTGTAATAATCCTCCAGCGCACGCCGGGTTTCGGGCTCCAGATTGGTGCCATCGACCAGCGACTGTGCGCTGATGCCACCGGGAGCGGACGCCATGACGACGAACACCACAATGGTGATGCCGAAAAGCGTCGGCACCATCAAGGCCATGCGGCGGAGCAGATACACCAGCATGGTTCAGCGCCTGCGTTGCAGTGCCTGCGGCACGTAAACTTCTACCGGCACGGCCATCAGGTTGAGCCCCAGCGCGGTGTTCTCAAGATTGGCGATGCGCTGGTCAATAAAGGCCAGCGTGTGACGCCGGAACAAAAACGTATAGGGTTGATCCTGCACCAGCAGGCGCTCGGCCTGATGCCACAAGGCCATGCGCCTGTCTTCGTCCACCTCGCCCCGCGCCTCGTCGATCAGGGCATCGAGTTGCGGGTTGCGGTAGCTCATGAAGTTGTCGCCGCCCTCCATGGTCTGGGTTGAGTGGAACATCTGGAAGATGTCGATCTCGATGCCGGAGGTCCACCCCAGCGTGATCGCGTCAAAATCCTTCTGGCGCAGGTTTTCCAGCATCACCGACCATTCAGTCGGACGCGGTCGCATCAACACACCCACCCGCGCATAGAGGTCACGTAAAAACAGCACCATGCGGCGGGTGTCTTCGTTGTCCTGAAAAAAGCTCAGTTCGAACTCGAAGTTGCTGCCATCCGGCCCCTGCAGCACCCCGTCGCCATTGCGGTCGGCATAGCCAGCCTCGGCCAGCAAGGCACGGGCACGCTCCAGATCAAACGGAATCGGCAGGTTGGCAGGGTCGTGCTGCGGAGAACGCGGGCTGAAAGGGCTCACCGCCGGTTCGGCATAGCCCAGCAAAACTTCGTCAATCACACGGCCCACATCGGTCATCAAGCTCATCGCCATGCGCACACGGGGGTCAGCAAAGCGCGTGGGCTGCCCGGCACGCTCCTGGTTCCAGGCGATATAGCTATACCCGGCTGTCGGGCTCATGTACTCGAAGTGATGAGTGCGTGCAGCCAGCGCGGCATCGTCCAGCAGGCTTTGATACTCACGCGGGCGGGCACCATAGAGGTCGATATCCTGATTGCGGAATGTGGTCAGCCGGGCGCTGTCGTTCTCGATGACACGCCACACGATGCGGTCGAATGAAGGGTCTACCGGCCCCCAGTAACGCGGGTTGCGCTCCAGTTCCACCCGCCCCTGGTCCGGAGTCCAGCTTTCAGGGTTGGGCAGACGATAGGGGCCAGAACCCAGCAACAGGCCTCGGCTCTCGTTAAAGCTGCGCGGATCGTCCAGATAAGGCCGGTAAAAGTGTGCGGGCAGAATCTCCATGCCGCCAGCGAGCTGCAGGCTATTGAAATAGGGTTCGGAAAAATGAAACTCGACGGTGTAATCGTCCAGCGCGGTCACCCGCTCGATACGTGACAGATAAGCCCGGCTGCGCGGTGCGGCGATCACCTCGTTCATGATGAACTCAAAGCTGAATTGCACATCATGCGCAGTCAGGGGCATACCATCGGAGAAGCTCACGTCGCGGCGCAGGCGAAAGCGTATCGTCTTGCCGTCTTCCGACACATCCCAGCTTTCGGCCACCAGCCCGCGCCACTCCAGCGTATCCGGGTCGCGGGTAATCAGCGACTCAAGCACATAGGCCTGCACTTCGCTCGCATAGGCATCGGACGACACCAGCGGGCTAATGGTGCGCAGCCCGGTGCCAAAGGCCAGCATCAACCAGTCGCCAGAGGCAAAGTCCGGTTGCTGGGCTGCGCGCCGCGCACGGTCGAAGGCGTCTGGCGCAGCACCCGGGCCTGAGTCGGCCTGCTGATCCGCCACCTGAAACTGACCACTCCTGACGGTTTGCTCCAACTCACGCAGCAAGCCCCGGGTGCGGCGGATGTCCTCGGCCTGCTCCTGCATGATGCGGGTCATGTCAGTCATGCGTTGCCACTGCCTGTCCACCTGCACCATCAGCAACACCATCAGCACAGCCAGCAAGCCAAAGCCCAACCACAAACCGAAGCGCACCCCCTTACTCGATCCGTTGCTCATCTTCTCTGTCCGTTACATCTCTGTGACGTTGTACTTTACATGACTACCGCCCGGCGCAAGCAAGCACGCGCAAACTTCAACGCCAGCGCCCGGGCTGAATGGACGAACTTGTCATGCGTGCCGCGACTGTACCGCCAGCAACACCGACATTTGACTTACCATGAGGTTCCCATCACGCCATCACGGAAACCGTATCAATGCTCGCCGCCACTGCACATAATGCCCGCCGTCTGAGCCTTGCCCTGTTGCTTGCTGCCGGGGCTGGGCAAGTTCATGCCGATGCCGACTTTCAACGCTGTCTCAAGGATTTACGGGGCGAGGCGCAGAGTCGGGGCGTGCCCACTGCCAGCTTTGACCGCTTTACTGCAGGGCTGCAACCAGACATGGGCGTCATCGAACTGCTCAACCACCAGCCGGAGTTCAAGACGCCGATCTGGGACTACATGGCCGGTCTGGTCGATGAGCAACGGGTTGAGGAAGGCCTGGCCATGCTGGCGCAATGGCGCGAGGTGCTGGACCGCATCGAGGCACAATATGGCGTGGACCGTGAAGCGGTAGTTGCCATCTGGGGAGTGGAATCCAACTATGGTCAAACTTTCGGGCGTCGCGACGTGGTGCAGTCACTGGCCACACTGGCCTGCACAGGCCGTCGTCAGGCGTTTTTCCGTGGCGAGTTTCTGACCACCATGCGCATTCTGCAGGACGGTCACATCAAGCGGGAGGGTTTTGTCGGCTCCTGGGCAGGGGCCTTTGGGCACACCCAGTTCATGCCTTCAACCTTCTCGCGTATCGCCGTGGATTTTGACGGCGACGGCAGGCGCGATCTGATGGGTAGCGTACCCGATGCGCTCGCCTCCACCGCAAACTACCTGCGCACATCCAACTGGCGTAGCGGCGAGGCATGGGGCTTTGAGGTCGCGCTGCCTGCCAGCCTCAACACCAGCCAGGCCGGTCGCCGCAACAAGCAGTCCATGGCTGCCTGGGCCGCCGCCGGGGTTCGCCGGGCAGATGGTTCGCCACTACCCGCCAACGCACCGGCTGCCGGGTTGTTGCTCCCGGCCGGAGCTCAAGGGCCAGCCTTTCTGGTAATGCGTAATTTCGATGCGCTGTTCTCCTACAACGCCGCCGAAAGCTACGCGCTGGCCATCGCCCACCTTTCGGACAGGCTGGGCGGCGCCGGTGACTTTGTGACACCGTGGCCAACCGACGATGCAGGCTTGTCGCGCGCCGAAAGGCGCGAGGTACAGGAGTTGTTGCTTGCCCTGGGCTATGACATAGGCGAGGTCGACGGCATGATAGGCAGCAACACGCGTGCGGCGATCCGCGAAGTTCAACCGCAACTTGGCCTTGAAGCAGATGGCCGGGCGGGTCAGAGACTGCTGAAAGCGCTCCGGAAGACCACCCCTTGACCCCGGCGGCCCCGATAAAAACACAAATGTGCATTTGCACGTGCACCAGGGGCCGCCTGCCCACACGGTTCCAAACAAATAAAGTCGAAAATTCGGTTTCAGCGCCAACACGGGTTCCTGCGTCACCCCGCGCAACGCAGGTCACGGCTAAGGTCGACAACAAGAGCAAGAAGTTCAGCGGATGCGCCCGCGTCTTGCGCAATATGGTCGAAAATTGCTTGGCACCGGGTCCGCCACTATAGACCGACTCACTCAACCTGTCGTCTTGGCTGAGCGAGCCTGCTACGGACTGCCGCTTTCGACCCAAAGCTGAAGTAGCCATTGATCTGCTCAACCACAGCAATGCAGCGGTTCCGGCCATTGACCTTCAGAAATGTCATTTCAGCACCCGGCCACTTGCGGCCTTTCAGAACACCCCATACCCGGAGCGCAGAACGACAGTTGCACTCCGGCACCTGACGCTCAGCATCCGTGGTGTGGACCTTCACTTTTTCAATTCTTCGGCCAGTTCCAGATAGCCGGTACATCCCGCGCATGGTGCAGTACGCGTGCAATCGTGATGCCATCTGATTCCGCGAAATAAAACAGAACATATGGCGTCGACGTCGGCCAACTCCGAAGGCCTGCCACCAATTCTTCTCGTCTGCGGCCCATTTCCGGCTGCATCAGCAGCCTGCCCATCTCGGTCTCGATCTGGTCGAGCAGGCGGTCCGCTGAATCGACGCTGTCGTCGGCGATATACAGCCAAGCATCAAGCAGATCGTTTTCCGCGCTTGCGGAACGTCGAACCTTGCTCACTCTGCCGTCTTAAGGGTTGCCGATCGTCGCGCTTTCAACTCCAATCGCCCGCGCTGCTTGATTTCGTTCATGTCCAGCTCGCGCACCCGGCCAGCCGAAATGTCGGCCACGCCTTGGGCAATGTCCGCCTTAAGGCTGACCAAGTTCGCTGCCTGAACATCGTGGTAAGTTTCGAAAAGTCGCAATGCTTCCCGGATGACTTCACTGGCGGAACTGTAGAGGCCGGACGCAACATGTTCACGCACGCGGCTTTCCAGTTCGGGGGGTAAAGAGACGTTCAGGGACATGGCGACCTCCGAGGCGATGTCAGATAATGGCATAGTCTGTCACTAAACGGACTGTATGTGCAAGCCGAGCGCCTTCCCAGCATTGGCTACATCTGGATTTGGTCTATGGCCAACTACTGTCATTTTCAGCGACTGCTCCACTTTGAGACCTGTCACAGGGACTATCGAGGTGATGAGTACCTCTTGAGGGTCGAGAAAGCTCAGTCGCCCCCAAACCTGAGCGGCAGCAATCAGTCTGCTCCTGACATTCAAACGGAGAAGTCGAGCGGCAGCAGTTGGCCGGGTCCGGTCACTGACTCGATTCCCGCTCCAGGGCAGCGCCCCTTGGCTTAGTGCTCCGGTCTTTTCGACTTTATTGGCAAGGAACACGCAGCGCGGGATTCCCACAAAAAGCGGCGCATCTTCTGAACAGGCTGATGGGCGAGCCTGCACGCAACACGCGAAGCGAATCCAGCCATGTCGTCGCTTGCTTGCATTGCTACGACAGCAAAATGTGGACGGTAAACGACAGAAGCGGCTCACTGGCCGCTTCTGTATTTTCCAAAAAATATAACCCGATTCAGGTTTTAGTACCCGGCACGCTCGTCTGCCCAGAGTCTACAGCGCCATCAAGTATTTTGCCCTTATCTGAAGAGCAGGCCATTGCGGAGGCCGATCCGACGGCAAGAAACACGACCAGAAGAGCTGCAAAAGAACGCTTCATCCATCATCCTCCATGTAACGGGCCGTCGCCCACGATTCAGACAATAGACGAGTAAATGAGCGACTGCAAGAGCTTTCAAGCAGCGCCGTGAAAAAAATTACGGCGCAGCCTGCGCAGCAGACTCAACCCACCGACGACGGCCTCAACCGCCGCGCTGCCTCAGTGGCTGAACGATACCGGCAACCCGGCTCGGCTGGCAGTTGATAAAGGCCGACTGCTTGATCCAGGCTTGGTCGGGATAGTATGAAAACAGGAATTGCCCACCCTTCAGGCTATCGACTACCTGCTCGACCACGGCAGGCCGCACCGCAGGGCAACCCTGGCTGCGACCAATACGGCCCTGGCGCTCAATCCAGCTCGGGTCAACATAATCTGCCTTGTGAATGACGATGGCGCGCTCCCGGGCATTGTCATTGATGCCGGGCTCAAGACCATCCATACGCAGCGAGTAGCCGTGACGACCGAAATAGCTCTCTTGCGTCAAAAACAGACCGATACTGGATTGATAACTACCAACCACATTGGAAAAACTGTTGGCATGGTTGTCGCCCGAGTTCTGACCATGCGCCACCAGCTCTTCGAGCAGCAGACGGCGCTTTTCCAGATCGAAGATCCACAAACGCGGCTCGGAAGACGGCAGGGAAAAATCGATCACTGCCAGCCGCTTTGCAGACTGAACGCCAGCACTGACCGCGCACTGCATGGCGGACACGGCCTTGCTCAGCACCTGACGATTGAGCGCGGGAGCCTGGCTGGACAAACTCTCGATGAGGAGGTTTTCGGCGGCCCAGTCGGCCTGGGCCACCCCGGGGATTGTAAAAATGCTTGCCATTACAAGCAATGCTCTACGAATTCGCGAGTTCATGCGCTACGCTTCTCCCTGCATCTGCGATCAAAATCTGAAATGCGATGCAACCGCATCCGGATCTGATTGTCGAAAAATCACTGAAGAGCTGGCTTGAAGAAGCGTCAAGCATGACAAATGTCCTTGCTGGCACGCAAAACAAAGCCGTACTCTTGCCAAAACTTCAGAACCAACATGGTGCCGCACCGTGCTCTCACACACAGTGACGGAACAAGCCGCCCCACCCCAAAAAGGCGAATATAAGCTCGCGCATGGTATCAAACCTTTACAACAAGAAAAGCCTTTTATCGCCAGATAGATACTTGGGCATCCTCACAATATGCTCAAGCCTGGCGTTTGGCATGGCCGGGAGCTCGGCTTTTGCCACAGAGGCAACGCTGCAGACAACGCAGGAGCAAAGCGCGCCGCACATAACGCAGGACGCATACGAAACACATCAAATCGCGTCTGCAGATGTTGCCTTCTTCCACGCCAGCCTCGATTATCAATCTGTCTGGTCTAACCCCGAGCGCCTGTCACAACTGATTGCGGCTGTGTCGGGTCTGCGTGCAGACGGGTTGGACCCCGAACACTATGCGCTGAGCACGGCACGTCAGATTCATGCCCGACTTGACAACGGACAAGCGCTTTCAGCACCCGACGAGCTCTTGCTGACACGCGCCTATCTCACCGCCTTGCTGCATCTCGGTCAGGGCGTGCTAGACCCCGGCGCGGTCGAACCACACTGGCGTCGCCAGCCTGCATCCACCCTCGATCGCAACGCTTTTCTGATGCAGGCCCAGCAAGGCCTGGCTGACATAAGCGCGGCCTTTGACAAGGCCAGGCCCTCGGTTTTGCACTATCCCGCCCTGCGCAAGGCTTATGTTGACTTGCAGAACACCCTGGAACAAGCACAAGCGCCAGTGATACCGGCCGGCCCGTCGATCCGGGAGGGCATGCGCGACCCCCGCGTGCCCCTGCTCCGGGAGCGTCTGCGCTTTGAAGGCTTTCATCTGGTCGAACCTGACGACAGCTTGCGTCATGACCCCGAGCTGGTGGCTGCCGTGATGGCTTATCAGCGCGCCAAGCGCCTGACGCCCGATGGCATAGTCGGTCGTGCAACCCTGGCCGCACTCAATCTGTCGCCAGCAGCACAGCTAGACACCTTGCGGATCAATCTCGAACGCATGCGCTGGCTCGCCAACGAACACCGCAGCCACTATGTGCTATCAAACATCGCCGCAGCGGATATCCGCTATATCCGTAACGGCGAAGCCATATGGCATGCCCGTAGCCAGGTCGGCCGCCCGGCACGGCGCACCCCGCTGCTGGTGTCGGACATCACCCACCTCACCCTCAACCCCACCTGGACCGTTCCGCCCACCATTCTGCGACAGGACAAGCTGCCCGAAATTCGCGCCGACATCGACTACCTCGCCCGCAACAACATGCAGGTGCTGGACGCCAGCGGCCAGACGCTTGACCCGCGCAGCATAGACTGGGAGCACCCCGGCAACATCATGTTGCGACAGGACGCGGGAGACGGCAACGCACTGGGCAGGGTGGCAATCCGTTTTCCCAACCCGTTTCAGGTCTATCTTCACGACACCCCCAGCCAGCGTCTGTTCGGTCGTGATCAGCGCGCTTTCAGCTCGGGTTGCGTGCGGGTGGAGCATGCCTTCGAACTGGTCAAGCTGTTGGTAGAGGACGGCAGCAACACACCGTTCGACACCGTGATGGAGCGCCTTGACAGCGGTCGCACCAGCCAGTTCAGCCTGGACCGGCGCATCCCCGTGGTGTTGAGCTACTGGACAGCCGAAGCGGGTGAAGATGGTGCTGTGGCGTTCTTTCCCGATGTGTACGGCCATGACCCGGCAATACTCGCCGCACTGCAAACGGCCGGAGCCGCCATTCCTGGCAATTGACCCTTCCTGAGCGAAGCAAGCCCCGCAGCACCCGTCCGAAAGGCTGCGACAAACACGTTTGCTGTTTGCACCCTGCCCAGCATCGACTGCATTTTCGCAATTCACTGACGCGGAAAACCGCATTCGACCGCTCGCCATAGTGCCCGACTCCCCGCTTGACCTGCACCGCCCCGCTTAACCTGCACCGACACCCAAGATCAGCCGGGTTTTGCCCTCATACCCTTGAGCAACCTCAACACCCGAAACCCGCCCAGGTTTTGCCCCCTCGCCCCTCGCGGGAGAGGGTTGGGGAGAGGGGGCTGTGGTGCCATACGACGCACCGAGGTTCATTCAGCCCCCGCGCCCCCTCTCCCCCGGCCCCTCTCCCACGAGGGGCGAGGGAAGCGATATCCCGACAGCAACGCCGTCCATCAAATCTCCCAACTCCCTCAAAGCGAAAGTGGAACCACATCCCCGCCCACCACAACCGCCACGCGCAACAAGCCTGCTCCGGATGGTCACGCTTCGAGGGGGCTATTTCACCAGCCGCAAGCGGCTCCCCTTCACGTCGCTCAACACCTCCAGGCGCACGTCCATGCGTTCCCGCAGCTCGGCCACATGCGAGATTACCCCCACCGTTCGGCCTGACTGCTGCAGGTCTATCAAGGTGCGCAAGGCCAGGTCCAGGCTCTCCGGGTCAAGCGTGCCAAAGCCTTCGTCTATGAAAAGCGTGTCGATCTGCACACCCCCGGCGCGTGACTGAACCACGTCGGCCAGCCCCAGCGCCAGCGACAGGGCGGCCAGAAAGCTCTCACCGCCAGACAAGGTGTTGGCTGGCCGCGACGTGCCGGTGTAATGGTCGAACACCTCGAGCTCCAGCCCGCCCGCGCTGCGCTGATCACCGATGCCGCGTACCCGGCGGAGCTCAAAGCGGTTACGGCTCATCTGGGTCAGACGCAGCGAGGCGGTCTCCAGCACCTCGTCAAGCAGGGTGGCCAGCACAAAGCGCTGAAAGGTCATACGCAACGGGTTGTTGCCACTGGCCACCTCGGACAGACGCCCCAGCACCGCGTAGCGGCTTTCGATGTCAGCGCTTTCAGCCGCCAGTTTTTGCAAGGACTTGAGCAGCTCGTTGGTCTGCCGCAAGCGTGCACCGCTCTGCTGCACCTCGGCCAGGGCCTTTTCCAGCGAATGGGCAGCTTCGCCCGCGACGGTCTGCAACACTGCCAGGTCCGGCGCAGTCAAGCCCTCGGCCTGATGGGTTGCCCGCTGCAGGCGGTCACGCGCAGTGGCGCAGTCCTGATCGAACTGCGTCAGTTCGCGTTCCAGCGCATCCAGTTGAACGACCGTGCGGCAAGCTGTCTGGTAATCGGCCACTGCGGCAAACCCATGCTCGCTCAGGCTGGCATTGAATTCAGCTTCGGCGTCGGTCAAGGCCTGTGTCGCGCGCCCAAGGCGTGACTGCGCTGCCTGCCAGTCAGCCTCGGCACGTTCCGCGCGGGTGCTGGCCTCGCGCTCGTGTTTTTCTGCCAGCTTCAGCGCCGCTTCAGCCTCGGCGAGCGATGCCATCAGGGTGGACCGCTGCTGGCGCAGCAGCTTGACCTCTGGCTGCGGCTCGGGAATGGTTTCACTGAGGACACTCAAGGTTCCTTCCGCCGCTAGACATTCTGCCTTGAGCGCTTCCGCCCTGGCACTGGCTTGCTCCATGGCCTGCTGTGCGCCGCTCAGGTTTTTCTCCAGCGTGGCCAATGTGGCTTGCTGCACCGGCAATTTGTCACTGGCTGCGGCGCACTCGGCCAACGCCTGCTTCAGTTCTGCGTGACGCTGCGCAAGCCCGGCTGCATCCTGCCCTTCCAGCGCTGCATCACATTCGACCAGCCGGTCGCGCGCATTGACCAGCCGCGCCTCGGCCTGGGCGTGGCCGCTGCTGGCCTTCATGAAAACCTTGTCGGCCTGCTCCTGTGCATCCTGTGCAGCCTCCAGCGCGACCCTGCGTTCGTCGACTAGTCCGGCCTGCTCCGCGCCGTGCAGATGGACAGGCGCGGGGTGCGTTGTTGAGCCACAGACCGGACACGCCTCACCGGCCTGCAAGTGCGCCGCCAAGGCCGCTGCCTGACCCTCGCGCACGCTGGCCTCACCATCACGCACTTGTTGTCTTGCATCGGCCCGCAGCTTTTCGGCGGCCACCAATGCACGCTGACTGTCCTGCAGGTCGGCTTCTGCCTTGTTCACAGCCTTGACGGCTGCTTCACGTTGCCTGAGTCTGGTCAGACCCGCATCAACAAGCTGTTGTTGCGCCTTGAGCAGCTCTGCCCGCCCTGCCGTGGCGGTCAGAAGCAGATGCTGCTCCCGCTCCGCCGCCAGCCGGGTGGCCATGCTGCTGACCGAGTTGCCAGCCTCGGTTGCGCTGGCAAGCGCTACGGCGTGTTGCTGCCTGAGCTTGTCAAGCGCGCCACGTGCCTGCTCAACCCGCACACAACGTGCCATCAAGTCATCGAGCCTGGTGATCTCGGTCTGCCACTGAGCGCGCTCGTCTGCCCTGCCCTGTTGCACCTGCAAGGCCTGCTCGGCCTGGCGTCGCTGCTCGCCTGATTGCTGACGCAGTGTAGCTGTCTGTGACTCCTGCTCACCGGCCTGCACACGCTCGCGCCGCGCGTCGGCCAGCGCTCGTGCCGCCACCGCCACCCGGGCAGCCCGACGAGCGGCGTCGTGTTCGTCACGTCGCTGCTTCATCAGCGGGCGTCTGTTGTCGAGCTCCGCCGATGCCTTGCCGGCAAGCTCGCGTTCGGCCAGACGTGCGGCTGCCTCGCGTCCGGCCTCCAGCGCGCGCCGCGCCTCAGCGTCAATCTGTCGGGCCTGTGTTTCAGCGCTGCGTGCCTGCGCCAGCGCATCAGCCAGAGCCTCGCACCTGGCATCCAGCTCTTGCTCGTTGGATACCTCGGCCTGTTGCAGCAAGGTATCGCGTCGCACCCGCAGCTCGCGTGCGGCAGTCTCCACGCCACGTGCCGACTGCTTCAGGGTGTCGGCAATCTCGCGGTAGCGCTCGGTGCGGAACAAGGTCTGCAGAATGGCTTCGCGGGCGTCCGAGCGGGCGGTGAGCAGTTCCCGAAAACGCCCCTGCGGCAATACCACCACCTGCCGGAACTGCTCGCTGTCGAAACCGATACGCTCCACCAGCGCAGCGGTTGCCTTGCCCGGATGCGAAGCCAGGCTCTCCCAGTCCTGGCCGTTCCAGCGGTCAAGCTGGGCTTGTGCCGGCACCTCGCGGTCTCCGCTGCCGCGCTGCTTTGGCCGACGTTGCGAAGGTGAACGCACGATACGGTAACGCTCCTGCCCGAGCAGAAACTCCAGCCTCACCTCGGTGCTCAGCGATTGCTCGGCGTGGTCACTGCGCATTGCCCGGGCATCGCGCTCACCACCGGAGGTGTCGCCATACAGGGCAAAACAGATGGCATCGAGCAAGGTGGTCTTGCCCGAGCCGGTGGGTCCGTGAATCAGGAACAGGGCGCGCTCGCCGAGACGGGTAAAGTCGACCTCCTGAACGCCCGCAAACGGGCCGAAGGCCTGCATGGTGAGCATGATCGGCTTCATGGCGTCACCTCCCGCTGAGCAGCGTCGATTTGCTGCAGCACGGCGTCCAGGCATGCCGCCTGTGCCTCACTCATCGGCTCACCAGTCACCTCACTGAAAAAGTCACCAAACAGATGGCGCAGATCAAGCTCGCGATGCAGGCTGGCGCTCCTGCCCTGCCCCACTGCCAGCAACACTTCACGCTCACAGCCCAGCGCATGCGGGTACACCTCGCGCAAGCGGGCCATCGGGTCGAGCAAGGCACCGGTGTCGCTGAGGGTGGCATAGACATAGTCTTCGCGGAAGGCGTCGTTGCGCCCTGCCTCGATCAGGCTGGCCAGCTCACCGCGTATTCGCCGCAGGTCGCGGCGCGGTCGCAGGTGTACACGCTCGATGTGCGGCACGCCATCCTGCCCCAGCTCGACCACGCTGACGCTCTTGTCATGATCTGCCTCCGACAGCGAATACTTCATCAGCGAGCCGGAATAGTGCAAGCGCCCGGCCAGCACCTGAGGCCGGTGCAAATGCCCTAGCGCAACATAGTCAAAACCGGCAAAAGCGTCGGCGGCCACTGCACCACTGCCGCCTACCGACAGCGGACGCTCGGACTCACACTCCGCGCCGCCGGTCACAAAAGCATGCGCCACCAGCACGGCGCGCCCGCCAGGGTGCTTGCCGCGTATGCCGTCCAGCACCGCACTTAGCGCAGCATTGTGATCGCCCAGCTCCAGCCCCAGCGCATCGCGCACTGTCGCCGGGTCACAGTAAGGCACTGGATAGACCCGCACATCACCGTGCTCATCCGTCAGAACCACCGGCTCCACCTCACCACGATAACGGCCCGCCACTGTAAGGCCACCGGAGGCGAGCAGACGCGAACCAAAACCTAGCCGGTCCGGGCTGTCGTGATTGCCGGCAATCATCACCACCGGAATCCGCTCGCCAAGCACGATGCGGCTGAGCACGTCATCAAGCAGATTGACCGCCTCGGCTGGCGGCACCGCCCGGTCATAGATGTCACCCGCCAGCAACACCGCCTGCGGCTGGCGATCGCGCACCAGTGCGACAAACTGATCGAGTACATGAGCCTGGTCCTCGACCAGGGAGCGGCCATGAAAGAGTCGGCCAAGATGCCAATCGGCGCTGTGAATGAATCGCATGATATTCAGTCTGAGAAAAGGGAGTGGGTTGTCGACGAGGGCTACGGCGGCATGTCGAAGGAATGAGCGCAAAACTACCACAAGCCTGACCGACCGGCTGAGCTCGCAAGCTTGCAATTGACACAAGGCTTGCGAGCCGACGACCAAACGGCATCTCGACAAGGGTGTAAGTTCTTGCAGTTGCAAACGACAAAGACGAGTTGCTGGACTCGCCACCCCGGCAGACACAGCAAGTCTTCAGCGTCAGCGCTTGAGGAAACGGGTACTCAGGCACCCGGATACCCTGAAGGCGGCTTTTCAAACCGGAGTCAGTATGATGAAAAACCTGATCACCCCGCTATCAAGTCTCTTTTTGCTTCTCCCCGGCGGGTTGCTCGCCAGCACCAATGCTGGCCCCGCTGTCGGCCAGATTGACGTGGGACGCTTCTCCGCCGAGGCCGGTATCGGCCCGGAGTGGGAGCTGATACAACTGTCCGACAAGCTGGCGCCAACCCAATACCGCTACCGCCACTGGGATGGGGTGCACGCAGTCGAGGCCAAAGCGGACGCCGCAATGGCCTTGCTGGCGCGGCCACTCAACATCGACCTGTCGCAAACACCGGTGCTGTGCTGGCGCTGGCGCGTCGAGGCTGCACTGGAAAGCGCCGACATGCAGACAAAACAAGGAGACGACTATGCTGCAAGAGTGTACGTCGCCTTCAATCTGCCACCCGACAGGATTGGCCTGGGCTTGCGCCTCAAGCTCGGACTGGCACGCAGCCTGTTCGGCGCACATGTGCCTGATGCCGCCATCAATTACGTGTGGGATAACCGCAACCCGGTCGGCTTCACCGCGCCAAACGCCTACACGGATCAAACGCGCATGATCGTGGCCAACAGCGGCAACCAGCAGGCCGGACAGTGGGTGTTGCAACGCCAGGACGTCCTTGCCGATGGCAGCGCCGCGTTTGATACGCAAGGGCTGGTCCCCACCTTGCTGGCAGTCGCCAGCGACACCGACAACACCGGCGAATCCGCACTTGCTGGCTTTGCCGATCTGCACTTTGTGGCACGCGATGCGGCCTGTGTTTTTCCGGCAGACACTGAGCCGTCCTGAACTTGCAGGATAGTAACTCAGCGCTTCGCAAGCACTGTGTTCCGCCAAAACACGGACCCACTGGGTTGGCCCACGCGAAGGCACTAATCCACGCCTTTGCAGGGCAATCAAAATCATGGCGAGCGGGCAACTGCGGCTCGCAGGTTTAAAGGTACTATCCGGCCTGCACACTCAACAGAAGCAAGCCCAATGCAAACAGAAGACAAACCGCAATATGCCGTAGTGGCCGCCGTACACCTCCCGAACGTGACCGATGTCGAGTTCGAAGCGTCACTGACCGAGCTGCGCGAGCTCGCCAAAACACTGGGCTTGGAGGTGGTGCACACCTTTGTGCAAAATCGCACCAGCTTTGACACCATGGGCTATGTCGGCGTCGGCAAGCGCGAGGAGATCCGCGCCTTCGTGCAGGCTGGCGAAGGATTCGACGGCGACAGCCAGACTGCCGCCGACCCGAATATGCGCGAGATCGACGTCATCCTGGTCGATCACGAAATCTCGCCCTCGCAAGCGCGCAACCTCGAAAAAGACGTCGGCTGCCCGGTGATGGACCGCACCATGGTCATTCTGGAAATCTTCCACCGCAACGCGCGCTCGCGTGCCGCCAAGGCGCAGGTCGAAATCGCTCGCCTCGGCTACATGGCACCGCGCCTGCGCGAAGCCGCCAAGCTCGCCGGACCGCAAGGTCGCCAGCGCAGCGGCGTCGGCGGCCGTGGTGCAGGCGAATCGCACACCGAACTGGACCGCCGCAAGATCCGCGACCGCATCGCCGAGTTGCAACTCGACATCATCGCCATGGATGCCGAGCGCAAGACCCAGCGCGCCCGCCGCCAGGGGCGCCAGAGCCTTGCCAGCGTCGCGCTGGTGGGCTACACCAATGCCGGCAAGTCCACCTTGATGCGCGCCCTCACCGGCAGCGAAGTGCTGGTCGCCAACAAGCTCTTTGCCACGCTCGACACCACGGTGCGCGCACTGCACCCGGAATGTGTGCCACGCGTGCTGGTCAGCGACACCGTCGGCTTCATCAAGAACCTGCCGCACGGCCTGGTGGCATCGTTCAAGACCACGCTCGACGAGGCGCTTGACGCGTCGCTGCTGCTGCACGTCATCGACGCCAGCGACACCGGCTTTGAGCGCCAGCTTGAAGTCACCGACAAGGTGCTCGCCGAGATCGGTGCGGACGATCTGCCACGCATCCGCGTGTTCAACAAGATCGACCACGTCGGCGACGCCACGGCACAAGACGAATGCGCCGCAGCACTGCATGCGCAATACCCCGACTGCATCGTGATGAGCGCCCGTCGGCCTGACGAAGTCGCCAGACTGCGCCAGCGCATCGTTGCGTTCTTTCAGCAAGACCTCGTGGCCACCGAGTTCTTCCTGCCGTGGTCAGCCCAGCAACTGCGCAAGGATATTTACGCAAACTGCGAGGTGCTGGACGAACGAGCGGACGAGGAAGGCGCGTTTTTCAGCGTTCGCGGCGAACCCGCCACGCTGGAGAGCTTGCGCGAGCGCTTCGCGCAGACGCGCTGAACGGTGCGATTCGTCCATCAACAGCACAAGGTCAGGCAGGTGCCAGGTAGTTGAAATAAGTGTCGCCCAGCACATCTTTCATCCGCTTGATGCGCGGCTCCTTGCCGGCGCGCACTTCGGAGTTGATCTTGGAGATGTTGAAAATGTTGATGCGTACGTCGTGAGCGAAGCCTTGCGGCTGCGCATCCACCGCCGCGCCAGGATGGTGAACCGCTCGACGATGGTGGTCGCCGCGTGGCAGGACTTCTCAGGGTGTGCTAGCAGGATGCGTGGCTCCAGCTTGGGCCGTTTCTCCTTGCCGATCCAGGTGAGTTCCAGCTTTTGTTTACTCATGACGTTTGCGCTTGAGTCCGCTTGTATCACGCTTATCCAGGGCAAGTTTCGGCGTGGCGGCCTTGAGCCGCTTGTCGACCTCCTTGATGTGTTAAGCCACCGAAATGTTCTTGGGCAGGGTGCCGCCAATGATATGTATGGCAGCGCGTACTGCCAGTCCGACCAGTGCGTGGGTCTGGATCGCCTTGGCCTGGTGACGGATGCCATCACGCGCAGGTTTGGCATACCGCTTCTCCACCCGCGGAGCAGGCCATGACGCCCCCGTGTGGGCGTCTTGCGTTCGACTTCTCTCGACCGGCAAACTTCACGCTCTGGTGTTTCGTGGTTTTGCGTTTTCAGTGTCCGACCGATTCTATCAAGAAAAAAAGCTGGCTACGCAGCATGAAATGCATCAGTCATCGCACGCAGATCAGCCAGCGCGACACCTATTGCACGCTAGCAATGGCTCGGCTGTCGGCCTGACTGCGGTCTGATCCTCTGTTTCCCATCAGCCGTCATCCTGCCAAGCCGGAGCCAGGGCGGCCTGTCACGCCTTTGCGACGGACCTGCATTTCTGGTATCTTAAAAAACGAATTTTTGCAAATATAGTTTCTACAAACCATTGATAGCACTTCAAAACGCACAAGAGGACTCGCATGAAACTCAAGAAACTCACGCTGGCCATGGCTTTTGGTGTTGCATCGACCGGTGCCCTTGCTGATGAATGCGGCAACGCCACCATTGCCAACATGAACTGGGCCTCGGCCACGCTGATGGCCTATGTGGATGCCTTCATTCTGGAACACGGATACGGCTGCAGCACCGAGATTGTGCCTGGCGACACCATGCCGACCGGTACTTCGATGATTGAGCGCGGCCAGCCGGATATCGCGCCGGAATTCTGGACCAACAACTTCAAGGAAGCGCTCGAGCGTGGTGTCTCGGAAGGTCGCCTCAAGCTGGCCGGTCAGTCCTTGTCCGACGGTGGCGAAGAAGGTTTCTGGGTGCCAAAGTACATGATCGAAAAACACCCCGAGCTGGCCACCATCGAAGGGGTAATGGCCAATGCAGAGCTGTTCCCGCACCCTGAGTCGCGTCGCAAGTTCGGATTTTACGGCTGTCCGTCTGGCTGGGGTTGCCAGATCAGCTCGACCCATCTTTTCAATGCGCTGGACATGGAGTCAGCCGGTTTTGAATATGTTGACCCCGGCTCCGGTGCCGCGCTGGCAGGTGCCATCGCACGCGCCTATGAGCGTGAGCTGGGTTGGGTTGGCTATTACTGGGCACCCACAAGCGTGCTCGGCAAATACGAGATGGTCAAGGTCGCTCTGGCGCAGGGCAAGGTTGATGAACAGCACTTCATTGACTGTGTCTCGCAAGCCGACTGCCTGGACCCGAAGCCCAGCAATTATCCGCCCTCGCCCGTGTGGACAGTGGCGACCAGCGACTTTGCTGCGAGAGCTCCGGCTGCTTACGAGTACCTGAGCACGCGCAGCTATACCAACGCCCAGATGAACGGCTTGCTGGCGTGGATGGAAGACAATCAGGCAGATGGTGACGTGGCCATGGAGTACTTCATGAAAAACAACGAGTCGCTATGGCGTGCCTGGTTGCCCGCCGACGCGGCCGACCGGGTAGGCGCTGCTGTCGCCAAGTTCCGCTAACACCGGATTACGCAAAACAATGTCCTGGCTGACAGACTTCCCGGCGTTGGACCGCAGCACCCTGATCGGTCTGCGGCGCACGCTGGACGAGGCTTACCGCGATTTCTCGCGGACCTATGGCGAGCACATCGAGGCTTTCTTTGATCCGTTGCTGCGGTTCCTGATCTGGTTTGATGACTTGCTGGCTGGCTCACCTTGGTGGGCGGTGTTGGCAGCCATTGTTGGTATCACCTGGTTGGCGAGTCGATCGTGGAAGCTGTGTGTCGGCGTTGCCGCTGCGCTTTTTGCCATCGGCATTTTCGGCATGTGGGAAGACGCGATGTCAACGCTGGCGATGATTCTCGTCTGCGCAGCCATCGCCATTGTGATCGGCATCCCGGTCGGCATCGCCATGTCGCGCTCCGACCGGGTGCAGGGCGCGGTAACGCCGGTGCTGGATGTCATGCAGACGCTGCCGGCCTTCGTGTATCTGATCCCGGTGGTCATGTTGCTGGGCATTGGCCGCATTCCCGGGCTTATCGCGGTGGTCATCTACGCCATTCCGCCCATCATCCGGCTCACCAATCTGGGCATCCGTCTGGTGGACAAGGAGGTGCTGGAAGCCGCCACGGCCTTTGGTGCCAACCGGTGGCAGCGTCTTTATCAGGTGCAGATTCCACTGGCCATGCCGACCATCATGGCCGGTGTCAATCAGACCATCATGATGGCGCTCTCCATGGTCGTCATCGCTGCCATGATCGGTGTGCGTGGCCTGGGTCAGCCGGTGCTGCAGTCGATCACCAACCAGTATTTCACTCTTGGTCTGCTCAACGGCCTGGCGATTGTGCTGCTGGCCATCATGGTTGACCGGGTTACCCAGGCTTATGGCCGACGCACACAAGCCCACCTGGGGAGCCGCGAATGAGTAACGATAACACCTTGATCGAAGTCCGTGATCTTTCCAAGATCTTTGGCAATCAGCCAAAAAGCGTGCTGCCCATGCTTGAACAAGGCGTAGGCAAGGACGAGATTCTTGCCCGCACCGGGCATACCGTCGGCTTGCGCGATATCAACCTGCGCATCGAGCGCGGCGAGATCTTCGTCATCATGGGCTTGTCGGGCTCGGGCAAGTCCACGCTGATCCGGCACTTCAACCGCCTGATCGACCCTACCGCAGGCCAGATTCTGGTCGACGGCTCCGATGTCATGCAGCTTGGTCAGCGTGAGCTCGAAATCTTTCGGCAGAACCGCATGGCCATGGTGTTTCAGCGCTTTGCGCTGCTGCCGCATGCCACGGTGCTTGACAACGTCGCCTATGGCCTGCGCATCAAGGGCATGAGCAGCAACGAACGCGCTGAGCGGGCAGCCCACTGGCTTGAGCGTGTCGGACTGGCTGGTTACGAACAGCAATACCCGAATCAGCTCTCGGGTGGGCAGCAGCAGCGCGTCGGGCTGGCCAGGGCGCTGGCCACCGATGCCGAGATCCTGCTGATGGACGAGGCCTTTTCGGCACTTGACCCATTGATCCGCAGCGAAATGCAGGATCAGTTGCTGCAATTGCAGGATGAACTGCACAAGACCATCGTCTTCATCACCCATGATCTTGACGAAGCCCTGCGCCTGGGCAGCCACATCGCCATCCTGCGTGACGGTCGTCTGGTTCAGGTCGGCACTCCAGGGGATATCCTGATGACGCCGGCTGACGATTATGTCGAGGCTTTTGTGCGTGACGTCAATCGCAGCAGGGTGCTCACCGTCGAAACCGTGATGCGGCCACCCACTACCCGCATCACTGCGGCCACGCTGGATGAGGCGCTGCGCCAGATGCGCGAACGCCCGGAAGCCTATGCCTACTGGGTGGACCAGAAAGGCTTCAAGGGGGTGCTGGTCAGCCCGGACGAAGGCACGGCTGAGCTGGCCAGCGAGGTGTCGCCCCACACGCTGGACACCCCTATCGAAAGAGCCCTGCCCGACAGCCTGCAACATGACGCGCCGCTGCCAGTAGTGAACGAGTCCGGCGAACTCAAGGGTGAGCTCTGCCGTGAAGCACTCGCCGAGATGCTGAGCAACATGCCTGGCAGTTCAGACAGCCACAATCAGCAAAATGCCCAGCAGCCCAACTAACGACGAACCAACCGACAACATGCTGACTGTCGGCTCTCTCGACCATCAGTCAGCATGCTGCCAGGTGGTTTGCAACTGCCCCGCCGGCACCGGGCGCCCAAGCAGGTAGCCCTGGACTTCATCACAACCTTCCGCTTTGAGAAACGCTAGTTGCTCGACCGTTTCAACTCCTTCGGCAATGGTGCGCAGGTTCAGACTCTGCGCCAGACGGATGATGGCCCGGACAATGGCCCGGTCGTCCTCGTCTTCCGATATGTCGCGCACAAAGCTCTGGTCGATCTTCAGCTTGTCGACATTGAAACGTTTCAGATAGCTCAGCGACGAATGACCGGTTCCAAAGTCGTCGATCGCCACGCTGATGCCGGCTTCAGAAAACTGCGACATCAGGCGCTCGGCCACCACTGGATCATCCATTGCCACCGCTTCGGTCAGCTCAAGCTCCAGTCGGTCGGGCAATACGCCTGCCTGCGCCAGCGCGCTGCGTATGGCGTTCGGCAACTCACTATTGCGAAACTGCACCGACGACAGGTTGACCGCTACCCGTGGCGGTGCATTGCCCGCGTCCTCCCAGCGTCGAATCTGGGACGCAGCCTCGCGTATCACCCATGCTCCTATCTCCATGATCAGCCCATTGCTTTCGGCCACCGGAATGAACTCTTGCGGAGAGACGATTCCGAGCTTGGGGTGGGTCCACCGCAACAAGGCCTCCACACCAACCAGTTTGTGACTTGAAAGATCAAACTGCGGTTGGTAGTGCAAATGTAGTTGCTCCATGGCGATAGCCTGTCGCAAAGCATTCACCAGCGTCAGCGCCCGCTCGGACTGGGCTTGCATCTCGGCGGTGAAGAAGCGGTAGGCGCACCGCCCTTCGCGCTTGGCCCGATACATCGCGGTATCGGCCCGCCGCAACAAGGTATCCAGGTCTTCACCATCATCGGGATACATTGCAATTCCGATTGAGGGCGTAGTGACCAGATCGTGAGTGCTCACCATGAACGGCCGGGAAACCACACCGATCAGCTTCTGTACCACTGCCGCCACACCCTCTGAATCACATTCGCCAAGCAGCAGGATGAACTCGTCTCCGCCCAGTCGGCAAACGGTGTCACCGGCCCGCAACACCAGTTCCAGGCGTCTGGCCACCTCCACCAGCAGACAGTCGCCCGCTACGTGACCCAGGGTGTCGTTGATGTCCTTGAAATGATCAAGGTCCAGGAAGACCACGCCAAACGGTTGCTGATGACGAACGGCCATTGCGAGCGTCTGGGCAAAGCGGTCTTTCAGCAACACCCGATTGGGTAGCCCGGTCAGTTGGTCAAAGTGCGCCAGTTGTTGAATCTGCGCTTCGGCCTGCTTGCGCTCGCTGATATCACGGGTAACGCCGCGCAACTCCAGTCGGCCGGTGCGACTATTTCGACTCACGTTGCCTACCACCTCGGTCCACACAGTCGAACCGTCGCGACGCAATTGCTCGACCTCGATCAGGACTGCATCCTCGGAAGAGCGTTGACCACTGAGGAATTCCGTCATGCTCTGGCGAATCAGTTGCCGCACGCGTTCGACATGATCCGGGGCGAGCGCCTGCTCAAGCGGAGCGGCCATGACTTCTTCCGGGCTGAAACCGCGCAGGCGTTGCACTGAGGGGCTGATGTAGGTATAGCTACAGGTCTCTGGATCAATTGTCCAGATGACGTCATGGATGCTCTCTGCAAGTTCTCGATAGCGAGCTTCGCTTTCGGTCACTTGCTGTGCCAGTCCCTCACGCTCACGCGTCCGGGTCAGCACGCGAACACGCAACACAGCCGCATAGACCAGCAAAGCCGAACCCATCAACAGCAAAGTCGTCATGACTTTCTGAAACCGGGCGGGAACCCGAAACTCTGGTGGCGGCGCGGCCCAACGTTCGAGAATGTCGAAATAAGCCGAACCCGTGTCGGCCTTGAGGGGTTTGAGTTGCCGATCAATGCCATCGAGCAGGTCGGCATTTTGACCAACTCTGGTGGCAAAAAAGAGGCGGGCCGGTTGAAACACGACAGGAGCAGGCGAGAGCCCGTAGGCCGGGGCCTGCCTGCCACCGAACAAATGGTTGCCCACGGCTACATCCGTCTCACCGCTGGCGGTCATCTCAAAGGCCTGCTCCAGGGACTTTGCCGGCACAATCTCAAACGAGATATCAAACCCGGACAGCATGGCCCTCAAGGCTGACTCCTGGAAACTGTCGGCCAGCATTGCGATCCGCTTGCCATCCAGGTCAAGCATGGACTCAATGCCGGAGGCTTGCGACTTGAACACTTGCGACCAACTATGCAGGGCCACCACCTTGTGAAACGCAAAGCGTTGCTGCCGCTCATCGGAGATGGCCACGTCCGGCATCAGATCTATCTCGCCTGACTCGAGCATGGCCAGACACTGCGCCCACTCACAGGCCACATAATTAATGCGCCACCGCTCCCGAGCAGCAATCTCACTCAGCAAATCGACAAAGATTCCGGCGGCCTGTCCATCATGACCTGTGAATATCTTGGGCTGATTCTCGTAAATTCCGACCAATACGTCACGCGATGCACGCGCATCAGCCACTGCGACTGAACAGAGCAGCAACAAGCACCAGAAAGCGACCAAAAGACGCTGGGGCACAGGTCGACTGATCCCTGTCGCCGCTGTGCGTTCAGTTGTCTGTACGTCCAAGTCGCTTGTTCCTGTTGGGTTGATGATCGGCGGAAAGACCCTTTTTGCCGTTTTTTCGGAAAGAATACTCCTGAGATGGAAGCGGGTCTTTCTCCAAAGAGCTCGAACTGTGAAATAGCAGGCATTCATTGCAAAAAGCCCAGCCAAAGTGGAACCGGCAAGCTGTCCTGAAGTCACAAGTCGATGATGAAAAAACACTGTTCAGGCAATAGCCCCGTATTGAGCGTTTATTACGACGGCAGTTGCCCATTGTGCCAACGGGAGATCGCTTTCTATCGTCGGCGTGCTGGCGACGCACAGATTGCCTGGATAGACGTCAGCACACCTTCCGAGCTTGGCGACGGCCTGAGCTGCACTGCCGCCATGGCCCGCTTTCATGTTCGTGATTCGACAGGCCGCCTTTACTCGGGAGGCCTCGCCTTTGCCGTGCTATGGCAACATGTGCCGGGCTGGCAATGGCTTGGCAACCTGTTCAGCCGCCCACCATTGAGTCATGTCATTGAATGGGCATATCGTGCCTTTCTGCCCGTGAGGCCTTATCTGCAACGCTTGATCCGGCGAAAACACGAAAGCTGATGACCACTCAAGCAGCCGCCAGCATCTGCCTTGCCAAGGCGCGACCGCTTAACCACGCTCCCTCGACCCGACCCCCGTTAAGCCAGTCGCCACACAATCCGATCCGCCTGACCGGGTCCCAGACACAGCCGCCTGCCACGGCAGACTCAGTGAAGGCATAGCGCCAGCGATGAGTTGAGGATGCTTCCGGCACGACCTTGGCACCCAGTTTGACAAAAGCCTCGAGCAACTCGTGCGTAACAGCCTCCGGTGAGGCCTCCAGGTTTGCTTCCGACCAATCCGGACTCGCATGCAGCAACCAGGTTTCGCCACCATTGCGCTCTGGTTTGCTGCCGTTTCTGGCTACCCAGCTCAAAGGCCCCTGATTGACAAATGCAGCATCGAAGTCGATATCTGGCCGTTGCGCCAGAGTGAGCATGACTGCCCAGCATGCCTGCATGCGTGCCGCAGCAGCCAGCGCTGCCATATCTGGCGACAGTGCCTCAAGCAACGGCACCACTTGCGGCGCAGGTACAGCCAGCGCAACACTGTCAAAGCATTCCTCCAGCACCACGCCCTCGGCAGTCCTGAGCCTGAAACCCTGCCCCTCTGGCTCGATGCCCGCAATTGCTGACTGTAAACGCACATTCAGCCCCTCTGCGATCAGCCGGGCAGGTGCAGTCATGGCGGGTGTGCCTACAAAACGCGGGAACTCCACACGACCGTCCCGTACCGAGCACTGCTCAAATACCCGCAACCGTGGCTGCCACAGCGCAACAACGCCAGCCGTCTGCCAGTTGGTGACTTCGGTCCGAAATTCAGCGCTGCGTGCGGTGAAATACTGCGCGCCATGATCACAGGTCCAGCCTTCGCCCCGCCGGGTGCTCATGCGACCGCCTACGCCTCGACTCTTGTCGAAAACGCTGACCGACGCGCCGGATGACACCAGATCGCGTGCCAGCACCAGCCCAGCCATACCTGCACCGATCACGGCCACATGCTGATCCGACATGTTCATCTTTCCCTCATGGTTTCGTGAGTAAGCCATATTTGTCCACGACAATATAGTAGTTGTCACTGACCACTGCCAAGCCAGTCAGTTCATCCCAAGTTTACTCAAGCCCTTGCACTGCCGATGCGCATATCCGTTGAGAGTTCTGAAAATACGTATTTTTTCGCCTGGATGCGCTACGAAATGCACTTTTGAGCATGGTCAATCTGCACCAACAGCGTTAGTGCTCGAAAGTGAGCGTGCTCAATGATTTGAAACCAATTCATCAAAGCCATGTCATTTGTCCAGTACACTTTCAGATTTACCGACCCACACAGAGACCCATCGTCATGGCCATCACCAAAACAAGCCCAGCGCACGAATCTGCAGTGCCCGCCGGACGACTAGCGCGCATGAGTCGTCTTGGTAGCCTGGCTACCGGACTGGCTGGCGGCATGCTGGTCGAAGGCGTGCGACGACTCGCCGCAGGTGAAATGCCACGCACAGCCGACTTGTTGCTTACTCCAGCCAATGCCCGTCGCGTCGCCAATCAGCTTGCGCAACTTCGCGGTGCCGCGATGAAGCTGGGACAACTGCTGTCCATGGACGCTGGCAACCTGCTTCCGCCAGAGCTGGCGGAGATTCTCGCGCGCTTGCGCGAAGACGCTCGCAGCATGCCGATGAGTCAAGTTGTGGAGTCCCTGGAAACCCACTGGGGCGGCAACTGGGAGCGCCACTTTTCGCGCTTCTCCTTTAACCCGGTTGCTTCTGCGTCCATTGGGCAGGTCCACCGTGCAACCACCGTGGACAATCGCGAACTCGCGATAAAAATCCAGTATCCGGGCGTTAGACGTAGCATAGACAGCGACGTTGACAACGTGGCGACGCTGTTGAGAGTGTCGGGACTGCTACCCAAAGGGTTGAACATTGAGCCTCTGCTCGCTGAAGCCAAACAGCAACTCCACTTTGAAGCGGACTATCAGCATGAGGCAAGCACCCTTAGCCGCTTTGCCAGGCTATTGGACGACAGCGCAGACTTTATCCTGCCCACGCCGGACGACAGCCTGACCGGCACGGATATTCTTGCCATGAGCTGGGTGCAAGGCGTGGCGGTCGAATCACTGACCGACGCCCCCCAGAGCACCCGCGACCGAATTGCCACACTGCTTATCGAACTGTTGTTTCGCGAGCTGTTCGAGTTTCGCCTGATCCAGACCGACCCCAACTTTGCCAACTATCGTTATGACGCTTCGAGCAATCGGGTCGGCCTGCTCGACTTTGGCGCCGCACGAACCTATCAACCGAAGGTGGTCGAAGCCTATCGCGTGCTCATGCGGGGCGCGCAAGACAACGACTACGCCAAAATGGATCAGGCTGCGCAAGACATAGGTTATTTCAAGGCCAACATCCGCCCGGACCAGCGAGACGCGGTGCTGGCGCTGTTCAGTACCGCCTGCGAACCACTCCGACACCAGGGTGCTTATGATTTTGGCGGCACCGACCTGGCCCGTCGCATTCGCGACGCAGGCCTGAAACTCAGTGCAGACAAGGACATGTGGCACAGCCCGCCTGCGGACGCGTTGTTTTTGCACCGCAAGCTCGGAGGACTGTATCTGCTAGCGGCCAGGCTCCGCGCGAAGGTGGACGTCGCCGCCATGGCCGAGCGTTGGCTACACACCCAGGCTGCCAGCTCTTTGCCCAAACCCTGACGATTTAGCTGGCCTGCGCAAGCACCCTATTCTTCCGCATCGCCACCACCCTTCTTCATCGCCTTGCCCTCTTCAGCCCGCTTTTTGCGAACCGCCTTGGGGTCGGCGATCAGCGGGCGGTAGATCTCAACGCGATCGCGCTCACGCAGTTCGGTATCGGCCTTGCAAAGCTTGCCGTAGATGCCGATCTTGTTGGCTTTGACAATATCGATATCCGGGTATTTCTCAAGCAGTCCCGAGGCGCCTATCGCTTCACCAACCGTCGCGTTTTCCGGGAGCGTCAGCTTGACCAGTTCCTGCCGCTCAGGCAGCGCGTACACCACTTCAACATTGATTTTTGCGGTCATGTTCAGGCCTTGCGATGAATCTGTTCGGCGCGTTTGACAAAGGAATCGACAAAGGTATTGGCAATGTGATTGAACACCGGCCCAAGCGCCTTTTCAAGAAGCCGGTTGGAGAACTGGTAGTGCAGGTGAAATTCGACCTTGCAGGCGCTGTCTCCCAGCGGGGTGAACAGCCACTGTCCGTCCAGGTGCCGGAAAGGGCCTTCGCGCAGCCGGATATGCATCTCGGTGGGCCAATGCTTGCGGTTCTCGGTGCTGAAATGGGCCTTGATTCCGTGGTAGTTGATGTGGATGGTAGCCGCTGTGTGAGTATCTGTGCGCTCAATGAGCTCGGTGCCACCACACCACGGCAGAAAATGCGCGTAGTCCTCCACGCGGTCCACCAGTTCGTACATCTGCTCGGGAGTGAATTCGATCAGAACAATCTTTTTGACTTCGGCCATGCTTTATCCGGCGTTATCGGTGAAGCTGACGGACAACCGGAACCGATTGTCAGCACGGATAGCAACAGGCTGTCCGGTGGCACCCTGTCGCTTACCGGCAGAACCTTTGGAAACCCGGCACCGTCAACTGTTAAACTTTCGGATTCTACCGCAAGGGCGCACAAGCGCCGCGCATAACGCGCAGAGACCACTATATGAGCATCATCGACAACCGCAAAGCCTTTCACGACTATTTCATCGAGGAAAAGTACGAAGCCGGCATCTCGCTGCAAGGCTGGGAGGTCAAGGGCATACGCGCAGGCCGGGCCAACATCAAGGAGGCCTACGTCATCGTCCGCAACGAGGAGATCTTCATCCTCGGCATGCACATCACCCCGCTGGCCAGCGCCTCGACACATGTACACCCGGACCCGACCCGCACCCGCAAGCTGTTGCTGCACGGCCACGAGATCGCCAAACTCATCGGCAAGGTAGAGCGCGCCGGCTTCACACTGCTGCCACTTGACCTGCACTACTCCAAGGGCCGCATCAAGGTTACGGTTGGCCTGGCCAAGGGCAAGAAGCAGTACGACAAGCGCGAAGACGAGAAAAAGCGCGACTGGGAGCGTGACAAGGCGCGACTGATGCGCGTCAAGGTTTAACCTGGCGACCGCAGTTGACCATTCGCCATGAGTCTGAATAGCCCATAACACTTGAACGCACGCCATTGATGAAAATCACCCACTGGGTGACTCCGCTACGTGCCCGATTGCATTTTCTAGGTTTAACCATTCTTACGGAGATCCACGCATGACCTATCTGATTTTTGGACTGATCCTGTTTCTGGGCACCCACTCCGCCCGTATTCTTGCAGAAGACAGTCGCAGCCGCCTTATTGCCGAGGGCAGCCTGACACGCTTCAAGATCGCCTATTCCATCGTCTCCATCATTGGCCTCGGGCTGATCGTGCATGGCTACGGGCTGGCACGCATCGACCCGGTGTATGTATGGTTCCCGCCAATGTGGACCAAGCACCTGGCCGCGCTACTGACTCTGCCCGCCTTCATCCTGCTGGCCGCCGCCTATGTGCCCACCGGCAAGATCAAAGCCGTCATCGGCCACCCGATGGCCGCAGGCGTCAAACTGTGGGCCTTGTCGCACCTCATCGCCAACGGCACGCTGGCCGACATCCTGCTGTTCGGCAGCTTCCTGGCGTGGTCCATCGCCGCCTTCACCAGCGCCCGCCGCCGCGACCGCGCCGCTGGCACAGCACGACCCAGCGGCAAATTGCTGAATGACGGCATCGCCGTCGTTGCTGGTCTGGTGCTGTGGTTTTTGTTTGCACGCTATCTGCACATCTGGCTGTTCGGGATTGCGCCGTTTGGGGTATAAATCTGGTCCTGTCGTTTTGGGGCAGTAATAAATCGTGGCTCATGCGAATCAAATCAGCATGAGCCACCTTTTGTCACTCTCATTGCAGCTGCCGCAGAACCGCCAGCATTTCGCGCAAGGCTTCCTGCAGCTGCCTGGCTTTGTACTGATCAGCGCGCTCAACCGGCGTTTCTGCCAGTTGCTGCAAACCCTCCTGCAAAAGATCGCGCAAGAGGTTTAGTTGCAACCGATTCTCATCCTGCATCATCTTGAGAGCATAAATCGAATCATCTTCACACAAAAGTTGAACACGGTGTTTAATCAAATTAATCGTATCAGTATAGGCTTCAGGATCAATAGAGTAGCGCGGAGTCAATACAGTTTGCAGATAATAAGTCAGATTGCCATACAACTCGGACCAATGCGTTGCCACCGCAGAACCAGGCAAACCAGATCCAACGTTCTGTGCATGTCGATCTGCTGCATCTCTGAGCATCGGCACTAATAACGCCAGCCTGGAAAGTAAGCCCGCAGCCCTGCTATGCCATGCATGACTCAACAAATCCTGCGCCTTCTCAGCCTCAGCACGGGCATCGGTTGCACTTTTTTGTGCGATCAGGAC
>DAIMZH010000018.1:0-56869 GCA_036734105.1 Azoarcus sp. | reverse complement strand
TCCTGGCCGAGCACCACACCCATGTCTGTGGCAAACGCGCTCACCATGTGCAAGGCAGGGATGTCGCCGTCAACCGAGCCTCGCAGGGTTTTGCCATCAATCGCGACCTGTTTGAACGTGGGCAAAGTGCTGCTAACCCAGGCCCGAAATGCCGACTCGAAGGCGGCAGGATCAATCAATCTGAATACACGTGCAAACGTGTCTGCTGACGCAATGCCGTTCTTCAGCGGCAGAAAGCGACGCAACCAAGACTCCTTGACGCGCGCCCAACGGGCAATGTCCTCAAAGCCTTCGACCTCACTGAACAGCGCACAAGTCGCGATCACCAACATCTCCACGAGGTCATGCCGGTGCGCGAATCCTTTGCGCCGTGGGTCATCGATTTCGGAAAAATAGTCTGCCAAGGTCTTCGCTTCCATCGTTCGCCCAAAAGACGAGAGTAGACCGGAAATCGAGTGAGTTTACAATGCGTGCGCATAAGTGCATGACTGTAAACGGTTTTTTCGGAGAGTCGACGACGTTGGCATTTTTGCGATCAGGCTATGCTAAATAAGTGCGTTGGCCCTGCTTCACACCCGAAACCGCGCCTTTCATCAGCAGCGGTTGTCGCTCCTGATGAAATTGGAGAAAGTCGGAACGCGATACTGGGAAAGCGATGGTCGGCTTGGTCAGCATACAATCGTCACTGGTAGTGGACGCCAGCAATGTCGTTGTAGTTTGTGCCCGCTGCATTAAGAGCCCGATCGGCAAATCCACCTATCATTCCCCCATAAAAGCCAACCTGGCTTCCGCCAATCATCAGAGCACCATTCTGCATTGCGCTAAGTCCAGCGGGACCGCTCACGAAGCCAACAGCCGCACCGGTAAGAGTACTTCCAATAAAGCCCGACATGCTCCCTTCGCCGGAACCAATGCTGTATCCGATGTAAGTTGCTGCACCGGTAAAAGCACCAATTGCAGCACCAACTGGGCCTGCAGCCCCTGGAACCAACTCTAGATCCCGAGTACTAAGTTCTCTCATACCATTCACCTGAACTAATCGACGGTTATTAAACCAGACCTACATCATGACTCTCTTCATGATGTTTCCACAGACTACTGAGGCGACTACGAGAAACACGAACAGGAATTGCCCCAACCCACCCCCGAATCGACGCCCAAATGCCAGCCTGGCTATTCGGTATAAAACATTCAAGCTGGCATACGAAAGCGCGACAAATATCGCGGTAATGGGAGTGTCATTCATAAGCGACAACGTCAGACTCCTTTTCGACAGGAAGTTGGGTAGCTTCGAGTCGCAATTGGGCGATGGTAGAGGGATAAGAAATCATTTTCTTGAAAGTAAATGCGAGAATGGAAGTAGTCATGATCGAGTTTTGATCTCTTCGAAACTCCGGGAATTGTAATGGTTTGAGTGCCATGGCTGAGAGTTTCAGCAGAAATACGATTTCTTCACATTCAGGGCAGGGCCACCGCACTTATTCATCATAACGGCGTAATCCCCAAAACCCGCATCCGCTCATCGTCATCCCAGCCTGCCATTTTGCGGCGCCCCTCAGCATGTTCAGGATGATCTTGCGGATCAACCCGAGGTTCCGAGTACACCACTCCCATGGCACCGCCAACCGCGGCTCCTACTTGCGCTGCGTTTGCTGCGTCGGCTAGGCTTCCTCCTGATATTAAATTCAATTCGTGTACGGAAATCTCTTTCATTTTGAATTCCATTTTTTCCAGTAATAAAAAACGATCTCCAAATATGAGCGAAATCAGGTAACGTGACTCCAGGTTATCGCAGTAGCACTTGACGTTTTCCCGGTTTGAAAGAAAGAACGCCCTTATAAACGGAAAAGAAATGACGGATGCTATTGCGCAAAATGCGATCGCTAATTCTATGTTTTGCGAGTCTCGGTATACGAGAGCCCCGATTGTCGCCGAGATTACAATCAGAGAAAATGCCGTAAAGATATTAAGAAACAATTTAATAGGCATTCGCAGTTCCATTAGTTTTGGGTTCTATTTCTTAATGCAGACTTGGTTCATCACAAATCTAGGGTTCCAGCGAGATGTAATGAGTATAGCTCGCTCGCCTGCTTGAGAAGCTAGAGTTAATTCTATGTGGATTGGCTGCCCTCTGTTTAGCCTACGAATGTAGGGGGGAGTCGTTTGTCGTATGCGCGCACGTTGAAACAAGCTCGGTCCTGTTTCGAACCCCCGCTTTCCTCAGCATGCTCGATACGTGGTCTCGAACGGTGAAGTCGCTGATCCCGAGTTTCGCGGCAATACGTTTGTTCGTCATGCCACTTCGTAGGAGTTCCAGTACTTCTCTTTCCCTGTTGCTGAACGTCACCTCGCCACCTCCGAGTCCATTGTTTGTTGCGCAGTCTCGCGATCCGTCGCGCGCCCCATTCTTCCGGTGACCGCATATATCGGATCAAGCGCCCATTCATACAAACGCCGAGTTTCCTGGATGACGTCCGCTTCGAACACCATGCCGGGGCGGAGTGCCAAAGGCTGCCCGTTCGCGGTAACGGTCTGATTTTGCAGTTCCACGGTTATTCGGTAATAGAGCCCGGGCGTGGTCGAACCATGCTGGACGGTGGTGGCGATATGCATGGGGAGTTCGGCCAGCGCGTAGGGACTTTGCGCGATTTCCTTGAGACGCCCGCGGAGCATTCCGTATTTTTGATGCGGGTACGCGGCAAGCCGGATTCGAACCGGTTGCCCCGGTTCGAGAAAGCCAGAGCTTCGTTCAGAGGCGTAGAGATGACCGACAAGCTTCTCTCCGTTTGGAACGATGTTGGCCAACAATGCCCCGGGGGTAACGATGCTGCCAGGGTGGATGTGCACGCCGGTGACGACCCCGGAGAAGGGTGCGGTGCTTAACGCTTCACTGCGGGATTCGAACTCGACCAATTCCTGCCTAAGTGCCGACAAGTTCTTTTCGTTCTCGATGGCCAGCGCGTTGTGGCGTGCCTCGATGTCTTCCCGAGTGGCGAGCAGGCCGACTCGGTCGCGCTCCAGCGCAAGTCGCGAGCGCTCCATGCCTTGTCGCTGTTGCGTCAGCGCCAGGCGATCGAGTTGTGCCTGCTCAAGCTGTGCGGGAGAGACGAAGCCAGCCGCGGTTTGCCTACGAACACGCGCCTCTTGATTTTCAGCCAGGCGCTCGCGCCGCTCGAGTGTTGCGAGTTCGTTCAACAATTGTGCCGATTCGACGTCAATCGCCGCGATTCGCTCCTCAGTGAGTTGGCGTTCCCGTTGATATCTTTGATCGGCGGCGCTGATGGCTGATTGGGTCAGTGTGATCCGGTGCTCAAGCTGCTCGACGATGCGCCGGTGCGAGCGCCCGCTCTGAATGACTTGATGGGTTGCGAGTTGGAATAGTGTTTCCCAGCGGTGACCGACTGACCCTCGAAGGCGTGGATCGCGGTGATTTGCCCACCAGTAGGAGCGACAAGCCGAAAGAGGCCTTGCTCGGGCATGAGCAGTCCGCGCACTGTCGCCCTTTTTGTGTAGGTGCCGTAGTAGCTGCATGCGACGATGACACCGACGAGTAACAGGGCTAGCAGTGCCGCGACGTGATAGCCGATGGGCTGATGTATGAGCACTTTCCCTTGGCGTTGGCTTGCACGTGTTTCCAGTACCTCCGCTCGGAAGAGTGAAGGAGCATCCGATTCTGACATTTCTACGCGCACCGCCATCTGTGAAGCTGATCACTACTACGCATTTCGTTCGCGCACCTTCAACGAGGGCGTTGATGGGCAGGCGCGAGCGCATCGTCGGTCGCAATCTCGACGGCGTGAGAAATGCAGGTTGGCCCCGTGGTGGATCAGAACGGCCACCGGATCGCGCTGCTGTCGGGCGCGATGGCTCGGAGGTCGTTGGTGCCGGGCGGGTTTGGGTGCGTACCGTGTCGCAGCACAGCCAAATGAGCAGGGAATCATGACATGTCAACTTTGAGCGGGATGGCTTCGTGACGAAGCGGGCTCTGGCTGGCTGGCGGGATGGTCCGTTGGCTGGCTGAAGCTGTGAGGGCGATGGCCTCATTGCGTTAAGGATAGTCCGGAGGGCTATGATGGTCAATATGCGCTTAGAATGATGCGAAACGCCAACGGATGGTATTACAGGGATGGATTGGTACCTTTGACCGACTCAGGCGGCACGGCAGGTGCGTAGGCAAACCCTTCTTGCGCCCCTGCATGGAGAGGCAATGTAGCCTGGCAGAGCACCAGGCGTACGATCGGGTACGTCGCGGGCTCACCCAAAATATGATCACAATCGATCGCGAGACTGCGAGTGCTTTCAAGCTATTCAGACTCATCGGAGGCGATCAACTGCGGCTTCTTGGTTCAGGTGCCCTCCGACGTCTACCTACGAAGCGCTCAGCGACAGAATGTCAGTGCTTGTCCGCGACAGTTTGCTTGCAACTGCTTGTTGTGCCAGGCGAGTTGCCCGGAAACCACGGTACTGGCCACCTGGTAGTGAAAGCGTTGACCTGCAAATGGGCTCCAGCCGCAGCGGCTGAGTAGTGGGGCTTCAGCATCGCGCTGGTCGGTCGGGACGATCAATGCCAGGTCTGCCCAGTAACCCTCGCGCAGATAGCCACGATCCACAATTCCGAACAGGTCGGCTACTCGATGGCTTGTCTTGGCAACCAGTCCATGCAGGTCAAGGTGGCCTTGATGCACCAGTTCCATCAGCGCAGGCAGGGCGTGCTGCACCAGCGGCAAACCGGCTGGGGCTGAAAAGTAGTCGCCCGCCTTCTCCTCCAGCGTATGAGGGGCATGATCGGTGCCAATCACATCGATCAGGTTGCTTTGCAAAGCCTTGCGCAGGGCGTCGCGGTCTTGTTGTGACTTGACCGCGGGGTTGCACTTCAGGTGGCTGCCCGGGGATAATCACGACTATCGAACAGCAGGTGGTGGACGCATACTTCGGCGGTAATATGCTTTTCGGCAAGTGGTTTGTCTTCAAACAGGGCAAGCTCGCGAGCGGTCGTGAGGTGCAAGACATGCAGCCGTGTGTGATGTTTACGCGCCAGGGTCACCGCCATGGATGAGGATAGATAGCAGGCCTCGGCATCACGTATTTCGGGATGCGCAGTCATCGGCACATTGCTGCCAAAGCGCCTCCGCCACAAATCCTCGTTCTGCTTGATCCGGGGGTGTTTTCGCAATGTGCCAGCAAAATGGTGGGAACGCAGGCAAACAAACGCTCAAGTGTGGCTGGATCATCTACAAGCATATCCCCGGTCGAGGCTCCCATGAACACCTTGACGCCCGCTACGCTCAACGGGTCAAGTGCGGCAACCACGTCGATGTTGTCGTGGGATACGCCGAAATGAAACCCGTAGTTTGCATGAGCATCGCGCGCAGCAATCGCCTTTTTGTCAGCCAGCGCCTCGGGGGTGAGTGTCGCTGGGCGGGTGTTGGGCATGTCCATGAAGCTGGTAATGCCACCGGCCACAGCGGCTGCAGATTCGCTCGCAATACACCCCTTATGGGTAAAGCCCGGCTCTCTGAAATGCACCTGATCATCAATCATTCCGGGCAACAGCCAGTGACCTGCTGCATCGATGTAGTCATCGGCGACTGCATCAATGGCACCGGAAATCTGCTCTATGCGACCGTTGTGTATCAGGACATCGGCCTCTTGAGTGTTTCCCTCATTGATAAGGGTCGCGTTGCGAATCAGGATGGAGCTCATGGTTTGGCCTTGATGATCTGGTGTTGAGGTGGGCTGACCAGCACAAGCAGCCCCTGGCGATCAAGCTGGTTGTAGAAACAGTTGGGACGTCCGGTATGGCAAGCTGGTCCAGTCTGATCGACCAGCAGCAAGACAGCATCACCGTCGCAATCCAGGCGAATCTGTCTGACGTGTTGTACGCACCCGGAAGTTTCACCCTTGCGCCACAGGCTCTGGCGTGAGCGCGACCAGTAGCAGGCCTGGCCGGTGTACAAGGTTTCTTCGAGTGCGACCCGGTTCATCCAGGCCAGCATCAATACCTCACGCGTGTCGTATTGCTGCGCAATTGCCGCAATCAGCCCGTTCTGGTCAAAGGGCAGTGCGTCCAGCACAGCCAGCAGAGCGCGTTTGCTGCCAGCGCGGGCATGCTCAAGGTCAAGGAAGAAAGTGCTTGAATTCATTAATGCAATGTTATAACAATGCAATCAGCAATGGATGATAACAGGAAAGTTTTTAGCAGATCAGTCTCAAGTCCGGCAGGCTGCCAGCACAACAAAAGGTCCGATGAATTGCTAGAGCAGAGTCCATCCCGACAACCCAGCGCCGATGACAACCAGCCAGGGCGGCAGCTTCCAGAACATCAGCGCGACCAGCGCGACCAGCGCCAGCGCGAAATCCTGCGGTGCGAGGATGGCAGTGGTCCAAACCGGATCGAAAAGCGCCGCCAGCAGCAGACCGACCACCGCCGCGTTGATGCCCATGAGTGCGGCACGTGCCTTCAAGTGGGTGCGCAAGCGCTCCCAGAATGGCAAGGCACCGGCCACCAGCAGGAAAGACGGGACGAAAATCGCCAGTAGGCAGAGCAGGCCGCCTAGCCACCCGGTTGGAGTGGTGTTCATTGAGGCCCCGAGGAATGCCGCGAATGTAAACAGCGGGCCGGGTACGGCCTGGGCCGTGCCATAACCGGCCAGGAAAACATCGTTATCCACCCAACCGCTGGGCACGACCTCTGCCTGCAGCAGGGGCAACACCACATGCCCTCCGCCAAACACCAGTGAGCCTGCGCGATAAAAAGCGTCCACCATCGCCAGTGACTGACCGGGAAAAACCAGCACCAGCAGTGGCAAACCGATCAGCAGGGCAAAGAACGTGCCGAGCCAGACACCACCCGCCCGTCTCGAAATACGAATGGAGAGCGCCTCGGCGACCGCGCCTTGTTCCGGTTTGAAGAGGAGCAGACCGAGCAGGCCGGCCACGATGATGGTGCCAACCTGGCCCGCTGCTGTGGGAAGTAACAGCACACCACAGGTGGCCGCCGTCATGATGCTGACCCGCAAGGCGTCCGGGCAAAGGGATCGCGCCATGCCCCATACTGCCTGCGCCACCACGGCAACAGCCGCAATCTTGAGGCCTTGAAGCACGCCTGCCGACAGTCCGCCGCCATAGCTTGTAATGCCGAGCGCAAACACAATCAAGGCCAGAGCAGAGGGCAGGGTGAAGCCTGCCCAGGCCGCAAAGGCGCCTGCATAGCCTGCCCGAGACAGCCCGAGCGCCATCCCGACCTGACTGCTGGCCGGGCCAGGAAGAAACTGACACAGGGCGACCAGATCGGCGTAGCTGGCATCTGTGAGCCACTTCCGTCGGCTTACGAACTCATCCCGGAAAAAGCCGATATGCGCAATCGGACCACCAAACGATGTCAGCCCCAGCCGCAGAAACACCAGAAAAATAGCCCATGGCTGGCGATCGGGTTCGGAAGTGTTGTTCATCGGGATGATCGGAATGGTTAGCAAACCCCTGAATCATCGCAGAGCAGAACGCAATTTGTGTGACTTGGTGGGGTGTGCCCAGGGCCTGCGGCTAAGTTTTTATCCTGGCTGTTGAAACGTGAAAGGGCGCGCCTCACCTATGCCCCGGATGCTGAGTGTCAGGTGCTGGAGTGCAACTGCCGTTCTGCGCTCCAGGTATGGGGTTCTCAAAGGCCGCAAGTGGTCGGATCTTGCTTTGGGCTGTACTGACAAACGGTGATGGCCCCCATTGGCTGCGGAATGACAGGTGGCCGTCGTATTGCCGCGCGAGTAAGGCCAGTGGCCATCGCCAGCAAAAGGCCGATAAGGGCCAACCAACCTTGGTTCAAAAAAATCAAAAAAGGCCGCTCTATGCGAGCAGCCTCTTTGTTTGAGCCGTTCCCACGACATCTCGACTTTCGGGAAAAATCGAGATCGTCGTGAAAGCCTGCGATCCTGCAGCATCACACATCAATATTCCGTGCATACAACGCATTGCCTTCGATGAAGGCGCGGCGGGGTTCGACGTTATCGCCCATCAGGGTAGTGAAGATTTCGTCTGCGGTGATGGCGTCGTCGATCTGCACGCGGAGCAGGCGGCGCACTGCGGGGTCCATGGTGGTTTCCCAGAGCTGTGAGGGGTTCATTTCGCCCAGGCCTTTGTAGCGCTGCTTGTTGAGGTTGCGTTCGACTTCGGAGAGCAGCCAGCGGATGGCTTCGGAGAAGCGTGTGATCGGCCGGGATTTGTCGCCACGGCGGATTTCGGCACCTTTGCCGATAAGGTCGGAGATGGCTTCGGCGGCAGTGCGGATGCTGCGGTAGTCACCGGAGACCACGAACTCTTCTTCTATCCAGCCCATGCGGCGGTTGCCGTGGTGCATGCGCTCTATGGTGATACGCCAGGTTTCGGTTTCGTCGTTGTATTCAGGATAGACGCTGACGCTTTCGGGCAGGTGTGGCTGGATGCGTGCGGCGGAGTCGCGGGTGGCGGCTTCGTCTGCCAGGCTGATTTCGATGTTGTAGGCCAGCATGGCATGCAGCACGGCGGGGTCGGTATAGCCGGACAGTCGGTCGATGACGGCTTCGGCGAGCAGATAGCTGCGGGCGAGGCCTGCGAGTGTTTCGTCTACGATAGCTGGCGCGTCGGTGCTGGGGACGAGTGCGGCACCGTCAAGGGCGAGCTTGAGCAGGTGGGCGTTGAGCTCGGTCTCGTCCTTGATGTATTGCTCGTTTTTGCCGTGCTTGATCTTGTAGAGCGGCGGCTGGGCAATGTAGATGTGGCCTCGCTCGACCAGTTCGGGCATCTGGCGATAGAAGAAGGTGAGCAGTAGCGTTCGGATGTGGGCGCCGTCGACGTCGGCGTCGGTCATTATGATGATGCGGTGGTAGCGCAGCTTTTCGGGTTTGTAGTCGTCCTTGCCTATGCCGGTGCCGAGTGCGGTGATCATGGTGGCGATCTCCTGGCTTTGCAGCAGCTTGTCGAAGCGGGCCTTTTCGACGTTTAGGATCTTGCCCTTGAGCGGCAGGATGGCCTGGAACTTGCGGTCGCGGCCTTGTTTGGCGGAGCCACCTGCAGAGTCACCCTCGACCAGGTAGATTTCGCACAGGGCGGGGTCTTTTTCCTGGCAGTCGGCAAGCTTGCCGGGCAGCCCAACGCCGTCAAGCAAACCTTTTCGGCGGGTCATTTCGCGCGCCTTTCGGGCGGCGTCGCGGGCGCGGGCGGCTTCGACGATCTTGCCGCAGATGGTTTTGGCGTCGATCGGGTTTTCTTGCAGAAAGTCGGTGAGCTTGTTGGCGACGACCTCTTCGACTGCCGGGCGGGCTTCGGAGGACACCAGCTTCATCTTGGTCTGGCTGGCAAACTTCGGGTCGGGCATTTTGACTGACAGCACGCAGGCCAGGCCCTCGCGCATGTCGTCACCGGTGATGTCGACCTTGGCTTTTTTGGCGATCTCGTGTTCATCAATGTATTTGTTGATGATGCGAGTCATGGCAGCGCGCAGACCGGTGAGGTGGGTGCCGCCATCTGCCTGCGGGATGTTGTTGGTGAAGCAAAGCACTTGCTCGGCGTAGGAGTCGTTCCATTGCATGGCGACTTCGACCGAGAGTTCGGCGTCATGGCCGGCGCCGGTGGGAATGCGGGTGTTGCCCTCAGCGTAAAAAACGGTGGGGTGCAGGACGTTCTTGCTGCGGTTGACGTATTCGACAAAGCCTTTGACGCCACCGGCGAAGGCGAAGTTGTCTTCTTTGCCGGTTCGCTGGTCGAGCAGACGTATCTTGACGCCGTTGTTGAGGAATGACAGCTCACGCAGGCGCTTGGCGAGTATGTCGTAGTGGTATTCGATGGGGCCGAAGATGTCGTCATCGGCGAGGTAGTGCACTTCGGTGCCGCTTTTGGCGGTGTCGCCAATGACCTTGAGCGGACTGGTTTCGATGCCGTTGACGAGCTCGATGATGCGGTCCTGGGGCACGCCTCGGTGAAATTCGACGAAGTGCTTCTTGCCATCGCGTCTGATGATCAGGCGCAGCCACTTGGATAACGCGTTTACGCAGGATACGCCGACGCCGTGCAGGCCACCCGACACCTTGTAGCTGTTCTGGTTGAACTTGCCGCCCGCGTGCAGCACGCACATGACGATTTCGGCTGCGGTGCGCTTGGGCTCGTGCTTGTCGTCCATCTTGACGCCGACCGGAATGCCACGACCGTTGTCGGTGACCGAGATGGCGTTGTCCGGGTGGATGGTGACGACGATGTCGTCGCAGTGCCCCGCCAGGGCTTCGTCGATGGCGTTGTCGACGACTTCGAACACCATGTGGTGCAGGCCTGTGCCGTCGGAGGTGTCGCCGATGTACATTCCTGGGCGCTTGCGTACCGCTTCGAGGCCTTCGAGCTGCTGGATGCTGGATTCGTCGTAGGTGTTGGCGGGGGACGTGTTGCTTTGCATTGGGATGTCGGACATGGTGTTTCCGTTGCTGGTCGGCCGGGACTGGTGGGTGCTGGCCTGAAAGAGCGATGACTGCTGTGGGTGGAGCCGCCGCAAAAAGTGAAACAGAGGCGTGCTTCAACCGGTGTGCAGGGCGGCGCGAAGGCTCACTCTGCACACCCGCGGGGGTCAGATGCGCATTGGCATGACGACATACTTGAAGTATTCGTCACCCGGCAGGGTGAGCAATGCACTGGAGGCGCTGTCGGCGAGATGCCACAAGATTTGGTCGTGGCTGCTGTTGTTGAGCACGTCCAGCAGATAGGTGATGTTGAAGCCCATGTCGAGCGCGGGGCCGTGGTAGTCCACCTCGATTTCTTCCTGGGCTTCTTCCTGCTCGTTGTTGGAGCTGATGACGCGCAGCAGGCCGTCGCTGAGCACGAAACGGCAGCCACGGAACTTGTCGCTGGTGAGGATGGCTACACGTTGCAGGGCTGCCAGCAGGGCGGCACGCTCAAAGGTGATGGTGTTGGGGTGATTGGTCGGAATGACGCGCTCGTAGTCGGGAAACTTGCCGTCGATGAGCTTGGTGACCAGTTCGATGGAGCCGAAACGGAAGATGGCCTGCGTGCCGGCCAGGATGACTTCGAGCATGTCGTCGGTGTCGTCAAGCTGGCGGATCAGCTCGAGCACGGTCTTACGTGGCAGGATGACCTCGGTGCGTGGGACATCGGCTTCGATTTTGGTGGCCGCGTGTGCCAGCCTGTGACCGTCGGTTGCGACCATGCGCAGGTTATTGCCATCGGCTATGAGTAGCAGTCCGTTGAGGTAGTAACGGATGTCTTGCTGCGCCATGGCGTAGGACGCCTGGGTGAGCAACCGCTTAAAGGTTTTTTGGCTGACGCTAAGACGCTGCCCTTCGCCGTCAGGCAGTTTCATGCACGGATAGTCTGTGGCTGGCAGTGTTTGCAGCGAAAAGCGGCTTTTGCCAGCCTTGATAGTAAGACGGTTGTCGTCCAGTACCAGGTTGACCGGGATATTGTCCGGCAGGGCGCGCAGGATATCCTGAAGCTTGCGCGCACCCACGGTGAGGTTGGCATCGGTGCCGCCGAGATCGCCCAGTGCGGTGGTGCGGATCTGGATCTCGATGTCGGTGGCCAGCATGGTGAGGTGTTCACCCTGCTTTTCGATGAGAACGTTGGCCAGAATCGGCATGGTGTGGCGTCTTTCGACAATGCCGGAAACCGATTGCAGAGGGGCCAGAATTGCGTCGCGAGTGGTTGTGAGCAGGTGCATGGCGTCAATGTGCTTGCGGTCTGGTTGTAGGGTCGGGTGAAGAGCGGGCGACTGATAGCGTCATCCGCGCAACACTTGTGTCAGTACGTGAACGTCGTGGTTGAGCTGATTGTCGGACAGGCGCAGTTCGGTGATGGTACGACATGCGTGCAGAACCGTGGTGTGATCCCGCCCTCCGAATGCGTCGCCAATTGCTGGCAGCGACATGGGGGTGAGTTCCTTGGCCAGCCACATGGCCACTTGGCGGGGCCGGGCAATGACGCGGGTGCGCTTTTTGGAGTGCATGTCGGCGATCTTGATCTTGTAGTAGTCGGCAACGGTTTTCTGAATGTGCTCGATGCTGAGTTGCCGGTTGTGGGCGTTGAGCAAATCCTTGAGCGCTTCCTTGGCGACTTCGAGCGAGATGTCACGCCCATGAAAGCGGGCATAGGCTACTACCTTGTTGAGCGCGCCTTCGAGTTCGCGCACGTTGGATCGCAGGTGCTTGGCGATCAGGAAGGCAACATCGTCTCCCAGTCCGACCGCCAGGGCTTCGGCCTTTTTCTGCAGGATGGCGACGCGCATTTCGAGTTCGGGCGGCTCAATCTGAACCGTCAGCCCCCAGTCAAACCGCGAGATCAGGCGATCTTCCAGCCCCTGGATATCCTTGGGGTAGGTGTCGCAGGTGATAATGATCTGCTTTTTGGCTTCGGTGAGCGCGTTGAAGGCGTGGAAGAATTCTTCTTGCGTGCGGTTCTTGTTGTTGAAGAACTGAATGTCGTCAATGATCAGCATGTCGAGCGAGCGATAGTAGCGCTTGAACTGATCAAAGCTTTTTTGCTGATAGGCGCGAACGACGTCGGCGTAGTAGTCCTCAACGTGAACATAACGGATGACGGCACGCGGATTCTGGGCAAACACGGCGTTGCCAATAGCCTGCACCAAATGGGTTTTGCCAAGCCCTACCCCGCCGTAGATGAACAGCGGGTTGTACGACGTGCCCGGATTTTGCGAAACCTGCATGGCGGCAGCGCGTGCCAGATCGTTGGCCCGGCCGGTGACCAGTGTGTCGAAGGTGAAGTCGCGGTTGAGGCGCGTGCGGTCGTAGAGAGCTTCGACCGGGTCGGGAGCGCGATCATTGCTTGATGGCGCCCTGGGTTTGCTCGCGAGCGCAGTGGCTTCTGCCTTGTTGCCAGCGGTGCTGGTTGTGGTGACAACTTCGGTTTGACTGCCTTGTTTGGGGCCAGCCTCCGATTTGCTGGTGGACGCAGCATTGCCACCGTCAAGGGTGATGTCGAGGGTGATCGGCTGGCCGTGGAATTCTTCGCCAAGTTCAGCGATGCGGCGCAGATAGCGCTCGCGAACCCACTGCAGTACGAAGCGGTTGGGTGCGATGATGCGCAGAGATGACGGGTCATCGGCACTGGCTTCGACAACCAGGCCTTTGATCCATGTGGCGAACTGCTGGCGCGGCAGTTCGCTTTCCAGGCGCGTCAGGCAGAAGGACCAGAGATCTTGGGCCACGTTGGATTCGGTAGATTCTTTTAAAAGTGTATTCAAGGCAAAATGCCATCGCACGGGGGCGACGGCGCAAACAACAGGGTATGGGGAGGTCGTCTGCCAAAGGGCAAACACGCAGAACCGCAAACGCGTTTTGCTGGCGTCTTTTATAATGGGTCAATTCTACCTGTCCGGGAGCGACTTATCCACAGGCTGGCGGAAAAAATCCGCTTGACAAAACAAGGTTCTTAGCATTAAATGCCGCGTTTGACTTAACTTTGGCATAGCAAAATGAAACGCACTTACCAGCCTTCCGTCGTCCGTCGCAAGCGCACCCACGGCTTTTTGGTCCGCATGAAGACCCGTGGAGGTCGTGCAGTAATTCGTGCACGTCGCGCCAAAGGTCGTCACCGCCTCGCCGTCTAAGTGATCTGTACGCCGGGTGCTGACCAACGGTTCATCGGCGTCTACCGATTACAAAAAACGGATGAGTTCTCATCCGTTTTTGCTTTTCGGCGTTCGCTGCGGGGTCGTCTCCTCATCATGCACTATCGCCCAGCCGATGTGGTCACTGCTCGCCTCGGCGTAGTCGTGGCCAAACGGTTTGCCAAGCGGGCAAACCAACGCAACCTGGTCAAGCGAATCGTGCGTGAGCAGTTCCGACGCCGCAGAGAAACATTGCCGGCGTATGATCTCGTAGTGCGTCTGAACGCACCCTTGGCGGGAGCAACTCGCGCTGCCATCAATGACGACATGACTGCGCTGCTTGATCGGCTCGCGGCGCTGGGCAAAAAATGATCAAACCGGTTCTTCTGGGTCTGATAGGCTTCTATCGCTACGGCATCAGTCCGATGCTGGGGCGAAACTGCCGTTTTCATCCGACCTGCTCCGAATACGCCATGGATGCGATTCGGTCTCACGGGGCACTGCGCGGCTCTTGGCTCGCCTTTCGGCGCATAAGTCGCTGCCACCCTTTCAATCCGGGCGGGTATGATCCCGTACCTGAACCCCACCAGCACAAGAAATAGTCCGATGGATCAACGCCGAATCATTCTCTTTTTGATTTTCTCGTTCGCTCTGGTGATGCTGTGGGACGCCTGGCTCAAGGATCAGGCTCCTGCACCAATAGCAAGCGAAACCTCTTCTCAACAGCAGTCCGCTGATGTTGGCTTGCCGACACCCAGCGCCGGTCTGGTGGGCGACTCCACCATTCCGGGGGTCAGTGCGCCTGCCCAGTCGACCGCAGCCCGAACCATTGTGCGCACCGACATGGTGGTGGCCGAGATTTCCGCCCAGGGCGGAGAGATCGTGCGCATGGAGCTCAAGCACCATGCTGCAGGCAACGACAGGGAAGCCAACTTTGTGCTCTTTGACGATGGCGCCAGGCACATCTATTCGGCTCAGACTGGCCTGATTGGTGAGGGTCTGCCCAACCACCGCAGCGTGTATGCGTTGCCGGCGGGAGAGCAGGTTCTGCAGGCAGGTCAGGACAAGCTCACCCTGCGCTTGGTCGCGCCGGAAGAAAACGGTGTTCAGGTCACCAAGCTGATGACCTTTCATCGTGGCAGCTACCTGATCGACATTGACTACGAGATCGTCAATAACGGCGAATCAGCGGTCGGTGGTCATGCCTACTTCCAGTTTGCTCGCGATGGTCAGCCAGCCGAAGCGGTTGAAGTGTTCGGGGTGCGTACCTTCACCGGTCCGGCTTTCTTCACCTCTGAAGACAAGTATCAAAAGGTCGATTTCAGCGACATTGATCGTGACCGCGCCAAGTTCACGCGTCGGGCTGACAACGGCTGGGCGGCGATGGTGCAGCACTATTTCGTGGGTGCATGGTTGCCGCGCGACAACATCCAGCGAGAGTTCTTTGCTCGCAAGCTCGGCCCGGACCTGTATTCAACCGGGGTGATTCTGCCGATGACAGCGGTAGCACCGGGTGAAAGTGGTTCCATCGGGACGCGCCTTTATGCAGGCCCGCAGGAGCAGGATCACTTGTCGGGCATCGCTGAAGGGCTGGGTCTGGTGGTCGATTACGGTTGGCTGACCATGATTGCTGCGCCGCTGTTCTGGGTGTTGTCGTGGTTCCACAGCCTGACTGGCAACTGGGGGTGGTCCATCATTCTGGTGACCGTGGTCATCAAGCTGGTGTTCTTCCCGTTGTCGGCCGCGAGCTACAAGTCCATGGCCAAGATGCGGGTGCTGGGTCCGCGCATGCAGAAGCTCAAGGAGCTCTACGGCAATGACAAGCCGCGCATGCAGCAGGAAGTCATGGACATGTACCGCAAGGAGAAGATCAACCCGCTTGGCGGCTGCTTGCCGATTCTGGTGCAGATTCCGGTGTTCATCGCGCTCTACTGGGTGTTGCTGGGTAGTGTTGAGGTTCGTCATGCGCCGTGGCTTGGGTGGATTCAGGATCTGTCTGCAAAAGACCCGTATTTCATCCTGCCAGTGCTGATGGGCGCTTCCATGCTGGTACAGATGAAGCTCAACCCGGCTCCGCCTGATCCCATACAGGCCAAGATCATGATGGCCTTGCCGATTGTGTTCACTTTCATGTTCATGTGGTTCCCGTCTGGTCTGGTGCTGTACTGGGTGGTGAACAACCTCCTGTCCATCGCGCAGCAATGGCAGATTACCCGGCTGATTGAAAGGGGCAAGAAAGAAGGTGGAAAGGCAGCCTGATACCATCGCCGCAATTGCCACGGCCCCAGGTCGTGGCGGTGTTGGCATCGTCCGGGTGTCCGGCGCGTCGCTCAGCGATTTTGCGCTGCAACTCACCGGCGCTACACCCAAACCCCGCCATGCGGGGTTTGTGCGTTTTTGCGATGGCAGCGGCGACACCCTGGATGAGGGCATCTTGCTGTATTTCCGGTCGCCAGCATCGTTTACCGGCGAAGACGTGCTGGAACTCCAGGGTCACGGCGGTCCGGTAGTCATGCAGATGCTGCTGTCGCGTTGTCTTGAACTTGGTGCTCGCCTTGCTGCTCCGGGCGAGTTTTCACGTCGCGCCTTTCTCAACGGGCGCATGGACCTGGCTCAGGCCGAGGCGGTGGCCGACTTGATTGAAGCTTCCACAACGGCGGCAGCAAGGTCTGCGGTGCGCTCGCTGAGCGGCGCTTTTTCGGAGCGCATCAACCGACTAAAGGATGAGCTGATAGACCTGCGCATGCTGGTTGAGGCTACGCTGGACTTTCCCGAAGAAGAGATCGATTTTCTCAAGGCATCGCGCGCGTTGGAGCGCTTACAAGAGGTCGCCAACCATCTTGACGCAGTGTTGCAAGGTGCGCAGCAAGGTCGCTTGTTGCGGGACGGAATGCGGGTGGTGCTGGTCGGTCGGCCAAATGTGGGAAAGTCGAGTCTGCTGAATGCGTTGACTGGAGAGGACAGCGCGATCGTTACTGACATCGCTGGAACCACGCGTGATGCGGTGCGGGAGACAATCCAGATCAAGGGTATGCCTGTTCACGTGGTGGATACCGCAGGTCTTCGCGAGGCGACCAGCGACATGGTCGAACAGATCGGAATTCAGCGCACCTGGGCAGAGATCGACAATGCAGACGTAATTGTCCGGCTGGTTCAGTCAGGGCATTCGGTGCTTCCGGAAGAAGCGGAGATTGACGCACGAATTGATGCACGCATTCCACGCGTGGTGGTGGAGAACAAGATTGACATGGTCGGTAGGGAGGCATTCTGTGAGCGGGATGCATCGGGGGTGCGGATTGGCCTGTCGGCGAAAAAGGGCCTGGGCATTGACTTGCTGAGTGAGGAGCTTGCCCGGATCGCTGGCTGGCGCCCTGGTACGGAAGATGTGCCAATGGCTCGTGAGCGACATGTGCAGGCGCTCAAGAAAGCCTCGGCGCATGTGGCAGAGGCTTTTACGCTGTTGCAGCAGCTAGAGCTCTTTGCCGAAGAGCTTAGACTGGCCCACGAGTCTTTGGGCGAGATCACCGGTGAGTTCACCCCTGATGATCTGCTAGGGGTTATTTTTTCGCGTTTCTGCATCGGAAAATAGCAAGGCTTCCAAAGTAGGCCAAAGCATTCTGCGAACTCCTGCACAATGCTGGTCGATCTGGTGTCCACCATCGGCTTCGGCGACGAATTTACGCAAGAACGCGGCAAGGCTCGGGATATGTTCGGGCAGGTGCATGAGTACTTCCTTGGGCAGTTTGCGAGTGCGGAAGGCAGGAAGGGCGGGCAGTTTTATATCCCAATAGCAGCGTAAAGACCTGCCGGGTGCTGACCGAAGTGGCTGATGAGGTGATCGCCCGCATCGGCACCCTCCGCTAACATTGCCTCCGTGCCTCCGCGCCTGAGCGCCTGAGCGCCTGCCTGCTTCGACTGGCTGAAGCCGTTTTTCCAGACATCAGACCTCGTAGCCGCCTGCCGCCATGAACACCTTGTCCGTCCTTGAAACGCTGGATGCCGCATGTTTCGGTAGGCCGGTTATCCTCAAGCGTCTGTCCAGTGCCAGCAGCGCGCTGGCTGAACTGAAGGGCGTGGCGGGGTTGATTCGGAAGCAGGCTATCCTGATCAATATGCTCAGTTTGCTGGAAGCGAAGGACATTTCGGAGATCGAGAGCATCATCACCACCCATGATGAGTTGCTCATGGACGAGGTGCTACCCGAGGTGTTCGTCAAGCTAGCAGCCAAGGAAGTATTGCGTTACCAGCAGGCAATGCACGTCGGTTACGAGCAGGTTCGCCAGAGGGGCCTCGTTACCGTAACCCAGTTGATCGCTATGCAGGCGGAACTGGAGTGCAATAATGCTGGAATTCGCAAGCTGGCGGGCACCGCGTTTCCACTCAACCGGAGTGAAACCGTTTATATGCTGCCACAAGAGTCGGCCGAAATCGTGGCGTTGATGCGCGATCTTGAACGCTTCATCAGCGATGCCGAACGGTTTCCGGTCGGTCCGCTGATCAAGATGGCGGTGATCCAACAACAGTTCGAGAGTATCCATCCCTTCTCTTACGGCTATGGTTGAATCGGAAGCATGCTGAACGTGATATATCTGGTCAGGGAAGGCTTGCCGGACTTTCCGGTACTTTTCCTGTCTAGTCACATCCTGCGCACCAAGGGCGACTATTACCGTCTGCTGCAAGCCGTGCGCGACGCTGACGCGTGGGACAAATGGGTGCTGCGCATTCTGGAAGTGTTGGAACTGACCGCAGCCCGGTCCATTGCGATGATCCATGGGATCACGACTGCGCTGTTTTATTACAAACATGGCATCCGGGACGAGTTTAAGTTCTACAGTCAGGACTTGATCAACCAACTTTTCATGCACTCAACACCAAGATCGAGTTCATTCGGAACGATCTCAAGGTGTCGCGTCTTACGGCTACCAAGTACCGCGATGCCTTGGTAGGCGACGGCTTCATTCAAAAGCGCAAGGTGGGGCGCAGCAACTTTTACATCAACTGCGCTCTGAGCCGGATTCTGCAAGGGGGCACGGTATGACCGAAAACCGACTGCAGCAGGATGCGCAAGGCTGGCTTGCTTAACTCGTTTGGCGCCATCGCTGCAGCGCGGATATTACTGTTGTCGGCCCAGCCCCTGAGCGCAAGGAATACCGAGGTCTTGTTGGCCCAGCGCCGGAGCCAGGCGAGCGTTTTATGTAGTTGCACGCCATCGACGGGGCTGTCTCAACCCTCAGAGGCAGTTCAACGAACTGGAGACACTGAGCCCGGGCTTGTGCGCTCCCGCCACCTTGCTCGACGAGCTGCGCCATTTCGTGTTGTTCGGGAATTACGACATCCTGCTCAAGTAGGTGACCGGGTGTTGGCAGTATCGTGCGCTTCTTGCCGCCACAGAGCAGGCTGTTGCTACATCGCGCCCCGGTGGGATATCTGCGGCGAGGGGGTGTGGCTGCATGGTCTGGCATACGCAGTGCAGCGGCAAGAGTATCATCACGATCTGCTTTGGGGCGATGGTGATGCAGGTGCCAACAGTAGCGAACTCGACCATTGCACTCATCACTGAACATAACGATCGGTAACTGCTTTCATTTTGGAAGTACAAGTTCTCGCCGGTTTGGTGGATGGGCCGGTGAGTTTTGCATTGGGGCTAGCGCAGGGCTGGGCGAGGCGTGGTCCGCGATGATCAGGTTGGTTGGGGTGAGCGGTCCTGATGACGTGATCACAAAAACGTGGTGTTTTTTGCTGCTTTGGTCGCTCGGAACTTGCAGGGGGCTTTGCTTTGTGCAGACCGATAACCTCGGCTTTTGGGCATCTGTCGCGGTACTGCTAACGTCGGATTATGTGCGCTAGCTTAGCTGTTTCACGTGAAACAGTTTGGTGTTTTGCTCTTGAGTATACTGCTGCCTTTTGGCCATACTCCTGTCGTCCTTCGTTATGTGAGGTCGGTTAGGACGAGGTCGCAGAGATGGTCGGACGATCGCCGGGCATGTTCATGTGGATGACAGGGAATCGAGTGAAGCGTCAGTTAAGTTGGTTCTGTTAATGGCGGCTTTGCAGCGAGCATGAAAGCAGCCTTGGCAGTGCTCGGGTTGACTGAAAGAAAGTGGTAGGCGAGCTGTCTTGGCCTGATTGTTAGAGCGATACCGGGTCGACTTGTTTTACAAGATCGTGTTCCGATGCTCCCTGCGTGAGGGTCAAGCGGCCGCTCCATTCCGCTGTTGAGTCAGTGTAACAGCGTTTTACTGTGCCTATAGGTGATTGAAGTTGGACTCGATTGAAGGGTTTTTGCTTGTACTCGGCCTTGCCGCATTTCTGGCGGGCTTTGTTGACTCGGTGGTTGGAGGTGGTGGCCTGATACAGATTCCTGCGTTGTTTTCAGCTTTTCCTACCACCGGGGCCGCGACCTTGTTCGGCACCAACAAGTTGGCGAGCATTGTAGGAACTGCGAGTGCCGCTGTGCAGTATGCGCGGCGTATTCCGATACTCTGGAGTGTTGCGATTCCTGCAGCCTTTGCCGCTTTGATCGGCGCCTGGTTGGGGGCGACTGCGGTGGTCTTCATGCCACCCGACTTGATTCGTCCGCTGATTCTTGTGTTGCTGGTTGCGGTTGCGATCTATACCTTTGTCAGGAAGGACTTTGGCACAGTTACATTGCAACGTCACCATAGAAGCAAAGAGTGGGTGCTGGCTGCAGCCATTGGTGGAGTGATCGGGTTTTATGATGGTTTTTTTGGACCGGGAACCGGGAGTTTCTTGATCTTTCTGTTTGTTCGTTTTATCAGACTGGATTTTCTGGCTGCCTCCGCAATTGCCAAGATTGTTAATGTAGGCACCAATTTTTCGGCATTGATGGTGTTTGCGACAAGTGTGGAAATCTTCTGGAAGTTGGGTTTGTTGATGGCGGCTTGCAATCTCACCGGTGCGATATTTGGCTCCCGCATGGCCTTGCGCAACGGTGCGGTTTTTGTCAGACGCTTCTTTCTGGTGATTGTGGTTGCGTTGATTGCCAAGCTTGGGTTTGATGTATTGCAGGGGGTTGTCCTTTAGTGTTTAAATCTACCCCGTTTTTGAAGCTTGCTGCTTACGGCGCCGGAACTCGACATGCACTGGCTTCTAAGGCGGTAAGCATTTTTTGGAATAAAGTCGCGTTACTGTACAGAGCGAAAGATCGATTTGTTTCACGTGAAACCAGGTTGCGATGACGCCAGCACTAGAGCTGGGAAGCACAAGTTGTCTTCGTGCAAATTAAACGTCCATGAAGATTGCTGTTTTCGCATGCTAAAATGCCCCTTTGACCGAAAATTCAAAGGTGTAGCCAGATACATGAACGGACTTCATCTAATGGCGGACATTTACCGCTGCAAGTGTTCTCCTCAACTATTGCTGGACAGGAAAGTTCTGGAGAAAATTTGTGTCGATGCTTGTGCAGACGCGGGTTTGACACCACTAGGCGCCTATTTCTATCAGTTTACTCACGATGATGGGCAGCAGGCGGGTGTTACCGGCACCGTAGTATTGGCAGAGTCGCACTTGGCAATACACACTTGGCCGGAAACCGGCGATGTGACACTGGACGTGTATGTGTGCAATTTTTCGCGTGATAACAGCGATAGAGCGCGATCAGCCTTCAATCAGACGAGTCTGTTTGCCACGATGTGACCCGGGGTCGGGTGCCAGTAGATTGCTGACCATGGAAGAAGACAACACCTTGCCCCCTGATGGCGCGATCTTTGAGGCTTTGTCGGCTGGCGCAGGCTTTTACCTGGTCGGTGGTGAATTGATCGAGTCGGGTCAATCCGAGTTTCAGTCCTATGAGGTATGGAACAGTCCGCAATACGGAAAGTTGTTTCGGCTCGATGGTTATTGCATGACCTCGGAGCGGGACGAGTTTCTGTATCACGAGAATCTCATCCATGTGCCAGGAATCACCCACGGCGGTATGCGTCAAGCCTTGATCATTGGTGGTGGCGATGGCGGGTCCGCCGAAGAATTGTTCAAGTATCCCGATATGCAACGTGTGGTGCTCGTCGAACTCGATGGCAAGGTGGTAGAGATCGCGCGCAAACATCTCGAAGTAGTGCATCGTGGTGCCTTGAACGATCCTCGGCTGGAATTGCGTATTGAGGATGGCCTTCGCTATGTGCGTGAATCCGCCCCTGCGAGCGGCGAACGTTTTGACCTCATCGTGCTCGATCTGACAGATCCGATAGGGCCGGCAGAGGCGCTTTACACCGCAAGATTCTTCGCTGACTGCAAGGCACTTTTGACCGAACGAGGTGCGATTGTGCTGCACACTGGTGCACCGTTTTTTCAGCCCGAACGTGTCAGCAAGCTGCTTGCCAGTCTCAGCGAGGTGTTCGCGAGTGTTGCGCCTTACTTCATGTATGTTCCCTTGTACGGAAGTCTGTGGGGTATGGCGGTAGCCTCGGACACTCTCGATCCACGCAGCCTGGAAGCCGACGCAGTGGACGCTCGCGTGATTGATCTCGGCATTGGCGATCTGCAGCACTACAATGGCGAGATTCATCGTGCGCAGTTTGCGTTACCCAACTATCTGAAACGACTCCTGGCCTAAGCAAGCGGTTGCCCTGCCTGATCAAGCGGGCAATTTGAAGCCTTCAGCAAACTTTTTTGATTCCGGCGCAGGGCGTTGTCGACAATCACATCGACACGCTCGGCCTACATCGTTCAGCAACTGAAACCCGGCAAGAGCGCACGCCACCTCTCCACGGACATACCCATGCCTCGCCCCCGCAACGCGCCCAATCCGGTCCCACCCAAGCAAGACAGTCTGGCCTTCGCCATGATAGAGGCGGCTCAACTTGTTGATGCCGTGCTGTCTGGCCGTAATCTGACTGACGCTTTCGAACAAGCCCGGGATATGGCCAATCCGTCTTGGCCTGACTCGACCCGCGGTGCCATACGCGACATGGCTTGGCGATGTCTTCGAGACTACGGTCGAGGTGACTGGATCTTGGGGCGCTTCGTCAGCAAGCCTTTACCGCAGCTTGTTCATGCGATTTTGCTGGTTGCGCTTCAACGCCTGGAATCGCGGCCCGAGCAAGCCCATACCATTGTTGATCAGGCGGTTTCAGCGGTTCGAGCGGTGGTGCCCGGGCTAAGCGGCGTTGCTAACGGCGTGCTGCGCAATGCGCAACGCCAGCGCGATGACTTGCAGTTGGAAATGGCATCTGATCCGGTGTGTCAGCATCGACACCCCGCTTGGTGGATCAAGCGTGTTCAGCGCCGCTTTCCGGATGTCTGGGAAACCACGCTTGAGCAGGCCAACTGCCCGCCACCGATGAGCATAAGGGTTAACCAGCGGCGCGCCACTTTTGAGCAGGTGATGGCAAATCTCGACGCCCGCGCCATCCCGGCTAAGCGTCAGGGCAACAATGCCCTGCTTTTGTCACGACCGCTGGCTGTCTCCGAGCTGCCCGGTTTCGCTGAGGGTGAAGTTTCGGTGCAGGACGCAGGTGCGCAATGGGCAGCGCACTGGCTCAAGCCTCGAAAGGGCGAACGTGTACTCGATGCCTGCAGCGCACCAGGTGGAAAGACCGCTCACCTGCTGGAACTTGCCGATATCGAACTGGTGGCGCTGGAGCTGGATGCTTCGCGGGTTAGACGAGTCGGCACCAATCTTGTACGGCTTGGCCTGTCGGCCACGCTGTTACAAGCCGACGCTTCCAAGCCCAACGAATGGTGGGATGGCAAACCCTTCGATGCCATACTGGCCGACGTGCCGTGCAGTGCATCGGGGGTGGCAAGGCGTCATCCCGACATAAAGTGGTTGCGACGGGACGAGGACATTCGCCGTTTTGCCAAACAGCAAAAGCGAATTATTGACGCGCTTTGGAAAACGCTGGCGCAAGGTGGCAGAATGCTCTATGTCACTTGTTCTTTGTTTGACGAGGAGAACCAGGGTCAGATTGACGACTTTCTGTCCAGGCACCCGGATGCGCAATGTGAACCCATTGCGGGTGCGCCATGCCAACAACTACTTCCCTGCAGTGAGCATGATGGCTTTTATTACGCACTGTTGCGAAAGCTCTGATCGTTTGAGATCCGGCTGGCTGGGCCTGATTCTGGTCTGGCTGCTGCTGCTTCCAGAATGGGCGAATGCCGAGTCTGCGCAGATTCGGCAAGCCGAGCTGGTGGCCACGCATGATGCGTATGTGCTGAATGCCGACCTTGAACTTGAGCTCGGTGAAACCCTCGCTACCGCCCTCATGAACGGTGTTTCTCTCCATTTTTTGCTCGAATTCGAGGTCAAGCGAAAACGCTGGTACTGGTTGGACGAGCAACTGGCCTCAGTTAATATTCATTATAGAGTTACCTATAACTCCATAACACGTGGCTATCGTCTGTCGATTGGTAACCTGCACCAGACTTTCGATTCGATCGACTCGGTGTTGCGTGCCATGTCGAGAGTGCGCAACTGGCCGGTGGTGGAGTTGGATGAACTCCCGCCAGGCAACGATTACGAAGCCGCACTCCGATTCAGGCATGACATCAACCGTCTGCCTCGACCCTTTCAGGTTGAGGCAATAGGCGGGCGGAGTTGGGTGCTCGATACTGACTGGTTACGCTGGGCCATGAGCATCGGGACCGAACCATGAAGCGCAGCCTGGTCGTCATCTTTGCTGCGCTCACTGCGATCTCGATCTTTCTGCTGGCCTCAGCCAGCGCAAACACCGACTTGTTTGCCGGGGCCTATCCTTTTCTGCTGGCGCTCAATGGCGTGGTAACGGTGGGCTTGGTTGCCCTGGTGACCGTGCAACTGCGTAACCTGGTACGTGAATATCTGAGTCGGCAGTTCGGGTCCAGGCTCAAGCTCAGGTTGATGCTCATGTTCGCGCTGATCGCGATAGGGCCCGGCATGCTGGTCTATGTGGTGTCGCTGCAGTTTGTGGTGCGCAGCATCGATTCTTGGTTCGATGTGCGCGTAGAACGTGCGCTCGATGGGGGGGTGGCTCTGGGGCAGAATTCGCTAGATTATCTGGTCGGCCAGGTGGGCGACAAAGCGCGCGACATTGCCATCTCGCTCGATGATGGAAGCGTGCTTACCTCCATGCGTCTGAACCGCTTGCGCGAACAGGCGGGACTGGCAACCTTGACTGTAGTGGCTTCTAACGGGCAGTTGGTGGCAACGGTATCAGAGGGCGTTGGCACGCTGGTGCCGGACTTGCCCACCACGTCCCAGATGCGGCAGGCGCGGCAGTCACAGATGTATCAGCTCATCGAATCACGTGCCGGCCATGAACTGATGATTCGTGTCGTGGTGCCGGTGCAGTCAGCCAGTCTGCTGGGTGAGCCGTCTTATCTTCAAGTCCTCCAGTCGGTGCCAGCGGCAATTGCGCGTAACGTCGAAGCGGTTCAGGAAGCACAACAGGAATATCAACAGCTTGTGCTCGGTCGAGTGGGTTTATCGCGTATTTATTCGCTGACGCTGACGTTGACCTTGTTGCTTTCCTTGCTGGCTGCGGTGGCGGTTGCCTACGTGATGACGCGACGGCTGGCCGCGCCCCTGCTGATTCTGGCCGAAGGCACGCAGGCGGTGGCACAAGGCGATTTCAGTCCGCGCCAGGCGCTACCAGCACGTGACGAGCTTGGCGTTCTCACACAGTCTTTCAACCAGATGACCCGCCAGTTGCTGGAAGCACGCGCCCAGGCTGAAAAAAACCGTGCCGCAGTAGAGGCGGCTCGTGCCTATCTCGAAAGCGTTTTGGCAAACTTGTCGACTGGTGTACTGGCTTTTGGCGGGGATGGGCGTTTGCGCGCAGCCAACCGGGGCGCCATGGACATCTTGCGCGATGACCTGATTGGCTATGAGGACCTCACCCTGACCGAGTGGCCAAAGCATGAAGCGTTTCGGGACTGCCTGCTGGCGTGCTTCGAAAGCGGCGAACAGGACTGGCACCAGCAATTTGACTTGCTGCGTCAGGACACAGCAGCCCAAACCTTGTTGATCCACGGCACGCGATTGCCAGAGAACTCTGGCGGTGGCACGGTGATCGTGTTTGATGACATCAGCAGTCTCATCACCGCACAGCGTACAGCCGCGTGGGCCGAAGTGGCTCGCCGCCTGGCGCACGAAATCAAGAATCCACTCACTCCCATACAGTTGTCAGCCGAGCGCCTGGCCTACAAACTGGCAGGCAAGCTCGACGACGAAGGACAGGCCGTGCTTGAGCGTGCCACCACAACCATCGTGAATCAGGTTGAGGCCATGAAGAACCTGGTCAATGCTTTTCGGGACTATGCCAAGTTGCCCAGTCCCAAGCTTGCAGCGGTGGATGTGAACGCGCTGATTGGTGAAGTGCTTGGTCTGTATGAGAGTTCGCCCCTGAAAATCTCCACCCGGCTCGACCCTGGGGTGATCGAGGCACAAGGCGATCCGACGCAACTTCGCCAGATCGTTCATAATCTGGTGCAAAATGCCGAAGACGCGCTGGCAGGAAGACAAGATGGCGAGCTTGAGGTGGCGACACTGGTCGATATTGATCGTGTCGTGATCAAGGTGTGTGACAACGGTCCTGGATTTTCCCCGGAACTGCTCAGCCGGGCTTTTGAGCCTTATTTCACCACCAAGACAAAGGGCACAGGCTTGGGCCTGGCCATCGTCAAGAAGATCGTGGACGAGCATGGAGGTGACGTGCGGCTGCGCAACCGCGACGAGGGTGGCGCAGAGATTCGTATCCGACTGCGCCTTGCCAATCAGGCGTTACAGTGAAACAAACAGACTTTAGCAATGGCCAAGATTCTTATCGTTGATGACGAAGCCGGTATCCGGGAACTGCTGTCGGAAATCCTGAGCGACGAGGGGCACGACATTCTGCAGGCGGAAAATGCTGCCGAAGCAAGGCAGTCGCGCAATGCGGCCAGACCGGATCTGGTGCTGCTCGATATCTGGATGCCGGATACCGACGGCATCACGCTGCTCAAGGAGTGGTCGGCGAACGGACAATTGACCATGCCAGTCATCATGATGTCTGGTCATGGCACGATAGATACTGCTGTCGAAGCTACCCGCATCGGCGCAATGGACTATCTTGAAAAACCGATTGCACTGCAAAAGCTTTTGACAGCGGTCAAGCGCGGGCTGCAGAAACCTGGTGCGCTTGGGCAAACCTCGCAGCTCACGCTGGCAGCGTTTCCGCGCTCTGCCCCATTGTCCGAACTCCGGCGTCGTTTGCAGCAACTGGCGCTCAAGTCACGCCTGCTGCTGTTGCGTTCAGGTCCGGCATCCATAGCCGAACTCGCCGCGCGCAGCCTCAAGCCGGATGCCACTGGCTGGCTTGATCTCGCCTCCGTGACACAGCCATTGGACATCAAGCAACTACAGGGCATACAGGGTGGCGTGCTGTACGTGCCCGAGCTACAGCGCTTGAGTCGCAACCAGCAACGGAATCTGGCCTTTGCCATCGAACGGCTGGATCGTTTCAACCTCCATCTGGCTGCCTTGACCGAACACGCCGCCGAGACCCTGATGGCTGAGGGCTGGGACGATGCACTGGTCAAAAAGCTTTTCGAAGTCAGCTTTTCACCCCCGTCGCTGGTCGAACTGCGTGATGAATTGCCTGACCTTGCCAATCAGGTGCTGCTACACCAGGTTGAAGCCGGTGAAGTGCCACGTCGGCGCCTGACAACTGCTGCGCTCAATCTGCTGCGAACCCACCCGTGGCCTGGCGGTTACGTCGAGCTGCGTGCGGCGGTCAAGTCCCTCGCGTTGGGCACGCTCAATGAAGAGATAGATACCGAAGACGTACGGCGAGTGCTGCCCGAGCCTGTGCAGCCCAGCCAGAACGCGATATCACTTGATCAGCCACTGCGCGAAGCTCGCGAGGCCTTTGAGCGCATGTACTTCGAGCACCAACTGTCGGTTGAGGGCACCAACATGACACGGATCGCCGAAAAAAGCGGTCTCGAAAGAACCCACCTCTATCGCAAGCTCAAGCAGTTGGGCATTCAGGTCGGACGCAAGAGCGATCCAGCCTGAGCGCAACATGACGAGTACCCCTGCAGCCCTCTGTTTGGCGCATGACAGCTCAGAATATCAAGCGCGTACTGAAGTCAGCCTGGCAATGCGGCATGCTGCAAAGCAGCAAAACTTGCCCCGCATCGGCAACTCCAGGCGTACAATGGTTTTCTTTCGCTTCCTTCTAAGGTTCTATTGTGAAGGTCATCATTCTGGGCGCTGGGCAGGTCGGGGCGTCGGTTGCGGAGAGCTTGTCCTCCGAGGCCAATGACATCACCCTGGTCGATACCAGTGCAGAGTATCTTGAAGTGCTCCGCGACCGTCTCGAAGTTCGAACCGTCTGCGGCAACGCAGCCTCGCCTCAAGTGTTGCGCGAGGCCGGAGCCGATGACGCCGACCTGCTGATTGCAGTGACGCAGTCCGACCAGACCAATCTTTGCGCCTGCAAGGTGGCACGTACCCTGTTCAACCTGCCCACGCGCATCGCCAGGCTCCGTTCCGGCGACTTTGTCGATCACCCCGAGTTGCTCAACAACGACAACTTTGCGGTCGACTTCTCGATCTGCCCGGAACAGATCGTGACCGACTACATCAAGCGCTTGATCTCATTTCCTGAAGCCTTGCAGGTGCTCGATTTTGCCGAAGGCGTGGTCAGCATGATCGGTGTGCGTGCGTTTGAAGGTGGGCCGCTGGTGGGCCATCCCCTCAAGGCCTTGCGCTATCACCTGCCCAATGTCGAGGTGCGCATTGCCGCCATCTATCGCAATGGTGAGGCCATCATCCCGGAAGGCGACACCGTGATTGTGGCCGGCGACGAGATCTTCTGCCTGGCGGCAACCGTGCATATCCGGCAGGTGATGCGCGAACTACGTCGCACCGATCGCCCGATGCGTCGCATCATGATCGCGGGTGGAGGAAACATTGGTTTCAGGCTCGCCAAGTCAATCGAAGACGATTACAACGTCAAGCTCATCGAGATGAATTCTCGCCGCACCGAGTTTCTGGCCAATCACCTCAACCGCGTGCTGGTGCTCAAAGGCGACTCCACCGACGAGAAGCTGCTCGAAAGCGAAGGCATAGACGAAACCGACCTGTTTGTTGCGCTGACCAACAACGAGGAAGACAACATCATGTCTTCATCGCTCGCCAAGCGCATGGGGGCGCGGCGCACCTTGGCCCTGATAAACCGCAAGTCGTATGTCGACCTGGTGCAGGGCGGACCGATCGACATTGCGGTGTCGCCGGCGCAGATCTCGATAGGCACCCTGCTGGCGCATGTTCGTCGAGGGGATGTGGTGTCGGTGCACAGCTTGCGTCGGGGCGCCGCAGAGGCGCTGGAGATCGTTGCACATGGCAGCGAAAAAGAGTCCAAGGTAGTGGGCCGTACCATAGAGCAGGTTGCACTCCCCAAAGGCGCAACGATTGGTGCCGTGGTGCGCGAGATCAAGCGCGAAGACGGCACGGTTGCGCGTCGGCAGGTCATGATGGCACACCATGATACGGCGATCGAATCCGGCGACCATGTCATCGTCTTCTGCACGCACAAGCGGCTCGTGCGTCAGGTCGAGAAGCTGTTCCAGGTGGGCTTCACCTTCCTGTAATTCCCCTGTGAGACGTCCAGCCAATGCGTAGCTACTTCCCTGCTCTCAACGCCATGGGTCTGATCATGATGATCTTTGGCTTGTTGATGGGGTTTCCGATTGCCATCTCCTACTATCTGCAGGACGGCGCACACCTCGCGTTTGACACCGCAATGCTGATCACTTTTGCGAGTGGCTTGTTGCTGTGGTTGCTGACGCGCGGCAAAAGGCGCGATTTGCGAGCCTCCGATGGTTTTTTGCTGGTGGCTGCCACCTGGATCGTGCTGCCAGTGTTTGGGGCTATACCGCTTTACAACCATATTCCCGATCTGACCTACATCTACGCCTACTTCGAGGCGGTGTCAGGCCTCACCGCCACCGGTGCCACGGTGCTGAGCGGCCTGGATGACATGCCGGTGTCCATCAATGTATGGCGGACCTTCATGCATTGGATAGGTGGTATGGGTGTGATTGTGCTGGTGGTTGCGATTCTTCCGCTGCTCGGTATCGGTGGGCGTCAGCTATTCAAGGCCGAAGTGCCGACACCTATGAAGGAGTCCAGCCTGACGCCGCGCATCACCGAAACCGCCAAGGGCTTGTGGCTGACCTACATTCTGCTGACCATTGCCTGTGGTCTGAGCCTGTGGTGGGCCGGAATGAACGGCTGGGACGCCCTCATCCACGCCTTCACGGTGACCGGTCTGGGTGGTTTCTCAAGCAAGGACGCCTCACTGGGGCATTTCAACAGCGTGCACATCGAGCTGGTAGTTATCTTTTTTGCACTGCTTGCCGCGATGAACTACGCAACCCACTACATGGCCCTGGTCAGGCGCAGCCCCAAACCCTATCGTCACGACCCCGAAATTCCGATTTTTCTGCTGGTGCTGCTTGCCAGCGTAGCCCTTCTGACCCTTTACCTCAGTCAGCATCAGGCGCATGCCGATCTGGCTTCAACGCTGCGCTATGTCAGCTTTCACGTGGTATCGATTTCCACGTCGCTGGGTCTGGCTACCTACGACTACACCCTGTGGCCAATGTTTGCCCAGATGTGGATTCTCTTTCTCGGTAGCTTCATCGCGTGCTCAGGATCGACCGGCGGTGGCATCAAGATGATGCGCGCCATGATTCTCTACAAGCAGGTGTTCCGCGAAATCGTCCGCTCACTCCACCCCAACGTAGTGCACCCTGTGCGTCTGGGCAATCAACGCGTGTCGGAAGACATCCTGCATGCGGTGCTCGGTTTCGGCTTCATGTACATGGTCTCCATCGTCAGCCTGACGCTGGTCTTGTCCATGACCGGGCTGGACATCGTGACCGCCTTCTCTGCGGTAGTGGCCTGTATCAACAACACCGGTCCGGGTCTTGGGGCAGTGGGTCCCGCATCTACCTACGCAGTGCTCAACGAGTTGCAGATCTCCATCCTTTCTTTCACCATGATTCTCGGTCGCCTCGAAATATTCACCCTGCTCGTGGTGCTCACCCCGGTTTTCTGGCGGCGCTAAACCTGGCAGTCGCAGCCTGCGAGGCGATCAACGGCATTGCAGATCAGGTTAGGGACAATGGACAGACACTCAATCCCAATTCACGATAACGGGCAGAGCCTTCACAAAGTGTTCGGCTTAAAAATGAAGCGGTCACCACCAGTTTCTAGGATAATACCCGGCTTGCCACACAGAAAATCGAGGAAGCCAGCCCGTGAGCCGACTTGCCAATGACACCTTTCTGCGCGCGCTCATGCGCGAGCCCACTGAACACACCCCGCTGTGGTTGATGCGCCAGGCCGGTCGCTATCTGCCCGAATATCGCGAAACCCGGCGTCGCGCCGGCAGCTTTCTCGATCTGTGCAAAAACAAGGATCTGGCCTGCGAAGTGACGCTTCAGCCGCTGGCGCGCTATGATCTCGATGCTGCCATCCTGTTTTCGGACATCCTGACCGTGCCGGATGCTATGGGATTGGGGCTGTATTTTGCCGAAGGCGAAGGGCCGCGCTTCGAGCGTCCGCTCAAGGACGAGTGGGAGATCCGCAACCTCACCGCACCTGACCCCCATGCCGAGCTGCAATATGTGATGGACGCAGTCTCCGAGATCCGCCGCGCACTGGATGGCAGCGTACCCTTGATCGGTTTCTCGGGCAGCCCCTGGACGCTGGCCTGCTACATGATCGAAGGTGGCTCATCTTCGGACTATCGCAAGGTCAAGACCATGGCCTATAGTCGGCCAGACCTCATGCACCACATCCTGACGGTCACCGCCGACGCAGTCGTCCAGTATCTCAATGCGCAGATACAATCCGGCGCGCAAGCGGCGATGGTGTTCGACTCGTGGGGTGGCATGCTGTCCGAAGAGGCCTACCTGACCTTCTCGCTGCCCTATCTCAAGCGTGTGGTTGACGGTCTGATCCGGCATAACGACGGGCGCCCGGTTCCCAACATCGTGTTCACCAAAGGCGGTGGCTTGTGGCTGGAGCGCATCGCTAGCATCGGCGCCGATGCGGTGGGTCTTGATTGGACCATGGACATTGGTCGCGCGCGTGCCCTCGTTGGCGATCGTGTGGCCTTGCAGGGCAACCTCGACCCGAATGTGCTGTTTGCCCCGCCTGAAGTGGTGGCAGCCGAAGCGCGCAAGGTGCTCGATTCATACGGTAACCATCCCGGCCATGTGTTCAATCTTGGCCACGGCATCTCGCAGTTCACGCCGCCGGAGTCGGTTACCGCGCTGGTCGAAACCGTGCATTCGCACAGTCGTGCCCTGCGTGCAGGCAATTGACGAATTGGGGCGGCTTCGTAGCCGCCCAGGAAGCCCTGTCAAGCCAATAATTTGTTTATTTAGACTTGACTTATGCACATCTGCCCGTCCCATCGTATTGATTTGTTGCAAACCCTTGTCTTCAGGGTGTTTTTATTAAGTAGATGTTTTTAAACAACTTGTTTGTTGCTCAATGTTAAGGCAAAGTGACAGAGTTGCTTGTCTGACGCGGCATTCGGGGTGTTTCAACCAAGTCTTCCACAAACTTATCCACAGGTTTTGTGGACAACATGGCAAGACCTTGAGAGGCAAGGGTTTATCCGCCTTTTCGAGTATTGATCTCAGCACAAGCGGCCAAGTCATTGATGGAATGCGCCAATATCGAAATGGTCGAGCCAGCGCCTGGTCATAGCGTGCTGCGGGTCGCCCTACCGCTGCCACTGGACCGGTTTTTCGATTACCTGTGTGACGATGCCAGCTCGTCCGATATCGGACGCAGTGTGCGGGTCCCGTTTGGCCGTGGCGAAAAGATCGGGCTGGTAGTTGATGTGCTCTGTGTTGCCAATCTGGACATTGACCCGGCGCGCTTGAAGGCTGTCATACGGGTGCAGCGAGACATGGCGCCGATGCCAACGGACTGGCTTGAGCTGGTGCGTTTTGTGGCGCGTTATTACCAAGCTCCGCTGGGTGAGGTGATCGCGCTTGCGCTGCCACCGGGGCTGCGCCGTGCCGATCTGGTCAACGCCGAAGAAGACGACCCCTTTGTTGGCGTCAGCCCGGCCGGTCAGGCTGCTTTAACCGGAAAACATCGCGCAAGCCGCTGTCTCGCCCTGCTGCGCCATATGGCTGAGCGTGGCGTCCAGCGTCACAGCGTGATCAAGTCTCTGCCCGACGGCAAGGCGCTTGGCGACGCCATACGGCGCGGCTGGCTTGAAGTGCTCGCCTCGTCATCCGACGCCGCGCTGGCTGAGCCAGCCAACATGCCCACCCTCACCGAAGAGCAAGCCACCGTGCTGGCCACCCTATCGGCGCACCAGGCGGGCTTTGTGTGCTGGCTTTTGCAGGGCGTCACCGGCAGCGGCAAGACCGAGGTCTACCTGCGGCTGGCCGCGCTGGCCTTGTCTCGTGGCGAGCAGGTATTGATGCTGGTGCCCGAGATTGCGCTTACCCCTCAACTTGAGACCCGGGTAGCCTCGCGTTTTCCGGCTGCGTTGGTGGTCAGCCTGCATTCCGCACAAGCCGAAGGGGCACGTTCCCGTGGTTTCGTGCTGGCGCAGGAAGGGCGAGCCGACATCGTGCTCGGCACCCGTCTGTCGGTGTTTACGCCAATGCCCCGCCTTGGCCTGATGCTGGTGGATGAAGAACATGACGCCTCCTACAAACAGCAGGAAGGCGTGAGATATTCTGCCCGCGATCTCGCGGTATGGCGTGCACGCCAACGACAGGTTCCGGTAGTGCTCGGCTCCGCCACCCCCTCACTAGAGAGCTGGCATCACGCACAACAGGGCCGATACAAGGCTTTGCACCTCACCGCCCGGGCGCGCTCCGATCAACTGCCCAAGGTACGTTGCCTGGATACCCGACGTATCAAGCTGGACGAAGGCCTCAGCCCGGCACTGATAAGCGCCTTGCAGTTGCGCCTGGAACGCGGAGAACAAAGCCTGGTGTTTCTCAATCGCCGTGGCTACGCCCCTGTGCTGTCTTGCACGTCCTGCGGCTGGATCAGTGAGTGTCCAAACTGTTCAGCCAAACTGGTCGTGCATCTGGCCGACAGACGTATGCGCTGCCACCACTGCGGTTGCGATACCGCCGTACCTCGCGCCTGCCCGGTGTGCGGCAATCACGACATACAACCCTTTGGACGCGGCACCCAGCGCATTGAAGCGCATCTGGCCGAGCGTTTTCCCGAGGCACGGGTGTTGCGCATAGACCGCGACTCGGCGCGCACCCGCAAGCAGTGGGAAAGCCTCCTGGCGCGCATTGCCGGCGGCGAGGCAGATATTCTGGTCGGCACGCAGATGATGGCCAAGGGGCACGATTTTCCCAAGCTCACGCTGGTCGGCGTGATCGGTGCCGACGCATCATTGCATGCGGCAGACTTTCGGGCGCCCGAGCGGCTGTTTCAGCAGCTCATGCAGGTAGGCGGACGGGCTGGTCGTGCCGAACTGCCCGGAGAGGTGTTGATTCAGACCGAGCTGCCGGAGCACCCCTTGTATCGCTGCCTGGTCACACACGACTTTGACCGCTTTGCCGCCAGCGAACTGCAGGCACGCAAGGAGGCGGGCTTTCCACCGCTGTCGTATCAGGTGATGCTGCGCGCCGACGCCCCCAAGCTGGACGACGCGCTAGCCTTTCTCAGCCATGCTCAGCGTCTTGCCCGTGAGCGGGCGCCGGACACGGTACGCGTTTTCGATCCGGTGCCGATGCGCTTGGTTCGGCTGGCACGGCGAGAGCGCGGTCAGTTGTTGCTGGAAGCGGATGAGCGCATGGTCTTGCAGCGCTTCGTGGCCGACTGGGTTGCTCTGTTACGCGCCCAGCGTGCGCCACGCGAGCTGCGCTGGCAGGTGGATGTCGACCCGCTCGACGTCTGAAACCGTTTCAGCGCCACCCGGAACGGCTTTCGGGCGTCCCCTTGCTGCCCTGCTGCAGCCAATGATGCTCGGCACTATGCATGCCGATATCGGCTAGCGTTTTGAGAATGGCGAAATACACTAATGCCCACCCGCTGCCCATCGCGCCGCCCAGGATGATGGTCAAATGCATGGGGAAGATGCGCAGATAAGGCAGGAACATCATCGTGCCGATGTTGGGTTTGCGGTCAATGTCGGCCTGTACATGCTCCCGGTGAGAAGCGCGGTGACTCATCCAGAAGCCAATGCCCAGCAGCAGGTAGATGAGCAGATCCAGACCGTCGGTGTGGCCGACATGCATCATGGTGACTGCGCCGGTGCTTTCGTTGGTGACTGGCACATAGCCGGCAGCATCGGCCGAGATGGCAAAGCCGCTCAGAAAGAACAGATAGCCGACATGAAAGAAGCCATAGTGCAGCGCAAAGAAGTTCGCTGTGGTGCGCTTTGTGGCGGGTGTGGCCTCCACTGCCCGGTTGTTGATCTTGAAGTCCTTGGTGCAGAACGCCTGCAACAGCAGTATGCGCCGGCGGGCGTAGTAGCCGATGATGACGCTCTGAACCCAATAGGGCCATAGCAACTGGCCCAAACCCCAGTCGCCAATGGCGGCAGCCACAATGGTGGCGATGTTGGCGGCGAGAATGGCAACAAGGCTGCGGTCTTGGCCCATGGCGAATGTCTCCCTGGTCAGACATGCTCCGGCCTGCGCCGGCTCTTAAGGCTTTGCTATCCCGGTCGTGAGGGCGGCTGGCCACAACCACGCAGCTCCACGCACCCCCGAGGCGTCACCGTGCTGCGCAGGCACAAGCCGGGTGGCGACGCTGTCCGAGAATATCGCATCACGCCACAACAAGGGTACATTTTGATATAGCCGCGCCATACGTGAAAGACCACCACCGAGCACAATGACATGAGGGTCAACCAGGTTGATGACACCGGCCAGCGCCCGGGCCAGACGGCGCTCGTAGCGTGCCAGAGTGTCGTTGCAGCCGACATCGCCTTGTGCGGCTGCAACTGCGATCTGCTCGGCGCTCATGTGCTGGCCGGTACGCAGGCAATGTTCGCTAGCCATTCCGGGACCGGACAACAGTGTTTCGATGCAGGCAATCCTGCCGCACCAGCATGGCGGGCGCGGGTCAGTGCTGTCCTCATCAGGGGGCAAGGGGTTGTGTCCCCATTCTCCGGCAATGTGGTTTCGACCATTCAGCAGTTGACGGTTAACCACCAGCCCGCCACCTACCCCTGTGCCGAGAATCACACCAAACACGACGCCATGGTCTGCCCCCGCTCCGTCGGTGGCCTCGGAGACGGCAAAGCAGTTGGCGTCATTGGCGATTCTGACCGGGCGATTGAGCAATGCGCTCAGGTCAGGCTCCAGCCGCTGTCCATTGAGACACACCGAGTTGGCGTTGCGTATCCGGCCATCCACTGGCGACGGCGAGCCAGGGATACCCACGCCCACACTGGCGCGCTCACCAAGTGTTGCTTCGGTTTCCGATACCAGTTGCACCATGGCGGCGAGCGTGGCCTGGTAGTCCCCTGCCGGAGTGGCAATCCGCTGGCTGGCGCGCACCGCACCCTGATCGTCAAGAGCGACAATCTCAATTTTGGTGCCCCCAAGGTCTATGCCAATGCGCATGCAGGTGTTCAGTTGCGGTTTTTGAGACAGCGCTCAGCCGCATCGCGGTAGAGCTCCTGGGCTTCGTCGCGGCAACTCGCACTGACCTTCAGGTCACGAACAATTCCGTCGGCCAGATCATAGCACCAGCCATGCACCACGACCTTCTGACCACGACTCCAGGCCTCGCGCACCACCGAGCTCTGGCTGACGTTGACCACTTGCTGCATCACGTTGAGCTCGCACATGCGGTCAAGGCGTTGCCGGGGGTCGTCTATGCTGGCCAGCAGGCTCTCGTGACGGTCGCGCACATCCTGGACATGGCGCAACCAGTTGTCGATGAGGCCGATACGGTTGTTGTTGAGTGCGGCTTGCACACCGCCGCAACCATAGTGACCAACGACCAGAATATGTTTGACCCGCAAGGCATCAACCGCGTACTGAATGACCGAAAGGGCATTGAGGTCGGTGTGCACCACCTGATTGGCCACGTTGCGGTGTACAAACACTTCTCCCGGCATCAGTCCGACGATCTGGTTGGCTGGCACCCGGCTGTCCGAGCAGCCGATCCACAGGTACTCCGGGCTCTGCTGGTTGATCAGGCGCGAGAAGAATTCCGGGTCTTCGTCGCGTTTGCGTTCAGCCCATTCACGGTTGTTGGCAAAGAGTCGATCATATTCGTTCATCGTAAAACTGACTCCGGTTTGAAACCTCGCTCTTCAGGGCGAAGCGAAGGCAGGAACCCCGGCCTGAAGGCCGAGGTTTCAGCCCTAGCGTTTTTGGGAGGGGACGCAAACCCATTCCAAATTTTGTCACAGCAACAGGCCTGAAGGCCTGTTGCAAATTAGTTGCTGGCGGAGGCTCTGGGGCTAGGATTGCAACTTGGTGCTTGCCAGGAGGCTGCCGAGTTTGAGCTTGGTGTGTCTTGCCAGTGGGGTTAGCGGCTTGTGCTGCGCAGTTCCGTGCATCTTAAAAAACGGCTTTATCCGATCTGGTTTGGCACGCGTTACGCGACACTCTTTGAATTCCGGCAGCATCCCTGACTTTAACGGCGAAACGTCACTAAGGATGTCCGGACGACACTCTATAATTATGAATTATAGTCTACTTGCAAGCGACTCACCAGATACCCAAAGCTTTTAGCTGGGCAGTGGCAGTCTCTGCCCAGCCGCGATTGGCCGCCGGGCTGGCCGGGCTGGGGTGCAGGATGCGTCCGATGCGTAAATCGCGCCCAGCCAATGCGTGGACAGCACGCCGCTCGGCCCAGGCGCCCACACCAATCACCCACTCGGGCTCCAGGATCTCGCAGATCCGGGCCAGGTGTTGGTCGCAGGCGGCTAGCAAGGGGTTGGCTTCGGCGGCCGCTATTTTGTCCGGAGTGAGGTTGCGAGCACCGTCAAAAAACACCAAAGGACAGTAGTTGGCAACAAAGTGACCGGAGAAGAAGGCTTGTGGTTGAACAAAACGTTCACGAAACAGCCCCCACAGGCGGCGACCGGATACTTCGGAGCGCGGGCAATCGAAGCCCTCGATCGGGCGCTTGGGGTTTTCAACCAATGGGCGTGCGACAGGTCCGGCCAGACCCAACCAGTCGCGCACGGCAGCGACCTCACCAAAAGGTACACCGGTTTGCGTCATGCCAAAGGGGCCGGGATTCATGCCTACAAACACCACTCTCCGCTGCCCGTTGGCGTAGCGTTCGAGATAGCGTTCGTGAACCCCGCCAGCGTAAATCAGCGGGTTATAGACGTGGCTGACCGGGGCAGAAAAGTGCAGCGGTGCCAGCGCAGCGCTGAGCGTTCTGGCCGCTTCTATCATGGCTTTGGAGTGTGTGTTCATCGGTTTTTATCGAGCAACAACATGTCTACTGCAGCGGCTGGCATGGGTTTGCCGAGAAAGAAGCCTTGCAACTCGTCGCAGCCCAGCTCGGTCAGTCGCTCGACTTGCGCAGCCGATTCGACACCCTCTGCGACGACCTGCAGGCCAAGACCATGTGCGAGCGACACGGCAGCGTTCACAATTGCTGCGTCATTCGCGTCGGTTTCGATGTCGGATACAAAGGAGCGGTCGATCTTGAGCCGGTCCAGCGGAAAGCGTTTGAGATAAGAGAGTGAGGAGTAGCCTGTGCCGAAGTCGTCAATGGACAGGGCTGCGCCACAAATCTTGAGCGCCTTCAGGATTTCGATGGCCTTGTCCGGCTCTGTCATCACGCTGCTTTCGGTGATTTCGAACTCCAGCGCACCCGCTTCAAGAGCGTGGGCACGCATTTGCATGGCCACCTGCTGCGACAGGGTTTCCTCGCGCAACTGGCGGGCCGACAGGTTGATGGCCAGTCGCAAGGAGTCGTGGCCCGAGGCCCGCCAGTGTGACAACTGACGGCAGGCCTCGCTGATCACCCAGTCACCAAGCGGGACGATGATGCCTGTCTCCTCGGCCAGCGGAATAAAGTCGCCAGGAGGTATCAGTGTGCCGTCCTGATTGCGCCAGCGCAACAGGGCTTCAAAACCAGCCAGCTCAAGCGCTCCGGATCGTGTTTCGAAAACCGGTTGATACCATAGTTCGAACTCTTCTTTTGCCACTGCGCGACGCAGTCGTGCTTCGAGTCGCAGCCGTTCGTTGGCGTGCGAGGTGAGCGTCTTGTCAAAAAACTGGAAGTTGCCGCGCCCCAGCGCCTTGGCGTGATACATCGCTGCATCGGCATTGCGCAAAAGTCCCTGGGTGTCTTCTGCGTCATCGGGAAACAGGCTGATGCCGATTGATGGAATGGCATGAAGCTCCATGTCACCCAAGCTATAGGGTTCGGACAATATCTGCATCAGATTGCCGGCGATGAGGGCTGCATTACGAACATCATCGACATCTTGCAGTACCACCACGAATTCGTCGCCACCCTGGCGGGCCACGGTGTCCGAATCCCTGACGCTGCTGCGCAAGCGCTGCCCGACCTGCACCAGCACGTTGTCACCAGCGTGGTGGCCGAGAGAGTCGTTGATGTTCTTGAACCGGTCCAGATCAAGAAACAACACCGCCAGTCGCCGTCCGTTGCGGCGCGCGTGTGCCAGTGCGTGGTCCAGCCGGTCATGCAGAGCGAAGCGGTTGGCCAGGCCTGTGAGCGGATCATGATGGGCCAGATGTTCGATGTGCGCTTCCTGAATCTTGCGCTCGGTGATGTCGGTGAAGATCGCGATGTAGTGGGTGATGCGTCCGTTGGCCCTGTCGCGAACCGTCACCAGACTGAGCTCGCGGGGAAAGCTGCTGCCAGCTTTCCGGCGTCCACAGCTTTCGCCGGTGTAGCAGCCACGCATCTCGCTCTTGTCCCATGCTTTTTCGGGGTCGGGCTGACTGCTTTCTCGCTCGTCAGGCAGAAAGGGCTTGCCGACCACGTCGGCGCGATCGAAGGCGGTTATGTCGGTGAAGGCCGGGTTGACCGAGATGATGCTTTTGTCTGGCGACAGGATCAAAACCGCGTCCGGGGTATGCTCAAACACCTTGTCGGCAAGTGCCTGACGCTCGCTGGCCCGTCGCAGTTCGGTCACATCGTTGTAAATCGTGACGAAGCTGCCGTTGCTCAGCGGCTGACCGCTGACATGAATCACCTTGCCGTCCGGGCGCACACGTTCGAAGCTATGCGAGCGAGGGTGACGGGCGCGCTCGACTAGCTCAGCCGCGATGACCTGCGGGTCGCCCGGGCCGTATTCTCCGCGCTGTGCGTTGAACAGCAGCAAGTCATGAAGCTGGGGTGGCCCGGATGCAAACAGGCTGTCAGGAAAGTTGAGCACGCGCTTGAGCTCGTCGTTGTACTCAACGACCTTCAAATCCTTGTCAATGAGCGACACCCCGCAGGGGATGTTGTCGATGATGGTTCTGAGCGTCTGGCTTTGTTGTTCGACCGCACGCTCTATCGCCTTGCGGTCGGTGATGTCGGTGTAGGTGGTGATGAAGCCAGCCACCCGGTCATCAATCATCAAGGGCTCACCGGCGACAATATGCGTGCGTCCGTTGGGGCGGGTCCGCTCAAAGCAATGTGCCTTGAAACGAAGCGCCAGTTTGCGTCGTTCCTCAACGAGCATTTTCGGATCGCCAGGGCCATATTCACCCCGTTCGGCTGGCACGCGAATCAGATCCTCGAAGCTGACATCGGGCTGCATGATTTCATCGGGCAGATCGAGCACTTCGGTGGCGCGCTTGTTCCAGTGCTTCAGCCGCAATTGCTCATCGAAAACCGTGATGCCCTGCGGCAAGTGGGCCAGGATCGCTTCAAGATAAGCGGTCTGTCGACGCAGCGAGGCATCAAGCTCGCTGACATCTCCGATGCAGACGATGAAACCGGCGTGACCCAGCCAGTTGCCCTGGTGTCCATGAATCGGTAACAGGTGTAGCCGCCAGCCCGGCACCCCGCCATCGCGCGGCGACAGTGGCATGTTGTTTGCGGGGTCCGGGCTGGCGAATGCCTGCAGCACCAGCTCGTGCTCTGCAAAGCAAGCCGCAAGAAGCTGAACAGAGGGTGCCTCCGAGGGGGGCAGGCCGAGCATGGTGCGCAACTGATCGGAGCACTCAAGGCGGTCGGTAAGGAGTTCATGTCGAAACACGCCCAGACCGGCTTGTTGCTCAATGAAGTTGAGCAAGGTCGGTGAGTTGTCGTCCGGGAAAGTGTTTTGTGCCATGTGGTGTCGTGTCTCACAAACCTCTCTGATCACGCTCAGTCTTGCGGGCGGCAGAGCAAAATAACGCTTGATGTCTGGCAAGGGCTTGCCGAGTCGCGCATATCGACCGACAATCGCAAATGGTAACGCAATAAGAAACAAACACACGAGGAGCAGATAAATGAGCTATACCGTCACCGTTTCCTTTGGCGAGGGCCGGGACTACGAAATTTCGATGCACGACAGTGAAGTCTCGGCCATGGCCAAGGATCAGGCTCGTGCCTGGCTGGCCCGGGAATTCGAGGAGCTGGAATGCACTCCGACTAACCCCATGGGCAAGATTCTTGTGCTCGACATGGTACTCAACGTGGCCAAATATGGTGGTGAGACCCGTTTTGAGGAAGGCGGCGAGTGGGCCAGGGCGTTTGCCACCGCAGTGTCAGCAGCGCTGCAACGGCCGGCCATACGTGTTGATGTAGCGGGTTTTGTAGTCGGCTGAAAGCGCTGAGGCTGCCGGGTTTGAGGGCGCCTTGTTGGCATTGCTCAAATCCGTCAGCCCAGTCGTTGCTCATTCTGGAGCAGCCGATGTTTGCGGGATGGTCAGGTGGCGCGGTTTCGGCCCAGACGAAACACCCCGACGTTGGCCAGAAAGTTGGGCTCCTGCTGCACTGGCTTGCCGTCATCAAAGGCGAGCATCTCGCGTATCTCGATGGCGTTGAGTTCGCACAAGGCCTCGAAGTCGGCAATCGTGAAGAAGCGCACGTTGGGCGTGTTGAACCACTGGTGCGGCAGGCTCTCGGACACCGGCATGCGTCCGTTCAGAATGCTCTGCCGGTGACGCCAGTAAGCAAAATTGGGAAAACTCACCACTGCCTCGTGCCCTACCCTCAACATCTCGGCCAGAATCCCCTGGGTGTTGTGGATGGCCTGTAGCGACAGGCTCATGATCACATGGTCAAAAAAACCGTCCTCGAAACCGGCCAGGCCTTTTTCGAGGTCGACCTGAATCACGTTGATGCCGTTTTTCAGGCAGGCCACCAGGTTGTCGGGGTCGTTTTCCACGCCATACCCTTGCACGTCGCGCTCGCTCATGAGATGACGTAGCAGCGAACCGTCGCCGCAGGCAAGGTCAAGCACCTTTTCGCCCGGTGCAATCCAGCGGGCAATCACATCGAAGTCGTATCGGTAGTTCATGGTGTTCAAGTCCTGATGCGGTCGAAGTAGCTGCGCAGTGCCGCGTGGTAATGCACATTGTCGAGCAGAAACGAGTCATGACCGGCTGCGCTGTCTACTTCTGCATAGCTGACATTACGCCGGTTGTGCAGCAGTGCATATACCAGCTCACGGCTGCGCGCTGGTGAAAAACGCCAGTCGGTGCTGAAAGACACCACCAGATAATCGGCGGTTGACCGAGCCAGCGCGGCTGCGAGGTTGCCGCCGTGCTCAAAAGCCGGGTCGAAATAGTCGAGCGCCTTGGTGATCAGGAGATAAGTGTTGGCATCAAAAAAATTGGCAAACTTGTCGCCCTGGTAACGCAGGTAGGATTCGATCTCGAACTCGACATCGTAGTTGTACATGGCCCGGCCGTGACGCAGGCTGCGTCCAAACTTCTCGGCCAGTGAGTCATCCGACAGGTAGGTGATGTGGCCCAACATGCGGGCAAGCTTGAGGCCGCGTCGCGGAATGGTGTCATGGTCATAGTAATGCCCACCATGAAAGTCCGGGTCGCTGAGAATGGCCTGCCTTGCCACCTCGTTGAAGGCGATGTTCTGCGCGGTGAGCTTGGGGGCCGATGCAATGGCCACGACATTGGCAACACGATCTGGATACTGCAGTGACCAGCTCACTGCCTGCATGCCACCCAGACTACCACCTACTACGGCGGCTAGTTGCTCGATCCCGAGGTGGCTGGCCAGCCTCGCCTGAGCGGTGACCCAGTCTTCAACGGTCACGAAGGGAAAGTCTGCCCCCCAGTATTTGCCAGTGGCAGGATTGATGGAGCGCGGCCCGGTGCTGCCGTGGCAACCACCCAGGTTGTTGACGCCTATGACAAAGAAGCGCCGGGTATCCAGCGGCTTGCCTGGCCCGATCAGGTTGTCCCACCAGCCGATGCTGCCTGGGTCATCAGCGTAATGACCGGCCAGATGGTGCGAACCGGACAAGGCGTGACATACCAGCACCGCATTGCTGCGGTCGGCGTTGAGTTCGCCATAAGTTTCATAGACGAGGTCATACTGGTCGAGCGCCCCACCGCTTTTGAGTGCGAGCGGTTCGCTGAAATGCGCAGTCTTCGCCTCGACGATTCCGACGGATTGTGATTGGATCATGATGGCTGTGTGTGAACGTGAAAACCCAGCCGGCTCAAAAACGCGGACTGGGTTGCCCTCGCTTTAGCCGGATTTATAAAGCGCCCGCAAGCTGTAGTTCAAATCGGCGCTATGGCTTCAAGTTAGCGCGAACTCGTGCAGATGTCAATTCGAGACGGGTCCCGGCCGCAACTCCTTGGACGCTGCTCCCAGCATGACGCCCGGAAATCGCCCTTCGCGGACGACTTGGTCAAACCAGCATGATCAGCAACATCAGCGCGAGCAGCAAGGCGAACATCAGGCCAGCGTTGCGTCGCAGGCGTTGTTCCATATGCACACCGTGGCGGCTCGCGTCGCCAGCACCTTGCTGCGTGCGATTGCGCACGCGGCGCTGTCGTTTCACTGCGAGCGAAGCCATTCGCCAGCGGCGTGATACGCCGCGGGATAGTACCTCGATCGGTGCGATGAGGTCCCCTGCCGGTATCGACAACGGTTTCCCGCGTGGCGCGAAGAAGAGGGCGATGATGGCGCCGACAATGACCGGCCACAACAAGGAAGGCAGCTTGTCGCCGGTGGGAAGGGCATCGCGCGCCCAAGGCAAAGCGAGCACAACCAGGCTGCCACTGGTCACAAGCAGCAGCCAGCCCAGCCATGCCCCACGTCCAGCATGCCGCTCGGTTTGATGCGCGCTCAGCAGATACCACCAGCGTGCGATCAACAGCGTGGTGCCGACTGCGGCCAGGCTGAGCCATAGTGGCAATGTGTGCCACCAGCTTGCTGCCGATTGCGAGCTTGCCAGTGCTTCCTTCAGGGCAAGCTTGGCGCTGCCACCACTCACCATCACCCCGGTCAGCGATAGCGCCGGTAGTGCCATACCGAGCATGAACAGGCGCTGGGCCAGTGGACGGGCTAGCGGACCGGCCAGTCCTGTGCCGAGAAATAGCGCGCCCTTGGCCAGCCCGTGGTGCAGCGCATATAGCGTAATCGCGGGTAGCATCAACGGCCACGCCTCGGGTGCGCCAATGCCGACACCCATTCCCACGGTGATCAAGCCCATCTGGCTCACGCTGGAATAGGCGAGTACCGTCTTTGGGGCGTTCTGATTGACACCGATCAGCGCTGCCCCGATAGCGGCCAGCAAGCCTGCTCCGATGAGTAGCGTGCTCCACTGCGGCAGCGTGATCAGGCCCAGCGGCAAGGTATGCAGCCAGCCCAGCAGGCCGGCCTTGATCATGGTGCCAGAGAGCACCGCGCTCGCCGCCACTGGAGCTGCCGGGTGGGCCAGTGGCAACCACATGTGCAGCAAGGGCAGGCCAGCCTTGACTCCGAAGCCACCGATCAGCAAGGCAATGATCAGATCGCGTCGTTCGGCGGCAGCGATGGCGGCAGGCAATTCGGACAGCAATGGGGCGACAGGAGACGCTAACTGGCTGGCTGCCAGCAGCAAGCCAGCGATGATCATGGCCTCGCCCAGCACTGCCATCACCAGGTAGATACGGCCGGCGCGCAAGGCCTCCGGCGTGCGCTTGTGGATGACCAGCCCATAGGCTGCAAAGGTCATCAACGCAAAAGCTGCATAAAAGCTGGCCACGTCGGCTGACAGGATGAGCCCGTAGTTGCCAGATTGGCAGGCCAGCCAAAGCAGCCGGAAACGATTGGCGTTGGGATCGTAGCGTAGTGCATCTCTGGCGTAAAGACCGGCTGCCAGCCACAACAAGGCCGAAAAGCCGAGAAACACTCGCGTGGTGTCATCCATCCGCAATACATTGCCAAACAGAAAACCGGACAACGGCAGCACCATATCGCTGCCTGCCAGGGCAAGCATCAGCGGTGGCAGTGCAGCCCATGGCAACCAGCACGCGATACGGCACCGCCAGGTCGGCACGCACCAGGCCATCATCATCATGATGGGTAGGGCTGGTGTCAGCACCAGACCGAAAGCGTCGATCAACTCGCTCACAGATACTCCCTCAGCACCAGTATCTCGACCCAATACAGCGGCGAAAATGGCAGGCCGGCCAGCAGCCCGGCAGCAAGGCTGAGTGCTGCAGTCACCAGCACCGGCATGAGCAGTAGCGGGTGGGTGTCGCGATGGCCTGCATAGTTGTTTTGCGGCCAGTGGCCTTGTTGTGGACGAAACCAGATGCGATGTAGAACCGGCAGAAAATAGGCTGCGTTGAGCAGGCTGCTGACGACCAGCACCGCCAGCACCCAGTCCATGTCGGCCTGCAGCGCGCCAATGCCCAGATACCACTTGCTGACAAAGCCGGCGAGCGGCGGCACGCCTATCATGCCGAAGGCGCCTATGGTAAAGGCCACACTGGTGGCTGGCATGCGCTGACCTGCGCCGTCTAGCTGATCGATGCGATGGATACCGAGCGTTTCGGCATAGTTGCCAGCGCAGAAAAACAGGGTGATCTTCATCAGCCCCTGATGCAGCAGATGCACCAGACCACCCACAGTGCCCACTGGGCCGAACAAGGCGATGCCGAGGATTACGTATGAGACCTGGCTGATCGTGGAAAATGCCAGTCGTCTCTTCAGGTCGGACTGCGCCAGTGCCCGCAGCGAGCCATACAGAATGGTGGCGCAGGCCAGCCACGCCAGCGGCTCCAACCAACCCATCTGCCACACGAACTCGATACCGAACACGTCGTATACCACCCGCGCAATGCCAAAGGCGCCGGCCTTGACCACAGCCACGGCATGCAGCAAGGCGCTGACCGGCGCAGGTGCGACCATTGCCGTTGGCAGCCAGCCGTGAAATGGGATCAATGCTGCCTTGACGCCTAACCCGGCCACCAGCAGCGCAAAGATGACAGCCAGATAGGTTGGGCTTGAGGGCTGTACGGCCTGCATGGTCATGCCTGCATCAAACGGCACGTCGCCGGTCAGTGGTGCCAGCATGGCCAGCCCGAGCAGTAACAGCGCACCACCGCCGAGCGTGTAAATCAGATACACACGTCCAGCGCGCAAGGCTTTTTCAGTGCCACGATGGACCACCAGTGGATAGGTGGACAGCGTCAGAAGTTCATAAAACAGAAAGAAGGTGAGCAGGTTTCCAGCAAGTGCAATGCCCACCGTGCTGGCCACGCACAAGCTGAAGAAGCCGAAAAAGCGGCTCCGGTTAGGTGCGTTTTCCAGATAGCCAATGGCGTAAATGGTGGTCAATAACCACAGCACGGAAGACAGGCCGGCAAACATTACGCCCAACATGTCGGCGCGCAAGACCAGCTCCATACCGTCAAACAAGGTGTGGCGCAACTCGTGTCGCACGCCGTCCAGGGCGTCCACCGCCAACCACCCCACCAAGCCAAGTTTGATCGCCGCCGCCGCAAGGTTGAGACCGGTGCGCAGCCTGTGCCGATGTTCGCCCAACAGAAATATTCCGCCAGCCGCCACCAGCGAAGTGGCGATCACGGCCAGCGGCAACCAGGCGTAGCCAGTGCTCATGGCAACACTGCCGGCAGGCTACCGACCCGCATCCAGTTCAGTGGGATGTGGGCAAACAGGCCAATAAGCAGGCTGGCCATGGCCAACGCAAAGGCGCTGACCTCCAGCGCCAGCGATGGGCTTTGGAAACTGTCACGTTTCGGACCCTCGACGAAGGCTGCCCTGAACACCTTGAACAAATAAGCCGCGCTGAGCAGACCGCCCAGCAGCAACACCGCAGCCCAGGGTGCATTACCGCCGTTCAGGGCAGACTGCAGCAACAGCCACTTGGCTCCAAATCCGCCGCTGGGCGGCAGTCCCATGATGCTGATGCCGGCGATACCGAACGACAGCAGGGAGAACTGCCGATAGCGGCCAATTCCGGCGAGGTCAGCGATGTACGGGCTGCCTATGGCCAGCACCAGATTGCCAGCAGCAAGAAACATCGCTGCCTTGGCCAGTGCATGCGATACGATTAGCAGCATGGTGCCATCCCATGCCAACCGGGCGGTATCGGTCGCCGCGCCGAAGGCGAGCGGGAAGAACAGGAACAGATAGCCAATCTGCGCCACCGTGGAGTAAGCCACCAACTGCTTTAGCTGGCTCTGTCGCAAGGCTTTCCAGCCACCCCACAACACCGCCATCGCGCCGAGCAGCCCAAGCACGGTTGCCGCGCCTGCCTGACCGCTGGGTGACAAGGTCAGCCAAAGGCGCAGCAAGATGAAGAAAGACGCCTTGATCACCAGGGCCGACAGCAAGGCGCTGACCGGACTCAGCGCCCCGCCGTGGGCGGGTGGCAGCCACGCATGCAGCGGAAACAAGGCAGTCTTGAGCAACAAGCCCAAAGTCATGGTGGCCAGTGCTACTGCTGTAGTGGCTTGAGCATGATCGGCCACAGCCAGCTCGGCCAGCCACAGGCTGCCGTGCGCGCCATATAGCAGTGCCACTCCCAGCAGATAGGCGAGAGAACCGAGCAAGGCAGCCAGCAGATAGCGCATGGCAGCAGCCAGTGCCTGCGCGTCGCCACGCAAAGCGACCAGACCCACTGCAGCCAGGCCCAGCAGTTCGAGGCCGACATACAGGTTGAATATGTCAGCCGACATCCAGATGCTGTTCAGTGCGGCCCACAGAAACCACATCAGTGGCCAGAAATAGCTGACTGCCTCACCGTACCCTTTCAAATAATGAGCAGCGTGCAGGGCACACGGTGCGATCACGCAATAGCTCAGCAGCAGCATGCCAAGGGCAACGCCATCCAGCATCAAGGAAATGCCAAGCGGAGGGCGCCAACCGGCCACGCTCAGCAGCAACGGACCGTGTTGCTGAAACAAGGGAAGCAGCAATAGCGACAGCAAACCCATCGGGATCAGCGCCATCAGGCTCAAGCCGGGACGCAGACGATCAGGCACCAGCAGGCAAACCATTGAGGTGATCAAGGGCAGCAGAACCAGCCAGGCTGGAACATGACTGCTGAGCGTGATGGTGCTCACACGTCCTCCGGCAGTCTGCCTTCGCCGCTGACCCGATACCAGCGTCGAAAGAGTACCAGCGCCAGCGCGGTCGATGCCACCGCCACCACGATGCCGGTGAGCACCAGCGCTTGTGGCACCGGGTCAACACCGTGCCCGTCCTGCGCCAACCCGACCAGCAGCAGGAAGCAACCGCTACCCATGATGTTGAAAGCCAGCAGACGCCGCATCAACTGCCGTCGCACAATGAAGGCGTAAAACCCCATTGTGCAAAGCACCACACCAACCAACGCAAAAAACAGCGCTGTGTTCATGATGTCATCCTTGAGCGCTGGCGTCTGTCAGCAAACCGCGGGCCGTCGCTTTGCGATGGCGCCAGTCTGAACAAACCCAGCAAGCCGAGCGCAATCGACACCGTCAAGGCAAGCTCGATGGCGAGAATGATGGCGCTGGCGAATTCCGGCGGGTGATTGAGCATGCCGTGCCCGAGCAGCAGCGGCACGGCCGCCGCCACAGTAAAAGTGGCCAACCCCAGCACCAGCAGGGTTTGCGTTCGCCACGCCACCTCCACCCACTGCAGTCGCCAGCCAGACAGGCGCAAGGCAAGCCCGGCCGACGCAAGCACTCCGCCAGCCTGAAACGCGCCGCCCGGTCGGCTGGCGCCAGCCCACAACACATAGGTTGCCACCAGCAGCATCAGCGGCAACAGCAGCGAGGTGACTGCCCGCAACAAGGGGTTGTCCAGGCCCATGCGGTCGGGGGAGTCTGCCTGTGACTCGTGGAGCGCCTGGGCGATGACGACCGCAATCAGCAGCACGGCCACCTCCAGCAGCGTATCGAAACTGCGAAAATCGAGCAGCACCGCAGTCACCGGGTGGCTCGCCCCAGCCTGTGGCAAAGCCTCATCCAGCAGCCGGGGCAACTTGGTCAGTGCGGTCGGTCGCTCTGCCACCGCCAACAGCAATGCATACGCAAAACCGAGGCTGGCAGCGATAGCCAGCATTGCCCGCAGACGAAGGCGGCGGAAAATGGTAGCGAGTATGCTCGCACCGCTCAACAAAGCAATACGGTCGCGCAGCGGGTTCTTCGCAGCACGTGGCTGGCTCACGAGGTGTTCTCCTTCTGGTCGTCATCTTCGGTTCCAGCCACCGTGCTGGCATAACGACGGCGCAAGTAACCGAGGGTGTCCAGCAACAGCACGCCGGTGATGCCTGCCCCAATGGCGGCCTCGGCAAGCGCGATATCCGGTGCCTGCAATCGCGCCCAGACCAGTGCCATGCACAGGCCAAAGACGATGAACATGACCACTGCGCGAAACAGTTCGCGTGAGCTCAGTGCCAGCCAGGCAGTAATGCATACGCCAGCACCCAACAGCAGGTCAAAGGCAGTCATGAATCACGCCTCCACGGAACAACGCCCTTGTGTCTGGCAGCGCGCGCCACCAGATGACCAGCACACGCGCTGGCCAGCAGCGCCAGCAACCAGATCAGGATCAGCTTGAGTGCCGCAGTGGCCGAGTCCACCCCGGCCAGCAAGCCCAGCATGATCAAACCCAGGCCCAGGTTATCAGCTTTGGTCAGGGCATGAATTCGTGTGTAGACATCTGGAAAGCGCAGCAGACCGATCGATCCGATCACAAAAAACAACATGCCGACAATGATCAGGGTGGCGCGAATCCAGTCAAGGGCGCTCATCATCGTCCCCTGTTTTTCGCTTGGTCGGATCCCAGAAGCGCGACACAAAAGCCATCACCGCCAGCAAGGCGAGCAGCGCCAGCAGCAGCGCCACATCGCGCAAAGCAGGCATGGCCATGCGCTCCGACAAGACAAGCAGCAAAGCGATGCCGGTGGTCCCAAGCAATTGGGCTGCCAGCATGCGGTCGGCTACACCCGGGCCGCGCCACACGCGCAGCAGGCCGGGTAGCAGCGAAGCCAGCAATATCAGGGTAATCGCATCAAGGAGTGGCGTCATGTCTGATACCCCTCCAGTCCGAACAGTCGCGCCAGCACCTGCTCGGTGTGGGCCAGATCTTCGGCCACTGCATGGTTAATGTCCAGGCAGTGCACCTCAAGCTGCTTTCCCGATAAGGCCACGCTCAGCGTACCCGGCAACAGGCTCACCACCAGCATCAGCCACCACACGGGTGCACCGTCAGGTAGCCTCACAGTCATCGTCAGCAAGCCGGGCGCAATCGGCATCGCGGGGTGGCAGGTGCGACGCGCGACATCCCAGCCAGCCCGGAGCGACTGCACCAGAAACCAGCCCACAAAGTCAGGGATAGCGCGTATCTGCAGTCTGTGTTTGCTCGGAGGCGCAAGTCTCAGACTCAGCCAGGTTGAGGCCAGCACTGCTGGCAAGCCCAACGTCCAGCCCTCACCGCCAGCAAGTGCAGTCCAGACCAGAATCAACAGACTGCCACGAACGCAAAATGCCACGGCTTTCACGCTACGGTCACTGCAGCAAGCGACACTGTTGAGGGCTTTTTCGGTTTTCGGGTCTTCACGCATCGTGTGCATTCCGCATAGCTACCCTGAACACCCTACGTTATCGGAATTCCGTGATCGGCACCAGTCGGGGTTTCGGCAGCAAAGCCGAGGCTTGCGCCTAGGATGTGGCGAAAAACCATCACAAAGTCAATTATTTTCTTGACTTTGTGATTTACCGAACTACAATAGGAACTGTATTGTGCACTGCAACATAAACCAAGGAGAAACACCATGACTGTAAAACCCGATTTCCAGAAGCCCGTTGAACTGATGCAATCCCTGATGGCCATGCAAGCTGATGCCATTGGCAAGACCATCGAAATGCAGAAGAAGAACGGCGAAGAGCTGATGGCCTTCTTCCAGGCTGAAGTCGAGAAGGCCAAGGGCCTCAAGACTCCGGAAGACGTCGTCAAGTTCAACGTTGATGCCAACACCAAGCTGTTCAACCTGATCAAGGCTCAAGGCGAGGCTTTCACCCAGTTCGCCACCCAGGCCAGCCAGACCGCCATGGCTGAACTGCAGAAGCTCGGTAAGTAATTTCGCAGCCCGCCGGTTCAACCGGCGCGAGCGCAAAACCCGCCTGTAGTCTGGGCGGGTTTTTTGTGTTTTGGTGGGTAGGCTCGTGCTGTTGCAAGTCACTACCGGTTGCAAGCGCAAAGGGGGCAAGTCACCTCTTGACCCGAAGCATCGTTGCAGTTCGGCGGTACACAGGGTGGCGCGTCCGTCAAACACTCACACCGTACTGCCGACTGGTACTATTGCTGCTCCAACCTGACCGGGAGGCAGTCATGAAAGGCGTGGTATTCACCGAGTTTCTCGAAATGGTCGAAGATCGTTTTTCGGCCGATATGGTCGACGACATCATCGACGATGCGGATCTGCCCTCGGGTGGGGCATACACTGCCATCGGCACCTATCCGCATGAGGAAATCGTTGCTCTGGTGGCGGCCTTGTCCGAGCGCAGCGGCATTCCCGTGCCGGACTTGCTCAAGGTTTATGGTGAGCACTTGTTCGGGATATTCGTGAGGGGCTATCCGGGCTTCTTCACTGGTGTTACCGATGCATTCGCGTTTCTCGCTGGCATTGAAGACATCATCCATGCTGAAGTGCGCAAACTCTATCCGGATGCCGAGTTGCCGCGCTTTGACGTTGAATATTGTGACGATGGCCGGGAGCTGACACTCGTCTATGACTCGCGTCGTCACTTCGAGGATCTGGCCGAGGGTTTGATGCTGGGCTGTGTCGCGCACTTTGGCGGCAACATCGCCATCCGGCGTGAAGTGCTGGGTGGGGGCGATGCCCGCAAGGAACGCTTCATTCTCACACGCACATGAGTGATGAGATCGAGCGTCTGCAACGACGCCTTGAGCGAGAACGCAAGGCCCGCAAGGAGGCCGAGTTTCTGCTTGAGCAGAAGTCGCTCGAACTCTACAACGCCAACCTGTCCTTGCAGGCTTCGGCCAGCAACCTCGAACGCGAGGTGGCGCGCCGCACCGATGCCTTATCGTTGGCACTGAAAGAGGCGGAAAATGCCAACATCAAGCTCAATGAGACGCGCCGCGCCCTTGAGCAGCAGTTATTTGCCATTGATCAGCACACCATTGTTTCCATATCCGATGTTGCCGGAAACATCACCTATGCCAATCAGCGTTTTGTCGAGATCAGCGGCTACCCGCAAGAAGAGCTGATTGGTGCCAATCACCGCATTGTCAATTCCGGCACTCACCCCAAGGCCGTGTTTGAAGACCTGTGGTTGACCATCACCAGCGGCAAGGTGTGGTCGGGTGAGTTGTGCAACCGGAGCAAGGACGGCAGCCACTACTGGGTCAGCGCGACGATTGTGCCCTTTCTCGACGAACAGGGTATGCCGATTCACTACATGTCGATCCGTAGCGACATTACTCCGCTTAAACAGGCCGAAGCGGCGTTGCGCAACACCGTGTTTCAACTCAACGAACGGGTCAAGCAGTGGCGTTGCCTGAACAAGTTGATGGACATCCTGCAAAACGAGACATTGAGCGATGCCGACCTGCTCACCACCGTCGCCAGACAGGTGCCGCAGGGCTGGCTATCGCCTGATCAGGCTCACGCGCGCATTCTCTACGGCGGCGAGAGTTTCAACACGCCTGACCTTCAGGAGTCGAGCTGGCGTCAGGTGGCCGCCATTCCGAATGGTGGGCCGGAAGATCGTATTGAGGTTTTCCGGGCTTTGCTGAGCGAAGAGCACGCCCCGTTTCAGGATCAGGAGCAGGTGCTGCTGGAAAGCATCGCGGTGCAGATCGGTCAGGCCATGGAGCGTCGCCGTAACCGGACGGAACTGCTGGCCGCGCGCGACGCGGCTGAAGCAGCCAACCGGGCAAAGAGCGACTTTCTCGCCAACATGAGCCACGAAATCCGCACGCCGATGAACGGTATCATCGGCATGACTGATCTTGCACTGGACGCCAGCACCGACAGTGAACGACGCGATTGCATGGAAACTGTGCGTTGCTCGGCGGAGTCGCTGCTGGGCATCATCAACGACATCCTGGACTTTTCCAAGATTGAGGCCGGCAAGCTGGACCTTGAGCAGGTGGAATTCGACCTGGCACGCACAGTCAAGGACTGCCTGCATCCGTTGCTGGTGCAGGCGAGCGAAAAGCAGCTTGTCTTTAGCTGTGACATCGACCCTAGCGTGCCGTCGCATGTGTCTGGTGATCCGACGCGTTTGCGTCAGATTCTGGTTAATCTGGTTGGCAACGCCATCAAATTCACCGATCGTGGCGAGGTGACGCTCCGCCTGGAAACCGCCGGTGTGCTAAATGACCGGGTCACCGTAGGCTTTTTCATCACCGACAGCGGCATTGGCATTGCACCGGACAAGCTGGACACAATCTTCGAGTCGTTCTCCCAGGCGGACACCTCAACGACCCGCAAATATGGCGGCTCGGGTCTTGGGTTGACCATCACAAAGCGCCTGGTCACCCTGATGGGCGGCAGCCTGACTGTGGAAAGCCGTCAGGGGGTGGGCAGTACGTTTCATTTCAAGCTGCCCTTTCTGTCCGTCGATAGCCCTGGCATGGTTTCCAGCCAGACTAAACCCTTATTGACCGTAGCGCCGATGCGGCTCTTGCTGGTCGAGGACAACAAGGTCAACCAGAAGCTGGCCATCCGGTTGCTCGAAAAATGGGGGCACCGGATCACGCTGGCCGAAAATGGCTACGAAGCGCTCAATTTGCTCTCTTCCGGTGAGCGTTTTGATGTTGTGTTGATGGACATGCAGATGCCGGTGATGGGGGGCATCGAGGCAACACAACGCATACGCGCCATGGAGGCCGCTTGCGGCTTTTCGCCGCACAAGATTGTGGCCATGACCGCCAACGCCATGCAGGGTGACCGCGAGGCTTGTCTGGCTGCCGGTATGGATGATTATTTGTCCAAGCCCATCAGGCAGGCTGCACTGGCTGAGATACTCTTTCGGTACGGACCATCCGGTTTGGGTGATGTTTCAAGCGCCGAATGCTGATCCAACTGTGGACTTCCTGCTATTGACCTTCCCCAAGGTCTGAAGCCAGCCGGGTTCTTACCCCCTCACCCAATCAAGGAAGAGGGTTGGGGCCATTCGTGGCCGGGTCAATAATTCACCGCTTTGCTGGTCATTGGTCCGTTTGCTGGCCAGCCGTATTGTTCAGCGGTTTGGCGTATTGTTTCAATTCTGGAATGGTTGTCTGGGTGGGTGGAAAACCATTCGGGTGGCGCGCGGCGACCGTGCAGTTGCAGGGCTTCGAATACCGCTTCGGCCCCGCCGACATGGCCGTATAGCGCATGCAAAGCCTGCAAGGCCAGGTGGTCAGCTTCACGTTCGTTGGCGCGGCTATAGCTCAGCGCGGCGGTAAAACCGGCCTGACCCAACATGCCGCCCACCGCATCTGCGCCTGAGCCACCGCCAATCAGCGACAAGGCCAGCGAGGTGAGCACCCCGCGCCCGAGTGCGCGGATTACATGGCGCTGTCGAATATGCGCAATTTCGTGCGCCAGCACCATCGCCAGCGCGTTTTCGTTGGGCATGGCTTGCAGCAGTCCGTGAGTGATGATGACATGGCCTCCCAGAGTGGCGAAGGCGTTGATGGCATCAGAGTCGCTGTAATGCACCTCAATCGTCATGCCCTCGGGCAAGGGCTGGGCTGTCAATATGCGGTCGGACAGTTGGCGCAGATAGGCCAGCGTTTGCGGATCGCTGTCGTCGGCAAAGTGTTCGGCAATTGGCATCGCCCATTTGCGCTCGGTCTCGAAGGGGATCAGCGCCCCGGCGAAATGCCCCAGCCAGCCAAACACCACAATCAGCAAGCCGGTTGCAAGCAGCAGGCCGCCCCCTAGCCAGGCAAACTCCTTGAGCGGATGTTCGGCGCTGAAATTGATGCCCTCCGGGATGTCCGGGTTGCTGTATTGCGCGCGTTGGGGCTCGCGCTGGTGACTCATGGGTGATGCTTGTCGCCAGGAATCAGCGCGGTGCCGTAAGCCAGCACTTCCACCGACCCCACCACACGCCCCCCGCCCTTGGAGATGGAAGCGGTTTCGATCTTGACGTTGAATATCTCGGTGGCGCCTATTGCCCTGGCTTGCTGCTTCATGCGCAGCAAGGCTTCGCGTCTGGCCCGGTCCACCAATGACTCGTGGCTGCGTAAGCGTCCGCCAACCAGCATGCGCAATGCGCCGACAAAACGTTTGAAATAATCCACCGAAACCACCACCGAACCGGTAACCAGCCTGCTTTGCGGCGAAGGATGCTGCGGAGGCGGCAAGCGTTCGGCAAACACCAGCACATCACGCAACATGCGCTCTCGCAACACAATCGATCGGTAATGGTTTTTTTCAGCGGCGCGCCCGGCAACGTAGCCAATCACCAGCAAAACAAGCGGCAAGACGATCTGGATCAGGAACTCGAACACAAGGCTCTCCCGCGCTGTCAGGGTGTTATTCAAGAACGACGGCGGTGCCGTAAGCAAACAGTTCGGCTGCACCCTGCGCCACTGACGAGGTGGAAAAGCGCACATTCAGCACAGCATTGGCGCCTATGGATTCGGCCTGTCGAATCATGCGCTCGGTGGCTTCGGTACGCGCATCTTCCAGCAATTCGGTGTAACCCTTGAGTTCGCCACCCACGATATTCTTGAGCCCGGCCATGAAATCACGCCCGATATGCTTGGCCCGCACGGTGCTGCCCTGCACCAGCCCGAGGTGTCGTAGCACCCGGCGCCCGGGAACAATCTCCATGTTGCTGATCAGCATTGGTGTGCCTCTGAAGTGGTGAGTCTTGTGCAGCGCACAGTATATAGCGATGTTGCACGGAAATTGCCATGTCATTGATCGCCTGACAACTAGGGAATGGTCACGCGAACAGGCAAACCGACAAGCGGACCTTGAGTGGCATGAAGGTGGAAGCTCCCTGGGGGTGACTGGTCCAGCAGCCTCAGGGAACCGCAGCAAAGCGATAGAATCTACGCTGCCTATCCCTTTGGTTTTACCTTGCCCATGTCCGACTTCATCCGCATCCGTGGTGCGCGCCAGAACAATCTTCGCAACCTCTCGCTGGATCTGCCACTGAATGCGCTCACGGTGGTCACTGGCGTGTCGGGCTCGGGCAAATCGTCGCTGGTGTTCGACACGCTATATGCCGAGGGCCAGCGGCGCTATGTTGAAACCTTCTCGCCGTATGCGCGACAATTTCTCGACCGCCAGGACAGACCGCAGGTTGATCGCATCGAAGGGGTGCCACCGGCGATCGCCATTGATCAGACCAACCCGGTGCGCAGTTCGCGGTCTACGGTCGGCACCATGACCGAGCTGGCCGATCACTTCAAACTGCTTTATGCGCGGGCGGCTGGTCTGCATTGCCGGGGCTGTGGCGTGGCGGTCAAGCGCGACACCACGGCAAGCATCATCACCGCCCTGCAGACACGCTGCGCTGGCGATGATCCGCGCCTGGTGGTGAGCTTTCCGTTGCGGGTGCCGGCCAACTTCAGCGAGGAAGAGATCACCGGCCTGCTGGATAGACAGGGCTATACCCGCATCCATGCGCGTGAGCAGAGCGGCGACAACACCACACTGCACGTGGTGCAGGACCGCTTGCGGCTCGGCAAGGCAGACACCGCACGCGTGGCTGAGGCTGTGGAAACCGCGCTGATGCATGGCAAGGGACGGATGGCAGTGCATGCGCTGCGCGATGACGGCGAAGAGCTGTGGCGCTTTTCGGGCGACCTGCATTGCGCCGACTGCGATATCCACTATTCCGACCCCACTCCCGGGCAGTTCTCGTTCAACTCGCCGGTGGGGGCGTGTGAAACCTGTCGCGGTTTTGGCCGGGTGATAGGGGTGGATTTTTCGCTGGTGGTGCCGGATGAATCCAGGACGCTGG
>DAIMZH010000017.1:54859-60064 GCA_036734105.1 Azoarcus sp. | reverse complement strand
CTCAAGCGGCGTTTTCCCGAGCTTGGCATCATTACGGACGTCGCGCTGGACCCCTACACCAGTCACGGACAGGATGGTTTGATTGATGCAAGCGATCCGCGCGCTTACGTGCTGAACGACGAGACACTTGAAGCCTTGGCTCGGCAGGCACGCTGCCATGCCGAGGCGGGTGCCGATGTGGTGGCACCTTCCGACATGATGGATGGGCGGGTCGCGAGGATCCGCGCCGAACTCGACGCGGGTGGTTTCATCCATACCCGTATATTGGCTTACTCGGCAAAATACGCGTCCAGTTTCTACGGGCCGTTCAGGGATGCTGTTGGTTCGGCGGCCAACCTGGGCGGTGGCGATAAATACACTTACCAGATGGATCCAGCCAACAGCGACGAGGCGATTCGTGAGGTGTCGCTCGATATTTCGGAAGGCGCGGACATGTTCATGGTCAAGCCAGGCATGCCCTATCTCGATATCGTGCGCCGTGTCAAAACCGAGCTTGGGGTGCCCACTTACGTTTATCAGGTGAGTGGCGAGTATGCAATGTTGCGAGCGGCCATTGCCAACGGCTGGCTGGCCGAACGGCCGTGCATTCTGGAGGCCTTGCTGGCGTTCAAGCGGGCTGGGGCCGATGGCATCCTGAGCTATTTTGCCCTTGATGCTGCGCGCTGGTTGAAACAGGGGTGATAGTGGGTTGACGGTCGATGGCTTGGCTGCCCGTCGACTGTCTAACGCCACACCGCGCCAATGGCGCGTCTGAGATCCAGCACCGAGTCGACCCGAAGGTCGACATAAGCTGGCTGATTCTGCCCTTTGCCGACCAGGACGGTCTTCATGCCAAGTTGTTTGGCGGTGCGCAGGTTGTCGCGGCTGTCTTCCACCAGAATGCAGCGCGAGGGATGAAGGCGGTGATCGTGCAACAAGTGTTGATAGGCTCGCCGCAAGGGTTTGGGGTGATAGCGCATGTCCTCAACGCCAAAAACCGCATCAAAATAGCGCCGAATCCTCATCAGCCTGATCACTTCCTGAGCGTAGCGCTTCGGCCCATTGGAAAAGACGATCTTGCGGCCAGGCAGTTGCCGCAGCATGGCGCGCAGCGCTCGGTCGAATACGATCATCCGTTGCAGATCAGGAAAAGTGTGGGTCTCGCGCAGAAAGTGGTCGGCGTTTGTGCCGTGATGTCGGGTCAGGCCCAGCAGGGTGGCTCCGCATCGATGCCAGTAGTGTATCCGCATGGCGTTGGCGTCATCTTCGCTCAACTGCAGGTTGTGCATGAGATAGGCGGTCATGCTGCGATTGATGTGCGGGAAGATGTGCGCGCTGGCGTTGTGCAGCGTGTTGTCCAGGTCGAACAGCCAGGTCATTCGCCAATCATGTGTCACGGCGGCTGCTCCTGGCGGTAAATTGGATGATGTCGCGTCCGTCCGACGTTTTTTTCTGGGCGCCTTTCCAGGCATGGCCCTGTACCACTTCGAAGCTGATTGGCAGGCCATCGGCGCGTCGCAGGGCGTCGAGGCGTTGCCGCGCGCGTTGCCAGAAGTGCTTGCCGGTCAAGCCTTGTGGCCGACTGGCCGAGGCGTTGGTGACACCGGCCTTGCGAAGGTCGGTGAACAGTGTATCAACGTTCGGGTAGGTCACGGTGACCATGTCCATATCCATGACAGGGTCGGAGAAGCCTGCACTGACGAGTGCGTCGCCCAGGTCGTGCATGTCGATGAAACGGTGAACCCTGTGCCCGTCGAGGTCGTTCAGGGCTTCACGGACTTGCTTCAGGGTGTCTGGCCCGAGCGTGGTGAACATGAATAATCCATCGAGCTCAAGCACACGGTGCACCTCGGCGATGACGCCTGCCGGGTCGTCCAACCAGTTGAGCATGAGATTGGACCACACCAGAGACAGGCTGGCATTGGCCAGCGGCAGCCGCTTGCCATCGGCACAGACTGCCTGAGCGAGCGGGGCGGACTGAAACAGCTTGCCGAACAATCCCTTTGGGGGTTTGAACGGCGAAAGCAAGGGTAGCGCGTAATCAAGCGCAATCTTCTGACTGTCCGGGTAGCGCCGGGTCAGCGCAAGCATGTCCTGGCCGCTGCCGCAGCCCAGATCGAGCACGCGCTTTGGGGTGATGCGGATATAGTCGAGCCGCTCATCCATACGCCGGGCGATCTCCCGGGTGAGTGGGTGGGTGTCCCCGTAAGCCGCCGCCTTGCAAAAGCGTTGTTGAAGCAAATTGTGATCGAGGCGGAAGGTGCTGCTCATGGCAAAACTGACTCCGGTTTGAACGCGTGTCTTTCAGGGCGGTGAGAAAGTGGCATGGCCGGGTCTGAAGGCCGGGCCGGACTGCAAAACTCCAACGCGCCGGATAGTGCAATAGGCCGCTGACCTGAGGCTACCCGGTTGTTGTGTCCGGAACGCAAGACCTGCTTGCGCGACCGGAATGATTATGCGAAAAAGCTGAATGCTGAGATCGCTTGATGGCGGTCCGCGCTAGATGGTCCCTGAATGCCTGGTAGCTGTCAAACTGGCGCCCGGGGCAGCGCGAGCGGCGGGTGATATGGGCGCCGAGGGGAAGACCGGGTTTGCAGATGTGCTGACGCCCGGATTGTGCACAGAGTGGGAGCAAGGTGAGGACGGCTGGAATGTCTATCGGCAATTTGCATCACATGCAAACCGTGCTGGCGCGGCTTGGGCGGGGCGTGCTTGACCTCGCGCTGCCGCATCAGTGCTTTGTCTGCGGTTCGAGCAGTGCGCATGGCTTGGTGTGTGCGCAGTGCACCCCGGATTTGCCCGAGCAGGCGGTGGCATCGTGTCCGGTTTGCGGCGTTCCGTCAGTGGCCGATGTCATCTGTGGCCGCTGCCTCTCCGATACGCAGCCTTTCGACGCGACGACCGCCGCTGCCCTGTATGTTTTTCCGTACGACAGGATGATTCATGCCTTGAAATATAGCGCCAGACTGTCGCTGGCGCAGCATTTCGCTGCAATGCTGCAACCTCTGGTGGTGCCGACAGCGCATGACCTGATGCTGGTGATGCCGCTTCACCCGAGTCGTTTGAGGCAGCGCGGCTTTAATCAGTGTGTTGAAATCGCGCGACCGCTGGCGTGCAGTCTGGGTTTGCCTTTCAAACCCACGCTTGTTCGCCGGATAAGGGACACGGTTTCGCAGGCCGACTTGCCATGGCGCGAAAGACAGGCCAACATGCGAGGCGCCTTTGATTGCGGTGCTCGATTGGACGGGCTTCGGGTGCTTGTGCTTGATGACGTGATGACCACCGGCGCCAGTCTCGGTGCGCTTGCGTTGTCGCTCAAGCAGGCTGGCGCTTCCCATGTTCACAATCTGGTTGTGGCTCGTACCCCGCCACCAGACTGACTACACAGATGAGTTTTCATGTTCAACGTTGTTCTGTTTCAACCCGAGATTCCGCCCAACACAGGCAATGCAATTCGCCTCGCCGCGAACACCGGCGTCAGGCTGCATCTGGTGCGACCGTTGGGTTTCGATTTGTCCGATCGGCATCTGGCACGGGCTGGGCTGGACTATCATGATCTGGCACGGGTGTCGGTGCACGATGACTGGCAGCATTGCGTGGCTGCCTTGGGTCAGACCCGCTTGTTTGCTTTCAGCACGCGTGGCAAGCGCCGCTTCGACCACGTTGGTTTTGTCCCTGGTGATACCTTTGTGTTTGGGCCGGAGACGCGGGGCTTGCCGCAGGACATGCTGGACGACTTGCCTCAGGAGCAGGTGCTGAGGCTGCCGATGCTGCCGTCAAATCGTAGCCTGAATCTCTCCAACACGGTTGCCGTTGTGGTGTTCGAAGCCTGGCGGCAAAACGGTTTTGACGGCGGAAGTTGAGCAAGCTTTGTCCTGCGCCGGACCTGCAGTGTGCTTTGATCAGTGATTTTGCGCAGTCGGCCTTCTGGCAGTCGGCACACACTGGTGTGATCAAGGCCTGAGCTTCATTCGTGCCGGGGGTCTCTGGACAGAAGCTGCTCTACCGCATCGCGCGGGCGCAGCGTGTCATCATGCAGCAAGGCGTTCACTGCCTCGGCAATTGGGAGCTCGACCCCGTAACGCGCTCCCAATTGAACGGTGGCGCGGGCGGTGGGTACGCCTTCAGCAACATGACCGAGCTCGGCGAGAATGGTGTCGAGTTTCTTGCCTTCGGCCAGCTTCAGTCCCACTCTGCGATTGCGGGAAAGGTCGCCGGTGCACGTCAGTATCAGGTCGCCCATGCCGGTGAGCCCCATCAGGGTTTCGCGTCGGGCTCCCAGCGCCAGACCCAGGCGGGTGATTTCGGCCAGCCCACGGGTAATGAGGGCCGCGCGTGCATTGAGACCAAAGCCGAGGCCATCTGAAACACCAGCGGCTATGGCTATGACGTTTTTCAGACCGCCGCCGATCTCCGCGCCAATGACATCAGTATTGCCGTAAATCCGTAGTCTGGGCTGGTGCAACACATGCAGCCAGTGCTCGGCAAACTCGGTATCGCTGGATACGAGCGCGACAGCGGTGGGCAGTCCGGCCCCGACCTCTGCGGCAAAGCTCGGGCCGGTGAGCACCCCACATGGCGCATCTGGACCCAGTTCGTCGATGACAATTTCATGAGGCAGACGGGCGGTGTCAAATTCCAAACCCTTGCAGGCCCAGATGAGCGGTGTGCCGGGTGCGACGGAATTGAGGTGACGCACGGTCTGACGCAAGGCTGCGAGTGGTGTGGCGACGATATGCAGGGTGGCATTAGCGGCGCATTCAACAAAATCGTCAGTCACCCTAAGTGGCGACGGGAAAAGCACACCGGGAAGATAGCGCTGATTGCAACGCGCGGTCTGCATTTCGAGCGCCGTCTGCTTGTCACGAACCCATAACGAGACTGGATGCTGTCGCGAAAATGCCACCGCCAGTGCGGTGCCCCAGGCACCGCCACCAAAGACCGCGATTCGGGTGTCGGTCATTCAGGCCTCTGCCGGATCACAGGCCCCAGGCCTGGCTGATGAAGATGTAACCAGTCAGACCGTCTCTGTGCCGGACTTGCGCCCAACCAACTTGCGCTGGTGATAGGAGGTCAAGTACGACGTCGCGTGAGGCTTCAAAGACTATCGCTGCGTCGGACTCTGGTGCGCTGCGTATGGATGCCCGTTCTGCCGTCACGATGACTGTGCGTTGGGCAGACAGCGTGCTTGCTTCCAGCCAGTGCATGCTGCCTGACTGATCGCGC
>DAIMZH010000017.1:0-54849 GCA_036734105.1 Azoarcus sp. | reverse complement strand
CCCAGTTGCCCGACGTGACGACCACCTCCATCGGCGTTCCGGGTGCCACAATGAACAGCGGTCGCGCACCGAGAGAGGGAGCGTCGAAAAGTATGCCGGGTCGGGCCACTGAGCGGTAGTCGATGGCCTGGGCGGCAGCAGGGGCTGCCGTCAGTGCCAATGCAACTGCCACGCTACAGAGTATGGTCGTACGTGACATGTCCGGCTTACTGGAGTTTGATTTCCTGCCCGTTGTTGCCTTCGGCAGACGGCTGGGCCTGTTGTTTTTGTGCATGATAGAGCGCCTCGAAATTGACCGGAGCGAGCAGTACCGGCTGAAACCCGGCGCGGGTCACCGCATCAGATACGGCTTCGCGGGCATACGGGAAAAGAATGTTCGGGCAACCAATCATCATGACTGGCTCAAGCTCTTGCTGAGGCACGTTGCGGATCTGGAAGATGCCGGCTTGTACGACTTCGACCATGAACAAGGTGCGATCATCAGGCAGCTTGGCAGTGGCGGATACGGTGAGCGCAACTTCGTAAATGCCCTCATCAACCGTGTTGGCCTCAGTGCGCAGTTGCACGTTGATTTGCGGATTGTCGCGTTCGAGGAAGATCTTGGGTGCGTGGGGCACCTCAAGCGACAGATCCTTGACGTAGAGTTTTTCGATATTGAAGATGGGTTGAGCTTGTTCGGACATGTTGTGCCTTGTCTGGTTTGGTTTACAGGTTCAAATCTTTTGACCCGTCAGCAGCGGGTCGAGTTTTCCTTCGCGTTCGAGCGCGTACAAGTCGTCACAACCCCCGACATGGTAATCGCCAACGAAGATCTGAGGAACTGTCCGACGACCCGACTGACGCATCATCAGGTCTCGCTGCTCCGGGTCAAGGTCGATACGGATCTTTTCCAGGCGATCGCCGACACCCTTGCCAATCAGCAGTTGTTCAGCGCGGACGCAATATGGGCAGACTGACGTGGTGAACATCCTGATCACTGGTCCGCTCATTTGTTCTTGTCCTTCTTTTTGCCACGACTGATGGGCTGGCCGGCCTTGTCCCATTCGAGCATGCCGCCGCGCAGGTTATAGATTTTGTCGAAACCCTGTTTTTTGAGGCGTGAGGCTGCGCTCCCAGAGCGCATGCCACTGGCGCAGCAGAAGATGAGCGGCTTGTCCTTGAGTTTGTTGAGTTCGGCTTCGCGCTTGGGCAGTTCAGCAAGCGGAATGTGGCGAGCGTTCGGAATATGTCCCTGACTGAACTCGCCAATGTCTCGAACGTCAATGATGACTGCGTCTTCCCTGTTGATCAGCAAGGTGGCTTCGACGGGTGAAAGCTGTGTCTTGTCACCGGCCGAGCGGAGTACGTCAACAAGCAACCAGGTGCCTGTTACGATGGCGAGTGAGGCCCAAATCCAGTTATCCAGCAAAAAATCCACGAAAAACGACTCCGTTTGTTGAAATGTATCGGTCGATGCTGAATCAGAGTTCGTCGGCAGGAATGCCGCAGAAGACCTCTCTCATCAGCTCAATGAGTTGCAATGTGCGTTTGTCGCCCACGCGGTAGTAAACCCGATTGGCGTCCTTGCGTGTTTGCAGAACGTCCTTATCTCGCAAAATTGCCAGATGCTGGGAGATGTTGCTCTGCGAAGTGCCAACTGCCTCTACGATGTCCTGAACACAGATTTCCTGGTTGCCAAGTACGCACAGAATTTTCAGCCGCAACGGGTGCGCAATGGCTTTAAGCGCCCGTGCTGCGATGGCAATGTGTTCATCTTTGTCGATCAGATCGACGATGGGGGTGTTATTCACAATAGTCGTGTTTCAGGTCGAGGTAAGGGGCGGTCTTGAGGCTGTTGTTGCAGCTTGAGTCCAAGTCAGGAGCGTTAGTATAGAATATCAACTCGCGCCTAAGGCGTATTTTCCAACAGACACCCCAGTTTGTCCCAAGTGTCTGACCGTGGGGCTTGATGTGTATGTCTTGAGCTGAAAGCCTTTGGGCGGCCGGATTCGATCATTTTTGTGGCGCACCGTAGTGCTGTTGTGCAAGCGAAAGTCTTATGAATATGGACGTTTGCGCCTCTGGCGGAGCAGGTCAGGCACCAGGCGGACTGGTCGTTGGCGTGATTGCTTTTTAATTTTGTCCGAGGCCAAATGTCCACCAAACTTCGTTCACATCCCGGCGAGACCAGCGGTCAGTGCTCATTGCGCGCCTGCTTGTGGCAGGCAGTCTTGCTGGTGGAGTGAGCCTTGCGGACACTTCTGTAATGTTACCAGTGTGGTTACCGGAGCCTGTGCGTTCAACGATGCTGCGATGGGTGCATAGGTCATCTACTGGGGCGCTTTCGCTGTGCATGATCATGCTGCTGATGTCTGCTGCTTTTGCGACTGACTCTGAGCTTGAGCAACGAAAGCTTGAGCTGGATGAGTTGCAAGGCAAAATTCAGGCAGTCGATCGTCTGATTGCCCGGTTTGAGGCCGAACGGCAGGCAGAGGCTACTGAGTTGGCAAAGGCTGAAAGGGCGGTTTCGGCGGCAAGTCGGGAGCTGCGGGAGATCGAGGAGCGTCGCCAACAAGCTGAGGTACTCGTCGCTGAACATGAGCGCGGTGCAGTTGCGCTGTCCTTACGCATTGAGGAGCAGCGCCACGAGCTCGCTCAGTGGTTGCGCAGGCAATATATGCATGGCGGGAATGACGCTGCCCCGGTATTTGCCGGGCGTGATCCTAACCAGCTTGCGCGCGATCTGCGATATATGGGTTTTCTGAGTGAGGCCCGTGCTGAATTGATCCTGTCCTTGCGTCAGGATCACGCCAGTCGGGCAGAGCTGCTGTCAGCGGCCTCTGACGAGCGACAGCGTCTCGACGCGCTGCAGGTGGAAAAACGCAATCAGCAAGAAAAGCTTGAGCAAATCCGACATGCCCGATCGCGGGCCGTAGCGCAAATCGCCGCCAGTGTGCGGGAGCAGCAGCAGCAGGCTGAACTGATGCGTCGCTCCGAGGCTCAGTTGTCCGAGGTGGTGGAAGCGTTGTCTCGCGCGGCCGAGGCGAGAGAGCGCTTTCGACAGTTGGCAGCCGAGCGTGCGCAAGCTGCGACACCGACGATTGCGAGCGTGCCGCCCGCCCGGCAGCAAAGGGCGGAGGTGCGACGAAGAGTGCCAGCGGCAAGCGGCAAACCATTTGCCGAGTTGCGCGGCAAACTAGGTTTGCCGGTTGCCGGAGAACTGATTGGCCGCTTCGGTACTCAAAGAGCCAGTACAGGAACACGTTGGCGTGGAACCTTCATTCGTGCTTCGGAAGGTGAGCACGTCCTTGCAGTGGCCTCCGGTGATGTGGTTTTCTCAGACTGGCTGCGGGGGTATGGCAATCTGATCATTGTTGATCATGGTCATGACTACCTGAGTATTTATGGTAATAACGATGCACTGCTTGGTCAGGTGGGTGAGCGTGTGGAGGCCGGCAAACCGATCGCCACGGTCGGCTCTGCAGGCTGGATTCAGGATTCGGGTTTATACTTTGAAATCCGGCACAAGGGAGAACCGCTTGACCCAGCACAATGGATCGCGCGGAGATGAGCTCCCGGGTCGGTTCTAAATAGAGATGGATGGACAAGGAATGCGCAGCAGACTGCAACAATTTAGTTTGGTTCTTACAGGCCTGATCGCCGGCGTGCTGATCAGCCTCAATTTTTCGGCGAGTGCTGACCGTTCGGCCTTGTCGCCGTTGCCGGTTGAGGAGTTGCGCGCGTTCACCGATGTGTTCAATGCCATCAAACAAGGCTACGTTGAGGATGTGGAAGACGCCACCCTCATCAAGCATGCCATCAGTGGTATGTTGAGCAATCTCGATCCCCACTCGGCTTATCTTGACACCGAAGGGTTCCGGGAGTTGCGAGAGGGTACACAGGGTGAATTCGGCGGACTCGGCATCGAGGTTGGGATGGAGGACGGCTTTGTCAAGGTGGTGTCTCCCATCGAAGACACGCCTGCATTCCGGGCTGGCGTTCAAGCGGGCGACCTCATCGTCAAACTCGACGATACGCCGGTCAAGGGGCTGAGCTTGAGTGACGCAGTCAAGATGATGCGGGGTAAGCCGAATACCGGCATTACGCTGACCATCATGCGCCAGGGCGAGTCTGCACCGATTGAACTGACTATCGTGCGTGAAATCATCCGGGTGCAAAGCGTTCGCTCCAAGCTCATTGAGCCCGGTTTCGGCTATCTCAGAATTTCGCAGTTTCAGGAGAACACTGCGGAGTCAGTGGTTGATCACCTCAACCGTTTGTACACCGAAGGAGCGCTGACCGGTCTGGTTCTTGATTTGCGAAACGATCCAGGTGGTTTGCTACACGGCGCGATTGGGGTGGCCGCTGCCTTTCTGCCGCGTGATGTGCTTGTCGTGAGCACTGACGGTCGGGCGCCTGACGCGAGGCGTGAGTATCGCTCGTTGCCGCAGGACTATCTTCGTGGGCGGCGTGGCGACTTCATTCGGAGACTGCCGGAAGAGGCGCGGCAGGTGCCAATGGTGGTTCTGGTCAATGCGGGCTCTGCTTCAGCCAGCGAGATCGTTGCCGGTGCGCTTCAGGATCACGGGCGAGCCGCCGTGCTCGGAACCCAGACGTTTGGCAAGGGTTCGGTGCAGACCATTCTGCCACTGAACAACGACACTGCGATCAAGCTCACCACCGCACGCTACTTCACACCTCTTGGGCGTTCGATTCAGGCAACTGGCATTGAGCCCGATTACGTGGTCGAGGAGACGCCCAATGGGTCAGCTCGTCGTGTCCGGGAGGCGGATCTTCAGGGGCACCTGATGGGGGCGGACGAGCGTGCTGAAGGAGCAGAGTCGCGAAGTGACAACGGAGAGGAGAAGAGCGAAGGTGCTGAGACTCAACCGGTCCGCTTCGAGATGGGTGGGGCTGATGACTATCAACTTTTGCAGGCCATGAAACTCCTCAAAGGTGAGTCCATAGAGCACAATGGCGACTGATCGGGCTTTTTCGGGAGAGGGCAATGCGTCGGGAGACCGCGTATAAACTGGCGGGTCGAAAGCACGGCCATCGGGTGATGGGGACCGGCCTGGACAAGCAAAGGGTAGTGCGCTTTGCCAGCCTGCCCCCTGGGCAGGTGGAACAGGCGCTGCCGTCCTTGCGGCGCTTGAAGGGTTTGATTGTTTCTGCCGGGCCAGACGACTGCAGCCTGACGGTGTGCTATTCGGTTGTTGATTACTCGCTGGAGTTGCTTGAGAACGCGCTCCAGGATGCTGGCTTCCATCTTGAAAGCAGTCTCTACAATCGGCTGGTCAGGGCGCTGGTCTACTTTTCTGAGGAAACACAGCGGCACAATCTGGAGTCGCCAGAGCGACTGATCAAGAAGTCGAACGAGGTGTACATCAAGGTCTACGACCAGCACCCGCATGGTGATCATGATGACACCCCTTTCGAGTTACGCGAATACAAATAGACCGGACTCATCAACTGGGTAGCGACAGGACGTGCAGGCCTGTTTTGGCACCGCCACGAATAATGGCGGTGGTTTACACCGGAGTCAGCTTTAACGATGAACGATGATCAATTGCTGCGATATAGCCGCCACATCCTCTTGCCAGAACTTGGGGTTGAAGGCCAGGAAGCGTTGCTCGCTTCGCGGATACTCGTGGTTGGGGCGGGTGGACTCGGTTCGCCAGCGGCGATGTATCTGGCCTCGGCTGGTGTCGGCACCTTGGTGCTGGCTGATGGTGACGAGGTGGATCTGACCAATCTGCAACGGCAGATCCTGCATTCTGACGCCAATATCGGAAAACCGAAGGTGTTGTCTGGGCGCGAGACACTCAAACGTCTCAACCCTGACGCCGTTGTGGAAACCCTGTACGCCAGACTTGAGGGTGCTGCGCTGGATGAGCAGATAGCGGCGGCAGATGTGGTGCTGGATTGCTCCGACAACTTCGCCACCAGGCACGCCATCAACCGGTCCTGCGTCAGGCACCGCAAACCGCTGGTTTCCGGAGCAGCAATTCGTTTCGACGGGCAGGTATCCGTATTTGACATGCGGCAGCCTGAAAGTCCGTGTTATCACTGCCTTTTTCCTGAGGGACAAGAGGTGGAGGAGGTCAGGTGTGCGGTGATGGGTGTGTTCGCACCGCTGACCGGCATCATCGGCGCCACTCAGGCCGCAGAGGCGCTAAAGCTTGTCGCAGGTTGCGGAACGTCTCTCGAAGGCCGTCTGTTGCTGCTCGATGGATTGGGCATGGAGTGGCGGAGTATCACCCTTGGGCGCGACGCCAACTGTGAGGTGTGCAGTGCCTGATCCAGCAGAGAATCGTGCTTGAGAAATGCTGGCTTGCAGGTGACTCGGAGGCTGAATACTCTGCTACGGAGTGATCGCCCGTTACGACTGTCTGCTGCTTGTTTGTAGCTGAAGGTCGCTGAAAGCTGTCAGCGGTAGCGTGTGCGTGCCAGCAAGCGAAGGTCACGTCCTACCATGCGCGTCTCCAGGATATCCAGCTCCAACGCCCCATCCAGCGAGGTCAGCTCGGGTAAATTGAAGAGTCCTTGTGCCTGACTGCCGATAAGCATGGGTGCGAGGTATAGGAGTAATTCGTCGGCACAGCGTTCGCGCAAAAGAGAACCGTTGAGCTTGTGTCCAGCCTCCACGTGTATTTCGTTCATGCCTCTGTCGCCGAGCGCTGTCAGCAGGCGTGAAAGGTCAACCTTTCCGGTGGCGTTTGGCAGCACCAGTACGTCCACGCCAAGCTCTTGCAGTCGGTCTTGTTTTTCGGAATCGGCCACTGCACAGGCTATCAGCGTCTTGCCGCCCTTCAGGATCAAGGCGTCCAGTGGCACCTCCAGTCTCGCATCCACCAGCACTTTGGCAGGTTGGCGTTCGCACTCCACGTCGCGCACGTTCAGTCGGGGGTTGTCGTCGCGCACGGTGCCAATGCCGGTGAGCACGGCGCAAGCACGTGCTCGCCAGGCGTGCCCGTCGCGACGCGCCTCAGCCCGGGTGATCCACTGACTTACGCCATTGTTCAAAGCGGTCTTGCCGTCCAGGCTAGCGGCAGCTTTCAGGCGCAGCCATGGGCGGCCTCTCTGCATGCGCGAGACAAAGCCCAGATTGAGCTCAGCCGCCTGATCTTCCAGCAATCCGATTTCGGTAAGAATGCCGTTCGCTCTCAGTCGTTCAAGTCCGCGGCCAGACACCATCGGGTTTGGGTCGAGCATGGCAGCAACGACTCTGCCGACACCGGCCTGGACAAGTGCGTCAGCACATGGTGGTGTGCGGCCAAAATGAGAGCATGGTTCGAGGGTGACATAGGCTGTCGCACCGTGAGCCAATTGTCCTGCTTGCATGAGCGCCAGGGCTTCGGCATGCGCTTCACCGGCCCGTTTGTGCCAACCTTCACCCACAATCTGCCCATCGCGCACGATGACGCAGCCGACCCTTGGATTTGGGGTGGTGGTGTCAGTGCCGAGTGCGGCAAGCTGAAGCGCACGCGCCATCAGCGCGTGATCAGCCGCTGAAAAGATCGTCTTCTTTTGGTCCGTCATCGGCGATTTTCCTGCGCTGTCTCGGACGCGCCTTGACCTCACGGATAACCTCGGCAAACTCGTCGACGTCTGCAAAATTGCGATAGACCGACGCAAAGCGGATATACGCCACCTTGTCCAGCTTGCGCAATTCACGCATGACCATTTCGCCAACTTGCTCGCTGGGAATTTCGGACTGACCTATGGACAAGAGACGCGCCTCAATCCGCGCAATGGCAGACTCCACGTCCTCACTTGCCACGGGTCGCTTGCGCAGCGCAAGCTTCATGCTGCCAGCCAGCTTGTTGTGATCATAGTCGATTCGATTGCCATTGCGCTTGACGATGTGTGGCATCTTGAGGTCGATGCGTTCGTAGGTCGTAAACCTTTTATCACACACAGCACAACGACGGCGACGTCTGACAACGTCGCCCTCTTCGTTTTCACGCGTATCGGTGACCTGCGTGTTTGGGTCACCACAAAATGGGCATTTCATTGAGTCAATGCCGAGTCATGGCGACAGGCGCGAATGCAGCAGAAACCGGGCAGGGCACGCAAGCCGAAACTGACTGGCAACACGCTTCAGCCGTAGACCGGAAAACGTGAACAAAGCTCGGCGACCTTGCCGCGAACTTTCTCCAGCACCGTTTCATCGTCGGGAGCATCAAGCACATCGGCGATGAGATGGGCAACCAGTTCCGCTTCGATTTCGGTGAAACCACGAGTAGTCATCGCCGGCGAGCCAAGACGAATGCCGGAAGTGACGAAGGGCTTTTCCGGGTCGTTCGGAATGGAGTTCTTGTTCACTGTGATGTGCGCATTGCCCAGGATGGCTTCGGCGCGTTTGCCAGTGATGTTCTTGGCACGCAAGTCGACCAGGAAGACATGACTCTCGGTGCGCCCGGAAATGATGCGCAGACCGCGTTCTTCGGAAAGGACTCGCGCCATTACACGTGCGTTGGCGACCACCTGTTCCTGGTAATTGCGGAAGTCAGGGGTTGCTGCCTCCTTGAAGGCCACAGCCTTGGCGGCGATGACATGCATCAGCGGGCCGCCTTGCAGACCGGGGAAAATCGCGGAATTGATCGCCTTTTCGTGCTCGGCTTTCATCAGGATGATGCCGCCGCGTGGGCCGCGCAGCGTCTTGTGCGTGGTTGAGGTGACCACGTCGGCGTGGGGAATCGGGCTGGGGTAGCAGCCTGCGGCGATCAGACCGGCGTAATGCGCCATGTCCACCCAGAAGATGGCGCCGACTTCCTTAGCGATGCGAGCAAAGCGCTCGAAATCGATTTTCAGCGAATAGGCAGATGCGCCAGCGATGATGATGCGTGGTTTGTGCTCGCGCGCCAGGGCTTCCATGGCCTCGTAGTCAATCTCTTCCTTGGCGTCGAGGCCGTAAGCTACCACGTTGAACCACTTGCCCGACATGTTGAGAGGCATGCCGTGAGTCAGGTGACCACCTTCGGCCAGACTCATGCCCATGATGGTGTCTCCAGGCTTGGCGAAAGCCAGCAAGACAGCCTGGTTGGCCTGAGAACCGGAGTTGGGCTGGACGTTGGCGGCCTCCGCTCCAAACAACGCCTTGACGCGTTCGATAGCGAGTTGCTCAGCGATATCGACGTGCTCACAACCGCCGTAGTAGCGCTTGCCCGGGTAACCCTCGGCGTATTTGTTGGTAAGCTGAGAACCCTGAGCTTCCATGACCGCATGCGAAACGTAGTTCTCGGAAGCGATGAGTTCGATGTGATCCTGCTGACGGGTATTTTCTGCTTCGATAGCAGCCCAGATTTCAGGATCGATCTTGGCGAGGGTGTCTTGGGACGAGAACATGAATTGGTGTCCAATCTGCATTGAAAACAAGACGCCAATATTATCACGGCGCATCGCCGCGCTAATACCTTCGTGGTGACCTGGCGCAAACTTGCGCATCTTGCTTTCGCTGCTGGACGGTTGGCGGACAATCAAACGTTGGATCAGGTGGCGGGCAGTTCATCCCGCGTGCTTGCGAGGTGCGTTGTTTCGGCCCAGCTTTGCAACTCCCAGCCTTTGCTGTCGTCATGCGTGATCCAGTTGAGCGCAGCATTTGGGATCAGGAAGTCTCGCGGGCTGAATAGCGGCTTGCCAGTGACAAGACGGTGAACAATATCGAGCACGCCGCCGTGCGTAACGACCAACACGCTTGTGCCCGGGTGTTGTGCAACGATCTGATCCAGGGTTGTAACAACGCGCTGACGGAAGTCGTGAAGACTTTCCCCTCCGTCGGGAAAAGCAAAAGTCGGATCGCGGGCCTCGAAACGAGCATAGGCATCCGGGTGTTGCCGGTGAGCGTCTTCGTAGGTCAGACCCTGAAAAAGTCCGTAATGACGCTCTCGCAAGCCTGGGTGAATAACCGGTAAAGGCTTCGTGTCGCCAGTGATGATGGTTGCTGTACTGCGTGCGCGATCAAGGTCGCTGGTAAATACCGCAGCAAATCGATGGGAGGACAGGAGTCGTGCTGTTGCACGCGCCTGTTCCTCGCCATTCGCATTCAGGCCCACGTTCAGGTGCCCCTGAAGTCGCTTTGCAGCATTCCAGTCCGTCTCCCCATGTCGTACCAGGCAAAGGGTGGTGCGCGTCGTCACGGCTTCAGTCCCAACCGCTGGCTGGTGCTCCCAAACTGTCCTCGCTGGAACCCCAGTCGTCTCCGCCGCTAGTGGGAATCTCTATGGTGTCCAGATCGACGTCGATGGCAGCGTCGAGGCTACCCGTGACAAGGTGTGGGAAGGCGATCAGCAAGCCGATGACAAAAACCTGAATCATCACAAACGGTATGACGCCCTTGTAGATATCGGTGGTTTTCATGCCCTCCACGCGTTGTCGGGTAACGCGGTCAAGGTAGGCGCTTACCGGGGATACGCTACGCAGATAGAACAGGGCGAAACCGAACGGAGGTGTCAGAAACGAGGTCTGCAAGTTCAGCGCGATGATGATGCCAAACCAGATCAGGTCAATCCCCATGTTTTGCGCCACTGGCGCGAGAAGTGGGATCAAGATGAAGGCGATTTCGAAAAAGTCCAGGAAAAAGCCCAAAAAGAAAATCAGGGTATTCACAAAGATCAGGAAGCCGAGTTGTCCCCCTGGAAGCTGGTCGAACAGGTGCTGAACCCAGTCCTTTCCGTCGATGGCGGTAAACGTGAAGCTGAACACGGTTGCACCGATCAGGATGAACATGACGAAAATCGCCAGTTTGGTGGTGGCTTCCAAGGCTTCACGGACCCGCGACACCGTCAGTCGTCCGCGCACCAAAGCCATCAGCATGGCCCCAACTGCTCCCATGGCACCTCCCTCGGTGGGCGTGGCCAGTCCGATGAAGATGGTGCCAAGCACCAGAAAGATGAGTGCGAGCGGCGGAACCAGTACGAATATGACCCGCTCGGCGATGGTGGATAGCAAACCGAGTCGCAGTAGTTTGTTGACCCCGGCAAGTGTCAGCCCGAGTACTGTTCCGAACATCAAGCCCATTACGATTGTTTCGTCGTTGGGGGCACTTACCTCGCGCCCCTGGAAAAAGCTGAGGATGTCGGTATAGAAGTGACCAAAGGCCACCGAGCTGACAGTCAAAAAGGCCATCAACACAGCAAGTGAGCGTAAGCCGTTGCTGCCATCAGCCTGACGGTATTTCTGAGCCTCGGGTGGCAAACCAGGCATGAGTTTGGGTTTGAAAATGGATAGCGCAATGACGTACAAGGTGTAGCAGCCAATCAGCATGAACGCTGGAATGAAGGCTCCCCGATACATGTCGCCCACGCTGCGCCCCAGTTGGTCGGCCAGCACGATCAGCACGATGGAGGGGGGAAGAGCCTGGGCGAGCGTGCCAGCCGCGGTGATGACGCCGGCCGCAATCGGCCTGCCGTAGCCATAACGCATCATGATGGGCAGCGAGATGAGGCCCATTGAAATGACTGAAGCCGCAACCACCCCGGTGGTAGCCGCCAGCAAGGCGCCGACAAAGATCACGGCCAGGGCGATACCGCCTCGGATCGGGCCGAAAACCTGACCAATGGTGTCGAGCAAATCCTCTGCCATGCCGCTGCGTTCGAGTATCAAACCCATTAGCGTGAAAAACGGAATGGCCAGCAGTACCTCGTTTTGCATGATGCCGAAAACGCGTAGCGGCAAGGCCTGGAACAACGACGATGGCAGCAGCCCAAGTTCCATGCCGATGAAGCCGAAAAGCAGACCGCAAGCCGCAAGCGAAAAGGCGACTGGGAAGCCGGACAGCAAAAAGAAGACCACCGCGGCGAACATGATGGGTGCGAGGTTGGCTGCAACGAACTCAATCATTTTTGTGTCTCCGGGGTGGCAGACGCATCCGCTGGGCTGTTGGTGATGGCTGCATCGGGTTCGTCCGCCCTGTCGCCGCTTTCATGACCTCCAACCAGAAGTGGGTCCGGACCCAAACCCATGATGAAGGCGACGCGCTTGATCAGTTCAGATATCCCTTGAAGGGCAAGCAAGCCAAACCCGGCAGGCACCAGCGCATAGAGTGGCCAACGGATCAGACCGCCGGCGTTTGAGGACATTTCCTTGGTCTCGTAGGCGCGCTCAACAATCGGCCAGGAAAATTTGATCATGAAATAGCACAGGGGCAGCAGAAACAGCGCAATTCCGCCAATGTCTACCGCCATTCTCGCCTTGCGCGACAGGCGATTGGCCAGCACGTCAATGCGGACATGCCCGTTTTGCATGAAGGTGAAACCTGCCCCGAGCATGAAAACCGCTGCGAAGAGATACCACTGAACCTCCAGATAGGCATTCGAGCCAATGCTGAAACCCTTGCGGGCGACAGCGTTCGCGGTGCTGATGAGGGTGGCAGCAAAAATCAGCCAGATGATGGTCTTGCCGACAAAACGGCTGAGGGCATCAATCAGATGCGAGAGTTTCAGTAGGAATCCCATGAGCGATTGACCTGTCTACGGGCTTGGCTGGCGAAAAACCTCGTCAGCAAAAAACCGCCCCCGAGTTTGGCGGGGGCGGACGCACGCGTGTCTGGTGAGATGACTTAGAGTTGTTGCGCAGCCATGTACGCTGCGTAAGTGTTCTCTGACAAGCCAAACCACTGAGTGGTGTCACGCAGGAAACGCTCGTAGTCGGGGTAGATCTTGCGCCAGTTCTCGTTTTTCTCCATGAGTTCGGCGAATACCTCGTTACGTGCCTTGAAGGCAGCGTCCATGATGTCGCGTGGCATGCGGTGAAGCTTGGCACCCTCTGCGATCAGTTGACGCAGTGCGGTCGGGTTGCGAGCATCGTACTTTGCCTGCATCATGACGTGCGAGTCGGAGGCGGCTTGACGTACGATTGATTGATACACCGGGGACAGCGAATTGAATGCCTTGTCGTTGATGTACAGGGACAATTGTGCGCCGCCTTCCCACCACGCCGGGTAGTAGTAGTACGGGGCGACCTTGTGGAAACCAAACTTCAGGTCATCGTAGGGGCCTACCCACTCGACAGCGTCAATGGTTCCGCGCTCAAGTGCCGGGTAAATCTCGCCTCCTGGAATATTTTGCGGCACGATGCCGATGCGCTCGGCGACACGACCACCGAAACCACCGACGCGAAACTTGAGGCCCTGCACGTCAGCGAGGGATTTCAGCTCCTTGCGATACCAGCCACCCATCTGCGTACCCGTGTTGCCCATCGGGAAGTTGATGATGTTGTACTGGGCATAAAACTCACGTAGCAACTTCATGCCGCTACCGTCGTAAAGCCAGGCAGTGAGTTGGCGGGAGTTCATGCCAAAAGGAATGGCGCAGTCAATGGCGAACGTTTCGTCCTTGCCAAAGAAATAGTAGTGGGCGGTGTGAGCGCATTCAATGGTGCCTTGCTCGACTGCATCAGCCACACCGAAGGCCGGAACGAGTTCGCCGCCAGCATGTGTGGAGATCTGAAACTTGCCATCGGTTGCTTCGGCAACGTTTCTTGCGAAATCGTCGGCTGCGCCATAAATGGTGTCGAGCACCTTCGGAAAGCTTGAAGCCAGTCTCCAGCGAATGTTCTCTTGCGCCATCACGATGCCCGGAGCGGTGCCCGATGCCAGCACGCCAGCGATGCCGGCACCTTTCAGAAACTTGCGACGTTCCACAATCATCTCCTTCATTTTTTGGTGTGAGGGTTGCGACAAAAACAACTCTTGCGAAACCGGATTATAGGGATTGGGCGAACGGCCGAAAGAGGGGGAAACCCCAACATTGGCTATGTGCCCAGGCCATTGATCACATGGCTTGGAAGGAGGGTAAACCCGCGCAGTCCTTGAGTCTGGCTGAGCCCGACGGTTGGCCAGCCTATGGTGATCGGATGGTTTGTGGGGGCCTAGTTTCCAGCTACGGTCAATCTATCAAGCAGAATGGAGCCGGTATGTTTTGAGCCTCGCTCAAGCACATCGTTGCCAATCGCCTGTATGCCCTTGAACATGTCGACGAGATTTCCGGCGATGGTGATCTCCTCAACTGGGTACTGGATTTTCCCGTTTTCAACCCAGAAACCTACTGCGCCACGAGAGTAGTCTCCAGTGACATAGCTCACGCCGTGGCCGAGCAGTTCAGTGACAATCAGGCCCCTGTCCATCTGGCGAACCAGTGCGTCAAAGTCGTGCTCGCCGGGTTCAATCAGAAGGTTGTGCGAGCCACCCGCGTTGCCGGTGGTTTGCATGCCAAGCTTGCGAGCCGAGTAGCTGGACAGAAAATAGCCTTGCAATATGCCGTCGCGCACCACGTCACGCGGACGGGTGGCAACTCCTTCGGAGTCGAAAGCGCCTACCCCGAAGGCTTTCTTGAGATGCGGGCGCTCACGAATGGTCACATGCGGCGGCAGGATCTGCTTGCCCAGGCTATCCATCAAAAACGATGAATTGCGATAGAGTGCACCACCGCTGGTAGCGTGGACAAGATGCCCGAGCAGGGTGACCGCAACCGGCGCCTCGAAGAGCACAGGGACAGTGCATGTCGGGATTTTTCGTGCATCCAGACGAGCAATTGCGCGTTCGGCCGCAAGGCGTCCGATGAGCGCAGGGTCGGCCAGGTCGGCAGCGCTGCGTTTGGAGTCATACCAGTGTTCGCGCTGCATTCTCTCGTCTTCGCCGGCGATGACGCAGCACGAGACGCTGTGACGAGAGCTCGCATGTCCGCCGACAAAGCCAAGGCTGTTGGCTGACACAAAGTGCGATTGCTGCGTCGAGACGCTTGCGCCCTCCGAATTGCTGATATGCGACGAGACGTCGAAGGCGGCCTGCTCGCACTCGCGTGCCAGCTCAATAGCGTTTTCAACCGTCAGTTGCCATGGGTGGTAAAGATCGAGATCCATGGTGTCGCGTGCCAGCAGTTCGGCCTCTGGCAGCCCGGCGTAGGCATCGGCCGCAGTAAATCTGGCGATGGACAGTGCCGCATCGACGGTACGCCTGAGCGCCGCCTCGGAAAAGTCGGAGGTGCTGGCGTGCCCGCGTTGCTGGCCCACGTAAACGGTGACGCCTACGCCTTTGTCGCGATTGTATTCAATGGTTTCCACTTCGCCCTTGCGAACCGTGGTGGTTTGGCCAAAACCTTCGGAAACATCGGTTTCACAGGCACTGGCGCCGCTGCGAGCCGCATGCTCCAGCACAAGAGACGAGATCTTGCGTAGTTGCTCGGCGGTAAATGAAAAGGCAGAGTCGGACATTGGGGATGGGCCTTGTGCAAAGGGCTATAATCTTACCCCATCCAAACATTCAGACATGCAGATGCGCAAGCAACAAGCCACACCAGACGATGAAGAGGCTGACGACCTCATTTATGACGGTCCAAGCAAGAGCAGCCGCAAGCGTGAGATGCACGCCTTGCAGGCCATGGGAGCCGAACTCGTTGAGCTGTCAGCCGACAGCTTGAAGCGGGTTCCGCTGCCGGAGCGCCTGCACGAGGCGATTCTCGACTACAAACGGTTTACCAAACACGAGGCTCGCCGCAGGCAATTGCAGTTTATTGGGCGGCTGATGCGTGATGTTGAGCCAGAGCCGATTCGTGCACAACTGGACGTCTTCAATGGAGTCTCAAGGCTTGAAGTGGCGCGCCAGCACAGGCTCGAGAAGCTGCGTGACAGTTTTCTGGAAGACGAGCAGCGCATTGGCGACATTGTTGCCGACTGGCCCGACGTTGACGTTCAGCATTTGCGTGCGCTGCGCCGAAACGCGCTCAAGGAGCGCGAGCTTGGCAAGCCGCCGCGTGCCTACCGGGAGATATTCCGGATTCTGCGCGATCTCGACCGGGCCGCCTCGGAACCGCTTGATCCCGAACCTGGCAGTGAACCACAAGACACGGAGAATTCATGAGTGAAAGCATAAAAATTGGTCTGGTTTCTATCAGCGATCGTGCCTCCGACGGCACCTATGAAGACCAGGGTATTCCCTCGCTCAGCGACTGGCTGGGCAAGGCTTTGACATCGTCCTGGGAGGCCGAAACCCGTTTGATTCCAGATGATCAGCCGACGATCGAGCGCACGCTGCGTGAACTGGCTGATGAGGTGGGCTGTGCGCTCATCCTCACCACCGGAGGCACTGGTCCGGCACCGCGGGATGTCACGCCGGAGGCCACCGAGGCTGTGGCTGACAAGGTGATGCCCGGTTTTGGCGAGGAAATGCGCAGAATCAGCCTCAACTTTGTACCCACCGCGATTCTGTCGCGGCAGATTGCGGTGATCCGTGGCCAGTGCCTGATCATCAATCTGCCGGGTCAGCCCAAGTCCATCCGTGAAACCCTGGAGGGGGTCCGCAATGCCGAAGGCACCATAGCCCATGTTGGCATTTTTGCGGCAGTGCCATATTGCATCGACCTCATCGGCGGCCCCTACATTGAGGCTGATGAGGCGGTGGTCAAGGTGTTCAGACCGAAGCACGCAATCCGTTCACCCAAGGGATGAACAGATTTACTTCGGCACGATTCGAATCACCTTGCCCGTGAAGCGTGGTGCACCGGGTACGTTGGCAAGTTGCCGTCGTCGCTCCTGCTCGCGCCACCAGGCGCGGGCGCCGAGCAAGGCGAACAAAACCACCGCATAAATCAGAGGCTCAAAGTTGTCTGATTTGACTTGCCACCAGTAATGAACAACGCCGAGGATGGCGATGGCGTACACAGAGCGGTGCAGGTTTTGCCAACGGCGCCCGCCCATACGCCGGACTGCGGCATGGTTTGAGGTGAGCGCCAGGGGTAGTAGCAGCAGAAACGCCGCAAAGCCGACCGTGATGAATGGGCGGTCAAGAATGTCCAGCGCGATGGCGTTCCAGTCAAGGTAAAGGTCCAGCCAGGCATAGGCTGAGAGGTGCAGGCAGGCGTAGAAAAAGACGAACAGCCCAAGCATGCGCCGCAGCCGCAAAAGCCAGTGCAGGCCGGTGAGGCGCCGCACCGGAGTAATGGCCAGCGCAATCAGCAGCAGGCGGAGTGTCCACTCCCCAGTGCTGTGGATGACCGCCTCTATCGGGTTGGCACCAAGATCCAGCATGAACCAGTTGTAGGCGAGCAAAAGTGCCGGGGCAAGGGCAGCGGCAAAGACGCCAACCCGCAATGCCAGCAGTTGGACCGGTTGTAGTGTTCTCATACTGTTGTTCGTCATGTCAGTAAAACTTCTTCAAATCCATGCTTTGGTATAGCTGCGCAACTTGATCGGCATAGCCGTTGAACATTTGCGTAGGGCGACGTCGCAAGTCGCCTATTCTGCGCTCTGTCGCCTGGCTCCAGCGCGGGTGCTTGACCTCCGGGTTCACGTTCGAGTAGAACCCGTACTCGCTTGGTGCAGCCTTGTTCCATGCGGTCGCAGGCTGTTGCTCGGTCAGCCTGATGGTGACGATGGACTTGGCGCTCTTGAAGCCGTACTTCCAGGGGACAACCAACCTCACCGGCGCGCCATTCTGGTTGGGCAATACTTCTCCATAGAGGCCGAACGCCAGTATCGTCAGGGGGTGCATCGCCTCATCAAGGCGTAGGCCTTCGCTGTACGGCCAGTCTATGATGGGCCGACGGATCATGATTTCGGGGTCATAGTGACTAATGAATTCGACGTATCGTGCGCTCCCAAGAGGCTCGACAGCATTGATCAGCGCAGACAGCGGAAAGCCCACCCATGGTATGACCATCGACCAACCTTCGACGCAGCGCATACGGTAAATGCGTTCCTCCAGAGGAGCGAGTTTGAGCAAGTCCTCAATGTTGAAAGTGCGCGGTCTGCCGACCAGACCTTCAACCACGACAGCCCAGGGGCGCACTGACATTCGATGTGCGTGGGTCAGCGGATCACTTTTGGTTGCACCGAACTCGTAAAAATTGTTGTACGAAATCACCGATTCAAAATCGGTCGCTTCCTCATTGGTGCTGAATGCGCTGGGCAGCAGAGGCTCAAGGCTTTGATTGACCGACTGTGCCCTGAGCGACTTCGGGGCGAACGACAAGGCTCCGGCAGCCAAGGCGATCGCCCCACTTTGCTTCAGAAAGTGCCGTCGCTGCTGGTAAACCTCTGATGGTGTGATGTCGGATGGCGCAACGTCTGAGGGTCGTCTGATCAGCATGTCGATTCCAAAAAGTTTCAGTGTGCGCTGTTAGGACCGGGATGGGCACTATCGGTTCGATCAGCCAGTTTGATGAGCTTCGGGTTAGAATTAAGCCCTTTCAAAAGTCAGTTTGAGTCAAGCGCATGTCAGCCTCGGTCAAAATACACATCGACGACGTTCGAATTCAGGAAATCAAGGAGCTCATCCCACCCGCACACGTGCTTCGCGAGTATCCTGCCACGCCGAAAGCGGCCGAGGTGGCTTTTCAGGCGCGTAATGCCATCCACCGCATTCTGTTTGGCGCAGACGACCGTATGCTGGTCATTATCGGCCCATGTTCGATCCACGATCCAGTGGCCGCCCTAGATTACGCGCGAAAGCTGCTCGAGCAGGCCGAACGCGTCAAGGATGACTTGCTAATCGTCATGCGGGTCTACTTCGAGAAGCCGCGTACCACTGTAGGCTGGAAAGGGCTGATCAACGACCCCTATCTGGACAACAGCTTCCAGATCAATGAAGGCGTTCGGCTTGCGCGCAAACTGCTCTGGGAGATCAACGAACTCGGCTTGCCTGCCGGGACCGAATTTCTCGACATGATCACCCCCCAATACATCGCCGACCTGATCTCGTGGGGCGCCATTGGAGCACGCACCACCGAAAGCCAGGTTCATCGTGAGCTTGCGTCCGGTTTGTCCTGTCCGGTCGGTTTCAAGAACGGTACGGATGGCAATGTCCGCATCGCGGTGGATGCCATCAAGGCTGCGCAGGCGCCTCACCACTTCTTGTCGGTCACCAAAGCGGGACACTCAGCCATCGTGTCGACACGCGGCAATGAGGACTGTCACGTCATTCTGCGTGGCGGCAAGACGACAAACTTTGATGCAGACAGTGTGGATGCTGCCTGCAGGGAGCTTGCAGCCTCTGGGGTACTGTCCAAGGTTATGATTGACTGCTCGCATGCCAACAGCCGCAAGCAGCATGCCTTGCAGATAGCGGTGGCGAATGACGTGGCTGGTCAATTGGCCAACGGTGAGGATCGTATCATAGGGGTAATGGTCGAGTCTCATCTCAAGGACGGGCGTCAGGATCTGGTGCCGGGCAAGGAGATGGAATACGGTAAAAGCATTACTGATGCCTGCATTGGCTGGGAAGACAGCGTGGCCGTGCTGGACATCCTGGCCGCGGGCGTGAGAGCGCGGCGTGTGGCCAGAGCGGCCAGAATGGATTGAATCTGTCTTTGACGACAAAAAAGCCCTGTCAGCATAAATTGCTGACAGGGCTTTTTCAATTTCTTGTGGCGCGGCCTTACTCGTCGTTGTGACCGCGCACGATCAGCACCGAAATACCGACCTTGCGCACCAGGTTTTCGGCGACGCTTCCTAGTAGCAGCCGACGAAAGCCCCTGCGGCCGTGAGAGCCGACGACCAGCAGGTCGGCACCAGATTTCTTCACTGCTTCGGCAATCAGGTCGTCGGTGTGCTCGCCGTGTCCCTTGAGCAAGTGGGTGCGGGTCTTAACCCCTGCAGTCTGAGCTTTTTCCAGTGCCTTGGTCAAAACATCCTGCCCGCCGCTTTCGAGAACATGCTTGAGTTGGTTTGCGTTGGTTGTTGTTACTCCACCATTGTGAAAAACGTGCACTAGGTGCTCATCTATGGCGTGCGCGATCTCCAGCAGTGCTTCGTGAACCTTGGCAACGCCTATAGCCTCATCCAGCGCCTTCTGTGATGTCCGGCTGTCGTCGATGGCAATGAAAACGTGTTTGTACATGTGCGACTCCTGTCATGAGCGCGCAGGGAGTGGTACAAGCGCTCCCTGCGCTGGGTGATGTCAGTTCGGGCTCTTTGCTGTGTCGGTCGGAGACACAAACTTGCGCTGAAAGGCGAATGCAGCACCTGCAACGATGAGACCGAGTATGTCCGAGGTCAAGCCGCCTGCGATCATGGCGAGTGCAGCCACGATCAGAACCAGCCTCAGTGCCCAATGTACCAGACCGAAGAACCAGCCCTGGATGCCGGAGGCCAGCAGATAGATGCCGAAGGCAGCCGTGACGAAGGCGTGCAGGTTCTCGTGCCATGCGCCTTGCATCAGCAAGGGTGCGGTGTAGAAGAACATGAACGGAACCACAAACGCCGCCAGGCCGATCTTGAAGCTCTCGACGCTGGTCTTCATCGGATCGGACTGCGCGATTGCCGCACCTGCGTAGGCGGCAAGCGCCACCGGCGGCGTAATGGCAGACATCACTGCGTAGTAGAAGATGAAAAAATGAGCGGTCAGCGGCTCAATGCCGAGCTGTATCAGACCCGGAGCGATGACGCTGGCGGCCACCGCATAGGCTGCGGTCGTCGGCATGCCCATGCCCAGGATGATGGATACACACATTGCGAAGAACAGCGCAACCAACTGGCTTTGGCCGGCCAGCCCGAGCAGCATTGATGAGAACCGCGTGCCGATGCCGGTCAGCGCAATCACACCGACGATGACACCGGCTGCTGCGCATACTGCAACCAATTGAAGCGACATGCGAGCGGCGATCTCAAAAGCGTAAAGGATCTCTTTGACACCCATCCTGAAGGGTGTCAGCCAACTCACCGCAGCCGCAGCAGCCATGGCCAGCGTACCGGCGCGGATCACCGAGTAGCCCAGAAACAACGCAATGATCAATGTGAATATCGGGATGAAGAGGAAAACCTGCCGGGCCAACTTGGCAAACTCCGGCAGTTCTTCGCGCGGCAAGCCTCGCATACCCAACTTCAGTGCCTCCTTGTCGACCATGAAGTAGATCGACAGAAAGTAAAGCGCGGCTGGAATGATTGCGGCGATGACGATATCCGAATAGGCGATGCCGGTGATCTCTGCCATGATGAAGGCGCCAGCCCCCATGATTGGTGGCAGGATCTGACCGCCGGACGACGCTGCTGCCTCGACGGAGGCTGCAGTCTGTGGTCGGTATCCCACTTTCTTCATCAGCGGAATGGTGAGTGACCCGGTCGACACCACGTTGCCGGCAGAGGTGCCGTTGATGGTGCCCATGAGTGCTGAGGAGAACACCGCAACTTTTGCGGGTCCTCCACGGGCACCGCCGGCTGCTGCGAAGGCAAAGTTGACAAAATACTCACCTACCCGGCTGGCTTGAAGAAATGCGGCAAAGGTGATGAACAGAATGATGTAGGTGGACGAGATGGCCGTGGTCGGGCCGAGAATGCCGTTGTCCGTGTAAATGAAGGCAAAAAAGCGTTCTGGTGCGTAGCCGCGGTGCTCAAGCACGCCGGGCAGCCAGGGGCCGACAAATCCGTAGGCGATGAAAACCGCGACGATGGCCACCAGCGCCAATCCAGCCAACCGGCGTGTCATCTCAAGAATCAGCAGGATGCCGGCAATCGACGCATACATGTCGTTGATGTGCGGGAAAACCTGAGCGCGGATGCGCAGGAATTCAGCATGGGAGATGATGTAGGCGCCGACAGTCACCGCTGCCACCGCCATCAGGATGTCTGGTAAGGCAACGCGGTCACGAGCGCCAGACGGGGAGGTCCAGGCGGCCAGCAGCGCCAGCGTTGTGCCGCCGATTAACGGATAGCCGAAGGTCCACAGCATCTTGTCCTTGGGCGCGCCAGTGGGAACCAGGTCGCCGGTGACGATGGCCAGCGCAATTTGTCCAAAGGCTGTAAAGATCAACACTGCGGCTGGCAGCAACAGAGCCCACTCCAGTGGAGTGACTGCCTGTTTGGCTGTGGATTCGGCCGGGATTGCGCGAGCGGAGAAAAAGATGAAACCCAGCGCCAGACCCGCTGCAACGTGCGTCAGGCGATATACCCAGGTTTCGAGTGGATAGAAGTTCATTACACCGACATGAAATCCTGTGTAGAGCACGCAGAACGCGGCAAATATCCAACCTAGTTTTCCGCTGAATACCCGCTGGTTTGCTACGACGACTTCGGCATCTACGCCGGCTGCTATGTTGTCCTTGTCATGGATTTCAAAATCATCAGCCTGATTGGCTGAACTCGGCTGTTGTGGCGCCTGACTGGTCATTGTTAGCCCTCCCAGTACATGTTCTATGTTCGGATGTTCAAAAAAAGGGCCAGAGCCACGCGATCGCGTTTCTCTGGCCCTCTTGTCAAGACAGTGCTCAGTCCTTCAGGTGGGCAGGTATGGTGATACCTTTTTCTTCATAGTAGCGAACAGCGCCAGCGTGGTAGGGCAGAAAGCCGTTCTTGTCGACGTTTTCCAGCACGGTTTCGCTTGCGGCACTATGCACCTGAAGCATGCGGGCGTTGTTGTCCATGACGAGCTTGGTGATCTCGTAGGTGAGGCTCGCGGGCATATCCTTGTGCGTGACGGCAAAGTTCCACATGGCAACCGAATGCTGGTCGTAGTCATGTCCCGAGTAGGTGCCAGCCGGGATGGTCAGTGCAGACACTTCCGGGTGCTTGTCGAGAATGATCGGAAGCTCGGTGTCATTGAAGCCGAACATCACGACATTGGCTTCGGCGGCAAGCTGGCTGAACGCAGAAATTGGCAGGCCGGCAGCAAAGCAGAAGGCGTCGATCAGGCTGTCTTTCAACTGGCTGGCGGCATCGGCTGCACCGCTATTCGACAAGCGGGCTGAGACGCCAAGGCTGCTCATGAAACGCGGCCAGTAGGTGCCGGGGGAGCCGCCAGCCGGACCAACGCTGACACGCTTGCCGCTCAAATCGCTGACTGACTTGATGCCGGAGTTGGCCATGGCGACGCACTGAAACGGTGTCTGGTACATCGGGAACAGGGCGCGCACATCGGTGTGCGGAAGGCCGGGAGCCAGTTCGCTCTTGCCACTCCAGGCTTCGTACATCGGTCCCATTGTCACCAGGCCAATGCCATGCTCCTTCATCTGGACCAGTGTGACGTTTTGAACCGGACCTCCGGTTACTTCACCGCTGGAATTGACGCCCAGAGACTCGCCGATGTAGCTGGCCAGGCCGTTGCCGTAAACAAAATAAGTGCCACCCTGGCTGGCTGTGCCAACGGTGAGGTCACGCGGCCATCCGCTGCGGTCTTGCGCGATGGCCGCGCCGGCCGTGACGAGTGTGGCGCCAGCCACCAGTGCGGCGATCGACTTAACGAATCCTTTCATACCTGTCTCCTGGTCAAATGATTAGCCTTGTCACCCGAGATATTCGGGTGACAGGTGAGTCGTCGCTCCTGCGGAGCAACCGCTGACATGCGGTGACGAAAGTTTGAACCAGACAGGATGCTTGTCGGGTAAGAATACCTGACACAGCGTAGGGGCAGAAAATGCGCGAAACATTTTCTGGTGTCGTACTTGACCTTGTCCCCTCCGCTTGCGCACTGTCTCATGCGTTCTAGCTTACGAAGCCGCTACCAGCTTGACGACAGCTTAGATTGTTGGACTGTACTTCGCTATTGTGGAAATTGCGTATGAGCAGCAGTGCGGTGGGTTTGGGCTGGTCGATTTTGCGCCAAGCTCAGGCATTTTTTTGCTTCTGCCACAGCACGTCGCCGCGATCGGCCGCCCGATTGAGCACCCGCGCAAGCACGAACAGCAGGTCAGACAGGCGGTTCAGATATTGCCGTGGACCGTCATTGACAGCTTCCTCAAGAGCCAGCGCAACCAGCGCACGTTCGGCTCGACGGCACACGGTTCGCGCGTGGTGGGCAATGGCTGCGGCTCGTGTGCCGCCAGGCAGGATGAAATCCTTGAGCGGTTCCAGGTCGTCGTTGAACTTGTCCAGTTCGACTTCGAGATGAGTGACTTGCTTGTCGGTGATCATGCTCATGCCCGGGATGCACACCTCGCCACCCAGGTCAAACAAGTCGTGCTGGACATTGGTAAGCAGCGACGCAACTTCTTCCGGCAGCGACTCGGTGAGCAGCAGACCGATGATGGCATTGACCTCATCGACCTCGCCCAGCGCATGAATGCGCAGGCTGTTCTTGGATACACGCTTGCCATCGCCCAAGCCGGTGGTGCCTGCATCACCAGTTCGCGTGTAGATTTTGGATAGTCTGTTACCCATTATTGGTGTCTCCTGTGTTCGGGGAAGAGGGCGCGTCGTTTGCGGCCGCAGGCTGCGTGATAAACTTCCCGCTTTGCCGGTGCAACCGGTGTCAACGCATTCCGAGACTGAGTATCCATGAAAAGCGCAGAGATTCGCCAGAAGTTCCTGGAATTTTTCGAGTCCAAGGGCCATCAGATTGTCGGCTCCAGTTCGCTCGTCCCCCATGACGACCCCACGTTGTTGTTTACAAATGCGGGGATGAATCAGTTCAAGGATGTTTTTCTGGGTTTCGACAAGCGGCCCTACAGCCGCGCCACCACTTCCCAAAAATGTGTACGCGCGGGCGGCAAGCACAATGATCTGGAAAACGTGGGCTACACGGCTCGTCACCACACTTTCTTCGAGATGTTGGGCAACTTCTCATTTGGTGACTACTTCAAACGTGACGCCATCGCCTACGCATGGGAACTGCTCACCGAAGTCTACAAGCTGCCCAAGGACAAGCTGTGGGTCACCGTCTACGCCGAGGATGAAGAGGCTTACGCCATCTGGACCACTGAGGTGGGGGTGCCGGTGCAGCGCGTCATTCGCATTGGTGACAACAAGGGTGCGCGCTACGCCTCCGACAATTTCTGGATGATGGGTGACACCGGTCCTTGCGGGCCGTGCACCGAGGTGTTTTTTGACCACGGTGAGGATATCTGGGGCGGGCCTCCGGGTAGCCCTGAAGAAGACGGTGATCGCTACATCGAGATATGGAACGTAGTGTTCATGCAATTCAACCGTGACGAACAAGGCGTCATGCATCCGCTGCCCAAACCTAGCGTCGATACCGGCATGGGTCTGGAGCGTGTCGCTGCGGTGATGCAAGGTGTGCACGCCAACTATGAAATCGACCTCTTTCAAAAGCTGATTCATGCCGCTGCGCGTGAAACATCCTGTACCGACATCCACAGCCCCAGTCTGCGGGTGATCGCTGACCATATCCGGGCCTGCTCGTTTCTTGTGGCCGACGGGGTCATTCCGGGCAATGAAGGTCGTGGCTATGTGTTGCGTCGAATCATCCGCCGTGCCATCCGTCATGGTTGGAAGCTTGGCGCGCGCGCGCCATTCTTCAATCGCCTGGTGGCTGACCTGGTGGATGAAATGGGCGAGGCCTATCCTCAATTGGTGCAGGAGCAAGCCAGAGTCGTGGCGGTGCTGCGTCAGGAAGAAGAGCGCTTTTTTGCCACCATCGAGAACGGTATGGAGATTCTCGAGGCTGAACTGGGTGTCATGGCCGGGCGTGGTGACAGGGTCTTCAGCGGTGAAACCGCTTTCAAGCTGCATGACACCTTTGGTTTTCCGCTCGACCTGACCGCTGACATATGCCGCGAGCGCGAGGTGCAGGTGGATGCAACAGCTTTTGACGCCGCGATGGCGCGCCAGCGCGAACAGGCGAGGGCTGCGGGCAAGTTCAAGATGACTGCCAATCTCGAATACGAAGGTCCGCAAACCGCCTTTGAAGGCTATGAGCGGCTGGAAACCGGCGCCACCGTGCTGGCCTTGTATCGCGACGGCAGTCCGGTGACGGAACTGGCTGAAGGTGAACTTGGGGTGGTGGTACTGGACCACACGCCGTTTTATGCCGAGTCTGGCGGTCAGGTGGGCGATTGTGGTCAGTTGCGTGGTCACCAGGGCATCTTTCAGGTGGAAGACACCCAGAAGATTCAGGCTGCGGTGTTCGGGCACCATGGGGTAGTCAAGACCGGCGCCTTGGCCGTTGGCCAGACGGTGCAGGCGCGCGTCGATCACGAGGCCCGCGCAGCTACCATGCGCAACCACTCGGTGACCCACATCATGCACAAGGCCTTGCGCCAGGTGCTGGGGGCTCATGTCCAACAAAAGGGTTCGCTGGTTGATCCGTACAAGACCCGCTTTGATTTCACCCACAATGCGCCGATGAGCGCCGAAGAGCTCCGCGAAGTGGAAGAACTGGTCAATGCCGAGGTTCTGCTCAACTCCGACACGCGAGCAGAGGTGATGAGCATGGAAGCGGCCCAGCACACTGGCGCGATGATGCTGTTCGGAGAAAAATACGGCGATGAGGTTCGAGTGCTGAGCATAGGCAGTTCGGTTGAGCTGTGCGGTGGCACGCATGTGGCCAGGACCGGCGACATCGGCCTGTTCAAGATTGTTGCCGAGGGCGGTGTGGCAGCAGGCGTGCGGCGTGTTGAAGCGGTAACCGGTGAAAATGCCTTGCGCTATGTGCAACGTCAGGAGAGCACCGTGCACGGTGTATCCGCCATGCTCAAGGTCCAGCCGGACGATGTGGCTGAACGCGTCGCAAGCATGCTCGACAATCTGCGCCAGCTCGAAAGGGAACTGGCGCGTCTGAAGTCCAGGCTTGCTGCGAGTCAGGGCGATGGCTTGGTGGCCTCTGCGCTTGAGGTCAAGGGCGTCAAGGTGTTGGCGATTGAGCTCGAAGGTGCCGATGTGCCGGCGATGCGCGAGACGATGGACAAACTGCGTGACAAGTTGGGCACGGCGGCCATCGTGCTGGCGTCAGTGAGTGAGGGTAGGGTCACCTTGATAGCCGGTGTGACCAAGGACCTGACCGATCGCGTCAAGGCGGGCGAACTGGTCAGCATGGTCGCTCAGCAGGTTGGTGGCAAGGGGGGAGGCAGGCCGGACATGGCCCAGGCTGGCGGTTCCGATCCGACTGCGCTGCCGTCTGCACTGGCGAGCGTGGTGAAATGGGTTGAAGACAGACTCTGAGGCGCTAATTCACATGGGAGCGGGATCAGTGGAGAGCCCTTACAAAGGCAAGACGGGTCTGAAGCGCATGTGGAACGCGCTGCATTACTCCATGGATGGTTTCAAGGCTGCTTTTCGCCATGAGGACGCGTTTCGTACAGAGGTGGTGCTCGGTGCTGCGTTGTTACCGTTGGCCTTGTGGCTGGGGCCTGACGCCAACGGCAAGGCTTTGATGATTGGCAGCCTTTTTCTTGTGCTTATTGTCGAGTTGCTGAACTCAGCAGTTGAAGCGACGGTCGACCGCATATCGCTGGACGACCACCGTTTGGCAAAGCGCGCCAAAGATATCGCCAGTGCTGCTGTGCTGCTCAGTCTGCTTAACGTGCTTGTGGTGTGGGGCCTGGTGTTGCTGGGCTGAGCTTTTCTGGCAGGCGCTTGTTGCCACCTGCAGGTCGGGCAGACTGGCCTGTCCGTTGAACAGGATCATGTGATATGCAATTCGATATTGTGATTGTCGGGGGAGGATTGGCCGGTGCTGCACTGGCGGTGGCACTCCGGCAGACATCCTGGAAGGTTGCGCTGATCGAAGGGCGTACGCCTCAGCGTCCAGTAGGCTGGGATCAGCGCATCTATGCCATCAGCCCGGTCAATCAGGCTTTTCTTGAAGGCCTCGGTGTCTGGAGACACCTTGATGCGACCCGGCTCACCCCGGTGGCTGACATGGAAGTGTCCGGAGATGCTGACGGATGCCTCAGCTTCAGCGCCTATGACTCGGGTTTGCGTGAATTGGCATGGATTGTGGAATCCAGCCTGTTGCAACTTGAGTTGTGGGAAACACTCAAGCGTCAGCATAATGTTACGGTGTTTTGCCCGTCCGAGCCATTGGATCTGACCATGCACCCCGACGCCGCATTACTGACGCTGACAGGCGGCCAGACCCTGCGCACGCGGCTGATTGTGGCTGCGGATGGGGCAAATTCGTGGGTCAGGCAGCACGTGGGTATTCATGCCAGCTTCACCCCCTATGCCGAACTGGGTATAGTGGCCAACTTTACCTGTTCAACAACGCATCGCAACAAGGCCTTTCAGTGGTTTCGCGATTCCGGGATTCTAGCCTGGTTGCCCTTGCCCGGTGAGCGCATATCCATCGTGTGGTCGCTGCCAACCGAGCGCGCCGAGGCCTTGTTGGCTTTGGATCCTGAGGATTTCACCGCCAAGGTGGCCGAGGCTGGAGCGCACCGGCTGGGTGCCATGCAGCTCGACACCCCGCCTGCCGGTTTTCCTTTGCGGCTGATGCGGGTGTCAGACGTCGTGCGTCCGCGCCTGGCATTGCTGGGTGATGCAGCGCACGCCATTCACCCCTTGTCCGGCCACGGCATCAATCTGGGGTTTCAGGACGTAAAGGCCTTGGCGGACAGACTTGTGACTCTGCCTGAGTGGCGCGACCCGGGCGATCTGCAAGTATTGCGTGGCTATGCGCGTGAGCGTGCCGAAGAACCCTTTCTGGTGCAGTACACCACCCATGCACTCAACCGCCTGTTCCGCTTGCAAGACCCCGTCAGCAGCTTGGCGCGAAACCTTGGCATGAATCTCACCGAGCGCATTCCTGCGCTGAAGAGTATGCTAATTCGATATGCCGTAAGTGGCAAATTTTAACCTGGAGGTCGCTATGACCCGTTTTACCCTGCGTCCCCTTGCGGCCGCTGCATTGCTGGCTTTTTCTTCAGTTGCACTGGCCGACGTCGACTCCGTGCGCAAGGGTGTCGAGGCTTTTGTGGGTGCCCCCGTCGTTGACAGCGTCACCGAAACACGTTTTGGCAGCCTGTATGAGGTTGTGCTGCGCAGTGGCGAGCTGGTATACACCGATGCCAAAGTCAGTTTCATTGTGGATGGCCGTATCATCGACACCGAAACCAGAAGAGATGTGACCCAGGCGCGCTTGACTGAGTTGTCTGCCATCGATTTTTCAACGCTGCCAATCGATCAGGCGATCAAGCAGGTCAAGGGCGATGGCAGTCGGGTCATTGCCTCGTTTGAAGATCCCAACTGCGGATTTTGCAAGCGACTGGCTCAGGAGTTCGAGAAACTCGACAACGTCACGATCTACACCTTCCTTTACCCGATCCTCAACGAGGATTCTGACACCAAGGCTCGCAACATCTGGTGTGCTTCTGACCAGGTGGCGGCATGGAACGACTGGATTCTGCATGGTGTAACGCCGGCCGACGTGAGTTGTGACAGCTCAGCGGTGGACATTACGCTTGCCTTTGGCCAAAGCTTGCGTATTCAGGGTACGCCGACCATGTTCCTTGGCGATGGCCGTCGCCTCGGCGGCTATGTGCCAGCTCCCCAGCTTGAGTTGGCACTGGAAGCAAACGATAACTGAGTCGACTCAGGGTGTTTCGCCTCGAGGCAGAAGCACCCACATCCTGCCTTGCTGACGCATGCGGCCGGCAGTAGCGCCGGCGGCGTCACCAAAGCCCCAGAAAAAGTCCGCTCTGACTGGCCCCTTGATGGCACCGCCAGTGTCTTGAGCGATCATCAACCGGCGCAAGGGTCTGTCACTCAGCGGGAAGCTGGTGTCGAGAAACACCGGTGCCCCCAGCGGCGTGAAGCGGGGGTCAATGGCGAGGCTGCGTTCGGCTGTGATCGGCACGCCCTGTGCCCCAATCGGACCGCCACCAGAAGGTGGAAGCTCCCTGAAGAAGACATAGCTCGGGTTTGTATCCAGCAGTTCGCGAAGGCGCTCCGGGTTGTTTTTGGCCCAAGCCTTGATTCCCTGCATAGACGCGTTCTCTAGCGTCAACTCCCCTTGGTCGATGAGCCAGCGACCAATTGAGCGATACGGATGACCGTTCTGGTCGGCATAACCGACCCGCGCACGTGTTCCGTCGGGCAGTTGAACCTGCCCCGAACCTTGGACCTGAAGAAAGAAAAGCTCAATCGGGTCTGCGGCCCAGAACAACACGGGTGCAGGCAGGCGTTCGGCGATTGCCATGAGTTCTGATCGGTTCCAGTAGGGAACAACACGATTGCCCTCCAGGCGCCCACGAACCCGCTTGCCCTTTAATTCAGGGTGCAGGTCTCCAAGCTCTATGGTCAGCATATCGGCTGGCACGCCCCGTATCGGCCAACGATGGCGGGTCGACGCTTGACGACTGCCTTCCAGCAAAGGCTCGTAATAACCAGTAACCAGCCCATGCCGACTGCCGTCCGGGTTGACCAATGCCCACGGGGTGAAGTGCGTTTCGAAGTACTGGCGCGCAGCCGCTGACGAAGGCATCGGTCCGAGCGCCTCTGACGCCTGGCAGACGCTTTGCCAGCGCGGTTGGCGCTTGAGAGTTGAGCAAGAAGTCAGCAGTGCCGACCACGCCTGCGCCGGATCATCGGCTTGCCAACCCGATAAGTCAGTCCAACTCGCCGGTTGCAGGGGTTTGGCGGGTTCACGCTGGGGCTCAGGCGCGACCTGCGTCGGGCATGCCGGGCACGGTGCACAGGTCAGGTTTGGGCAGACGCTTTCCTGCGGTTTTGAGCGAGAGGTACAGCCGACCAGCAAGGCAAGGTTGAGCGCAATGATCAGAGAGGCGAGGATTCTGGGGGAGGGCATGTTGTTGTCGTACACTGCTGGCGAAGATTTAAACTATACAGCTTCGCTGAGGAGACTGAAGAATGTGGGTGATTTTTCTCGAGGCAGGCATTGCGCTGGCGCTCTTGCTGACCATAGTGTGGTCGACCTGGCCGAGACGCAAGAACAACGACAAAAACACGAATAAGGACTCCGGTGATGAATGATTTCGCCAATCTGGTCAACTTGCTGGCGCGCGCCGAACGCTTACTGGAGAGAGCGGAGGGTTTGATCCCTGCTCCTGTTCAGGAACCGGACTGGGCAACTGCCACCGCTTTTCGCTGGGTGCGACGACAGGCTTGTGGGCAACTGCGACCGGTACTCAGACCGCATACGATACGGCTGAGCGATCTGCAGGATGTTGATGAACAGAAAGCGCGCATAGACCGCAACACCCGACAGTTTCTGGACGGACGTCTGGCCAACAACGTGCTCTTGACCGGCGCCAGAGGCACCGGCAAATCGTCCCTGATCAAGGCCTTGCTGACCGAGTATGCCAGTCGTGGCCTGCGCCTGATCGAGGTGGACAAGAGTGAACTGGTCGACCTGCCCGAGATAGTCGAGTTGGTGGAAAGCCGCCCGGAGCGTTTCATCATCTTCTGCGATGATCTGTCCTTTGAAGAGGGCGAGGCGGCCTACAAGGCTTTGAAGAGCGTACTGGATGGATCCGTTGCGGCGGTGCCGGATAACGTACTGATCTATGCCACCTCCAATCGTCGCCATCTGATGCCCGAGTATCACGACGAGAACCTGCAGGCGCGACATATAGACGGTGAGATTCACCCCGGTGAGGCGACTGAGGAGAAGATTTCCCTGTCTGAACGTTTTGGCCTGTGGATTTCGTTTTATCCGTTCAGTCAGGACGAATACCTGGCAATCGTCGCACACTGGTTGGGTGTGTATGGGGTGGACGAAGTCAGGGTGAGGGCAGCGCGTCAGGAGGCACTGCAGTGGGCCTTGATGCGCGGCTCACGTTCCGGTCGGGTGGCCTGGCAGTTTGCGCGTGATCACGCTAGCGCCTTGCTGACTGGAGAGGAGGAATGACAAAGCTGGTTGAAGTGGCGGCTGGCGTGATCCGCCGACCGGATGGCAGTTTCTTGCTGGGACAACGTGCTGCTGGCACTTTCTATCCAGGCTATTGGGAGTTTCCTGGTGGCAAGCTTGAGGCCGGCGAGACCCCTGCGCACGCGTTGGCGCGCGAACTGAGCGAAGAACTGGGTATCGTCGTTGAGGAGTGCTGGCCGTGGCTTGTGCGCGAGCATCACTACGAGCATGCTCGTGTGCGCCTGCACTTTTTCGATGTTCCGCGCTGGCACGGCGAGGTCAATGACCATGTTCATAGCGCCTTGTGCTGGGCCAGCGCCGACCAGCCGATTGTTGAGCCGATGTTGCCGGCAAATGGCCCGATCTTCAAGGCGCTCAGTCTGCCCGACCGTATCGGAATTACGCATGCACATGAATGTGGTGTGCAACCGCAACTCGATGCGCTGGATGCCGCCTTGGCACAAGGCTTGCGCTGCGTTCAAATCCGCGAGCCCGGAATGGACCCGGACACCCTTGACGCTTTCGTACAGGCAGTAAAGGTGCGTGCCAAGGCTCATGCTGCCATGGTGTTGCTGAATGGCTCCGCCGAACAGGCCGAGCGGCTTGGCGTCGATGGGGTGCAACTCAACAGCACACGCCTGATGGAGAGCGAGCGGAGACCAGACTTGCAGTGGGTAGGTGCATCATGCCACTCGCGCCACGAACTGGAGCACGCTGCTGCGCTTGGGGTGGATTTTGCCTTGTTGGGGCCGGTGGCGCCCACCGCGACGCACCCCGACAAACCGGGCATTGGCTGGCAGCGTTTCAGTGCGTTATCTGCCGGCTTGCCGATGCCGGTGCTGGCGCTTGGCGGCATGAGCGAGGCCGACTTGCTTGTTGCACGTCGCGCGGGTGCCCATGGCGTTGCCGCCATTCGTACAAGCTGGCGCAGCCGATCAGTCTCAAGTCCGACAGGCTGCTAGTGACGAACAGGCGCTTCCGGGTCTTCGGTGTCCGGGGGCGCGGTGGGGACACGATAAGCTTCCGACGCCCAGGCCCCTAGGTCTATCTGTTTGCATCGCTCGGAACAGAACGGGCGCCAACGGTTTTCTGGTTTCCAGACAACTGCTGCACCACATTGCGGGCACTTGACGATTTTGGTTTGGGTTGTCACAGGCTGCAAAAGGTGAGTTCGAAGGGGATGTCGCGCTCGACTGTGCGAGGGCGCGTAACAGTTTCGGTGCTCATGAAGCGCACACTGAGCGCGTACTTATTGGCGCTGATCTCAGGCACCGCAGCTTCGGAGGCGGACATGCGCAGTCGCAGCATCTGGGCACTGCGCCCGCTCATGGTCAGTTGATAAGTGCCTCGCGAGGCGAGTTGTGCATCGGGATGGCCGCTGGCGCGTAGCATCCGCAAAACGATGGTCAGGCCGTCGCGTATTGGCAGCATCGGACGCATCCAGTTTTCGAGGTCTATGCGGCGGGCGTCTGGTGAGCGATTAAGCCAGTGATGATAGGACGGCAGATCGAATTCGCAGACCCCGCCCGGTATGGCTGCGCGTGAGCGGATTGCCATCAACCATTCGTTTTCACGCAGATACTGGCCGATCTTGCCGGCCATGCTCAACAGCGCAGAGCTTGCCTGCTCGATTTCGTAAAGCGCCCCGGACAGCGCCTCTTCCGAAATCTCAGGGTTGTTGCGAAAGCCAATGAGGGTCTGGCGCTGACGTTCAAGCTCCTGCATCAGGTCGACCTTGAGGTCAGCGCGTCCCGCTACCTCCAGGATTTCGAAAAGCGTGATCAGAGCCGAGTGGTGATCAAAGCCGACCTCACCGTCGCAAAAATGGCCAAGCTTGCGATAAAGATCCTCGAGCCGAAGCAGGGTTCGGATGCGTTCATTCAGAGGATATTCGTAGCTGATAATCAAAGTTGGGTCTGACCAGTAAAGATTGGTGTGCAACAGGGGCGCCGGTTTTTTTATTTGCCACCAGTTACAGCGGAAGGGTGTCGTAAAAGCAAAAAGCGACCGGCCACCAACACGTGACCGATAGCTGATGATAGCACAGGGCTTTTTTTGGGACGGACGGCAAGCGCTTGTTAGTCATGCTGACGCCGCGGTCGGCTGCACTGAAGTGGTCCTCGGTTTCACTCGATCGTCGACTAGCGCTCAGGCCCGACGGCTTGCCAGGCACTAGCCATCTGGCGGTATCGCGCGTCGAGCTGCAATACTTGTTGCTGCAAGGCTTCGAGCGTGGTGCTGTTATCGATGACGTCATCGGCGATGGCGAGTCTTTGCTGGCGGCTGGCCTGCGCCGACATGATGGCCTGTACCTCTTGAGGGGAGAGTCCATTACGCTGCATGACTCTCTGGGCTTGCATGTCCTCAGGACAATCAAGCACGCAAATACGTTGGCAGCGTTCGCGGTAGGCCCCCGATTCAAGCAGCAATGGCACGGCAAGAATGACATAGGGAGACTGAGCTTGCGCACAAAGTGCCATGCTGTGGGCGCGGATGCGCGGGTGGAGAATGGCTTCCAGCCGTTTGCGTGCGCTGACGTTGTGAAACACCAATTGACGCATCACCGTGCGATCCAGCCCACCGTCTGCGCGACGAAGTGTGTTACCGAACTCTTCGATGATGGCAGGCATGGCATCTCCGCCTGGACCGGTGAGTTGATGGGCAATCACGTCAGTATCCACGACTGCTGCACCGAGTGCCGAGAAAGCGTCGGAGGCTGCGGTTTTACCGCTGCCAATGCCGCCAGTGAGGCCGACGATGTATGGGGCTGTCACGGTCTGCATGCGAGGTTAGACGGGGATGCCGCACCGGCTGGCAGTGAGCGGGTGATGTCCGGCAGCACGTTTGCCGGGCCCCTGAGTTCTACACGGTAGGTTGCAGGTGTGCGCCTGGTGACGCTCGCGTCGTTGACCCTGCGCCGTTGCAGATCGATCAGATGCTGGCGTGCAGCCGCTTCGGTACGGAACAGACCAAGTGAGATGGCGCTCTGGTCTGGTCCGTTTTCGCGGACCACAAAAAGATCGTTGATGCCGCTTTGGCGCAACTCAGCCGCGCGCTGATCTGCCGCCGCCCGGCTGGCCGCCGGCGGAATGCGTACCCACCAGCCACTGGCCGGCTCAATCATCGTTCGCGACACTCGGACGGCTGCTGTCGAGTTTGATGCGATGCGTTCGATCTGATCGACAAGGGCTTCACGCACGCCGTCAAAGGCCATGCAGGCCATGGGCGAAAGCGGCGTGGCGGGGGCCGCAGGCGTGACTGGGGTGGGAGTTGTTGCCGGAGCAGTGGGCACGACCGGGACAGGCTCCGCAGTATCAGGTATTGGCGCGGGGCTGGGCCTGGGCTGAGCAACTTCAACCGCTGGTGCTGGTTGTTGTGGTGCAGTCGTGATCTCAGCCGGTTGGCTGTTGGTCTTGCTCGGCGTTACTAAGGGCTCGGTGCTTGCCACGGGCGCCACGGGGCCGGTTCGGCTGCTCGCAGGGGTGGTGCTGATCTGGGGTGGTGGGGTGCGATCTTGCGCGCTGCTGCCGGACTCAAGCACGATGAGATGTGGTCTTAACTGATTGGATATCCGCTCTGGCTCGCCTCTTGGTGTCGACTGACCCAGCCAGCCTGTGGCGCTTGCAAAGGCAAGCGCGTTGAGAGCAACCAGAATCAGAAACAACAGTTTCAAGGAGGATACCAATCAGTCAGAGAGGGCGTGCGACGCTATCCAGCACAAACATGATGATAGAACAATCATGCTCACAAGCGAATCTGCTTGGCGGTTCAGGGTCGAAATTCGTGCGCCGCCAAAGCGAGACCGCGCAGCACCAGATCATCGATACGTCGCACGGGTATCGTCAGCAAGGGGGCAAGTCGGGCTGCGCTGCCACCGGCCAGCAGACAGCAGGCACCCGGCACGTTTTCAATCGTGCGATACATTCTCTCGATGGCACCCGCCTGGGCATTCAGACAGCCACTGATAATGGCGTCTGCGGTATTGCGCGGCATGGCGCAGAATTTTCCGGAGGCCAGCGGCAGTTGCGCGGTGCCGTTGGACAGCGATTGACGCATCAGGTGTTCGCCGGGCAGGATCAGCCCACCCTGAAAGCAAGCTGCGGCGTCCAGAATGTCCACTGTGGTGGCAGTGCCGGCGCTGACGACGAGGCAAGCCGTTCTGTGCTCTGCCCAGGCACCGACCAGCGCGGCCCAGCGGTCGGCACCAAGCTGCTCTGGTTTGTCGTAACCGTTGCGGACACCGCAACATTCGGCGCTGCTGCGAAACCAGCCTGCCTCGATGCCAGCTCGGCGTATGGCGGTGTCTATGCGGTGCGTCAGGTCGGCGCCGGCGACGCTGACACAGTAGGCGTCGCTCACTCTGTTTGCCGACGCCATGGCGATCGACAGCAGTTGGTAGGCGTCTTCGTGAGCGAGGATGCCATTTGACACCAGCCGCAGATCTTCGGCCAAGGCCCATTTGATGCGGGTGTTGCCAGCGTCAACCAGTAGTCTCACCGGCTCAGCCTCAGTGACACATCGCCAGAGAGGATTCTCAGTCGACCCTCATCACCCTGCAGCAGCAGTGCCCCGTCTTCGTCAACGCCGAGGCACAGCCCCAGGGTTTCGGTGCTGTCACCCACCACTGTCACTGGCAGTCCGGCAAAGGCGTTGCGTTGTTCCCACGCGCCGCGCAGCGCAGCAAACCCACCCTGCGCATAGAGTTTCAACAGTTCATCCAGGCTGGCGAGTATACGCGCCAGAACGAGCTCGGCCGGCACTGGAGGTGACAGGTGCTCGGACAGGGAGGTGATGGTGTTGTGTTCAGGCAGCACAGCGTCTGCAGGCACCTCCAGATTCAGCCCAATGCCGATGATCGCCGCAGGGGTTCGTCCTCGTCCCGGAATCAGCTCCACCAGAATGCCGGCGATCTTGGCGCCAAACACCATCACATCGTTAGGCCATTTGAGCTGCACTCCTTCCACGCCCGAGGATTCCAGCGCTCGCGCCACTGCCAGGCCGGCGACCAGCGACAGACCCGCAGGAACCACCGGGGTGGGGTCGAAACGCCACAGCGCAGAGAAGGTCAGGCTATGCCCTGCCCAGGCTTGCCAGGACCGCCCTCGTCGTCCCCGACCCGCACGCTGCCGGTGGGCAAGCAGCACGTGCACCCGGCCATCGTCCGCCGGAGGCTGGTCGCGCAGGCAGGTGTTGGTGGAGTCGCACTCATCGATCACGTCAAGCGCGAACGCATCGGCCAGATGACCCAGCGCGTCGAGCACGCGCTGCGGGTTGAACGGAGGAGGATGGCTTGAGGGCATCAGCAGCGGTTACCGGGGTTGATAAGACGTCATTATCCTATAACCGGTAGTGTTATCGTGGTGCACTGTGCGCCTCGGGTCGTGGTCAGGCCGCCGCCTTAGTCGGTCTCTTCGTCGGCAGCGCAGCGATTGGGGTCCTGACCTTGCTGAACGAGGGCAAGGTCGCAAGGTTGACTTCCTCGCTGTGATCGAGGAAGTCGCGGCCAAGCCGCGCCCCGTCAGCTATCATCCAAGCGATCTCTCATTCAGGCGATCTCTCTTTTACACGGTGACCATCAGCATGAACGCGGAACAACTCAAGAATGCTCAGGCGCCGCTCAAGGCGCGCTACAAGGAAACGCCCGAGGCAGCGCTGTGGACGCTCGCTGCCAGCGGCCGTGTGCTGGTCGATCGTCCGGCCCTCAAGATCGAAACCGGCCACGGTCGGGTGACCGCGGGGCTACATCCGGCCACCGGCGGCGACGGCGCCGATGCCTGTTCCGGTGACATGTTGCTCGAAGCGCTGGTCGCCTGTTCGGGTGTCACGCTCAAGGCGGTCGCCACCGCCTTGGGCATTGAGCTGCGTGACGCCGTCATCACCGCCGAGGGCGATCTCGATTTTCGCGGCACGCTTGGGGTGAGCCGCGACGCACCGGTGGGCTTCAGCGAAATACGTCTGCACTTCAAGCTGGACACCGATGCCAGTGACGCCCAGCTCGACAGCCTGTTGAATCTGTCGGAGCGCTACTGCGTGGTGTATCAGACCTTGAGGCAAAGCCCGAGCCTGAGTTTTTCAAGGGCGCGCGACTGATTCTGCAAGTCGGTCTACACCGCTCGCGTCGTGCAGGCTGCGCGCCTGGGCGCGGTCTGGCAAGAACCAACCCATTGACGTCTCAAGCCTGTGCTTCGGTGAAGCTCAGGAGCCCGAGCATTACCGGATCGGCACCGGCATCGACGCCGAGCATTTCTGCCGATACCAGAATGATCCAGATCATGCTGGGCAGGATCACTCGGATGTTGGTCCCAAGTCGGGTCGCAGCGAGGCTGTCGGGGAGTTGGGCGACGCCGGCGGCGGTGTTGAGCATGATTGGCCATAGCGCGGCGAATGCGAGCAGGAAATACATTGGTGCATCGCCGATGCCGCGTACGATCACGGTGGTTTCGGGAGTGTGCAAGGGCAGGCGGGGCACGAGCGGGGTCCGTGAATGAACTGGCGACAGTGTCGCTTGCAGGTCGACCGGGTGCTACGCGGCGGCGTCGCGAATTGTTGCTCAGTCGTCCACACTGGAGGCCTAATTGCCTCGATGAATGGGTGTGCTCCGAGATCTTGTTAATTCAGACTGGTCTATAATTTGGTCTATCAAGCGTGGATGTCATCATGAGCATGAAAGTCGGATCGTATGAGGCAAAAACCCGGCTGTCGGAATTGCTGCGTGAAGTGCAGGCCGTCAAGCGTTACACCATTACCCTGCGCGGGGCGCCGGTGGCTGAACTGGTGCCGACCGAGGGCAGCCGTCCTGCCGATGCGATTGAGGCGGTCGAGGCCATGCGCCAGTTCATGCGTGCGGGGCCACCCGTCCACGGCGTCGTCATCAAGGCATTGATCGACGAAGGGCGCGCATGAGCTTCGTGCTCGGCAACTCCGTTGCCAGGTGCTGCTTGCTGACGTACGTCAAGCCCGCCGATGTGGCGTATGCCGCCGCCAGACGCTGCGCGTCATCGGCGTAGAGGAAGTCGGTTAGCGCGACCTCGCGGGTGCCCTTGCGGTCGACGTTCTTGTCAACAATGGTCACCGGGGGTTCGGCCAGGATGCTGACCGACGGCGCGACGATCTCGTACTCACCCTTGCCGAGTTGCTCCACCGACAGAAAGGCCTCGTTCTCCCATGCAATGAACACGTCACCGATACGTCGCTGCAAAAAAGTGTTGGTTGCCCCGCGCGCAGCCGGGTCAAGCACCGGCACGTTGGCGAAGATCTTGCGGGTGAATTCATAGGCCTTTTCTTCGCTGCCGTACTTCTTCAGCGCATAGCCCCATGCAGCGAGATAGTTCCAGCGCGCACCGCCCGAGGTTTTCGGGTTCGGGGTGATCACCGCGACGTCGTCACGCGCGAGGTCGTCCCAGTCCTTGATGTTCTTCGGGTTGCCGACGCGCACCAGCAGCACGATGGTCGAGGTGTAGGGTGAACTGTTTGACGGCAAACGGGCTTGCCAGTCGGCCGGAATCAGATCGGCGCGATCGTGCAAGGCGCCGACGTCGTAGGCCAGTGCGAGCGTGACCACGTCGGCATCGAGCCCGTCGATGACCGGTCAGTGCACTCAACTCTGGGAGGCCGCGTCCCGGTCGTCGTCCACGCCCAGTTCCTGGATCTTTCGGGTAATCGTGTTTCTGCCTATGCCGAGCAGCAAAGCGGCTTCTATACGTTTGCCGCCCGTGGCGGCGAGGGCGCGGCGGATCAGCGTGCGTTCGAAGCGATGCGTCAGTGTTTCGAAGACACTGCCCGGCGACTGTGCCAGCAGGTGGTCGGCGTCAGTCGCCAGGCCCTGGGTCCAGTCTACGCTGGCCGCTTCAGCCGGTTGCTCACGTAGTTCGGCGGGGAGGTCGGCGACATCGACAACTTGTCCGGGTGCCATGACGGTGAGCCAGTGGCAAAGGTTTTCAAGTTGGCGGACGTTGCCGGCAAAGCTTAGCCCTTGCAAAAAACTGAGCGCAGCGTCCGAGATGCGTTTGGTTTCGACCCCGAGTTCCCTGCCACTTTTCTGCAGAAAGAAGCGAACCAGCAGCGGGATGTCTTCCTTGCGTTCGCGCAACGGGGGTAGCCGCAGGCGAATGACGTTGAGGCGGTGAAAAAGGTCTTCCCTGAACAGCCCTTGTCGAACACGCTCTTCAAGGTTCTGATGGGTGGCGGCGATGACCCGGACGTTGGCGCGAATGGGGTTCTGGCCACCGACCCGGTAAAAATGCCCGTCGGACAGGACGCGCAGCAGACGCGTCTGCAATTCGGAAGGCATGTCGCCGATCTCGTCGAGAAAGAGCGTGCCGCCGTCGGCTTGTTCGAAGCGTCCTCGTCGCTGTGCGGCGGCGCCGGTAAATGCCCCTCGCTCGTGTCCAAACAGCTCGGACTCAAGCAGATCCTTGGGAATGGCCGCAGTGTTGATGGCGATGAAGGGCGATTCCTTGCGCGGACTGTGTCGGTGCAGGGCTCGGGCGACAAGTTCCTTGCCGCTGCCGGATTCGCCCGTGATCAGCACGGTGGTGTGTGAATGGGACAGGCGTCCGATGGCCCGGAAGACATCCTGCATGGCTGGTGCCTGACCGAGTATCTCGGGGACCACTGCAGACTGGGGGTCAGTGGCGCCGGTCTTTGGACTTTGCTCTAGGGCGCGTCGCACCAGCGCGACTGCCTGAGCGACGTCAAACGGTTTGGGGAGGTACTCGAATGCACCGCCTTGAAACGCGGAAACTGCGCTGTCCAGGTCGGAATAGGCGGTCATGATGATGACCGGCAGGTCAGGGTGGGTAGTCTTGACTTGCTCTAGCAGGTCAAGACCAGATTCACCGGGCATTCTGATGTCGGACAGCAGTACGCGCGGAGGTGTGCTGACGCTGGCAAGGGCAGCTAACGCCTCGGTGGCACTACTGAAGCTCTCATGAGAGATGTTCTCGCGGCTCAGTGCTTTTTCCAGCACCCAGCGAATCGAGCGGTCGTCATCGACAATCCAGACTGTATTCATAATATTTGCACTATTTTGGTGCATTGAGCTGAGGCTCATGCACGCTCGGTTATCGGCAGTTGTATCGTGAAACAGGTGTGACCAGGTCGGCTTTCAACTTCGATCATGCCCTGATGCTGTTCAATGAAGCTTTGTGCCATTGACAGCCCGAGACCGCTGCCGCCCTGACGTCCGGACACCAGGGGGTAAAAGATCTTGTCCCGGATATCTTCAGGAATGCCTGGCCCGTCATCGACAACCTGCAATTCCAGTGCCAGCTTGAAGCGACGCTTGGCGAGCGTGACCTGACGCGCGATACGGGTCTTCAGGCGAATTTCGCCCTCGCCATGAAGGGCTTGCGCGGCATTGCGGGTGATGTTTAGGACCGATTGAATCAGTTGTTCTCGGTCAGCGGTGATCTCGGGCAGACTGGTATCGTAGTCGCGGATGATTGCGACGTCTGGAAACTCGGCCAGCACCAGCTTGCGTACGCGTTCGAGTACATCGTGAATGTTCAGCAGACTGGGCCGCATCATGCTGTGGGAGCTCAGCATGCGGTTCATCAAATCCTGAAGCCGGTCGGCTTCGGCAATGATGACCTCGGTGTATTCTCGTAGTTGAGGATCGGCCAGTTCGGTCTCAAGCAACTGCGCTGAGCCACGGATGCCGCCGAGTGGGTTCTTGATCTCGTGGGCAAGATTCCTGATCAGCTCTCGGTTGGCCTGCTGTTGCTGCAGGAGTTGTTCTTCACGGGCTACCCGGAGTTGTGCGTCAAGCGGGCGGAATTCCAGCAACAGGCTGATGCCGTCAGACTCAGCCGGGCTGACCGTGCAGTCAAGGTGCAGCGGTTCGGCGTTGGGTCGTGAAATTTTCAAATCCTGACCGGTGTAACTCCAGTTTGTGCACAAGGCGTTGTCTAGTGCGCTTTCCAGCCCATGGTGGGGTCCGAGCAGTTTTGAAAGGGGATGGCCAATCAGCTTGCGTTGGCTGATCGCGAACAGATTCTCGGCGCTTGGATTGAGATAGCGCACCATCAGACGCTCGTCGATCAACACTACGGCGGAGGACAGCAAATCCAGCCCGGCGAAAGGGCCATGAACTTTAGGGCTGTTTTTCGATTGAGGCATGTCGATCTGTCAGATGTTTGGCTGAATACAATCAAGCAAAAACCGAGCCAGCATAATCCGAACACTCGACAGTTCGCTGATTCGAAGGTCATGCCTCAGCGCAGTCGTTGCAGCTCCTGTTCGAGTGCCCGCACATTGCGCTCGTGAAGTTCGATCTGGTCGCGGTGGACCTGAAGGCGTTGTTCCTTGCGCCCTTGATTGATGATGGCGCGGGAGCTGCCGTCAGGCATGCTGCGCATGACACGATCTTCTGGCGCGACGCGGCTTTCTTCTTCAGCCAGTGTTTGCCTGGCCTGCTGCAAAGCTTGTTGCTCGTTTTCCAGTTCTTGCCTAAGTAGTTGTTGCCGGGTGTTGTCGCGGGCCCGCTGAACTTCAGGACTGACGCGTGGAAAGCCGCTGGCTGAAGGGGGAGAGGATGCGGGCGTGCTTGGTCGTTGTTGCGAGGCCGGCACAGTCGAAACCGGGAGATCGGATCTCAAGCGCTGACAGTTGTTTGCGCTGGAGGGGTCATTGGTATACGTGACACTGCCTTCATTCGAGACGCATTTATACACCGTGGCCTGAGCAAACGGGCTGCTCGCCAGGGTGGCAACAAACACGGCGATCAGAGGTAGGCGCATCGGCTTGGTAGGCAACGGTGATGACATCACGACTGATTAGAACATAAAAAAGGACGGGCAAGCCCGTCCTTTCTGTGACGCTGTGTATCGAACGATTACAGGCTGTAATACATGTCGAATTCCACCGGGTGCGTGGTCATGCGCAGGCGATTGACTTCTTCCATCTTGAGGTCGATGTAAGCATCGAGGAAGTCATTGGAGAACACGCCGCCACGGGTCAGGAACTCGCGGTCCGCATCAAGGGCTTCCAGCGCCTGATCAAGACTGGTGCACACGGTCGGGATCAGTGCATCTTCTTCCGGCGGCAAGTCATACAAGTTCTTGTCGGCGGGGTCGCCCGGGTGGATCTTGTTTTGGATACCGTCAAGACCCGCCATCATGAGGGCAGCGAAGGCGAGATACGGGTTGGCCAAGGGATCCGGGAAGCGGGCTTCGACTCGACGGCCCTTGGGGTTGGCCACGTACGGGATGCGGATCGAGGCCGAGCGGTTACGCGCCGAATAAGCCAGCTTGGTTGGTGCTTCGTAGTGCGGAACCAGGCGCTTGTAGGAGTTGGTGCCCGGGTTGGTGATGGCGTTCAGGGCACGAGCGTGCTTGATGATGCCGCCGATGTAGTACAGCGCGGTTTCTGACAGGCCGGCATAACCGTTGCCAGCGAACAGGTTCTGGCCGTCTTTCCAGATTGACTGGTGGACGTGCATGCCTGAGCCGTTGTCGCCGACGATGGGCTTGGGCATGAAGGTCGCCGTCTTGCCGTACTGGTGAGCCACGTTGTGGACAATGTACTTGAGCAACTGGGTCCAGTCGGCGCGCTTGGTCAGGGTGCTGAACTTGGTGCCGATTTCGCACTGACCAGCGTTGGCGACTTCGTGGTGATGCACTTCGACCGGTACACCGGCTGCTTCGAGTGCCAGGCACATGGCTGCACGAATGTCGTTGAGGCTGTCGACCGGCGGTACGGGGAAGTAACCACCCTTGACGCGCGGACGGTGACCGGTGTTGCCGCCTTCGAACTTGTCGGCGGTAGACCAGGCAGCCTCTTCGGAAATGATCTTGCTCATGACGCCGGACATGTCGACTGACCATTCGACAGCGTCGAAAATGAAGAACTCGGGTTCTGGTCCGAAATAGGCTGTGTCGCCAATGCCCGTGCTCTTCAGGTAGGCTTCTGCGCGCTTGGCAATCGAGCGCGGATCACGATCGTAGCCCTTGCCGTCGGACGGTTCGATGACGTCGCAGGTGAGAATCAGGGTGGATTCGTCGTAAAAAGGATCGATGTATGCTGTTGCGGCATCCGGCAACAGAATCATGTCAGAGGCTTGAATGCCCTTCCAGCCTGCAATGGAGGAGCCGTCAAACGGATGACCATGTTCAAAGTGGTCTTCTTCAAAGGCAGACACGGGCAAGCCAACGTGCTGCTCTTTGCCACGGGTGTCGGTGAAACGAAGGTCAATAAAGCGAACTTCGTTTTCCTGAATCATCTTCATGATTTCTTGAGCGTTCATATGCACTCCTCTTGATGTAGGGCTGTGAGACCAAGTTGCTGTAACGGCTATTTCCGCTGACCGAGACTAAGCATGAGTCGTGCCAGCTTTTTAAAAGCTGCCAAGCGAGGTTATCGTTGGCACTTGTTGGGTGTTCGCTTGGTGTTGTTGCGCATCTTAAACGTTCGCAGACCGTTTATTGCACCGTTATCGGGATTTATCCCGGTGGCGAACGAGGTTTGTGAATTCTAGACGCACCAAGATAGTGCGCTTTGAGTGGGGTTCAGCACTTTCATGGTGCAAGCCGTTCCAATAAGGTGATTTTACGAAAACGAGGGTCGCTTGCGCACAGGGCACGAATGCGCTGATTCAGTGATTCGCGGGACGCTGTGCTGGTGGTCATGGGGTCGAGAAACACTTCGACCTCGACGCGTTGGCCCAGGTAATGGATCTGTATTCGCCTTACCGGATGGCTGGGGGTTATGGTTTCGGCAATCAGCCGCTCTACTTCGTCACGTTCTGGAGGCACGCCAGGCGGCGGAGTTTGCAAGTCACCATCGTCTTCTGCATCGACATGGACAAGCACGTCATGGATGTCCGGATGAGACTCTCGTATCCTGAAATAGACTTGATCGGATAGGTGATGACCTTCGGAAACCGTGATCCTGGGGTCGACCTGCACATGAGCGTCGCACAAGACGCGGTTCGCCATGCGCCGAGTCCGTATGTCATGGGCGCTGATCACGCCAGAGACACCTTCGATGGTGGCTTTCAGGCGATCAAGCTCCGGCGCTGGCAAGCCGGTGTCCACCAACTCGCTCAATGCTCGCCAACCGATTCTCGCCCCCATATTGACAATCAGGAAGCCCACTACGGCCGCAGCGAGCGGTTCAAGAAAGGGGTATCCGGCCAGGCTGGCGGCTATCCCTATGGCGACAACGAGCGATGAGGCAGCATCCGATCGCGCATGCCAAGCATTGGCTTCGAGCATGGGTGCTTTCAAGCGCCGACTGGCGGCAAGCGTAAATCTGAACAAGCCCTCCTTGGCGAGCAGGGTGATGCCGGCCATCCACAGCGCGGCAGAGTGTATTGGGGGAGCCGACTCCATGTCCTGCAATTTCAGTCCGGCGTTCCATAAAAACATCATGCCGATTGCGATCAGTGCGACACCAAGCAGCAGCGTGGCAGCGGTTTCGAAGCGACCATGCCCGTAGGGGTGATCGCGGTCGGCAGGTGCCTCACTTTTGCGGCCCGCAAACAGCACCATGACGTCGGTGATGAGGTCAGAAAGGGTGTGCACCGCGTCCGCGACAAGACTGAATGCGTTTGAGAACAGCCCGATAACGAACTGTCCTGCAGCGAGCAGGGCGTTTGTGCAAATTGCGACCAAAGTGACGCGCTGGATGCGCTTGGCACGCTGTACATTACTGAGAGCTTGCGGGGGGGCGGTGGATTTCAAGTTGTACGGCGTATACTGAAGTGATGTTGAACCTTAGTGTAAGCCGATCATGGGTAAACTGACTGATTTATTGAATCTTGCGCGCGACCGCGCCGAGAAGCTGAATCTGCCCTATGCGGGGGCTCTCACGCCTGCTGAGGCATACGAAGTCTGGCAACTTGCGCCGGCTGCGAAGTTGGTGGATGTGCGCACCCGGGCCGAACTCGACTGGGTGGGGCGCGTGCCAGATGCGATCGAGATCGAATGGGTGTCGTATCCAGGAAATCGACCAAATCCTGGTTTCATGGCACAGTTCAGGCGCGAAGTTGATCCCGAATCATTGGTGCTGTTCTTGTGTCGTTCCGGTGTCCGCTCTGACAAGGCTGCTCGTGCGGCGACAGAGGCAGGGTATCTGGTTTGCATCAATGTGCTGGAGGGTTTTGAGGGTGATAAGGATGCCAGTCAGCATCGTAATCGCGTAGGGGGTTGGCGGCATGCCGGCCTACCTTGGGTACAAAGCTGAGCGCAAGCTGTGGACAGGGCTTAGAATCGCGGTTCATGATTGAATCGTCGGCAGGCCTGGCGCGAGCGTGCTTTGTAAAGACGCAGATTTTCATTTCGGACAGAGAACACCAAAAATGCAAGTGGCAAGTATCAGTTTTGACCGTTTCAATGTGCTTCAGGACAATGAAGCTCAGCAACGTATTCAGGCCGCACGGGCTCGCCTCGGCGATCGGGCTGTGCTGTTGTGCCACCACTACCAGCGGGCCGATGTCTATCAGCACGCCGACCTGACGGGTGATTCGCTCAAGCTCGCCCGCCTGGCATCTCAGACTGACGCCGAGTTCATCGTGTTCTGTGGTGTGCATTTCATGGCTGAAGTGGCCGACATGCTGTCCAAGCCTCACCAGATTTCCATCCTGCCCGACCTTGCGGCTGGCTGCTCTATGGCGGATATGGCCAACCTGGCCAAGGTCAACCGGTGCTGGCGTGAATTGTCAGAGGTGCTGGGAAGCCCAGACGAGATAGTGACGCCGGTCACCTACATCAACTCTGCGGCCGACCTGAAGGCATTTTGCGGCGAACATGGGGGCATTGTCTGCACCTCGACCAACGCCCCTACCATTTTGCAGTGGGCCTTTGAGCAGCGCGAAAAGGTTTTGTTCTTCCCGGATCAGCATCTCGGGCGCTGGACCGGTTACAACAAGCAGATCCCGCTGGATGACATGCTGGTGTGGGACCCCGATCTTGAGTACGGCGGGCTTACTCCCGATCAGATACGCTCTGCGAAAGTGTTGTTGTGGAAAGGGCACTGCTCGGTGCATCAGATGTTTCAGGAAAGCCATATTCGCCGTTGGAGAATGAAACATCCGGACGGTCTGGTGATTTCCCACCCCGAGAGCAATCTGGATGTCTGTCTCAACTCCGATCATGTGGGGTCCACCGAATACATCATCAACACCATCAAGGCTGCGCCATCCGGAACCCGCTGGCTGGTGGGCACAGAGCTGAATCTGGTCAGTAGACTGGCGGAGGAGATGAAGCCTGATGGCAAGATCGTCGAGTTCATGGCGCCGACGGTGTGCATGTGTTCGACCATGCAGCGGATAGACCCGCAGCATCTTGCATGGACACTGGAGAATCTGGCCGAGGGCAATGTCGTGAACCGCATCACCGTACCCGAGCATGAGGCTGAAATGGCCCGCGTCGCGCTGCAACGAATGCTTGAGGTTTCCTGACCCGGTTCAGCCTGGCTGGGTTCTGGTTGATTCCCGACCAAGTCCTTGTGCTTGGTCGGCTGGCGCCGACAGCAAGGACGTCGTCGCTGTTCTGGGGGCTGTCATGGTCGGGAAAAAACCGCGTTGCCGAAGAACTGGCGAAACGGCGCGCGATGACTTCCGGGTGAAGTCAGGCCCGCATTGTCGGTTCAATAGCGAATGAAGGCGGCAAGCAGTGGGTCGGACTTGAGGTCGTCGAGCTCACTCTGATTCGGGAGTTGCGGTCGGTCACGTTCCACATTGACCATGCACAGAAAGCCTAGGGCCTCGTCTTCTGCAGCTCGAAACTGGTGCCAGTGCATGGCAGGAATATGAATCAGATCGTGTTTCGACACTGATCTCACTTGCTTCCCGACCAGGCAGTCGCCGCGTCCGTGCAGAATCATCACCGCGTGCTCGTGCTCGTGTCGCTCAAGGCTTGAGTGCCCATCTGCTGCGACTTCGAAATATCTCAGTTCGCAGCGCAAGCCGTCGCTGCGAAACAGCAATTCCCGGCTGATGTCTCGAAACGGAGCCGAGCCCTCGGGCTTGTAGTCCAGTCGTTCCACGTCTTGCCAGCCGCGCGGTTCGAGCGCTTTGCGAAAGTTTTCAAATGCCGTCATGCGCAGCCTCCTTCTGTTCTGGCGACGCGCTCAACAAAGCTGCGACCCGCGCTGAGTTGATCGTCCGCTTCAAGCAAGGCGCCACCTATCAGCAGCATCACATCCTCGCCATAAAAACGCACCATTTCGTCCACCCTTTCCGGACTCATGCCGCCTGCAGGCACCGGAAGCGATGGCGCAAGTCCAGCCCAGTCATCCCGCGCTGAAGTGGCGATCTGCCGACAGAGGTCGGCACTGAAACTGAATCGACCACCGTGATTGGGATAAATGACGGCATCAGCGCCAAATAGCCTGAAGAGTTTACCAAACAACAAGGGTGGTGCGATGCGTGAGGAGCCGGCGAGGGCAGGGTGAGCAAGAATGGGCAAGGAGCAGTTGGTGAGCTCCTGCAGGGCACCACAGCCGGAGATCATCGGGGCGATCAGCAGCGCACCCACGCCAGCGTTTCGTGCGGCTTGCACGTGCCCGAGTAGTTGAGCCGGCCCACCGGTCAGGCTGGGTGCGTAGATTGTGTGGTGACCGCTCGCCCGGTTCGCGGCATCAATGGCGCGCTGAACAGCCTCGACGCGTACTGCAAATGGCGCACTCTGCTGGTTTGCCAGTCCATGATCATCCTTGATGATGTCTATTCCGGCCATGGCAAAGCGGCCTGCCAGTATGGCACGCTCTTCGACAGTGCTACCCTGAGGTTTGAGTGCAGTGCAGGTCAGGGCGCGGTGCTGGGCACCCACCTTGTTTCGTAATCCCTGGATTCCGAAACGCGGACCCCCAAACCTGGCTGCGGCGTCAGCAGTCAAGTCAACATCGACCAGCGTCAAGTCCGGTTGCAGAGAGCTGTTGCCAAATAGCATGTTCATCATTTGGCCTGCCTCGAAGCCCGTCGTCTCAAGCGCCAGGCTGATGGTCACGAGAAAGTCGTCTGCGTCCGGCAAGATATTTTCAACGCGACCGATGACCTCTGAGCGTACCCTCTCGTTGCGGACTGCGCCCGGTGGCATCTCAATGCTTTGTTCGACCGCGATTGCCTTGGCGCGGGCTTCAATGTCACCTGACGAGGCCTGCACCCGATAAATGACCTGCATTCTGCTCATCTGGAATTCTGGTATAAATGTTCAGTCAGTTGATTATACCGGCCCATCAACGACAGACCGAATCCCGGGGTGGACAACGTGAAGCTCAAGATCTGCTCATACAACATCCACAAAGGTTTTTCGCAGTTCAACCGTCGCATGGTGATCCATGAACTGCGTGACCGTCTGCGAGTGCTCGACGGGGATATCGTCTTCCTGCAGGAAGTGCAGGGTTTACACATACGGCATGAAGCGGCGCATCCCGACTGGCCTCAGGATGCGCAACATGCGTTCCTTGCCGATGGGGTGTGGCATCAGAGTGCTTACGGCAAAAACGCCGTTTACGATCATGGTCATCATGGCAACGCGATTCTCAGCCGCATGCCGATTTTGTCGGAACACAATCAGGATGTCTCGGATCACCGTTTCGAGCGACGCGGGCTTCTCCACTGCGAGGTCGCTTTACCAGTGGGGCAGCAAGTGGTTCACTGCGTCTGTGTGCATCTCGGGTTGTTTGCGGGTAGTCGTCGTCGGCAGATGCAGGCGTTGGCCGAGAGAATGGAACAGTTGGCCGGTGCCGACTCCCCACTCATTATCGCCGGCGACTTTAACGACTGGCGCAATCACGCCGAAAGGCTGCTAGTCGATCGGCTTGGTCTCACTGAGGTTTTCTGCCAGAGTCACGGGCGACCAGCCAAGAGTTTTCCTTGTCGGGCGCCGTTGCTGACACTTGACCGTATCTATGTGCGGGGTTTCGAGGTCACTGGCGCGCTGGTGCATGCGGGCGTACCTTGGTCCCGAATATCGGATCATGCTGCGCTGACAGCGGAACTGGAGTTGCGCATTTGAGCGAGTACCTTGAAGGCAACCGGGTCACTCTTCTCAAATGTGGTCTGGAGTATTTTCCAGCGCTCGAGGCGGCAATTGATGGCGCTAGCTGTGAGGTGCACCTTGAAACCTATATCTTCGAAGATGATTCAGCAGGGCGCCGCATCGCCTCAGCGCTGACGCGGGCAGTCAGCCGAGGGGTTCAAGTCAAGTTGCTTGTTGACGGTTTCGGTGGGCGCGGATTCGTGGCTAGACTGCAGTCATTGCTGGAGAAAGCCGGCGTTTCCGTCCTGATCTACCGTCGCGAAATCAAGGCACTTTCACTGCGCAAACATCGTCTGCGTCGCTTGCATCGCAAGGTGTCTGTCATTGATGCACGTATCGCCTTTGTTGGCGGCATCAACATCATTGATGACTTTTCGGTCCATGAACTGGCTCATCCGCGGTATGACTACGCAGTCAGGATCGAGGGGCCATTGGTCGGGCAGATCGTGCCCGATGTCAGACGCTTGTGGTGGTTGGTTTCGTGGGCCAGTCTGCGACGTCGTCAATCTACTCTGGCAGGCGTCGAGGTCGATGTGTCGGCATGTGGCCCGGTGCGTGCTGCGTTTGTGGTTCGCGATAACCTTGCACACCGGAATGACATCGAAGCGGCGTATCTGGCAGCGATACGAGGTGCCAAGAGCGAGGTGCTGATCGCATGTGCCTACTTTTTGCCGGGCAGACGTTTCAGGCAGGCTCTCACGCAGGCAGCGCAGAGGGGCGTTCAGGTGCAACTGTTATTGCAAGGACTGTCTGATCAACCGGTACTTGCTTATGCGACGCGATCGCTCTACCCATATCTATTGGCACAAGGCGTTATTCTGCACGAGTATCGTCGCAGCATTCTTCATGCCAAAGTGGCGGTCGTTGATGGCGAATGGGCCACCGTGGGGTCGAGCAACATCGACCCATTCAGTCTATTGCTTGCACGCGAAGCCAACGTTCTGATTGACGACAAGAATTTTGCAAAGGAACTCCAGGCCAGCCTGCACGAGGCGATCAGCGTTGGCGCCTGTCAGTTGCACACGGAAGACATTCGCCGCCTGCCCGTTCTCAGGCGGCTAGTGAGTTGGGCCGCCTACCAGCTTGTTCGCCTGGCGATCGGATTAGCTGGTTTTGGTGGACGTCACTAAACAACTACAGGAGAGGTTTAGCCGAAACCGATTGAATGGATTCCGGTGAGAAAGACCTATCTGGGCAAAACCGGTTTTTTGGCTGAGATCACACCAGTGTTGACGCCGAACCAGTTCAAACCGCCAAACAATCGCGCATACTCGATCTTGACACATCGGTCCATGACGACATCCAGCCCAAGTGCTCCAGCACTCGTAGCAGCCTCATGGTTGATCACACCCAGTTGCAACCAGAAACTCTTCGCACCGATGGCGTGAGCCTCTTTCACCAACGGCAGAACATCGCCAGGTTTGCGAAAAACATCAACCATGTCGACTGGCACGGGTATGTCACTCAGACTGGCATAGCAGCGCTCACCCAGTATCTCCTGATAACCCGGATTGACCGGAATGATCCGATAACCGCGCTCCTGCATATATTTTGCAGCAAAGTAACTGGGGCGATGCCAGTTTGCCGATAGCCCAACCACTGCAATAGTGCGGGTGTTCATGAGGAGGGCGCGCAGTCCGGCGATGTCGTCAATCATGCTTTTATCTCGGCTTACTGTGGTTCAGATAGGAAAAGGTTTGGCGATGCCTGCGTTCGAGTTCGTGGAACGGCTTGCGTATCCCAGTGCTTGACAGCCCAGTCTCGCGCCTCGTGCAAGGGCACCCGCACCAACTCCTCAGGCGGATTCTGACCTAGAAAACGCAAGGCTGCCAACCACAGTTGTGAGGGCTTGAAGTGACCCACCGCCTTGGCAAGTGTCTGCTTGGAGAGCTTTTCACCTTGTGCATCTACTGCAACAGGCAGATGAGCATAGATTGGTGTTGGCAGTCGCAACGCTCTTTGCAAAACAATCTGACGAGCAGTGGAGTAGAGCAGATCTGCACCTCTGACCACCTGGGTAACACCGGCATCGGCATCGTCCACGACGACCGCTAGTTGATATGAAAACAAACCGTCTGCCCGAAGCAGCACAAAGTCGCCAGTCTCTCGTGCAACATCCTCCCGCTGAAACCCTTGAATCCGGTCGTCGAAATCGACAACGCCGCTCGCTCGAAAGCGCCATGCCCGGGCATGGCGACCAACCGGTAGTCCCTTTCTGCAGGTACCCGGATAGATGCGGGCACCGTCATGTGCCAGGCTGGAGTTGGCCAGTTCCTTGCGGGTGCATCCGCAAGGAAAGGCTAACGCGTCGCGACATAACGTGTCCAGGGCGTCTCGATACGCATTGGTGCGATCACGTTGCATTGTCGTGGGGCCGTCCCACTCCAGTCCGAAGTGCGTGAGTGTCTTCAGAATTTCGGTTTCAGCTTCAGCAGAGCATCGCGGAGCGTCCACATCTTCGATACGAAGCAACCAACGGCCTCCGACCGTGCGAGCATCCAGAAAACTGCCAATTGCAGCCACCAAAGAGCCAAAATGTAGCGGCCCTGTTGGTGATGGCGCGAAGCGACCAATGTAGGGAGATTCCATTTGAATTCAGATCAATACGGTGATCGTGTGATTTCTACCACGCTTTCTGAGGGCGAGGTTTGCGTTAACCTACAATCTACTTTAAGTTCACAGCCTCAAGCCCTGAATTTCAATAAAATGGACCGCAGAGACTTCCAGGAAGAGATCAAGGAGCTGAACATCGCGTTTCTCATGCTCGCGCAACAGATGTTGCGAAACGACCGTGAAACAGCGATGTTTCGTCTGGGAATCGGTGACGAAGTGGCTGATCTTATCTCGGAACTGTCAGGACCCAGGCTAGTGCGCATGGCAACCTCGCAAATGTGCTTGCCTGCCTTTCGATTCGAGGATGCGAACCTGCTAGGCCTGATGTCCGGCGAGGGCCGTGATCCGGTCAGTGCGACCTTGCATGCGGCGATTCTCGCGGCAGGCAAGACTCAACAGGAGTGATGCAATGAAGAATACGAGCCTTCTGGAAGAAGCTGCCGACATCCAGCGTGCTGCGGAGCTCGTCAGTCTCGGTGCCCGCATGCAAATGCTTGAAGCTGAAACCAAGCTCAGCAGGGAACGTCTGTTACGCATCTACAAAGAGGTGCGCGGCATGTCGCCACCGAAGGGGATGTTGCCATTTTCCACAGACTGGTTCATGGCCTGGCAGCCTAACGTGCATGCTTCCCTGTTCATGGCCTACCACCGTCATTTTGCTGCTCGCCACAATCTGAGTGGTCTTGATGCGATCATCAAGGCTTATCACCTTTATCTGGACAGTATCGAAAGCGGCTCCATAGAGCCAGTGCTCAGCATCACCAGAGCCTGGACTCTGGTGCGCTTCTTTGATGCCGATCTTTTGCAGCTTGCCAGTTGCACACGCTGCGGCGGTGGCTTTGTGACACACGCTCATGACCCGGTTCATGACTACGTCTGTGGGCTGTGCAACATGCCGTCAAGGGCAGGGAAGGGCAAAAATCATCGGGCGGCAGTGCGTAAGGCCTGCAAGGCCATGGTGTGAAGGTTGGCAACCCGAGCCGTACAACATCGGCTCGGTGTTGTGGCAGCGTCCCTCAAACGTGTTTGCCAAGGCGAAGCAGGCGCTTAAGCCTTGATGGTCAGGATTAATATCGTGTAGCGTCCGGTGCGGCTGCTAAAATCCGGGTTCACCCCTGACGCTTGGCCGCTCATGACTTCATCGTCTCCCCCTTTCCGCTCATCACAAATCGATGCCGAAGTGGCAGCAATCCGCTTGCCGCCGCACTCCATCGAAGCCGAACAGTCCCTCATCGGGGGGCTGCTGCTGGACAACAACGCCTGGGAGCGAATAGCCGATCTTCTCGACTCATCCGACTTCTACAGAGATGACCATCGCCGAATCTATCAGCACATCGCCCGCCTGATCGATGCCGGAAAGCCAGCTGATGTCGTCACAGTGTTCGAGTCTCTGGAAAAGCACAACGAGTCCGAAAAGGCCGGAGGGCTGGCCTACCTCGCAGAAATTGCTAACAGCACCCCGTCCGCGGCAAACATTCGACGCTACGCCGAGATCGTTCGAGAACGAGCCATTCTGCGAAAACTTGTCTCGGTTGGCGATGAGATTGCAGCCGGCGCGCTTAACCCTTCTGGCCGCGATGCCAAGGCCTTGCTGGACGAGGCTGAATCAAAAGTTTTCGAGATCGCCGAAGCCGGCGCCAGACACGCAAGTGGGTTTGTTTCGATTCAGCCTATCCTGAAACAGGTCATTGATCGCGTACAAGAACTTTACGATAGGGATAATCCCAACGAGGTAACGGGCGTTCCTTCAGGATTCATCGATCTCGACGATAAGACGTCCGGCCTGCAGCCAACCGACATGATCATCCTGGCTGGACGTCCGGCCATGGGAAAAACCACACTCGCGCTCAACATTGCCGAGCACGTTGCCGTTGAGTGCCGACTCCCGGTTGCAATCTTCTCGATGGAAATGCCGGGTACTCAACTGGCCATGCGTTTCATTTCATCCTTGGGTCGCATTGACCAGCACAAGCTCAGGACCGGGCGTCTGGGCGACGAGGACTGGCAACGCCTCACTGCGGCGATGGGTAAGCTATACGACGCCCCCCTCTATATTGACGAAACGCCAGGTCTCAACCCAATCGATCTTCGCGCCCGAGCACGCCGCTTGTCCCGCCAGTGTGGAAAACTTGGCCTCATCGTCATCGACTACCTACAGTTGATGACCAGTTCCCGGGACGGTGATAACCGTGCCAGTGAGCTTTCCGAAATTTCCCGTTCAGTCAAATCGCTGGCCAAAGAGTTGCATGTTCCCATTGTGGCGTTGTCGCAGCTCAATCGAAGCCTTGAACAGCGCCCGAACAAGCGGCCGATCATGTCAGACCTGCGCGAGTCCGGCGCGATTGAACAGGACGCCGATATCATCATGTTCATCTATCGCGATGAGGTTTACAACCCCGACACCCAAGACAAAGGTCTGGCAGAGCTCATCATCGGCAAGCACCGTAACGGTCCGACTGGAACCGTCAGGCTTACCTTCATTGGCGAATGTACCCGATTCGAAAACCACGCAATGGGTAGCTATGGCGAGCACTGAGATCGTGTTCTATTGGTCGATTTCAACGGTCTTTTAATCAAGGGGTTGACAGCGTTGCTCTGGTGTTTATAATGCGCGGCTTCCCTGAACGAAACGCGGTTTTTCAGCGCGAGGTTGAGGGGAGAGAAGCGGTTAGCGAGTCGGATTCAAGCGGTTCGCAAGGGGTTGACAAGCAGTTTGTTTGGTCTCATAATTCCGCTTCTTCGCTGCTTGAGCAGCGGTTCTTTAAAAATCTGAACAATCGATAAGAAGTGGGTGCTCGGTGT
>DAIMZH010000016.1:57674-62051 GCA_036734105.1 Azoarcus sp. | reverse complement strand
GAAAAACCCCCGATTTCACCAAAATGAGCGCTGTAACCCATTGATTTTGAATGGCTCGTATTTTTAGAAAAGAGGTTATTCGAGGTGCCCTTAAGAAGGTCGATAATATTTCTCTCTTCGACGGCATAAGCCCCCCCCGAGCGGCCCGCCAGATCAGCTTTTTATCTTGCAAGGCAACCAATGCCTGCTGCACCCCCGGTACATCCGCCTTGACACATCCAGCGGCTGGCCAAAACGCTGCATCGCCTGACGGTACTTTTCAAGCGTTGCCGCCTCAAAGGGTGCGTACTGCTTTCAGTCGGCGCCATCACGCGAAGCACAGCAGACTGGATTGGCGTCAGGCTATGAATGACGCCGCGCTGCACCTCATTCAATTCTCCTTGCTGTTGCGCAACATGGCCAGCTTGTCACGATTCGACCCGGTGCAGACAATGCGCTAACCGTAATGCTGGCTGCTATTTAACTCGTCCCGTGCCGCTTTCAAGGCAAACAAGGCCGCAATTCCAGCGTCAGAGGTAATTGCATGCTGCGCCTCGTCGATCAACTGAACAATCATCTGCCTCGTTTCATCCGACAAAGCCACTAGAGCATCGGTCAGTGAGATGTCTTTACCCAGCCCAACCCGGTCAAGATCAAACGAAAGATTGCCGAGAGAAACCTTGCTCATGCCGACACTCTTGGCAAGATTCAAAATCACGCCTTCTTTCCCCGCCAGTGATGCACGAATCGCATTGCTGATGACCAACCCGGGGTTGCTCGTCGGATTAGCCCAGAGATCTTGTCATGGCAACTCAACTATAGATGACTATAGAGCGATTATATAAAACAAAGCCGAGCAAATATATGGATTTATAGGCGACTATAGACCGATTATTCTATGGGCGGTTGGCATCCGCTCACGCATCGACGGCTCCAGCAACGGTTTCGTTTTGCTGCTCAAAAAACGCCCAAGCCACTCGGTAATCCTTCTCCCGATTCGCCAATGCAAAAGGCGCGGTCCAGCGGCGTTCCTTCAAGTATGTGCCAGTGGGCAGAGTGTCGTCCTCGACCCATTGCGTGACGACGGTGCCGTCGGGACGAGGCTTTGGCCGTCTTTGTAGAGGTCTTCCCAGCCGAAAGTGCCTTCGCCGACGGTTGTTGTCCCATTCGCGTCCGGGGTTTCGATGCGGCATTTAGGGGTGCTGTGGGTGGCTTTGCGGGGCAGGCCGACGCCGACGAGGCCTTTGCTGTTGGTGAAGACGATGCGGCCATGGATGTCGGACCAAGTGTCGCGCTCGTAGCCCTGCATCACCGGGAACTGCACGCGGTAGATCAGGATCGACTCTTCGAGGGTGAAGCCCAGCACTTGGGCGACCAGCACGTCGATCTCTACCAATGCGATGCGGCGGGCGTAGTCGCTGCGTAGGGCGCAATGGCGCTGCCATTCAGGCGTGATTCAGGGCGAGGCGAAGACAGGAACCCGGCCTGAAGGCAGGTTTTTTTGTGTGTAGCGATTTGGGAGGGGGATGCAAACCCCTTCGAAATCTTCTTGGACAGCGCTCTCATGTGACCAGGACTTACAAGCTCTTGGCCTGTTCAATGGCCTCATCAATACGCTCCACCAAAATGACCTGCATGCCCTCGGGTGCGTGCTTGGGTGCATTGGCGCGTGGCACGATGGCGGTGTTGAAACCCAGTTTGGCGGCCTCTTTGAGGCGCTCTTGCCCACGCGGTGCGGGACGGATTTCGCCGGCAAGTCCGACCTCACCAAACACCGCCAACCGTCGTGGCAGCGGACGGTTGCGCAGTGATGACACGATGGCGAGCAACACCGCCAGATCGGCGGCGGGTTCACCAATGCGCACGCCACCGACCGCATTCACAAATACATCCTGATCCGAACAGACTATGCCTGCGTGCCTGTGCAATACCGCCAATAACATGGCCAAGCGGTTTTGTTCCAGGCCGACAGTGAGTCGACGCGGATTTGGATTGTGCGCGTTGTCCACCAACGCCTGAATTTCGACCAGCAAGGGACGCGTTCCTTCCTGTGTGATCAGCACACAGCTTCCGCACACTTCCTGATCATGTTGCGACAGGAAGATTGCTGACGGGTTGCTCACGCCGCGCAGGCCGTGTTCGGTCATGGCGAACACGCCGAGTTCATTAACCGCACCAAAACGGTTTTTGAAAGCGCGGATCAAACGAAAGCTGGAGTGTGTGTCGCCTTCAAAATACAGCACGGTGTCGACAATATGTTCGAGAACCCTGGGTCCCGCCAGCGTCCCGTCCTTGGTGACATGGCCAACCAGAATCAGACTGATGGATAGCTGCTTGGCCATACGAGTGAGCTGTGCTGCACATTCCCTGACCTGACTCACCGAACCTGGCGCAGACGAGAGGGTTTCGGAGTACACCGTCTGTATGGAATCGATGACGGCCACACGTGGCTTGGCATCGCGCAAAGTGGCAATAATGCGTTCCAGGTTGATCTCTGCCAGCATCTGAACGCTGCCAGGGTCAAGTTGCAGGCGTTGGGCACGCAAGGCAACCTGTTCGCCTGATTCTTCACCGCTGACGTAGATTGCTGGGAGTTTGTGAGCCAGCATGCTCAAGGCCTGCAAAAGCAGTGTGGACTTTCCAATGCCGGGGTCGCCGCCGATCAGCACCACACCGCCCGAAACCAGACCGCCGCCCAGCACCCGATCCAGCTCGCCGATGCCGGTTGGCACGCGGGGTTCTTCACGGGGTTCAAGTTCGGCAAGCGTCTTGAGTGTGCTTGTGTTGCCGGCAAGCGCGGCATAGCGACTTGCCCCGCCCTGCTCCATCACGCTCTCGGCAAGCGTGTTCCAGGCCTTGCAGTGCGGGCACTGCCCCTGCCAGCGCGGTGTTTGACCGCCACATTCGCTGCACACAAAAGTGGTTTTGGGCTTTACCATCAGCAATCCAGACCATTGTCTGCGCTTTCTTCGGCCAGTCGCGCAAGCTCGATCACCGCATGGTCGGCAAAGGTGGTAATCAGGCGGGATCTGAACTTGTCCTTTGGCACAATGACCTCAAGCGGTGTGTACAACTTTGGACTGAGGGGAACTGCAGCCAACCGCCCTTCCCTCACATCGCGCTGAATGGCTGCATGCGATGCGATGGCAAAACCCAGACCGCGAGAAGCCATGTATTTGATCGCGGTCAGGCTGCCGACTTCGGCGCAGATCTTCAGTTGATCCATGCCTATGCCGGCTGATGCAAAAAATTGTTCGGCAAGTTCGCGCACCGCATTGCCTGGGTCGCGGGTGATGAAGGGGTAGCCCATCAAATCGATTGCTTCCAGGGATTCTTCGCCAGACAGCGGATGCCCTGGTTGGCAAATTACCATCAACTCGTCACGTGCGGCGGTTCGGCGCTCGATACTAGCAAGGTCGGTCGATATCTCGATCAAGCCAATATCCAACTCTCGCGCAGCCACGCGTTCCTCGGTGAGCCCGGAGTTGCCAACCACCACCCGTGGCATGACCCTGGGGAACTTGCGTTTAAAGGGTTCAAGCAGCCTTGGCAACCAATAGGCGGCAATGGTGGTGCTGGCGCCAATGGTCAGTGTTCCGGCCAGCTCATCGGTGAGCTCGGAGATGCGTGATTCGAGCTCCTCGGACAGGCCAAGGATACGTTCCGCATAAGCCAGGACAATGTCGCCTGCCGGTGTCAGCGTCACCTTGCCATGACCGCGTTCCAGCAAGCGGGTGTTGTAATGTTCTTCTATCTGCTTGATCTGAAAGGTGACCGCCGGCTGGGTCATGAACAAGTGCTCGGCAGCACGGGTAAAGGACCCATGCTTTGCCACAGCATGAAAAACCTGAAGTCTGCGGTCTGCCAAGTGATGCTCCGTTATCGGTTAGTGTTGTCCGCCCAGTCATGGGGCGATGTGTATAAAGGTTGTTTATACTGCCAATTAGAACACAGCTTGTGGTTTTTAGTGCATCGGACTGCCCACCACGACTGTGGTGTCTGGTGTTCGTGGTATAAACGCGGCACATTTGATCCGGGTGCGAGCTAGCGTTTCAATGCCGTTTGGCTTCTACATCATCATGGCAGCGCAGTTTTTCTCGGCACTGGCCGACAATGCGCTTTTGATTGTCGCCATCGCCTTGCTCCGCGAGATGGCGGCGCCTAGCGAGTTCGAGCCACTGCTCAAGCTCTTTTTCACGCTGTCTTACGTCCTGCTGGCGGCATTTGTTGGCGCATTTGCCGACTCAATGCCCAAGTGGCGGGTCATGCTGATCAGCAACACGATCAAGATCGGCGGTTGCCTGATGTTGCTGATAGGCGCGCACCCTTTGCTGGCTTATGCCGTGATTGGCCTTGGCGCTGCGGCATACTCACCTGCAAAGTACGGCATCCTCACCG
>DAIMZH010000016.1:0-57664 GCA_036734105.1 Azoarcus sp. | reverse complement strand
CACCGAATACCTGCCGCATCGCTTGTTGGTGGTGGCCAATGGCTGGATTGAAGGTCTGACTGTCGGTGCGATCATTCTGGGAACCGTGATAGGCGGTGCGCTGGTGCATCCGGCCAGCCTTGCATGGCTGGCCAGTCATGGTTTGCCGTGGCTGGACAACGGCCTGGCGCCGACCATTGCATTGATCGGGCTGCTTTATCTGGTAGCTGCAGCTTTCAACTTTTATATCCCGGACACCGGAGTCGATCACAAACCCTTGCACAACAGCCCGCTCTATTTGTTACGCGACTTCAGGCACTGCCTCAAGTTGCTGTGGCGTGACAAGCTTGGGCAAGTGTCACTGGCGGTGACCACACTTTTCTGGGGGGCCGGTGCCACCTTGCAGTTCATCGTGATCCGGTGGGCAGAGCAGAGTCTGGGTTTTGAACTCAGTCAGGCCTCCATGCTACAGGGTGTGGTGGCCATTGGCGTTGGGTTGGGTGCGGTGCTGGCGGCCAGGCGGATCAGCCTGCGGTCGTCAGTCTCGGTCATTCCGCTAGGCATCGCCATGGGTCTGATCACCATGAGCATGGCCTTCGTCAACACCACAATGACAGCCATGGTGTTGATGGTGGCGATTGGTGCGCTTGCCGGCTTCTTCGTTGTACCAATGAACGCACTGCTGCAGCATCGCGGGCATATTCTGATGGGTGCCGGTCACTCGATCGCGGTACAAAACTTTAACGAGAATCTGTCCATACTTGTGATGACTGGCGCCTACGCCATGCTTATTCTGGCCGATGTATCAATAAACGTGGTGATCGTGTTGTTCGGATTTCTGGTGGCAAGCGTCATGGTGCTGGTGCTTTTAAGACACCGCCACAACCAGCGCAAACACGATGTCGAAGCCTTGCTCAAGGATCACCGGCACTGATGGACGCAATCAGGAGTGGTCCGTATTCCCGCGCATGACGTCAAGCGCGAAACAGAGATCTTGCCAGGCTTTACCTTTCTCAGCCGGATTTCGCAGCAGATAAGAGGGATGATAGGTGACGATGATCGGGATGCCATCGCGCTCAAAGGTTCGTCCCCGCACCTCGTTGATCTTTACATCCGCCTTTAATAAAGCCAGCGCAGCCGGCCGACCCAGCGCCACAATCAGACTTGGTTGAATCAAAGCAATCTGCCTGTCCAGGTAGCTTCTGCATTGAGCTATTTCATCCTGGTGTGGTGTGCGATTGCTGGGTGGCCGGCACTTGACTGCATTGGCGATGAACACCTGATGGCTGCGCGTCAGCCCTATGCTGGCCAGCATCTTGTCCAGCAGCCTGCCGGCTGGCCCGACGAAAGGCTCACCCTTGCGGTCCTCCTCAGCACCCGGCCCCTCGCCAACAAACATCCAGCGTGCGGTCCTGTCACCCACACCCGGCACAGCCTGGCGCCGGTTGTCACATAGGCGACAAGCTGTGCACTGCCGAATTTCGCCCTCAAGCGCCTCCCAGTCCAGTTTTGCGATGTGCTTGTGTCGATTATCCCCAGCATCGCGGGACTGGCTCGCTTCGCTTGAAGCTGGCCCAGTTGAAGTTGAGCCCATAGACCGGGCCTCAACTGGCACAGCACCGCTTCGCCGATTTGCAGACGCGTCGCCCGGCCATTCGATGCGGGGGCGCGCGCCCCTGCCGCCGCTCGGGGCAAATGCTGTTTTGGCAGAACCCGCAGCATCTTCGACAAGCTGGCGCGGTGGTGATGAAGGTTGGTCGTTTTTCGCGTCAGAGTGCGTGATGTCTGCACGAAGCTCATCAGCTCCAGTTTCTTGCAGCGCGGCTGATCGCAGACGCCACAACACCGTCACGCCAAGTTCGCGGAACAAGGCAGTTTTGAGACGGTTCGTCATAGATCCAGTCTCATCACCAACGCGTCTTCCCGTGTGCCGTTGTTTGCCGGGTAATAGTTTTTGCGCCTGCCAATCAAGGAGAAGCCAAAACGCTGATAAAGATTCCGGGCATGCCGGTTGGAAGGCCTGACCTCAAGAAACAGTTGTTCAACGCCCTGCTCCTTGAGCTTTGCCGACAAGAGGCGCAAGAATGACTGTCCCAGGCCCTGCCCCTGACACGTACCAACTACTGTGATGTTGAGCAGGTGGGCCTCGTCAAGCACGTTCATTATTACGGCATAGCCTGTCGCGGCCTCACCGAGTTCCATGATAAAGGCCAGATAGCCCGCCACCAGCGCATCACTGAAGTTGCCCCGGGTCCACGGAAACGCATGTTGTTGCGCCTCGTGTTCCATCACCCAACTCAGATCTTGCTCGGTCATGGGCCGCAGACAGGGCGTCATGCCCGCCCTCCTCTGGCCAGGCGTTCGGCGGTAGTGAGAGCAACCTTGTTGCGCACATATAGCGGTGCAGCACACTCCGGCGGCTGAATGTCACCAACGACAACTCGCGGCCTGGCGAGCTGGAGCAAGCCGGCTGCAGTCACCCGCGCGTCACCGTCAACACCACTCAACCTGTGCTTTATCAGAGGGTGCAGTTTCTCGAAATAAGCCACAAAACCCGAGCCGACGCCAAACCACGCGACATCATCATCCGGCAAAAGCAGCGACTCTGGCGGCATGCAGACAATGTCGCTGCTGCGCATGGGCTTACCGTCCGAGACACGGTAAGTCGCCGTGTAGACTTCGCCCATTCGCGCATCCGTGGCGACAAGAATGGCCGCCCCTTTGCCGTGCAGACTGAGCGCATCCAGACCACAAATGCCAATGACTCCCACCCCGGCTCCCATCGCCAGACCTTGCGCGGCGGCACAGGCGAGCCGCAATCCGGTAAAGGCACCAGGGCCTGCGCCATAAACGACTGCGTCAAGCGAACCCAGTGACACGCCAGACTCTGCAAGCATCCGTTGTATGCTTGGCAAAAGGCGCTCAGAATGGTTCGCGTGCCCTTCCAGTGTGTGTTCGAGCATTGCTCCATCAAGATCAAGCGCAATGCTCGCGTGTTCGCTGGAGGTTTCGATGGCAAGTAGTTTCATGGTGCCGCATTTTACCGCCAGCGACAGCCTGCCGGTAGCGCCACACCATCTTTCTGTTTCAGCCACGCCAGATCGGTCAGCCACAGATCAACGTCGTGGCCGGGGCTCATCGTAAATGTCGCGCAGCGTTTCCCTGAGCTCACGGCTGAGTGATTCCCGTTCGCTCCTATCCAGTCTCTTGGGCTTCGGCTGCACCGCACTCTGGTGAGCTGGAAGGGTGGGGGCATGATGTAGCTCTTGGGTGTGCGGTACGGCGTGAAGATACGAGGTCGCTGGTGCCCCTATTTGCATCACCTCACCTGCATCCGAAGCCGCCAGTGCCTGATTGGCAAGTACAAAACCACACACAATCATGATCGCGACCGCTGACGTCACGAATACATTATGGATTCTCGGTTGTATCATGGCAGTCTATGAAGTATCCCGGATCATCAACGGGATTGAAGGAAAAGAAACGCGACACCGCCGCGGCGCCAAACTTGACCGTAGTCTGCCGCAAACTATCAAGGGCATGACCCCGAACTTACAACCTATTGCACCCGGCACCAAGCACTTTGATACCGCATTGTAAGCAACTGTTTCTTCCTTGGCTGAACTTACAAGGCGTTACGCGCCGAACGTAGTGATTGTCCAAAACCGGCATACCATGCCGACTGCCGATCAGCACCCCAGGAAACAGGATAATCAACCATGACAAGCAAGAACCGCTACAAGCTGCTTTTGATTGATGATGACGCACGACTGCGTGAACTCCTTAGCCGATACCTGCTTGAACAGGGGTTCTCGGTCAAGGCGGTAGCCGATGCACCATCCATGGATCGCGCCCTGCACCGCGAGCATTTCGACCTGCTGGTGCTCGACCTGATGTTGCCAGGTGAGGACGGACTGGCGATCTGCAGGAGACTGCGTAGCGCCGAAAATCCGATCCCCATCGTGATGCTGACCGCCAAGGGTGATGAAGTGGATCGTATCATCGGTCTTGAAATGGGCGCAGACGATTATCTCCCCAAACCCTTCAATCCACGCGAGTTGGTTGCACGTATTCATGCCATCATGCGCCGACAGCCAGCAGTGCCGCCCGGCGCGCCAGCGCCTGAAGACGAAGTCATCCGCTTTGGTAGTGTCAGCGTCGATCTGGGGGTGCGCACTTTAAGCCGTGATGGCGAAGAAGTTTCACTGACCACGGGTGAGTTCTCCCTGCTGAAGGTCTTGCTGCAACACCCACGTGAGCCCTTGTCACGCGACAAACTCATGGAACTGGCCCGAGGTCGGGAATACGGTGTTTTTGACCGCGCTATCGATGTCCAGATCAGCCGCTTGCGCAAACTGGTTGAAGACGATGCATCCAAACCACGCTATATCCAGACCGTCTGGGGTTTTGGATACGTGTTCGTACCCGACGGCGGCAAGACCAAGAGTGAAGATTGAGTTCGAGAAGGCTGCCGAAACCAGTCGCGCTTCCGCTCCCACTGCGTTCCTGACTCGATTGGTGCCACACTCGCTCCTGTGGCAGACTTTTCTCTTGATCGCACTGCTGTTGATCTTTTCGCTGTCCGCCTGGTCACAGATCATGCGACACTTTCAGGAACCCTCACGTGCGAGCGATCTCTCGCAAATGGTCATTAGTGTAGTCAACTTGACGCGAACTGCATTGATCAACGCCGAAAGCAGCAGACGTGCAGACCTTCTGATCGATCTGGTGGCATTGGAGGGAATACGCATCTACCCGGCCGAACCTGCCGACCCGATCCAGCCATTGCCAGATACCCGCCTGATGCGACTGCTGACCGAAGAAATTCGCGCCCAACTTGGTGACTACACCCGGATTGCCGCGCGCTGGAAGTCCCTGGATGGCTTCTGGGTGAGTTTTCGGCTAGACCGTGATGATGACAACGAATTTTGGGTGATGATGCCAACCGAGCGATTCAACGAGCGCCCGGGGGCTGCTGTGGTTTTGTACTGGACTGGCGGAGCCTTGCTGGCTGCCTTGTTTGGTGCGTTTTTCATCGTGTCGTGGTTTGGCAAACCACTCCGGCAACTTGCCAACGCCGCGCGTGTATTGGGCGAAGGTGGCAAGCCGCCACGTGTCAGCGAGGATGGTGCCGCAGAAATTGCTGCCGTAGCCAGGGCGTTCAATACAATGTCTGATGATCTTGCCCGCACCGATGCCGATCGGACCTTGCTGTTGGCTGGGGTTTCCCACGACCTGCGCACTCCCCTGGCGCGTCTGCGCCTTGGCGTGGAACTGTCTGGTGCCCGCGACTCAGACGTCGTTGCGATGGTGACCGACATCGAAGAAATGGATCGCATCATCGGGCAGTTCCTGGACTTTGGACGCAATGCTGCTGCCGAGCCTGCACGCGAAGTCGAACTATGTGCCTTTGTCGCCGATCTGGTTGAATCCTTCAAACTAAGGGGCGCCCCTCTGCACTACGCCTGTCCCGCTCACCAGGTGATGCTCGCGCTGCATCCTCTGCCAATGCGCCGGGCGGTAGCGAATCTGATCGACAACGCCTGGCGACATGCTGGTGCCAGTGCACCCATTGATGTCCGGATAGGTGAAGACCTGGAGAGTGTTAGCATTGAGGTGCTGGATCGAGGCCCGGGAATTCCGGCAGAGGAGGTCGCGCATTTGCGCCAGCCCTTCACCCGGCGGGATATCGCCAGGTCAGGAGCGCACGGTGCTGGACTGGGGCTGGCCATTATTGACCGAATCATGGAGGCACATCGTGGCCGCCTCGAGTTGGTCGGGCGCGATGGTGGGGGCTTGTTGGCACGGATCATCATTCCCAAGGTGGATTCTGAGCAGGCACGCGCTAAAATCACCGATTCGTCAAAAGCACTGCCTTAGTGCCTGAAAATCATAACGCCTTACCAAACCGTGACAAGCTTGTATTTCGCAAGGTGCACTTCGGGCCGGATGCCGGAGCCGTCTGATTTACGGGCGAACATTCGGGCACGAGCAAGGTCTGGAAACGGCTGGTCGTCGATTTTGACAAGGCGACCCACAAAAACAACCTCAAGAGAGATGAAAATGCTTTACGTATTGATTGGTACCGATGCCCCCGGTAGCCTGGATGCCCGCATGGCAGTCCGCCCGGCCCACTTGGCAAGACTCGAAGCCCTTCGCGATGAAGGTCGACTGTTCGCCGCTGGCCCTATGCCGGCTATAGACTCCCCCGACCCTGGGCCGGCTGGCTTTGTCGGAAGTCTGATCATTGCGGAATTCAACAGTCAGGATGACGCCGAGCGCTGGTTGGCCGAAGACGTCTATGTCACCGAAGGCGTCTTTTCCGCGACCCGTGTTCACCCCTACAAAAAGGTCTTGCCATGAACACCATTGACGAACTCAAGCGGCGTCTTGCGATACTGGACCCTGTCTTGGTCGAAGTAATCGACGAGAGCGCCCTGCATGCCGGTCACGCAGGCGCGCGCAGCGGTGGCGGTCACTATCGACTGAAAATCGTTGCCTCCCGTTTTAACGGTCAAAGCCGTCTGGCGCGACATCGTCTGGTCTTCGACGCTGTCGGAGACCTGATGCAGGGACGCATTCATGCGCTGCCAATGAATGCTCTAAGCCCAGAAGAAGCCGGCATGCCATCAACCAAGGAAAATTCATGAAATTCAGTTACACCCACCTTGCCACGGCGATTGCCGCCGCCCTGATCACCACAGGAGCATGGGCTGCAGACCCCGTGGCTGTGGTCAACAACCAGCCCATCCCAGCAACGTACGCTTCCACCATGATGGCCGAACAACTCGCTCAGGGCGCACCGGACAATGCCGAGTTGCGAGAGGCCATTCGTGAAGAACTGGTCCGCCGGGAAGTGCTCGCTCAGGCCGCTGTCAGCGCTGGCGTAGACAAGCAACCCGATGTGCAGGCACAAATTGACTTGGCTCGTCAGGCCGTGCTGATCCGAGCATATTTGCAGAACTACGTTGAGAACAACCAGATCAGCGACGCCGATGTGGAGCGCGAATACGAAGCCATCAAGGCACGCGTGGGAGGCAAGGAGTATCTGCCGAGGCATGTCCTGGTAGAAGACGAAAACCAGGCCAAGGCCATCATCGCGCGTTTGCGTGCGGGTGAATCGTTTGAGGTTGTGGCAACAGAGTCTCTCGACCCAGGCTCTCGCGACCGAGGCGGTCAGCTTGGTTGGAGCAACCCCGGCATGTTCGTAGCGCCGTTTGCCGAAGCCATGGTCAAACTCGAAAAAGGCGCGTTCACTCAGACGCCGGTACAGAGCGACTTTGGCTGGCATGTGATTTTGCTGGATGACACGCGCGACATGCAGGCACCCCCAATAGAACAGGTTGCCCCGCAACTTCAACAACGCCTGCAGCAGGAGTTGGTCGAGAACCACCTCGCCGAACTGATGGACAAGGCCAGCGTTCGCTGATTCATCCTCGTTCATGCGACCAGCAAGCGCCACACTCTGTGCTTGCTGGCCCCGCTTCGGCGAGTATGCGCCATTGCGCCTTGCATCGACCATAAAAAAACCGCCTGATCGGCGGTTCTTTTATTCGGTTGGCGGAGACGAAGGGATTCGAACCCTTGAGACAGGTTTTGCCCGTCTGCTCCCTTAGCAGGGGAGTGCCTTCGACCTCTCGGCCACGTCTCCAACCCGAAGACACGGAATAATACAGAGCTTCCGCGAACTCGTCAAACGTATCAGGCCTGTTCGAGCCCAAAAGTCTTGTGGAGTACGCGCACGGCGAGTTCAAGATACTTTTCTTCGATGGCCACCGAGATACGAATTTCAGAGGTAGCGATCATCTGGATATTGATGCCTTCGCTGCCCAGGGCACGGAACATTTTGGCGGCCACCCCTGGATGCGAGCGCATGCCAACACCCACGACGGACACCTTGGCCATTGTGCTATCGGTTTCTATGGTGTGTTCACCGATCTCAGCCTTGGCGTTTTCGAGAGCCTTGATCGCCTTGTTCATGTCACCGCGAGCCACGGTGAAAGAGAAGTCGGTGGCACCGTTATGCCCAACGTTTTGGACGATCATGTCGACATCGACATTGGCGTCGGCCACCGGTCCCAGAATGCGGTAAGCGATTCCGGGTCGGTCGGGCGCACCGATCACGGTGATCTTCGCTTCGTCGCGGTTGAACGCAATGCCTGAAATAATGGGTTGTTCCATGGTGCTATCTTCCTCAACTGTGATGAGTGTTCCCTCGCCCTGATCTTCAAAGCTGGACAGTACACGCAATTTGACCTTGTATTTGCCTGCAAACTCTACCGAGCGGATCTGCAACACCTTGGACCCAAGACTGGCCAGTTCCAGCATCTCTTCAAAGGTGATGGTGTCAAGCTTTCGGGCTTCGCTGACGACTCGCGGGTCGGTGGTATAAACACCGTCCACATCCGTATAGATCTGGCACTCGTCTGCCTTGAGCGCCGCTGCCACTGCCACTGCCGTGGTGTCAGACCCGCCTCGTCCAAGAGTGGTGATGTTGCCCGCGTCGTCTACGCCCTGAAAGCCCGCAACCACTACAACCTTGCCGTCGTCGAGGTCCTGACGGATGGGAGTTTCGTCAATGCTGAGAATGCGCGCCTTGGTGTGAGCGGAGTCGGTAAGAATACGAACCTGACCCCCGGTGTAGCTCTTTGCCCCCAGGCCGATATCCTGCATCGCCATGCACAACAACCCGATGGTCACCTGCTCGCCAGTAGACACAACAACGTCCAGTTCGCGCGGACTGGGATTGCTCGTGACTTCTTTGGTAAGACCAATCAACCGGTTTGTCTCGCCGCTCATCGCAGAAACGACGACAATGACGTCGTCGCCCCTTGCCCGGAAAGCGGCAACGCGCCGGGCGACGTTCTTTATGCGTTCGGGGGTGCCGACCGAGGTGCCGCCGTACTTCTGAACTATCAGTGCCATGGTGCATCCAAGTTGGGTGTAGGAAAAAGCAGTAGTGTACCAACGCAGGAAAAAAAAAGCATCGTGACGGCATTTTTCGTGAATTTCGGCACGATCAGACCAAAAGCATGTCCTGTTCGTGAATTCTTCATATTGTATGTGTAGCGAATGCTCAACTACAATTGGGGTGTAGTACAACTTAGGTTGTATTCACGAATATCAACTTCGTTGAATCGTGATTATTTCACGTTAGACATATCCACAGGACGCAAATCATGAAAAAACTGGAAAAGATCGACGTACGCGCTGTTCGCCACAAGCTGGGCATGAACCAGTCCGAATTCTGGTCACAACTCGGAGTCACGCAAAGTGGTGGCTCACGTTATGAGAGCGGTCGCAATATCCCCCGCCCGGTTCAGGCGCTGCTTCGCCTGGTGCACATTGAACAGGTCGACATCGAAAAGCTCAAGAAGGAGGATGTCGAAGTGGCGCAATACCTGAAGGCAAGCAACCCCGAGCTGTTCAAGAACCTCAAGAAGGAGGCGCGCGCCTGGAAGAAGTCAGAGGCCTGACATCAAGCCTGTTCGTGTGGAATGGTCCGTTCGCCAGACAAGAACGGGCCAAACCGCAACCTGAGAGCGCTTCAGGGCAATCCGTTTTGGAAAGGCTGGTTCAAAAAGAAACTGTTTTGCATTTTTCAGGTTTCCGTCCAGCCCTTCATAAAGGCGCATGTGATAGTTTTTATTGACTAGTTTCTCCAACCAGGGCTGCCGAATATTTCATAGCCATAAATTCCTTATTCATTCATGGATACTTCTGGCATTTTCATATTGTATAAATGCTGTGCCGGTCATCGTATTCTGAATAGCAACAGGACGCACGATGAATATCATTCAAGGTCGGTGTTGAGCGCAGCAAACCCTGAGGTTTTGTCGCTATAATCCCTCTTCCCTGACTTTGAAAGCCCTGTCACTCTCCGATGCGTATCACTCGTAAACTCGAATTCGATGCAGGACACCGGATTCCTGATCACCAGAGCCAATGTCGTCACCTGCATGGCCACCGCTACGTTCTCGAAGTAACGCTGACTGGCAATATTATTGCAACCGAAGGTCGGCCGGATTCAGGAATGGTGATGGATTTTGCAGACGTCAAAGCCATTGCCAAGCGTGTTGTGGTAGATCCATGGGACCACGCCTTTCTGGTGTATCGCGGGGATACCCGTGTAGTCGAATTTCTGGCCTCACTGCCGGATCACAAGACGGTGGTACTGGATGTGATCCCGACCGCCGAAAACCTCGCTGAGACCGCCTTCAGGCTTCTGGCTCCGCAGTATCGGGACGTCTACGGTAACAGTTTGCGTCTGCAGCGCGTGCGTCTATATGAAACCCCAAACTGCTGGGCGGATGCGCTAGACGACGAAGTGAACAAACCGCAAGCGCCGGAAGACAGGCAATCGTGAAAAACAGAGGCACCTGCAGCCTTGAGACTGCAGATGCCTCACATGGACACTTGGACTGACTTACACCGCGTAACGGCGCAGACGCAACGAAAACTCACTCAATTGTTCAATGCCACTTTGTTCTGCCCGGCGAATCCAGTCCTGCAACTGCTCCAGCAATTGCTCGCTTGTCGCGCTTGATCGCGACCAGATGGCGGTGAGTTCGTCGCGCATCGTGACAACGGTCTTGAGCTGCAGATTGTCACTCAAAATTGCTTGAAACCTGTCAATTTCAGCCGGTTTAAGACTCCGGTGATCGCCCCTCAACAGATACTTGCGAAGCTTTTTTGGGTCAAAGCTGTGTGCATGCTGGGCGACAAAACTATCAATTTCGGCAGCAAAGCCTTTCTTCATGGTACGCATGTAGCGCGCCATGACGTCGTAACGGTGAGTAATCACTGCCTGCAACGTATCTTGGTCTGCGCAGGCCTTGGCCTCGTTGAACCGCGGCGCTGGAATCACCCGTCGCGCCTTTGCTAGTCCCACCATCTCAAGCAGGCGAATGTACATCCAGCCAATGTCAAACTCGTACCACTTGGCCGATAGTTTGGCCGACGTGGCAAAGCTGTGATGGTTGTTGTGCAATTCTTCGCCACCAATCAGTATGCCCCACGGGACCAGATTGGTTGATGCATCATTGCAGTCAAAGTTGCGATACCCCCAGTAATGGCCCAGACCGTTGATGACACCTGCAGCAAAGAATGGAATCCAGATCATCTGAATCGCCCAGATGGTGATTCCGATGGGGCCGAACAGCACCACATCAATGATCAGCATCAGCGAAACACCAAGCGCGGAGTGTCGGTAGACATTGTGTTCCAGCCAATCATCCGGTGCACCGTGTCCGTACCGTTTGATGGTGTCTAGGTTTTTCGATTCGCACCGGTAGAGCTCGGCACCTTGCCACAAGACCTTGCGCAAACCGCGAGTCTGAGGGCTGTGAGGGTCGTCAGGTGTTTCACACTTGGCGTGGTGCTTGCGGTGAATTGCCGCCCACTCCCGCGTCACCATACCGGTTGTCAGCCAGAGCCAGAACCGGAAAAAATGCGATGGTATGGGGTGTAGCTCCAGTGCCCGATGGGCCTGGTGTCGGTGCAGGAAAACGGTAACTGACACGATGGTGATGTGGGTCAGCGCCAGCGCAACCACGATATATCCCCACCAAGGGAGATCAATCAAGCCGAAATTAAACATGTAGAGCAATATCCTGAAACACGGAGGTGTCTTGATTCTAAGCCGAGTGGCAAACGCAATCAAAGTGTTTGGTCAGACAGCGGCAGTAGCCCAGGGTTTCATTCACAACCATCAACAGGCATCCATCAGCCGGGCCAATCCTGGCAAAGGAGCGTTCAGTCGTATCGCCCGTGTCGTCCATCAACGACGCCAGGGAAGACTGGTGACAATCGTCGCCTTTTGGCGATGACGCTGCCAGTTGCGAAAATAGCTATCCACCAGCCTGCAGTTTTGACGAAACACCACGATGTTCTCGGCGTTTCTGTTTTGGGCGGACCAGGTAAAGTTATACGAGCCTGTTACAAGGGTGCAGCTTTTTTGGCCAGCATCAACGATAAGCACCTTGTTGTGGGCTGCAGCGTAGTCGGTTTCAAAAGCTACCGGCACGCCAGCATTGAGCAATGCGGGCATGGCGGCATTTCGCCCGCCGCGCTTGTTCATCTCGGCATCTGCGAGCACTTCGACGCGAACGCCTCGGCGATGCGCGGCGATCAGTGCATTGGCTATAGCGCGACTGGTAAAAACATAGGCCTGTACATGGATGGAGCGAGTTGCTTCATCAATCACACGGATGATTAAGGCTTCGGGGTTGTGTGCAGGTGAAAACGCCACTTCCAGGCTTCCTGTCGCCTGCATCTTCTCACTAGCTGCGGCCACTTGGCACAACACCATAAACAGCACCACAACAAGAAAACGAACAAGCATGCCGGATGTCTTTTGCCGATAACAGACGGTGAGAAGGCGGTCAACGCGCATCACCAACACCTCAGCCAGGTACCCGTCTTTGCAGGACGGCGGCAAAAAAACCGTCGGTGTCATGCAGGTGAGGCATCAGGCTCAGGGTGTCGCCACACGCCAGTTCGATTCCCTGCTCGTGCAGTATGGACTCGGCACTGAGTGACGAGAATTCCGGGTTCGCTGCCAGAAAGGCCGAGACCACCTCCTGGTTCTCCTCGTTGAGCAAACTGCAGGTGGCATAGACCAGACGACCTCCCGGTTTGACCAGTCTGGCGGCAGCCGACAGGATGGCAAGCTGCTTTGCGCTCATCTCGGTCACGCTGTCGCGGCTTTGTCGCCATTTGAGGTCGGGGTTTCGGCGTAAGGTGCCCAGGCCGCTGCACGGTGCATCAACCAGCACTCGGTCAGCCTTGCCGGCCATGCGCTTGAGTTTGCTGTCACGCTCATGCGCAATGAGGGTGGGATGGATGTTGGACAAACCAGCACGCGCTGCACGTGGCTTGAGCTTGGACAGGCGCTTGTCGGACACGTCGAGGGCATAAAGTCGGCCTGTCGAGCGCATCAGGCCGCCCAGCGCCAGAGTCTTGCCACCAGCCCCCGCACAAAAGTCCACCACCAACTCTCCGCGTCGTGGCTGAACCAGATAGGAAAGGAGCTGACTGCCTTCGTCCTGAACCTCGAAATGACCACCGAGGAAGAGGGCGTGGCGCTGCAAGGCGGGCTTGGTGGCGAGTCGCACGCCAAGTGGCGAAAATCGACAAGCTTGTGCGGTCACGCCTGCTTCAGACAGCCCCAGCAGCAGCTTGTCACGATCAGTTTTGAGTGGGTTGGCCCGCAGATCCAATGGCGCAGCTTGATTGAGCCCGGCAGCGATATCGAACAGACCAGCCTCCCCGTATTGCGCCAGCAAGCTGTTGGCAAACCAGTCGGGCAGATCAGTCGCCTCCCCGGGGGTTCTCGCCTCAAACGTACGGGCTTTGACATCGGCCAACCAGGTGAGCTCAGCGGCCGAAACCAAGCCCTCGAAACGTTTGATGCTCCACCCTGCCCCGCGCACCAACCATGTCAACAGCAGCGAACGAGCGCTCTTGTCGGCACCACAAAGCGCCGAAAGCCAGCGCAGGCGGCGCAGTACCGCATAAATGTTCTCGGCAATGAAGGCTCGGTCGCGATGACCAAGCTGTCGATTTTCCCGAAAGTAACGTGAAATGACGGCGTCGGCCGGATGCTCGAAACCCAGCACTTCGGTAAGCAGTTTGCTGGTTTGTTCAAGCAGCGCTCGCGATACTGCACGGTCGCTGTCCGATGAGTGTTTACTGGATTTGTGATGCGATGAGTTCATGGTGTGGGAGTGCGTTTCCGCTTGAAAGGGGTTGTGGCCCGACGGATTTGTCGTTCAGCGCGTGTCGACGCTGATGGCGCGCTGATCAAGCGTCTGGCCCTTGTCATCAACCATCAACACCCTGACGGGTATGAGGCCGTGCGCCTTTGACAGCCACATGTCAATGCGAAGGCTGCCAGCGTCCGCGATAAAACGAATGTGATGGGTATCAAACTGACCTGCAGGCAGCGTGATTCTGGTCTGATCGACGGACTCGTAGCTCACAGGGTAGACCGCCCGGTTGGTGACGACCTGAAAGTTGCTGGTCTGCGCAGCCAGTCCGCCAACGGCGGCGGCATGCCATATGCTCAACATGTCAACGTCACCGATGTTCACAGCGAAGCTGCGCTGCCTTTGTTTTCGGGTGATCACGACCTGTTGTGACTCCCAGTCAAAGGCGGCTGTTTCCCGACCCTTGCGCTGGTCTATGGTCAGCGAATCAGGCCTCAAGCGGTGCTTGTCAATACGGCCCTCACTGGACTGCGTGTACTGAAACTCCTGCAGCATGGCAGCGAGGCCAGTGGTTTGCATCACCGTGCTCATGCTGTAGCGCTGACCATCTTGTTGCCAACGGTGAACACTTTCCCCAAGCTTGAACCCGTTTTCGCCATGCAGCACGTCAAAAACCACGTGTCCAGATTGTGGCCAGCCGTTCTGGCTGGCGTGCATAGCCGTCGATGTTGCGCAAAATGACAAAGCTACAGCAAGCAGACATGCATATCGGGAGACAGTGGCTCTCATGCTTGAACCTCGATCATTCAGAAGTGTCGTCGCCATCCAGCGCCGGCGAAAGCAAGGACCCAGGCGCGGGCATGCTGTTGCTCAAACAAACTACGCCATCAGCGTTGACCGTCAGACGACCTGAGGCAAACCAGGCAACAGCCTGAGGATAAATGCGATGCTCCTCAACCAATACACGTGCAGCCAGGCTGGCTTCGTCATCGCTGTCCAGAACCGGAATGGCGGCCTGAATCACGATTGGGCCTGAATCAAGCTGCGGCGTGACGAAGTGCACCGTGGTGCCGTGAACTTTTACTCCGGCCTGCAAAGCACGTCGGTGGGTATGTAACCCGGGGAAGGATGGCAGCAAAGAGGGATGGATATTCAGCAGTCGACCGCTGTAATGACGAACAAAGCCTTCAGTCAGCACACGCATGAATCCTGCCAGCACCACCAGGTGTGGCTGAAAACCGTCAATGACCTTGCTCAACGCCGCGTCGAAAGACTCCCTGTCGGGAAACAGTTTGTGGTCTACCACCGCGGTGGCAATGCCGTGTTGCTGCGCAAACAGCAGCCCAGCAGCGTCGCTGCGATTGCTGATGACCGCCGCAATTTTAAGTTTGTGGATGCCGGCTTTGATGATGGCTTCCATATTCGAGCCGCGACCGGAAATGAGAATGACGACAGAGATCATGAATCAATGCTGAGGGTTGGAGGTTGACGCATGCGAGCCGCTGCGAGTCAATCGACAAATGCTTCGTGTCTCGGTGTGCAGACGCTGGCACTAAACCGATCATGATACACGCTCATGGCAGTTTGCCCGCAACGCGGTAATGCGGATAATGCGTGCTCAAGCCCACCTGCCCTAGCATCCCATGCCACGTATTGTTCTGCTCCCTGACGCCCTCATTAATCAGATTGCCGCTGGTGAGGTGGTTGAACGCCCTGCTTCGGTGCTCAAGGAGTTGCTCGAAAACGCGGTGGACGCTGGCTCCCTGTCAATTGAAGTGACACTGGAACAAGGCGGCATCAGACGAATTCGCGTAGCCGATGATGGCTGTGGAATCGAACACGACCAGTTGGCACTGGCGCTGGAGCGTCATGCCACCAGCAAGATCAGCAAACTCGAAGATCTGGAGCAGGTCGCCACCATGGGCTTCAGGGGCGAAGCGCTGGCGGCAATTGCATCGGTTGCACGCACCAGCATTACCAGCGTTGCCGAGGGTGCCCGACACGCCTGGCGAGTTGATTCCGACGCACTGGTGCCGCAACCGGCTGCGCTCAACCAAGGCACGGTCGTGGATGTGGCCGATCTGTATTTCAACACCCCAGCCCGGCGAAAGTTTCTCAAGGCGGAGGGTACCGAGTTCTCGCATTGCGACGAAATGTTCCGCAGGGTCGCGCTTGCGCGACCGGATGTGGCAATGCAGTTGTCGCACAACGGTCGGTTGGTGCATCGACTCCCTCCCTCCGATAGTGTGCGGCGCGCTGCCGCACTGCTGTCCGACGACTTCATGGAGCATGTCAGGGTGGTCGATGTTGAGGCTGGCCATCTGCGCTTGAGCGGTCTTGCCGCCCTTCCCGCCTACTCCCGGGGTTCGCGAGACGCGCAGTATTTTTTCGTCAATGGCCGTTTCGTGCGCGACAAGCTGCTTAGCCATGCGGTTCGGCAAGCCTACGCCGACGTCTTGCATCACCAACGCCACCCGGCCTTCCTGCTCTTCCTGGAGCTTGACCCGGCTGGGGTGGATGTCAACGTTCATCCCGCCAAGATCGAGGTGCGCTTTCGCGAGGCGCACAGCATTCATCAGTTTGTCTTCCACGCCTTGTCGCGCAGCCTTGGGGAGTCCAGCGCAAGTGCAAACCCGGGCGCTGCAGAGAACACTCGAAGCGACCATGCGGAGTCGAATGAAGCGTCAGCGTCGGTCAGCGCCATGCCACAGTTTCAGGCAAGGTTTGCCATGGACTCGGCGTCGCGTGAAGCCGGAGATCGCTATCTGGCCTTCAGCGGGCTCGCACATTCGGATGGTGTGGCTGACGCACGCTGGCAGGCCTTGACGAACGAACATTCCGGAAACCGCGCGGCGAACGCGCTTTCACCCATAGCGGGTGCGGAGGTGACGCGCGAACCGCTGGTTCATGCCTCTGGCGATGAACCGCCACTGGGTTTTGCTGTGGCACAGTTGCATGGAGTGTACATACTGGCCCAGAACAGTCGGGGCTTGGTGCTTGTTGACATGCATGCGGCCCACGAGCGCATTCTGTATGAGCGTCTGAAAACTGTGCTGGATGGGCAGGCAGCCGTGCAAAAGCTACTGATTCCGGCAGTTTTTGGCGTGGGGTCGCGGGAGATGAGCACAGCCGAACAGTGTGCTGAGGTGCTGCTGGAAATCGGCTTCGAAGTTTCTCCCGCAGGGCCGTCGCAACTGGCCGTGCGTAGCGTACCGGCCTTGCTCGCAAACGCATCGGTGCCCGACCTTGTGAGGGAATTATTGCAGGAACTTGCCGATTACCCCGCAACAGAGGCAATCACCCGCCAACGTAACGCACTGCTGGCTACCATGGCCTGCCACGGCGCAGTGCGCGCCAACCGGCAGTTGTCAATCATCGAGATGAATGCGCTACTGCGAGACATGGAGCGAACCGAACGTGCCGACCAATGCAATCATGGTCGTCCAACCTGGACCCAGCTCAGCATGGCCGACCTGGATCGCTTTTTCATGCGCGGCCAATAAGCTTGTGCGTCCCCCGCGACTTCAGAACTGGCTGATCACGATAGCCAGCACGACAATCGCGACGGTGGCCCAGCCCAGGCGGTCAACATAGCGATGCAACAAGGCCTCCATGCGTGGCCCGCCGAGCGCCATCAGCATGGCAACAAGAAAGAACCGTGCGCCTCTACCGATGACCGAAGCAAGAATGAAGGGCAGCAAGGGCATCACGGCAACACCTGCCGCGATAGTGAACACCTTGTAAGGGATCGGCGAAAAACCGGCCAGCAACACCGCCCAGAAGCCCCAGTCGACAAACCACGCCTGCGCTAATTGGTAACCGTCGTGATAACGCCCTTCTGAAAGCAAAGGCGCGATCGCATCAAAAGCAAAAAGCCCGATGAAGTAACCAAGCACCCCTCCGGCGACTGAAGCAACCGTAGTGATTAGAGCAAAGAGCCATGCCTTGGACGGATTGGCGAGACTCATTGGCGCGAGCATCACGTCGGGCGGGATGGGAAAGAAAGATGACTCTGCAAAACTCAACCCGCCCAAAAACCATGGAGCACGCCGGTGCCTGGCCCACTGCATGGTGCGAGCATAGAGGGATGAGAACAATTTCATGTAACACTCCGTGACGGTTTGCTGGAACGCTCAGGCTTTTTGTCATTAACCCTGATACAAAATGAACGGTATCATACCGACTTGCATTTTTTTGCGCTGCGGCAAATTTTTATGCAGTTCGGAACGCTTCGCGTTCGCGCATGTTAAATCCGGGTGTTTCATCATGACAAGTGACAAATCGTGCAACGGGGTCTCGCTGCGACTGATGCTGACCTTGCCCTACATGGTGCTGGTGATCGCGCTTGCGGTGACCTTGGGGGTTTTGTCTTACCAGGCCGGCAGCTCAGCCATCAACACCTTGACTCATCAGCTCCTGCTTGAGACAGTCGGGCGAATCACGCAGGCCGTAGACCGCCACATTGTGGGTTCTGGTGCGGTGCTGGAAACCGCTTTCCCTGAGGGTATGGCGGCACCAGGCAAGATTGAGTCCGATCTTGAAAACCTTCGCACGCGCTTCTGGATTGCCACTGCCCTGCACACCGACCCGAACGACTACGTCTACTATGGCAACGAGTCAGGCCAAGGATTGGGTATTCTGCGCCTGGATCCCAATCGGGTTGAGATGCGCATGAAACTCGGTGAGCAAGAACGTCGGGCCATATATCAATACGAAGGTATCGACGGTGCATTGCAGTTCGTCCGGCGCGAGGACCGGGTGTTTGATCCTCGCACACGCCCGTGGTATCTCGATGGCAAGGGCAATGACGGGCACACCTGGACTACGGTGTACATCGACTTCGGAACACGCGAGTTGGTCGCGACCCGAGCACGTCAGGTGCTCTCGGTGACAGGAGAGTTTGAGGGTGTGGTGGCCACTGACGTGTCGCTCAAGGCTTTGAACGACTTTGTCAGCCGACTTCAGGTTTCGCCCAACGGCATCGCTTTCATCATCGAACCGACGGGCTCTCTGATCGCTTCCTCGGCAACACCTAATGTGATACTCATGCCCGATGGCGAATACCGTCGCGCCAGCGCCGAGGATAGCGATCATCCCATACTCCGTGAAGCCTACCGCGCCATCATCGACTATCTGGACGAACACGGCATTCCTGACGACACGCATTCATTGTCTGTCGGTATGGTCGGCAGTCATGTTCACGTCGCTTTCGACCGTATTCGTGACAACGCCGGACTTGACTGGATCACGGTGGTGGCGATGCCCGATAGCGACTTCATGTCGGGCATTACCGACAACATCCGCAAGACCGCGGCCATTGCAGTGCTGGCAATCGCCATAACGCTCTTGATCGGACTGCTGGTGCTCAACCGGGTAGCGGCCGATCTCAAACGTCTCAAGATTGCCGCTTGCCGGGTCGGTGCCGGTGAACTCGATGCACCGGTCGGCATACACCGTCGTGACGAGCTCGGCGATCTGGCGCGTAGCTTCGAGGCCATGCAGCGCAGACTGCAAACCGATGACCTGACTGGCGCACTAAACCGTGAAGCATTCATGCACAAGCTTCAAAGACGCATTGACGACTACAAGGCCGATCGTCGTCGTCACCGCATGGCCGTGCTGTTTGTCGATCTGGACCGCTTCAAGCATATCAACGATACGCATGGGCATGATGTCGGCGATCTGGCCCTGGTAGAGGTGACCCGGCGCTTGCTGGAAAGTGTGCGACAGAATGACTTGGTAGGGCGCTACGCAGGCGACGAGTTTGTCGTCTTGCTGAGCGATATCGACGGTGCTGAAAAAGCGGACACCATCTGCGAGTCGATTCAACGCTTGTTCGAAGAACCTCTTAGCTTGGCTGACAGTAGCGAAGTCATGCTTGGCGCGTCCATCGGCATCGCCATCTACCCCGATGACGGTGATAGCGCCGAAGTATTGCTGAAGGTGGCAGATGGCGAGATGTATCAGGAAAAAGGCGAACGCAGCCGTGGGCCAAACAATGAATGAAGCGGCACGCCAGAGCTTGGCTTTAATGCGCTGCGTTGCTCAAGCGCTGAGGACTTTGCACGTCGGCCATTCATTCAGAGGGCTGCACGCTTGGACGACTGGCGCGTGCGGTGACCGTGCATGACCTTTGCCACCCGTCCAATCGCACTGCTCGGCCCCACCGCCAGCGGCAAAACCGAGCTGGCGTTGGCGTTGGCTGACAGCCTGCCCATTGAGATCATCAGCGTGGACTCTGCGCTGGTCTATCGCGACATGAACATCGGCACGGCCAAGCCCAGTGCCGACGAACTATCGCGCTGTCCTCATCATCTGATTGACATCGTCTCGCCCGAAGTCAGTTGGTCGGCTGCCGCATTCTGCGAGCAGGCGCAACACCTGATCGACCAGATCATCGCCAGAGGCCGAGTACCTGTTCTGGTCGGTGGAACCATGCTGTACTTCAAGGCCCTGCGCGACGGTCTCTCGGACCTGCCCAAAGCAGACTCCAGCCTTCGACAACAGCTTGACCATGATGCAGCGCAATCCGGTTGGCCAGCCATGCACGCGCGACTGGCTGCGCTTGACCCCGAGGCCGCTGCCAGACTCAAACCAAGTGATGCACAGCGCATACAGCGCGCCCTGGAGATCGTGATGCTGACCGGCGAACCGCTAGCCGACAGCTATGCTCGCCGGGACAGCAGCCTGCGGTGGGGCGAAATGCTGACGATTGCACTTGCGCCGTCAACCCGGGGCGTGCTCCATGAGCGCATCGAGCTTCGGTTGGAGCGCATGTTTGCTGACGGTTTTGTCGATGAGGTCACCAACCTGCGCGAGCGCTACAGTCTTCACGCAGGGCTACCGTCGATGCGCTGTGTAGGCTACCGTCAGGTGTGGTCGTATCTTGAGGGTGAGGACAGCTTTGACGCCATGCGCTTCAAGGCAGTCGTGGCAACCCGGCAGTTAGCCAAGCGGCAACTGACATGGCAGCGACAGTTCAGTGAACAGTGGGCTGGCTACCACACGCTGGACTGTCTGGCGACTGACCTCCGGCAACAATTCATCGAGCGGGTCAGGCGCGCGCTTGACGCCTGAAACCGCTACACACCCACTGCACCTTGTAATTCGCAAACCGACGGTCTCGAATTTGTCAGCGCACAATGGTTTGCGCTTCGCCATCGCCGCGTTGATCGATACGCCCGATACGGAAGAGCTGCTCACCGGCTGCTGCCAGCGCTTCGGCGGCTGTGTCAGCGTGCTCTGCTGCCACGACAATGACCATGCCAATACCGCAGTTGAAAACACGATACATCTCCTGGCTGTCAATGTTGCCAGCCTCTTGCAACCATTGGAACAGCTTTGGGAGCGTCCAGCTTTCGGCATCGATTCGGGCAGTCAAGTCGTCACCCAGAATACGCGGGACGTTTTCAGTGAGGCCACCACCGGTGATGTGCGCCATCCCCTTGATCATGCCCGGCTGAGCGCGCAACAGTTCGAGAATCGGCTTGACATAGATTCGGGTTGGTTCGAGCACCACGTCGGCCAACGGACGCCCGTCAAAATCGGCGGTGAGGTCAGCACCGCTCACCTCGATGACTTTGCGGATAAGTGAGTAACCATTGGAGTGCGCACCGCTGGACGCCAGACCCAGCAATACATCACCAGGCACGATGCGTGATCCGTCAATGATGTCGGACTTTTCCACCACGCCCACCGCAAAACCCGCCAGATCGTACTCGCCGTCCGGATACATGCTGGGCATTTCGGCGGTCTCGCCCCCTATCAAGGCGCAACCCGACAGTTCACAGCCGTGGGCAATACCTTTGACCACATCTGCCGCGCTGTCTACATCAAGCCGACCGCAAGCGAAATAATCCAGAAAAAACAGCGGTTCGGCGCCCTGAACCAGAATATCGTTGACGCTCATCGCGACAAGATCCTGCCCAACCGTATCATGACGATTAAGCTGAAAGGCCAGCTTAAGCTTGGTGCCCACGCCATCGGTGCCAGAAACCAGCACTGGCTCGTGGTATTTTGAAGACAACTGGAACAAGGCACCAAAGCCACCTATGCCACCCATGACCTCGGGACGCATGGTTCGGCGTGCAAAAGGTTTGATGCGCTCCACCAGGCTGTCCCCGGCTTCGATATCCACACCAGCATCACGATAAGTCAAAGCACTCATGTCTTTCCTTCAGGCTTGTCGTCGCCCATCGTCACCCAAGTCTTGAGACTACAGGCGTCAAGGGCTACATTAACGGACTTGGCGAATCGACTGCATTCGCGAATTGCGGAATTTTACTCGAAATGACCTCACCTCGTGCCGACCGAATGCAAACCATAGTCTGGGCCTTGGTCGGCTTGGCCATACTGGCGCTCTTTTATGCGCTCAGCCCCATCCTCACACCGTTTGTGGTGGCAGCGGTTTTTGCCTACATCTGCGATCCTGCCGTCGGTTGGCTCGTGGACCGTCGCACGCCTCGCCCGCTTGCGGTGCTTGTCGTGATCTTCGGAGTGGGACTGCTGATCGCACTGCTTTTCCTGATGCTGGTGCCAACTGTTTATCGCGAAGCGATGATCATGATCGCCCGCCTGCCCGAACTGCTGGAGGCGCTCAACGCACGGCTCTTGCCGTGGGTCAGTTCCAAACTTGGCGTAAACATCGCACTGGACACGGCATCCTTGAAAGTGTTGCTCAACGAGCACCGCGACACCGCCCAAAACCTCCTCCCTGGCCTGCTTGAGCATGCCCGCGCGGGCGGTATGGTACTGGTTGCCGTACTTGCCAACCTTGCCCTTATTCCCATCGTAATGTTTTACCTGTTGCAGGAATGGCCGCGCATTCTGAAATCACTGGAGCAGGCCATCCCACGGCCCATGCTGCCGCGCACCATGCGCTTGTTGAAGGACATAGACTCGGTACTGTCTGAATTTCTGCGAGGACAACTATCGGTGATGTTGCTGCTTGCCCTCTTCTACAGCATCGGACTGTGGATGGCCGGCCTCAAGTTTGCCTTGCCGGTCGGGGTCATAACCGGCTTGCTGGCCTTCATCCCTTTCGTCGGTTTTGGCGGTGGATTGGTGCTGGGCATATTGGCTGCACTGCTTCAGGCCGAAGGTTGGACGCTGCTATTGTGGGTTGGTGTGGTGTTCGGCATTGGTCAACTGCTCGAAAGCTATCTGCTTACCCCTTACCTTGTGGGTGAACGGATTGGACTGCACCCGCTCGCGGTCATCTTTGCACTCATGGCATTCGGACAACTCTTCGGTTTTGTCGGAATGCTGATCGCACTGCCCGCCAGCGCTGCCGTGCTGGTCGGGCTGCGCGAACTGAGGTCGGAGTGGTTTGCCAGTTCGCTCTATCGTGGCGCTGACGGCCCAGAGCGCAGGAACCCCTGATGCGCCAACTTGTTCTCGACATCCAGCCGGACGAACCGGCCACCTTTGACAACTACATCATTGGCGACAATGCCGATGTGCTGGCAGCACTGAAAGCATCAGTCATCGGTGCAGGTCATGTCACGCTGTGGGGGGCACCTGCCTCCGGTCGCAGTCACCTGCTTCAGGCGACAGTCGCTGCTGCCATGGAAGCGGGACGCCCGGCCATGGTTCTTGCCGCTGACCAGATTGAGCGCAATTTTTCACCGGCTACCGACACCTTGCTCGCTATTGATGACGTTGAAAACCTGGAGGGAGGCGCCCAGATTGCCATATTCAATGCTTTCAACCGCGCCCGCGCCCAAAACCTGACACTGATCCTGAGCGCCAGCAGACCGCCGCTTGCGCTAGATGTGCGGGAGGACTTGCGCACCCGTATCGGTCAGACATTGGTTTTTGAACTGAAACCTCTGGACGATGAGACTCGCCGTGACATTCTGGCCACGCTTGCCGCCCGACGAGGCCTGCAACTCAATGAAGACGTATTGCAGTTTCTCCTCCGACACGGTCGACGTGACCTGCGTGCACTACTGCTGGTGCTGGACGAACTTGACCGTGCCTCTCTCGAACGCAAGCGTTCCGTCACCTTGCCACTGCTGCGAGACCTCATACAAACCGGACTGGACATTTAAGGTGGTCATCAGGGTAATCGCCACTCAGGCCGGACAGACACCTTCAACCAAACAAACACAGGACTCCCCCCAGTGGACCTCGTACTATTTGATCTTGACAACACCTTGCTGAGTGGCGACTCTGATTTCGAATGGGCGCAATTCCTGATTTCAAGAGGCGTTCTCGATCGTGAAATACAAGAAGCGCGAAACATCGCGTTTTATGAACAATACAAGGCTGGCACCCTCGATATCTTCGAGTTTCTTGACTTCCAGCTTGCGCCACTTTCACGTCATCCGCGCGAGCAACTCGATGCCTGGCATAAAGCGTTCATGCAGCACGCCATTCTGCCGCTGATAGGTCAGCCCGCGCGGGCACTGGTGGACCAACATCTGCAGGCTGGCGCGATGGTTGCAGTCGTCACCGCCACCAACAGCTTCGTTACCGGGCCAATCACACGAGAGTTTCGCATCCCACACCTCGTAGCCACTGTCGCAGCAAGCGAAAATGGCAAATTCACTGGCAAGCCACGAGGCACGCCAGCGTTTCAGGCTGGCAAGATCGAGCGTGTTCAACTCTGGCTTGAATCGCTCGGCCTCCATTTCGGCAGCTTTGAAAAAAGCTGGTTTTACAGCGACTCACACAACGACCTGCCACTTATGCAATATGTCACCCATCCGGTGGCGGTGGACCCGGATGACACCCTGCGCCAACACGCGCAGGACGCTGGCTGGCCGATCATCAGCCTGCGCTCATGACCATGTCCGCCAAGCGTCCATTTCAGTCACGGTTAGCCGCATCCCGGGCGATCGGTTATGATTCTGCGCCTGAATTGACTCGATACATGGCAAGCCGATGATCCGAAAACTGCTGCGAAAGGTTTTTCGCCGTCCCGATGTGGCAAGCTCAAGCGAGCCCGCGACCATTGCCGAATCACAACACGGCATCGGACGGGATCAGTTTTCCGCCGTAGCCTGCAAAGTGTGCACCGTCCTCCAGGAAAACGGCCACGCTGCCTACATCGTCGGAGGTGCTGTTCGAGATTTGCTTATCGGTCTGCCCCCAAAAGACTACGATGTCGCCACCAGTGCCACACCTGAACAGGTGCGGGCGCTGTTCAGACGCTCACGCATCATCGGACGCCGTTTCAAGATAGTACATGTGATGAGCGGCAGGGAAACCATTGAGGTTTCCACCTTTCGCGCCTTGCACGACGCAGATACCGCGCGCACTGACGAGCACGGCAGGGTGCTGGACGACAATGCTTACGGATCGCAGGCCGACGACGCGACACGGCGCGACTTTACTGCCAATGCGCTCTACTACGACCCGGTAAGTGGCCACATCATTGACTACCACCATGGTGTGGCAGATATTCGCCAGAAAACGCTGCGCATGATTGGTGACCCCAAATCACGCTACCGCGAAGACCCTGTGCGCATGTTGCGTGCAATCAGGCTTGGTGCCAAGCTGGACCTGGTCATTGCGCCTGAAGCGCTCAACCCTATCCGTGATATGGCTTTCTTGCTGGAAAACGTGCCATCGGCCAGACTGTTTGACGAAATGCTCAAACTGCTGTTTTCCGGTTGTGCTGTCAAATGCGTGACTCAACTGCGCGAGGAAGGTCTTCACCACGGCCTGCTACCGCTCCTTGATGTGATCCTGGAGCAGCCAATGGGCGAACGCTTCGTCATGCTGGCGCTGGAGAACACGGACGAGCGGGTACGGGCCGACAAGTCGCTCTCGCCAGGCTTTCTTTTTGCCGCTTTGCTGTGGCATCAGGCACTCGCAACCTGGCAAATCAAGGTCAGTCAGGGGGCAATCCCTCAGCCTGCACTTTTTGAAGCAATGGACGAGGTGCTGGACAGCCAGGCACGCAAGCTGGCCATCACCAAACGTATTGTGGGTGACATCAAGGAAATTTGGGCACTACAACCAAGATTCACCAAGTTCGGCAACAAGTCGCCCTATCGGCTTATCGAACACCCTCGCTACCGCGCAGCCTGGGACTTTCTTCGCTTGCGAGGCCAGTCGGGCGAAATCGATATGGCACTGGTAGACTGGTGGGACACTTTTGCCCACGCTGGTCAAGAACATCGCGCAACCTTGATACAAAGTCCCCCTGTTTTCAACGAAGAAACAGGCAGGCCAAAGCGTAGACGCAGACGCAAACCGCGTTCGCGTGACACTGCCGCCAGCAGTTCCGGAGAAATCGCGTCATGACGGCTTCGCGTGCCTTTGTGGCATTCGGGGCCAATCTGGGCGATGCCGTCAAGGCCTTTGATCAAGCCTGTAACGCACTTGATGCACTGCCTGACAGCAGGGTAAGCGCACGCTCATCACTTTATCGCAGCGCACCCATAGGCGTCAGCGATCACCCAGACTATATCAACGCCGTGATCAGGCTCGACACAAAGCTTGGTGCCGAGTGCCTGCTGGACGCGCTGCTCCAGATCGAGACCGGTCATGGACGAGTGCGCGCAGCCTCTGTGCTGCCACGCACCATGGATCTCGACCTGCTCATGCACGACGATCTGATCACGCACTCTGAACGGCTCACCCTGCCACACCCACGAATGCATAAACGGGCCTTTGTGCTGCTACCGCTCGCAGAACTGGTGCCCGATCTGAACATCCCCTTACACGGGCCTGTGTCGTCCTTGTTGGCAGGGCTCGCTGACCAGCAAATCGAACGTTTGCCTGCGCTTCAGCCAGACCGGGAGCTGAACTCGTGATTGCCTTTAACGAAAACCATGCAAATCCACTGGATTCCGCAGGCTTCATTGCAATTGAGGGTCCGGTAGGCGCAGGCAAAACCTCCCTGGCCAGACGCCTCGCAGCCCATCTGGATGCCGAACTACTGCTTGAAAACGCCATGTCAAACCCATTCCTGGGGCGTTTCTATCAAAACCGCTCGCGTTGGGCACTGGCAGCACAAATTGCGTTTTTACACCAACGAATCGACCAATGCACTGACTGGCCCAACACTGAAAACGGTCGAAAGCTGGTGGCCGACTTCCTGATCGACAAGGATGAGTTGTTTGCGGAGATCAACCTGCCTGAGGACGAGTTGCAACTTTACAAACGCCTTCATGCCAGTCTGGCGCCTGTCAACGCACCTACTCCCGACCTGGTCATCTATCTTCAAGCGCCTCCCGAAACCCTGATTACGCGTGTCCATCAGCGTGGGCTGGAAATCGAGCGTCCCATGTCGGAAGCCTATCTGCGCACCCTCGCTGATCGCTACGCCGCTTTCTTTTACGCTTACGATGCTGCCCCGCTGTTCATCGTGGATACCAGCGTCCTCAATCCGGTTGATGACGATGCCGATTTTGCGATGCTGGTCGAGCGACTGCGCAACATGCGTGGTTATCGGGAGTTCTTTGGCTACGCCTGAGCCGGATCTCGCTTACATTTTGAAATGATACTTGTGCGTCGTCACAATTTGCGGAACACTCCGCGCTTTGACGAGGGTTGCCCCGTCAATACAAGACGTATCGACAAAGTTGAACCCCGCAACCGGCATGGCAATGCTCAGGCACACAGCCTGGCATGCAGGTGCCGACCCCAAGCGGTCATTCCGGCCCGGCAAGGCGTGTGTTTGCTCACAAACGCCTGAACGAGCCGCCACAGGAGCAGTCATGGCTTACTTGCAGGACGACAAACCCATCACCCTCTTTCAGTTGGGCAAGATGCGCGCTGAAGGGCGCAAGATTGCGATGCTGACGTGCTACGACGCGAGCTTTGCCGCGCTTCTTGACCACGCTGGCGTGGATGTGTTGCTGGTAGGTGACTCCCTCGGCAATGTTTTGCAGGGTCAGTCGTCTACCTTGCCGGTCACCATGGAACACATGGTCTATCACACCGAGTGTGTGGCGCGTGGCTGCAAACGACCCTTTATTGTGGCTGACATGCCCTTCGGCAGCTACCACGAAGGCCCGGCGCAGGCTATGCGCAATGCTGCACGCCTGCTCGCTGCCGGAGCCCAGATGGTCAAGCTTGAAGGCGGTGCTCACGTTGTTGACACGGTGCACTACTTGGTCGAGCGTGGTGTGCCGGTCTGCGCGCACATTGGGCTGACCCCCCAATCAGTCCATCAACTTGGCGGCTACCGTGTGCAAGGCCGTGACGATGACGGTGCAACGCAACTGCGGGCCGATGCGCTTGCACTGGAGAAGGCCGGTGCCGCGATGATGGTCATGGAAATGGTGCCAGCCGGGCTTGCCGCACAGATCACCACGACGCTTGGCGCCATGGCGACCATTGGCATCGGTGCCGGTGCTCAGTGCGATGGCCAGGTGCTGGTTTTGCACGACATGCTGGGTGTCTACCCGGGTCGCAAGGCACGCTTCGTGCGTAACTTCATGGATGGTTCGAGCAGCATCGAAGAGGCAGTGGTGCGCTATGTCAAAGCCGTGCAGGATGGCAGCTTTCCCGCAGAAGAACACAATTACTGAGAAACAGCATGCAGGTTCATCATACGATTGAAAGCTACCGCGCTGCCCGCCGCAGTGAAACAGGCTGTGTCGCCTTTGTGCCGACCATGGGTAATCTTCACGATGGGCACATCACCCTGATGCGTGAGGCCAGAGAGCATGCCGACCGGGTGGTGGCCAGCATCTTCGTCAATCGGCTCCAGTTTGGACCAAACGAAGACTTCAACAAGTATCCGCGCACGCTGGCAAACGACTGCGAACGGCTGGAAGCCGCCGGGGTAGATCATGTCTTTGTGCCGGACGATGCCCTGATGTATCCGGAACCACAATCCTATTTCGTCGACCCCGCGCCGGCCCAGATTTCGATTCTCGAAGGCGAGTTTCGACCCGGGCATTTTCGCGGTGTCGCGACGGTGGTACTGAAACTGCTCAATATCGTGCAGCCGGATCACGCGTTGTTTGGCAAAAAGGACTATCAGCAGTTGATGGTGCTCTCCAACATGGTTCGCCAGCTTGCGCTTCCGGTGCAGGTTATTGCCGGCGAAACCGTGCGGGCCGACGACGGGCTGGCGCTGTCATCACGAAACGGCTACCTGTCCGATGCCGAAAGGGCCGAAGCGCCGCGTCTGTATCGCCAACTGAGCCGTGTCCGTCAGGCCATCCTCAACGGAGATCACGACTTTCTCAAACTAGAGAACGAAGTCATGCTCGACCTGGAAAGTCACGGCTGGCAGCCGGACTATGTCGCGGTACGCCGTCGTATCGACCTCCAGCCACCGGTTCACCCGGATGATCCGCTGGTGCTGCTTGCCGCGGCCAAGCTTGGACAGACCCGACTCATAGACAACCTGGAAATCTGACCGGAAGCTCATTACCCAAGTTGGCTGACGTAACATCAGATGATTTTTTCCACTTGTGTGCGAGAATCACACGCGAGGGATCAAGCCGGAAACGCAGTACCACAACGAGGAGACGGGCAATGGCGGAAATCACGACGACGGTCAAACAGGTTCTGGACAGAAAAGGGGGTGTCACCTACTCAGTGACACCCGACACTAGTGTCTTTGATGCACTCAAAATGATGGCTCTGCACGACATTGGAGCCGTGCTGGTCACGGATACCGGTCGTCTGGTCGGCATCTTTACCGAGCGAGACTACGCCCGCAAGCTGGTGCTGAAGGGCTTGAGTTCGAAGGATGTCAAGGTTGGTGACATGATGACCAGCGCGGTGGCCACCGTACCGGCGTCCGAAAAGATCAGTGAAGTCATGAACATCATGTCACGTCGTCGCTTCCGCCACCTCCCTGTTGTCGACAATGGCCAGTTGGTCGGCATCATCACCATCGGCGACGTCGTCAAGACAGTGATCGACGAACAGGAAGAAACCATCAAGCACCTGGCAAGCTATATCTCGGGTGACATCACCACCTGATTGACCGACAAATCTGCGCCACGGCCCGGCACCCTGCGAAGCGGGTGGCCGGGCCGTTTTGCATGTCAGCAAAACCAACGTTCAAACGTCGGCCATTGCTCAGGCAGTCACAAACATCTGTGCCGGGCCTTTTCTAAGCTCACCCACCACCCACACCTCGGTATCCTGGGTTTCGGCAACCTGTCGTCTGACCTCTTCCACCGCTTCAGCGCCGCAAGCAATCAAAAGGCCGCCGCTGGTCTGCGGGTCTGTCAGCAAGTTTTGCTGCCAGGGCTCAACCGCCCCGGCAAAGCCGACCGACTGACCATAGCTTGCCCAGTTGCGGCCGGATGCCCCTGTCACGATACCTTCCCGGGCAAAGTCCACCGCACGTTCAATCATTGGCACTGCGGCGAGGCTGACATGTGCACTCAGCTCCGAGGCACGACACATCTCCAGCAAATGACCGGCAAACCCGAAGCCGGTCACATCGGTAATCGCATGCACCTCAGGAAGCCGCGCCAGGCGGGCCCCCACCCTGTTGAGCAGGGTCGTCCAGCCAATCATCTCGCTGTACCCCGCTTCATCCAGCCGGTTCTTCTTCAGCGCGGCCGACAACACGCCAATGCCCAGCGGTTTGGTCAGTAAGAGAATGTCGCCGTCACGCGCTCCATCGTTGGTCTTGACCTGCAAGGGATGGACCAGGCCGAGCCCGACCAGCCCGTAAATAGGTTCCAGCACATCAATCGAATGCCCGCCAGCGAGCGGAATGCCTGCGTCCCGGCATACCGACGCACCGCCATCCAGAATACGGCCAATCACGTCGCGCGAGAGTTTGTCCAGAGGCATGCCAACGATAGCCAACGCCATGATAGGGTCTGCACCCATTGCATAGACGTCGGACAAGGCGTTGGTGGCTGCAATGCGGCCGAAGTCATAAGCGTCATCCACTATGGGTGTGAAGAAATCGGTGGTAGCCACCACTGCCTGATGGTCGTTGATGCGATAAACTGCAGCATCATCTGAGGTATCCGACCCTACCAGTAGCTCGGCGGGCATGATACCCGGTGGAACTGCAGCCAGCATTTCCTGCAGCACGCCGGGGGCGATTTTGCAGCCACAGCCCCCACCGTGGGAGAATTGAGTCAATTTGACGTCTTGCATGGTGTTTGGCGAGTTGTTTGACACTCGCACATGATAACCGCCCTAGCCCACGCTCAGGAATTCACCGATGACCGGCCCCAAATCCAGAAAAGATCTGGTTACCGTTGCGGACATACCACTGTTTGACGAGATCGTCGACGCACGGAGCCCTGCTGAATACGCCGAAGATCGTATCCCGGGCGCGCTCAGTTGCCCGGTACTGGACGACGAACAACGCGCGATTGTCGGCACCATCTACAAGCAAAAGTCGGCCTTTGAGGCACGTCGTGTTGGCGGTGCAATGGTCGCCGAGAACATCGCCAGACACCTTTCCGAACGCTTTCACGACAAGCCCAAAAGCTGGCGTCCTTTGGTCTACTGCTGGCGTGGAGGACAGCGCAGCGGAGCATTTGTCAGTTGGTTGCGCATGATTGGCTGGGACGCATGTCAGCTTGAGGGCGGTTACAAGCAATGGCGCCGACAAGTGGTGGCTGAGTTGCCCATACTTGCCGAACAGTTCGGCTTCCGGGTGATCTGCGGACCAACAGGCAGCGCCAAAACACGTGTACTCGAAGCACTTGAACGGCGCGGAGCCCAGACACTGGATCTTGAGGGCTTGGCAGCACACAAGGGTTCAGTCCTCGGCGCCTTGCCAGGCAGAAAGCAGCCAACACAAAAGTGGTTTGAAACCTGCCTGTACACCACGCTGGCAAGACTTGATCCGGCACGCCCGGTGTTTGTTGAGGCCGAAAGTCGGCGAATCGGGCGTATTCAGCTACCAGAGGGCTTGGTCGAGCGCGTCAGGCAAGGCGACTGTGTGGTCATTGATGCCAGCCAGCGCGCGCGAATCGACTATCTGGTGCGGGACTACGCCTATCTCGGGGCAGACGCAGAAGAGTTGTGCGTGCGCCTTGACTATCTCAAAAAACTGCATAGCCGCGAGCAACTGGACAACTGGAAGGCCTTGGCGCGTGCTGGCGATCTGCATTGTCTGTACGGCGAGTTGATCGACGTTCATTACGACCCGCTGTATCACCGCTCGCAAAATCGCAACTTCACACGGATTGCAAGCGCCTTGCACTTCGAGATCGACGAACTTGACGACGACGCCATCGATAGCTTGGCCAACAGGATTTTGTTGTCCTGACCTGCTGCTAGCGTGGCAACAACGCGAGCTGCCCTTTACCTCGAATGGCACACAAACTCTGAATAACGGCATGCGGCGGACTGCCCACCTCACCTTGCTCAAAAGCAACCACGCTGAAGTCATCGCGGGTCAGGTCGAGCAGTTCATCCGGCATCAGCAAAAAGTCCGGGCTGCGCGGCCGACCGTATTTTTCGTTACCGATCATGAAGGTTTCATAAATCAACACTCCGCCTGCGGCGAGTACCGAGAGCATGTCCGAAAAACGCGGACGATGCAGATAGTTGGTCACGATAAGCGCATCATAGCTGGCTTTCTGAAACAGCCAGTCATCACCCTCAAGGTCCCGGGTGATGGTGGTGATGCCAGTCGTACCAGACAATCGCTCCAGTGCATCTTGGTCACGATCGACTGCGTCAACCCGTGCGCCGCGCCCGGCCAACAAGCGCGCATGTCGACCAGAGCCGCAGGCGTAGTCAAGTACGCGTGCGCCCACCGGCACCAGCGAAGCGAAGCGTTGCACCCATGGCGACACAGGAGCTGCGGAGTGCTCAGGTAAAATTGTCATGTTCATGTTGTTATTCTTCAATTACAAGGTTCGGCCATCAAGCGAAAATGCATTGGTGGTTAATTGTCGCTCGAAAAATGTCATACATTTCACGATCGACTTTGCTGCACTGCGGTAAAATTTAACTCAAAGCTTTCCATTCGGTGTAAAACAATACCCTGTCCAACACCAGAACGCTTGCGACACACCCATCTTCAAGCGGATAAATCACCATGACGATCAAGGAAAAACACTACCTCAACCCGCTGATGCAACCTCGCTCCATAGGCGTGATCGGCGCCAGTGAGCGAGAAGGGTCGCTCGGTCACGTGGTTTTGCGCAACATTCTCGAAGGCGGTTTCAAGGGTCGGCTGTTCGCCATCAACCCGCGCCACGACGCGGTGCTGGGCGTCCCCTGTCACAACAGCGTCGAAGACGTGCCACATCGCCTGGACCTTGTCGTCATTGCGCTGCGCTCGGAAAAAGTTCCAGCGGTCATCGATGCCTGCGGCCGGGCCGGCGTGCGCGCCGCGATTGTGTTGACTGGCGGCTTTGCCGAAGCAGGTGCGCGTGGCGCCTTGCTTCAGCGTCAGGTGATCGAGTCAGCGCGCCGTTACAAGATCCGCTTGCTTGGCCCCAACTGCCTGGGCATCATGCGACCCAGCCTGGGTCTGAATGCCACCTTTGCCCACGCCACCGCTCTGCCCGGCTCAATTGGCCTAATCTCCCAGTCGGGCGCTCTGTGCGCTGCGGTGCTCGACTGGGCCAAACCGAACAACGTTGGTTTTTCCAATGTGGTGTCGCTGGGTTCCGGCAGCGACATCGACTTTGGCGAAGTGCTCGAGTTCATGATCTCGGACCCGCGCACCGAAAGCATCATTCTCTATATCGAGGGCGTGCGCGACTCCCGGCGCTTCATGAGTGCCTTGCGCGGCGCCGCGAGGGTCAAGCCTGTGCTGCTGATCAAGGTCGGGCGACACCCCGAGGCTTCGCGTGCCATCTTGTCGCACTCAGGACTGGTCAGCGGCGACGACGCAGTGTTCGATGCCGCGCTACGTCGGGCAGGAGTGATCCGGCTTTACAATCTGGGGCAACTGTTTGCTGCGGCGAATGCGCTTTTCTCACATTTCCGGCCACGTGGCAACCGGCTCGCAGTGATTACCAACGGTGGCGGCCCGGGCGTGATGGCTGCTGACCGCGCGGCCGACCTTGGCATTCCGCTGTCCAGCTTTGCCGATGTGACACTTGAAAAGCTCAAGGTTGCCTTGCCGCCGCATTGCGCCAGGGGCAACCCTGTCGATATTGGCGGCGATGCAGATGTCTCTCGTTATCGTGCTGCCGTCAAGGCAGTGCTCGAAGGACCAAATGTCGATGGCGTGCTGGTCATGCTTACGCCGCAGGCCATGACCGACTCGACGGCAGTTGCCGAAGCCATCATTGAGCTCGAAAAGACCGCTGACAAGCCTCTGGTGACCTGCTGGATGGGCGAGGAGTTGGTCGGTGAGGCACGCAAGCGCTTTGTCGCCGCTGGCATCCCGACCTTTCGTACGCCAGAACCGGCGGTCGAACTGTTCAGCCATGTGTCGGCTTACTACCGCAACCAGCAGTTGTTGCGTCAGACGCCAGCCTCGCTGTCGCACCTCAACCCGCCGAGCATCGAGAGCGCCAGGCTGGTCATCGAAACCGCACTGGCTGAACGTCGTAAAGTGCTCAACGCCATGGAGTCCAAGGCCTGCTTGGCAGCCTTCCGCATTCCGATCGCGCAAACCGTGGTGGCCCGCTCTGCCACCGAGGCTATGGTGCTGGCCGAAGAGATCGGCTTGCCCGTGGTCATGAAGATCGACTCTCCGTCGATTCTGCACAAGGCCGACTCCGGCGGCGTACGCTTGAACCTTGGCAGCCTGGCCGCTGTGCGAACGGCGTATCAGGAAATTCTTGATGAGGTCAGGCGCAATAAGCCGGACGCCAACATCAATGGCGTCGCCATCGAGCCGATGATCCTGAAACGTCACGGTCGTGAGCTGGTTGTCAGTGTCAAACGGGACCCGGTTTTCGGTCCTGTGATCACATTTGGTGAAGGCGGCAACCGAGCCATGTCGCGAGGCGCTACCGCAGTTGCCCTGCCCCCGCTGAACCGTTACCTGGTCCGCGACATGATCAACTCGTCTGGCATTGCTGCCTTGCTGGATGAGTATCGCAACATGCCGGCGATCAACCACGAGGCACTGGAATTCGTGTTGCTGCGCGTCTCCGAAATGGTCTGCGAGCTCCCGTGGTTGCAATCGCTCGAAATCAACCCGCTGATCGTCGACGAAAACGGCGCGGTGGCAGTGGATGCCCGGTTGGTCACTGACAATGTCGCACCGTCGGCCGGCCGCTATGACCACATGGCGATCCATCCCTATCCGTCACACCTGGTGAGCAAGTGGATCCAGCCAAATGGCACCGAGATCACCATTCGCCCGATAAAACCCGAAGACGCTCAGCTTGTCATTGATTTTGTCAGCAAATTGTCAGCCGAAACCAAGTACTTCCGTTTCATGAACACCATGCGCGAGCTGCCTCCCGCCATGGTGGCCCGACTGACGCAAATCGACTACGACCACGAAATGGCGTTTCTAGCCACCATCGAAGAAGATGGACAGGAGGTTGAGCTGGGCGTCTGTCGCTATGCTGTCAATCCCGACGGTGAGTCCTGCGAGTTTGCCATTGTAGTGGCCGACGAATGGCAGGCGCGTGGTCTGGCGCGCAAGCTGATGGGCGTGCTCATCGAAACTGCCCGCAACAAGGGGCTGGCTTATATGAACGGTGTTTTCCTGTCCAACAACGATCGAATGTTGCGCTTTGTTCAAAGCCTCGGCTTTGTGCTCAGCAACGACCCGGAAGACACCACGGTAAAGCTTGGCGTCCTGCCACTGCAGCTCTGACGTATCATAACGGCCTCATCCGTGACGGGTGATTGCCGCCAACCGGCGGCAATCACCCGCAATCGTTTTGCTAAGAGCGTTACATGTCCTCCTCAATAGAAGACCTTATTTTCAACGGCACCCCCGCCGTCCGGCTGCGCAGAGCTGATGGTGCCACTGCGATTGTCTCCTTGCTTGGGGGGCAGGTGCTGTCATGGCAGCCGTCGCCCGGCGATGAGCGCCTTTATCTCAGCGAGCACGCACACTTCGATGGCTCAGCATCGATTCGCGGTGGCGTCCCGGTTTGCTTTCCACAGTTTGCCGCGCTGGGCCATTTGCCCAAGCACGGTCTGCTGCGTACCCGCGTATGGACGATTCGTCAGCGTCGCGAAGAAGCAGGCTTCGCACTGCTTACCCTCGGCATAGAGGAAGACGACGAAAGCTGGGCGATCTGGCCGCAACGATTCGATGCAGAGCTGACCGTGGTGCTGGAGCGCGGCAGGCTGGATATCGAACTCTGCATCGAAAACACCGGGCATAGTCAGCTTGCCTTCACTGCAGCACTGCATACCTATCTGCGTGTAGCCGAAGTAGAATACGCTCAACTCCATGGACTGAAGAGCCACGAGTTTCGTGATGCCGCCGACCACAACCGCATCAAATTCGAACACGCCGATGCCCTCGAATTTGATCGTTTCGTCAATCGGGTCTATCACAATGTACGCAAGCCTCTTGTGCTGCAAGAGCCAAGGCGGACATTGCTGATTGAAAGCGAAGGCTTTCCGGACGTGGTGGTGTGGAACCCGTGGGAGGCCGATTGTGCCGCGCTTGATGACATGCCCCCGCTGGGCTTCCGTCGCATGCTGTGTGTCGAAGCCGCCGCTGCAAAGCAGAAGATCGCGCTGGACGCCGGTAACAACTGGGTTGGTCGACAATCCCTGATCATCCAGTAACACTTGCTTGGATATTCACATGCTGCCATCCATCGAACAACGTATTGCTGATGAATTGGGCGTGCGCGCCAGCCAGGTTCTGGCTGCCGTCAAGCTGCTGGATGAAGGCGCGACTGTTCCCTTTATCTCGCGTTACCGCAAAGAGGCGACCGGTGGGCTGGACGACAGCCATCTGCGCCTGCTGGAAGAGCGTCTGGCGTATCTTCGCGAGCTTGAGGACAGACGCCTGAGCGTCATCGCCAGTGTTGAAGAGCAAGGCAAGCTCACTCCTGATTTACGCCAGGAACTAGAACAAGCCGATACCAAGCAACGCCTCGAAGACCTCTACCTGCCCTACAAACCAAAGCGCCGCACCAAGGCACAGATTGCCCGCGAAGCAGGTCTTGAGCCACTTGCTCTCGCTCTGCTGGAAGACCCTCAACGCGACCCTCACCGCAGCGCCGCCGACTACCTGAATCCGGAAGCGGGCTTTGCCGACGAAAAAAGCGTGCTCGACGGGGCGCGTCAGATCCTCGTCGAACGCTTTGCCGAGGACGCTGGTTTGCTGGGCGAGTTGCGTGACAAGCTTGGCGAGGATGGTGAAGTCACCTCCGCTGTCGTGGCGGGCAAGGAACAAGAGGGTGCCAAGTTTCGGGACTGGTTCGACTTTCGCGAGCCCATTGCAAGCCTGCCGTCACATCGCGCATTAGCCCTGTTCCGGGGCAGAAACGAAGGCGTGCTGCGCTTGAGCGTGGACCTGCCGAATGTCGATCCCGATCAGCCACACCCCTGCGAGCTGCGTATCCGCGCGCGCTTTGGCTTGACCGACCGTAGTCGTCCGGCTGACAAGTGGTTGCTCGATTGCGCACGCTGGGCGTGGACAGTAAAGCTGTCCCTGCACCTGGAGCTTGAGCTCATGAACGCGCTGCGCGAGCGCGCCGAAGAGGAAGCCATTCGAGTATTTTCGCGCAACCTCAAGGATTTGCTGCTGGCCGCGCCGGCTGGCGGACGTGCCGCCATCGGGCTGGACCCAGGCATCCGCACTGGCGTCAAAGTGGCGGTGGTCGATGCCACCGGCAAGGTTGTCGCGACCGAAACAATCTACCCGTTTGAGCCACGCCGACACTATGAACCGGCCATCGCAGCATTGACCGAACTGGCCAGACGCCACAAGGTTGAGCTGGTCGCCATCGGCAACGGTACCGCCTCGCGCGAAACCGATCGAATGGTGGCAGACTTGATCAAGCGCCATCCCGAGTTGCGTCTGACCAAGGTCATGGTGTCGGAGTCCGGCGCATCTGTCTATTCGGCTTCAGAGCTTGCCGCCAAGGAATTTCCCGAACTTGACGTATCGCTTCGAGGCGCAGTCTCCATTGCCCGGCGCCTGCAGGACCCACTGGCCGAGTTGGTCAAAATCGACCCCAAGGCAATTGGGGTTGGCCAATACCAGCATGACGTCAACCAATCCCGGCTGGCCCGCGGGCTGGATGCAGTGGTCGAAGATTGCGTCAATGCGGTGGGTGTGGATGTGAACACTGCTTCTGCCCCCTTGCTGGCGCGGATTTCAGGCCTGAACGCCACCATCGCCGCACGGATGGTTGAATATCGCGATGCCAACGGCCCCTTCCGCAGTCGAAAGAGCCTGCTGGACGTCCCGCGCATGGGGCCGCGCACCTTTGAACAGGCAGCCGGATTTTTGCGGATAGCCAATGGCGACAACCCGCTTGATTACACTTCGGTGCACCCGGAAGCCTATCCCGTGGTCGAGCGACTACTCGCTCGCGTCAATAAAAGGGTCCGCGACATCATGGGTAAACGCGAGGCGATCCGCTCGGTCGATCCACAAACGCTGACCGATGAGCGTTTTGGTTTGCCCACAGTGCAGGATATTCTTGAAGCGCTCGAAAAACCGGGACGCGACCCCCGACCCGAGTTTCAGACGGCCAGCTTCAGAGACGGTATCGAGGACATTCGCGACCTCGAACCCGGGATGGTGCTGGAGGGTGTGGTTTCCAACGTCACCAATTTTGGCGCTTTCGTCGATATCGGCGTACACCAGGACGGTCTGGTCCATGTTTCGGCACTTGCCGACCGCTTCGTTCGTGATCCGCACAGCGTCGTCAAGGCTGGCGAAATCGTCAAGGTCAAAGTGCTCGAAGTCGACCGTGACCGAAAGCGCATTGCCTTGTCCATGCGCCTCAACGACGAGGTCAGCCCGAAGACAGCGCCAACGCCCGAGGCCCGGCGTAAAGCGGACAAGCCGCCCTCTGACAAGCACAAGCACGCCACACACCAAGGTCAACGCAAGGATACAGGCCGCAACCAGACACACGCGGCGGGTTCAATGGCCGATGCATTGAAACGCGCCTTGAACACCCGGCGTGGAGGCTGAAAAGTGAACGAAATCACGATTTACGGAATCCGCAACTGCAGCACCATGAAGAAAGCCTTTGACTGGCTGGACGGACATGGGCTGAGCTATCGCTTTCATGACTATAAAAAGGCCGGGGTTGATGCCGACACCCTCCAACGCTGGTTTGAACGCTGTGAATGGCAAACCCTGATCAACAAGCGCGGCACAACCTGGCGCAAGCTGTCAGTCGAACAACAGGCGGTGAACTCGCCAGAGCAAGCGATCAGGCTGATGTGCGACAACCCAAGTCTGATCAAGCGACCAGTGGTGGAAACCGGTCAGCAATTTTTGGTTGGTTTTAATGAAGCAGACCTTCTTGCCGCATTTGCCAACGGAGAACCACAATGAAGTCGCCTCACTCTAGTTGCATCCGCCGTTTCATGCTCGAAAATCTGGATATCCGTGGTGCTTTTGTGCGACTCGATGATGTCTGGCAATGCCTGCAACAAGGCCGCGACTATCCGCCTGCTGTCGCTGAGTTGCTTGGACAGATGTGTGCCGTCACAACGGTCATTGCCGGCAACCTGAAGCAACCTGGCCGTCTGAGCTTTCAGTTGCAGGGGCAAGGTCCCGTCAGTTTGCTTGTAGTCGATTGCACCGAACGCCTCAACATACGTGCGATGGCTCGCTCCGGGGACACCACCGACATTCATGGGCTGTGCGATCTTCTGGGCGACGGTCGGATGCAGTTGAGCCTTGACGCGCCAGGTATGCGCGAACCCTACGTCAGCCTCGTCCCCCTGCAGGGGGAGAATATCGCCGAGGTTTTCGAGCATTACCTGCAGCAGTCCGAACAGCAACCGTCCGGTTTGTGGCTGGCCTGCTCGTCTGACTGCGCAAGCGCCTTGTTTCTGCAAAAACTGCCGGGCGCCGACGCCCTGGATGTCGACGGCTGGGACAGGATACACAGCCTTGCCTCAACCGTGCGCCGCGACGAACTGCTGGAACTCGACGTTGAAATCCTGTTGACCAGACTGTTCAACGAAGAAGACGTCCGCCTGTTCGACGAACGAGCCGTCACACACCACTGGCCAAAAGACCCTGCACGCATTCAGAGCATGCTCCGCTCCTTGGGAGAAGAAGAGGTTCGCTCCATCCTGGCCGAACATGGTGAGGTGATGATTCATGATGAATTGTCGAATCACAGCTATCATTTCGACACGAATGACATTGATGCGCTGTTCGCCAAAAACCAAAGTGACGATACCCCCTCGTCGCCCCCAACCCTGCATTGACGGCATAATAGCTTGCCCTGTTTCCCGCGCCTTTGTAGACTCCAAGGTTTAACTTTTGAAAAACAACATGAATTCAGGCTCAAGGCCCCGCATCATCGAATTCAGTGACACCAGTATCGGCGCAACCGTTGTCGTACTGCGTGAATTGCGTCCCCCGCAGTTGGCTGACGAGATGCACAAGATGCTTGGCGGCACTGGCGGGTTTTTCACTGGTGAGGCGGCTGTGCTTGATTTGTCACAACTGAACGAAGTGCCGGAACGTATCGACTGGACCGGGCTGCTCAGCATGCTGCGCCGCTTTGGACTGCAGCCAATCGGCATCCGTCGTGCGCCCGAAACAGTCGCATCCTCGGCACGGCAAGCCGGGTTGAGCATGCTTGATGGCGCCGAAATTACCCTTCCCCATCCCCAGATTGCCAAGCCTGAGCCAGCCCCACCCGAAGCCCCGCCTCAGCCCCCTCCAGCCGCAACGGCGCCAGTCCCGATCAACACCCAGTTCATCGACCGCCCGGTTCGCTCCGGACAACAAGTGTACGCCAAGGATTGTGACCTTGTGCTGCTGGCTGGCATGAGCAATGGCGCCGAGGTCATCGCCGATGGCAGCATCCATTGTTACGGTCCGTTACGCGGCCGTGCACTGGCAGGCGCACGGGGTAACATGACCGCACGTATTATCGCCAGCAATTTCGGACCAGAACTCGTTTCTATCGGTGGCGTGTATCGCACATTTGAACGTGGCATTGAGCCCAATCTTGCGGGTCGTGCTGCGATTGTTCGATTGATTGGCGAAGAATCCAATCACACGCTCAGCATTGAAGCACTGCAACTCGACTGATTTATACAACTTTGTAAAAGGGATTCACCGTGACACGAGTCGTCGTCGTTACCTCCGGCAAGGGCGGTGTGGGCAAAACCACCACCAGCGCCGCATTCGCCTCGGGCCTGGCTTTGCGCGGCTACAAGACTGCCGTAATCGACTTTGATGTCGGGCTGCGCAACCTTGATCTCATCATGGGCTGTGAACGTCGTGTCGTCTATGATTTTGTCAACGTCATCAATGGCGAAGCCAAGCTCAATCAGGCGCTGATCAAGGACAAGCACTGCGAGAATCTCTTTGTGTTGCCGGCCTCTCAAACAAGGGACAAGGACGCATTGACCGAAGAAGGCGTAGAAAAGGTGATCAAGGAGCTTGAGCACCTTGGCTTCGACTACGTTGTGTGCGACTCTCCGGCCGGTATCGAGCGTGGCGCAGTGCTCGCACTGACCTTTGCGGACGAGGCCATCGTCACCACCAACCCCGAAGTTTCCTCGGTTCGTGACTCCGACCGCATTCTGGGAATCCTGCAGTCAAAATCACGCCGTGCGGTGGACGGCCGCGAACCTGTCAAAGAACATTTGCTGATCACACGGTACTCACCCAAACGCGTTGAGGACGGCGAAATGCTCTCTTACAAGGATGTCCAGGAGTTACTGAGAGTTGACTTGATCGGCGTTGTCCCAGAATCCGAATCCGTTCTGCACGCGTCCAACCAGGGCACTCCGGCGATCCACCTCAAGGGCACAGACGTGGCCGAAGCCTACTCCGATGTGGTCGCGCGTTTTCTGGGTGAAAACCGTCCCATGCGTTTCGTCAACTACGAAAGGCCAGGGTTGATGAAGCGTTTGTTTGGAGGCAAGTAACATGTCCCTGCTTTCTCTCCTCTTCGGAGAAAAAAAGAAGACCGCAGCCATCGCCAAAGAACGCCTTCAACTCATCATCGCGAGGGAACACGGCACCGGCGCCCAGGGTCCGGACTTTCTGCCTGCGCTGCAAAGAGAGCTGATCGAGGTCATCTCCAAATACGTTTCGGTCAATCCGGACGATATCAAGGTGCATCTTGAAAAGCAGGATAACTACGAAGTGCTTGAGGTAAACATCGTCCTGCCTGAAGTCAAAAGTTGACTCATTGCACACGCTTGGCAGAAGGCCGCAAGGCATGAAGGGCCATCTCCCAAGGAGAGTGGCCCTTTTGTTTACCGGATGATGGCGCTCAGAACTGATCGTCGTTCAGGTCCAGCGCACCGGCCGCGCCATTGCACACCGTGTACGACAGCCCGGGAGCGGCTGACAGCACGTGGTCGGCGTAGAAACGCGCGGTGGTGATCTTGGTCTGATAAAAACCGCTGTCACCCTTGCCGTCGGCCAGGCACTGCTGTGAGATCAACGCAGCGCGAGCCATCTGCCAACCGCCGCAAACAATGCCTAACAGCTTGAGGAAGGGTACCGAGCCAACCGAAGCTGCCTTGACGTCATCCCCATAGGTGGTGACGATGTAGGAGACGGCTTGCTCAACCGCTTCGATACCCATGTCCAGGCTGTCTGCAATGGCGACGAAAGCTGCATCGCCTGCATTACGCGCCTGCTCGGAGACAGTCTTCATCTCCTCAATCACTGCACCGATGACTGCGCCACGATCACGGAAGATCTTGCGACCGAGCAAATCGTTGGCCTGAATGGCTGTGGTGCCTTCGTAAATGGTGGTGATACGCGAGTCACGGAAATGCTGGGCAGCACCGGCTTCTTCAATGAAACCCATGCCACCATGAACCTGAACACCTGTCGAGGTGATTTCGATGGAGTTTTCTGTAAACCAGCCCTTAACCACTGGAATCATCAGATCAACAAAGGCCTGAGCGCGAACGCGCTCATCGGCGTCCGGGTGCATGTGTGCCTTGTCGGTGGCAGCACCAACCACATAGGCCAGCGCACGCATGGCTTCGATCTGGGACTTCATCGACATCAGCATGCGGCGGACATCAGGATGGCGAATGATCGCCACTTTGTCCCCTCCCCTGACCCCCATCTCAGCGCCCTGAACACGATCGCGGGCATACTGAAGCGCGTGTTGATAAGCGCGCTCGGACAGCGCCAGGCCTTCCATGCCGACCGCAAACCGGGCTTCGTTCATCATGATGAACATGTACTCAAGACCGCGATTGGGTTCGCCGATCAGGGTACCGATCGCACCACCATTATCGCCAAAAGCCAGCACACAAGTGGGCGACGCGTGAATGCCCAATTTGTGTTCTATGGACACACAATGCACATCATTACGCGTGCCAGGCGTGCCGTCGGCGTTGACCAGAAATTTTGGTACGACAAACAACGAGATGCCTTTTACGCCTTCTGGTGCGTCCGGCAAGCGGGCCAATACCAGATGCACAATGTTGTCTGTCAGGTCGTGATCACCATAAGTGATGAAAATTTTCTGGCCAAAAACGCGATATGTGCCATCGCCTTGCGGTTCGGCCCGGCTACGCACCGCAGCGAGATCGGAACCCGCTTGCGGCTCGGTCAAGTTCATTGTCCCGGTCCATTCGCCGCTGATCATCTTGGGCAAATACATGGCCTTTTGCTCGTCAGTACCGCGCAGCATCAGCGCCTCAATGGCACCATAGGTCAGCATCGGACACAAAGAAAAGGCCATGTTGGCCGACTTCCACATTTCCATGACTGCGGTTGACAGCAACTTGGGCAAACCCTGACCGCCATACTCCGGGTCACATGCCAAAGCGGTCCAGCCAGATTCGGAGAACTGGGTGTAGGCATCCTTCCAACCGGGGGCGGTCGTGACGTTGCCGTCAGTCCATTTGGCGCCTTCCTGGTCACCTATCCAATTGAGCGGTGCCAGCACGTTGCTGGCAAATTTGTTGGCTTCGTCAAGAATTGCCTCAACCAGGTCCGATGACACTTCATCGCACCCAGGAAGTTGTTGAACCTCTGCAAGACCTGCCAGTTCGTTCATGACAAAGTGCATGTCGCGAAGCGGTGCGGTATATGCGCTCATGGATATTGCTCCAAAAAAGTTTTGTGAGGCCCGGTTATTTGCCGAGCAGATATTTTCGATCATCGAATGCTGCAACCCACTCCGGCTTGTAAACAACCAGCAGCGTAATCACAGCACCGCTGATCCAGGCTTCGGAAAAGCCGATCAGGATGAAATACGGTAGATAATCAGACATCAGCAATTCGGTGCTGTAGGCTCCCGCCACAGCCAGAGTGGCGGATGCAAGCACGCCACTAGCCACGATGGTGAGCGCAGAACCGAAGAAAGCCACAACAAATATGAATACAAAGAAGTGCGCAGGCAGGAATCGTTCAGTGATGCGCGTGAAGCTCTGCGCGAACAGCACCGGACACAGGCACATGAGCACGAAGTTGACCGGCCAACTGGCAAAGTCCAGTTCACCGTTCAGTGTAATGCCGGTAAGCGCCAGCGCCAGTGCCACAATGGCAAGTCGCGGCCCAAGCGCAAGCGTAGCCGCCATGGCGCCCAACAAGTGCAGATTGAGGCCGGGAAGCACGCCGGCTTTCAAGCTCCACGCCACGGTCAGTGAAACCGCGAAGCCAAACAGCAGGTTGAAACGCGCACTGCCCGCCAGAGCTTTCCAGTTGACCGAATGAATCAGGTGAGCAATTGCCAGCAAACTGATCAAGGCAGCCATCCAGTGCCACCCGGTGGAGAAAAGCTCGGCGGGAAGATTCATGTGGCGTGGTCGCCCCTATCAGCCTACTGCAGCAGTCAGTTCCGGCACAACCTGGAAGAGGTCTGCTACCAGACCATAGTCTGCCACCTGAAATATCGGCGCCTCCGGATCCTTGTTGATTGCAACAATGATCTTGGAATCCTTCATGCCTGCGAGGTGCTGAATGGCACCGGAGATGCCGATGGCTATGTACAGGTCGGGTGCCACGATCTTGCCGGTCTGGCCAACCTGGTAGTCATTTGGTACATAACCGGCATCGACTGCCGCCCGCGAGGCGCCCAGCGCCGCACCAAGTTGGTCAGCCAACGGTTCGAGCAGGGTGTGATAGTTCTCACCGCTGCCCAGGCCACGCCCGCCAGAAACAATGATGCGCGCACCCGCCAGCTCTGGCCGCTCGGATTTGGTCAATTCGCGTCCGTCCAGCCTGGACAGCCCAAGATCGGCGTCCGGGGCGATGGCCTCTATGGTGGCTGCCCCACCCTGCTCCGCCGATTCAAATGCCGTGCCGCGTACCGTGATGACCTTGACGCTGTCACTGCTTTGCACCGTCGCCAGTGCATTGCCGGCGTAGATCGGACGAACAAAGGTATCGGCTGATTCGACCGCGACGATCTCGCTGATCTGTGCCACATCAAGCAGGGCAGCCACGCGCGGCATGAAGTTCTTGCCAAAGGTGGTTGCTGACGCAAGCACATGGCTGTAGGCAGCGGCCTGAGCCACCACCAGCGCAGCAATGTTTTCGGCTGACTGATCAGCATAGTGAGTGGCTTCGGCCACCTTCACCCGGCTCACGCCTGCCACGCTGGCGCATGCTTCGGCCACCGCACCGCAAGCCTGTCCAGCCACCAGCACATCGATTTCACCGCCTATGGCTGCTGCAGCCGTGATGGTGTTGAGGGTAGAGCTCTTGAGGCTCTGATTGTCGTGTTCTGCGATAACGAGAATGCTCATGTCAGATCACCTTTGCCACGTTCTTGAGTTTGTCGACCAACTGCGCCACGTCTGCAACCCGCTCGCCAGCACTGCGCTTTGGCGGCTCGGTAACCTTGAGGGTTTTCAGGCGGGGGGTGATGTCCACTCCCAGTTCTGCCGGGGTCAAGGTATCAATGGGCTTTTTCTTGGCCTTCATGATGTTGGGCAGGGTGGCATAGCGCGGCTCATTAAGACGCAAGTCGGTGGTGACGACTGCAGGCAGGCGAATCTCCAGGGTTTCGAGACCACCGTCGATTTCACGCGTCACCTTGGCGACGCCATCGGCAAGCGCCACCTTTGATGCAAAAGTGGCCTGTGGCCAGCCCATCAGCGCGGCAAGCATCTGGCCGGTCTGGTTTGAGTCGTCGTCTATGGCCTGCTTGCCGCAGATGACCGCATGGGGCTGTTCCTTGTCGCACAAGGCCTTCAACAGCTTGGCAACAGCCAGCGGCTGGAGTTCTTCGTCCGATTGCACCAGAATGCCGCGGTCGGCCCCGATGGCCATGGCCGCACGGAGCGTTTCCTGACATTGCGTCACCCCGCAGGAAACCGCTACCACCTCTGTTGCCACACCCGCCTCCTTCAAACGAACCGCCTCTTCCACAGCGATTTCATCGAACGGGTTCATAGACATTTTGACGTTGGCAATATCGACACCACTGCCGTCGCTCTTGACACGCACCTTGACGTTGTAATCAACGACGCGTTTGACTGGGACAAGTATCTTCAAAGCCGCGCTCCTCTTTTTTGCAGTTCTGTTTGTTTGAGTTAATGGATGATTATGGCACTCGATGAGTGATCTGAGTACCAAGAAAACATGAATACCTGTGTTCCATACGTATCGGTATGGGCGCGTACGGTAGCGTATGGAGACGTTTTCGTCAATACTGTAGCGTATGGAAAAAACAACTAACAAAACCCGTGTCCAACTGGATCGTGACGCCTGGATCGATGGCGCCATGGACGTGCTCGCGGACGAAGGGATCAGCGGTTTGCGAGTCGAGGTACTGGCCAAGCGCCTCAAGGTGACCAAGGGCAGTTTTTACTGGCATTTTCAGGACAGACGTGACTTGCTGATCGGTGTTCTACAGGTCTGGAAGGATGGCCGTATACGCGACATCATCAAGCAGACGCGCGCCGAGGTCGGCCATGAGGCCGAGCAGATACACCACATCATCGACGTCTATAGCGCCGGTCGCAGCCGCCGTGGCATGCTCATCGAGTTGGCTGTCCGTGACTGGGCCAGACGCGACACCGAGGCCGCCGAGGTAGTCGCTGAAGTGGACGACATCCGCCTGCGCTGTGCTCGCGATCTGTTTCTGGCTTGTGGTGTGTCCATGGACGAAGCCTCAAGTCGCTGCATGTTGTTGTACGCCTACGTCTTCGGGGTGTCGCTGATGAACCCGGAGCGTTTCGACTCGGACGTGTCGCGTCTCAAGCGCGATATCGCCGAGCTTATCGCACGCAGCACAAACACACGCCCTATGCCCGGTTCTGCAGATTCATAGGCCAGGCAGCACGACTTGCGCATTGCGGCTGGTCTGCGAGCAAATGTTTTCGAGACTGTCATTGCGAAGTTGTGCCAGCACAGTGGCAAAGCGTGCCAGGTTGACCGGCTCGTTTCGCCCGCCAGCAGCCCACTGCGGCGATATGTCCGGTGCATCGGTCTCCAGAACCAGACTCTCCAGCGGCAAGCTAGCGGCCAAGTGACGAATGCGTGTTGATCCGGAATACGTCATCGCGCCACCAAAGCCAAGCTTGAAACCCATATCGATGAACTGACGTGCCTGTTGTTCACTGCCATTGAAAGCGTGAGCGATACCACCCGGCACCTCAACGCGCCGCAGGTTTTTGAGCACCTGATCGACAGCACGCCTGACATGCAGCAACACTGGCAGCCCGAAGCGTTTCGCGAGCCTGAGTTGTGCGACGAACCAGGGCTCCTGCTCAGCCAGCGACGGGGAGCCAACAAAGCCATCCAGACCGATCTCACCGACGGCCAGCGCCCCCCCCTGCAGCAAGGTGGCCTCAACTTGCTCGATGTCATCCGCTTGCGCTGTCGCGACGTACAGGGGATGAATGCCGAAGGCGAGCCGGACGTCAGCATGACGACCAGCCAGTTCGCGCAAGCCGGCAAACCCTGCGCAGCTCACCCCCGGAACCACAAATCGCGAAACGCCTGCTTTCCGCGCGGCGGTCAGCAACAAGTCGCGGTCGTCATCGAACTCCGCGGCATCTAGGTGAATATGGGTGTCGACAAGCATGCCGACCCTGCCTCAACGCCCCTGCCACTGCGGTTTGCGTTTTTGCATGAAGGCGTCGATTCCCTCAGCAGCATCATCGGTCATCATGTTGCACGCCATGGTTTCCGAAGCCAACTGATACGCTGCGTCCAGCCCCATCTCAAGCTGCTGGTAGAACATCTGCTTGCCCATCCGGATGGCCACGGGAGACTTGGCGCAAATGGCCTTCGCAAGGGTCTGAACCTCGTGATCCAGCTCCTCGCTGCTGACCACGCGGTTGATCAACCCCCGTTGACGCGCTTCATGGGCGTCGATGAAGTCGCCAGTGACCAGCATCTCGAAGGCCTCCTTGCGCCCCATGTTGCGCGACAATCCGACACCTGGGGTGGCGCAGAACAAGCCAACATTGATGCCGGACACCGCAAACCGGGCGACATCGGCCGCCACCGCGAGGTCACACATTGAAACCAGTTGGCAACCCGCGGCAGTGGCAATGCCATGAATCCGCGCAATCACCGGTTGTGGCATGCGGGTAAGCTTCATCATGAAGCTGCCGCATAGCCGGAACAAGTCTTGCTGAAACGCGAGACTGTGATTGCTGCGCATCTCCTTCAGGTCGTGCCCCGCGCAAAAGGCCTTGCCTGCTCCAGCCAGAATTACAACCCTGACCGAGTCATCGGCGGCAATGGCGTCGATCTCGCCAATCAGGCATTCGAGCATGCCGCGTGACAGGGCATTGAAGGCCGCCGGGCGATTCAGCGTGAGCGTGACCACGCCCTCTTGCTGGCTACGCAGCACAAAGGGTTCCGTGCTCATGGAAGTTTTATCGGTCATGGTGCCAGTCCTCATTGTATTGCTGAAGTTGAACGCGCCTGCTCGCGCAGCACAAACTTCTGGATTTTGCCTGTCGATGTTTTGGGCAAGGTGGTAAACACGACACGTTTGGGAATCTTGTAACGGGCCAGATGTTCACGGCAGTGGGCAATCAGCATGTCGGCGCTCACCTCCGCCCCTTCGCGCAGTTCAACAAAGGCACACGGCACCTCGCCCCATTTGTCGTCAGGGGCAGCCACCACCGCAGCAGCGAGCACCGCAGGGTGTTTGTACAAAGCGTCCTCAACCTCGATCGACGAGATGTTCTCGCCACCTGAAATGATGATGTCCTTTGATCTGTCCTTGATCTTGACATAGCCATCAGCCTGCATCACGGCCAGATCACCGGTGTGATACCAGCCACCCCGGAAGGACTCTTCGGTGGCCTTGTCGTTTTTCAGGTAACCCTTCATCACCAGGTTGCCCCGGAACATGATCTCGCCCATGGTTTCACCATCTGTCGGCACTGGCTCCATGGTGTCCGGGTTCATCACGCTGATGGCCTCCTGGGCATGGTAGCGCACACCCTGTCGGCCATTCAAGGTCACCTGGTCAGCCAACGGCAGACTGACCCATTCGTCGTGTTTTGCGCACACCGCCGCCGGCCCGTAGGTCTCGGTCAACCCGTAAACATGGGTGATATTGAAACCGATCCTGGCCATGCTCTCGATCACTGAGGCCGGTGGCGGGGCCGCAGCAACCAGCCCATTGACCTTGTGCTGTATGCCCTCGCGCCAGCTTTCTGGCGCGCTGGCCAGCATGGAGTGCACAATGGGCGCACCACAATAATGGGTCACTTCGTGCTCGCGGATCTGATCGAAGATGAGCCGCGCCTCCACCCGACGCAGGCACACATTGACTCCGGCATTGGCTGCCATGGTCCAGGGAAAGCACCAGCCGTTGCAATGGAACATCGGCAAGGTCCACAGATAGACCGCGTGCGGAGGCATACCCCAAGACACAATGTTGGACATGGCATTGAGATAGGCGCCGCGATGATGATAGACCACGCCCTTGGGATTGCCGGTAGTGCCAGAGGTGTAATTGAGCGAGATGGCGTCCCATTCATCGGCTGGCTGAATGAAGTCCGACGACGCCGAGCCCTGCGCAATGAATGCTTCATAGTCGATTGAGCCAAGCCGCTCGCCCGGACCATCGTATTCCGGGTCATCGACATCGATGATCAGCATGTCGCCACGATCTGCCAGTTGCAGCGCCTTGCTCACCATGCGCGAGTATTCGCGGTCGGTGATGAGCACTCGCGCCTCGCCGTGGTTGAGAATAAAAGCTACCGCCTCGGCATCCAGTCGCGTGTTGATGGTGTTCAGCACCGCGCCGCTGCCAGGTACGCCAAAATGGCACTCGAACATTTCCGGCGTGTTGTTGAGCACCACCGCGACTGTGTCGCCCTTACCCACACCTTGCTGGCGCAGCGCCGAAGCAAGACGACGGCTGCGCTGGTAACAGTCGCTCCAGGTAAGACGGCGCTTGCCGTGAATCACCGCGACCCGATCCGGGTAGACGCCAGCGCTTCTGGTGATGAAGGTGAGCGGGGTCAGTGGGACATAGTTGGCCGGGTTGCGTTCAAGTCCGTTGTCGTAAGGCGAAGTGTTCGCCATGGGTTGTCTCCTTCCGGTTTTTGTAATCTTGTCAACTGAAGCACAGCGCCATTGTATAGCTGTTCTTCAAAAACCTTTCCAACGCTTGCGCACGCTCTGCGGCCTGCTCACACACGCTTGCAACACGGTCAGTGCCGACAGATATCTGCCACATTCAAACCGGACGCTGACACGCCGTCAAGTCCGTCCAACCAATCTGCCAACGATTGAGCCAATGCACGCACCCCGTCGCGATGCGCGATAACACCCCCGGCAGCATCTGCCGAGGGCGTTGGAATGCGTATCGCAAACCTTTGGCGTGACAGCACAGCCTCGTCACGGGGTGACAACAGGCTTGCTCTGACAATCAGTTCGGATTGACTGCCATCCGGCAAAGGGAAGCGTTGAATGAACTCATCCAGATCGAGACGCAGCCGACAGGACGAGACAGGCTGGTCGGCACTCAGCAAGGCCGATGACAGGCTACGCTGTATCAACTCTTGCGGGTGCGCCACCCATCTGCTTTGCCCATACACAGCGCGACTCGATGGCTGGAGATAGTCCAGACGGTATTGCATTGCCGCGTTGTTGAGCCAGGATGGTGCTTTCACGTCCACGCTGTGTGGGATGATGGCGCTGCTGAAACGGACGGGATCGCCATTGCTATCTAGGTCGTAAAGGGTGAAGTTTGGTGGCGGTGTGACAATTCCGGCACAGCCTGTCAACACCAGGACACTGACGGCGGCAAGAATGGACCTCAGCTTGCCACAGATGGGATTTGTAAAGAATGACATGGCTTGAGTCGTCATCAGGGTTCAAAACCTTTTTCGCCCGGGCCAGGCTTGCGTTCGCTTCGCCCGGTTATAAGCATCTGTGGCGCGGCATCAACCTCATCGATCAGTCTACCAGCGCGTGCTGCAGTGTCCGTCAGCTCTACCAGCAAGTCATTGATTTTTGGCAGGGTGGTGTCTATCAGGCGGTCGCCGGTTGTTTGCGCGAGGGCGTCCAGATTGGCCAGCACGGTGTCCATGCGCGTCATCACGGTACGCGCATCATCGGCCAGCGGCCCCATCTCGCCGCTCAGGTCATCAAGACGGGACAGCAGCGAAGCGAGATGCGCTGCGTTCTCTTCGCTCAACATTCTGCGCAGATCGGCGATAGCCTCCGGCGCAATGCTGAGTGTCTTGTCCAGCCCCTCAGAGGCACTTTCAAGTTTGGCCATCACCGCCTGAAAACGACCGATGTTTTCCGGACCAAAAAACTGCCCGACACTGTCTGACACTTGGCGAAAGCGTTTTGCAGCTTCAAGCGCAACATCGCTGAGTTGCTCCAGCAGACCTGACTCCAGCACCAGTCTGGGGGGATTGCCATCAATGGACACCAGTGGGCGCGGATCGGCGCCACGGTCATCCAACTGCACGAAAGCCAATCCGGTGACGCCTTGATAGCCGAGCGAGGCATGAGTGCCGTGTGTGACCGGGAGGTCCGATCGGATCGCGATGGTGACGATGATGTGTCGGACGTCTTCCGGGTCGATGGCGATACTCTCAACCTTGCCGGCAGAGATGCCTCTGAATCGCACCTGCGCCTGCGGATTAAGCCCGGTGACGCTGCCAGTGCTGATAAGGTGATAAGTGGTCATGTCTTCTCGTTGATCGGAGAACCACCACACCGAGAAGGCGGCGGCGGCGCCCAGCAACAACAGGAAAATGCCCGCTATGAGGGCATGGGCCCGGTTTTCCATCGATCAATCTCCAGAATGACGGGAAAGCGCACGACGTCCTTGCTCACCGCCAAAAAAACGTTCAACGAACGGATGCTTGAAAGCTATCGTCTCGGCTAGCGTGCCGTATTGGACGATGCGACGCTCGGCGAGCACCGCAACATGCGTAGACAGTGCAGCCAGGCTGTCTATATCGTGTGTGACAAAGATGACCGTCAGCGACAATTGCTTGTGAAGCGACTTGATCAAGGCGACAAACAAGGCGCTTCGGTCAGGGTCAAGACCAGCGGTGGGCTCATCAAGCAACAACAGTTCAGGCTCCAGAATCAGCGCACGGGCCAGTGCGACACGCTTGATCATCCCACCCGACAGTTCGGCTGGCATCAACACTGCATGGTGAGGTTCAAGTTCGACCATAGCCATCTTTTGCGCCACCATGGAATTCACCTCATCGCGCGTTGCCACGCCGAGTTCGCGCAGCGGAAAGGCGATGTTCTCTGCAACATTGAGCGCAGAAAACAAGGCGCCCTGCTGAAACAGTACGCCAAACCGACGGCGACGTGCGCGCTGGACAAGCGCCGATCCTGACAGCAAGACCTCGCCAAACAACTCGACAGTACCGGTATAAGGACGTGTCAGTCCTATGATGTGCCTGAGTAAGGTGGTTTTGCCACTGCCCGAGCCACCGACTAGCGACACCATGTGCCCTTGCAAGACCGCCATGTTGAGGCCTTCATGAATGACGGTGCTACCAAATCGGGTTCCGATATCGGTGAGATTGACGACTGGAGCAGAGCTCATATCGGCACCCCTATCGAACGCGTGGCAATCGCCAGCACCGCATCAGCCAGAATCACCATGGTGATGGCGGTAACCACAGAAGCAGTGGTGTTGGCCGACAGGCTTTCGGTGTTCGGTTTGACGCGCAATCCGAAATGGCAGGCGATCAACGCGATCAACAAGCCAAACAGCGCCCCCTTCAGAAAACCGATGTAGAGGTTGGCAAGCGGAACCGCGTTTGGCAAGGCCTCCATGAAGAACAGCGGTGACAGATCAAGCTGCACCCAGGCAGCGAGCATACCCCCCAACAAGGCCAGCCCCGAGGTCCATAACACCAGCAAGGGCATGACCAGCGTCAGTGACAAAACCTTGGGCAATACCAGTCGCAAGGTGCGCGATATTCCCATGGCGGACAGCGCATCCACCTCCTCTGTAACCCGCATTACGCCAAGCTGGGCGGTCATGGCCGAACCCGAACGACCTGCCACGAGAATGGAAACCAACACCGGGCCAAGTTCACGAATGATACCCAGGCCCAGAATATTTACAATGAATACGTCGGCGCCAAACGCCTTGAGCTGCAGGGCAGACAGATAAGACAAAACCACGCCAATCAGAAAACCCACCAGGGCTGCCACAGGCATGGCCTTGACACCCATCTTGTAAACACCCGCCGATATCTCCCTGATTGGCGTATCACCCGGATAGCGCACAAGATGGAAGACATCGAGAAGCAACTGGCCCATCAACCGGACCAAATCACCAAGGTGCGACAACAAGACGAAAAAAACCTGACCGATGAGGAGGATCAAGCCGCTCAAACCAGCGCGAGGCGGTGTCGGCAGACTGGCGACAACATGCGGTATCACGGCTTCGATGGCCGAACGGTGCGCGTCACGCAGTTCTATGTTGTCCGGCCAGCGCTTTCCCCAGACCCGCCAGAGCATGGCGGCGGTGAAGCTGTCCAACCGTGAGACGTCATTGAGACTCCACGCCGAGTACTTGCTGCTTGCAGCAAGTTGGCGACGAATGGTGGCAATCCTGGGCGACAGCGCACGCAGCGTCCAGTCTCCGGAAAGACGAACCGTTGGGCCTTCGATACGCACAGTCGGCTCGCCGCCATCAAATGCCGACGACACTATTCAGGTTCCAGTTTCGAACGTAATGCCAGGCCACTGCCCACCGACAACCACTGACGCTGCTCCTCTTCCAGTGCGCTGGCAGTGAGCGGATGGTCATCGAGCCAACCATCCGGTAGCGTCACCGCGAAGCCACCCGGAGTGGGCTCAATGGAAATCGGCAACAAGCCCCGACCGTCGCGGGCACGGTGCAGAATGAAGGCCAGTCGCAAGCACACGATGAGGTTCCAGTCGGCGCTAGACGGTGCAAACTCGCCTACTCTCTGGAGCTTTCCACGGTGGGCAAGCACAATGCGGGCGAGTCTGCCCTGATCCATCCGAGAAAACCCGGGCATGTCGGCGTTGGCAAGGATATAAGCGCTGTGTTTGTGATAGCTGGAGTGCGCAACCGAAACACCGATCTCATGCATCAAGGCGGCCCAGGTCAGAAAGCGCAAATCCGGGTTTTCCGGGTCAAGCGTCTCCGGGTCAAGCTGAGCGAGCAGTTGGCAAGCCGTGTCACTGATCGCTTGAGCCTGATCACGATCCACCTGATAGCGGACCTGGAAGGCCGAAATGGTGGCATCGCGCAAGTCGTGATGATGATAACGCCCAATCAGATCGTAAAGTACCCCGAGCCGCAGTGCTCCTTCAGAGAAGACCATCTCCTGCACACCAAGCTCCTGAAACACGGCCGCCATGATGGCAAAACCACCAAACAAAACCGGCCTGCGATCTTCCTTCAAACCGGCCAGCTCAACGCAATCGAGCCGCCCGGCCCGCAGCAGTCGCTCGCGCAATTCGGCAAGACCTTCGGCGGTGATGGCACCGTCCGCCAAGCCGTTTTGCTGCATCACGTCATAGAGCGACTTGGCGGAGCCGCTTGAGCCCACCGCAAGCTCCCATCCGACCTTGCGATATGGCCTCGCAATACTTTGCAGCTCCCGCCTCGCTGCCAGCTCGGCATCGCGGAGTTTGCCTTTGTCGATTATCCCATCCGGGAAAAAGCGCAAGCTGTAGCTGACACAACCCATGTAAAGTGACTCAAGCATCAAGGGCTCAAAGCTCTTGCCGATCACAAACTCGGTTGACCCCCCGCCAATATCAACCACAAGCTGCTGCTTGTGAGGGTCGGGCAAGGTGTGCGCCACCCCTACATAGATGAGCCGGGCCTCTTCACGCCCGGCGATCACCTCGATAGGGTGTCCAAGCGCAGCCTCGGCCTGAATCAAAAACTCAGGCGCATTCTTGGCCATGCGCAAGGCATTGGTTCCCACTGCTCGCACGGCTTCCGGTGCAAAACCCCTGAGTCTTTCGTTGAAACGGCGCAAGGCCGACAGCGCCCTTTGCTGGGACTCCATGTCAAGATATTTGTCTGGCGACAGTCCTGCGGCGAGACGGACCGATTCCTTGAGTCCATCCAGCGGGTAGATCTGGTCATTGACCACTCTGCCGACCTGTAGCCGGAAACTGTTCGATCCGAGATCGATCGCGGCAATCAATTCATGCTTCATGTAGCCTCTCGGCAAGCTGTGATGTCCGGATTCTAACACCCGACCCGAGCGCGAAAACCATTTACGCTGCACTGCGACACAAGCACGCGTGCACGCGCTTGTGTAACATTACTGGATTACAATCAAACGTGGATCAGCTTCGGATAACACGATGAAACCCATCACTGACAAGCACGCTTACCCCGCCGAGCACTTCATCAACCGTGAACTGTCACTACTCCAGTTTCAACGACGAGTGTTGGCTCAAGCTGAAGATAAGCGCGTTCCGTTGCTTGAGCGCCTGCGCTTTCTGTGCATTGTGTCCAGCAACCTGGATGAGTTTTTCGAGATTCGCGTTTCCGGCATCAAGGAGCAGATCCGCCTCGGCAACCGCAACGTCAACTCCGACGGCATCGCCCCCACCGAACTGCTTGCTCGCGTCAGCGAAGAAGTGCACTCCATCATTGCCGAGCAATACGCCCTGCTCAACGACGAAATCCTGCCTGCCCTGGAGGCCGAAGGCGTCAGCTTTGTTCGTCGCTCACTATGGACCGATGAACAAACCGCCTGGATTCGTGATTACTTCATCCGCGAGGTCAGCCCGGTGCTCACCCCCATCGGCCTGGACCCCGCCCACCCTTTCCCGCGCATACTGAACAAGAGCCTGAACTTTGCCGTAGCACTGGATGGGCGCGATGCCTTTGGGCGCGACTCCGGCGTGGCCATCGTGCAAGCCCCGCGCGCCCTGCCCCGCGTCATCCGTCTGCCCAAAAACATCAGCGACCACGAATACAGCTTCGTGTTTCTGTCCTCAATCATGCATGCCCACGTGAACGAGCTTTTTCCTGGCATGCAGGTGCTGGATTGCTACCAGTTCCGGGTCACCCGCAACTCCGACCTGTTTGTAGACGAAGAAGAGGTCAAGGATTTGCGCGCCTCGCTCAAGGGCGAACTGCAGCAACGGCATTTTGGCGACGCGGTGCGCCTCGAAGTGGCCGACACCTGCTCGGAGCAAATGGAATCCTTTCTGCTGCAACACTTCAAGCTGGGCCGCAGCGATCTCTACAAAACACCTGGCATTGTCAATCTGGTGCGGCTCATGCAGGTGCCAGACTGGGTAGCACGCCCCGACCTGAGCTTTCCCCCCTTTCTGCCCAGCGTTCCCAAATTGCTGGACAAAAAGCGTGACGTGTTTGACGCCATTCGCAAGCAGGACATCCTGCTGCATCACCCATTCCAGAGCTTCAACCCCATCATCCAGTTGCTGAGGTCGGCCGCGGACGACCCGCAAGTGCTAGCCATCAAGATGACGGTATACCGCACCGGCACCGACTCGGTGTTGATGGAACACCTCGCCCGTGCCGCGCAAAAAGGCAAGGAAGTCACCGTAGTGCTGGAACTCATGGCCCGTTTTGACGAAGAAGCCAACATCGCGCTCGCCAGTCGGCTGGAACAAGTTGGCGCACACGTCGTCTACGGCGTGTTCGGCTACAAAACCCACGCCAAACTGTTGATGCTGGTGCGCCGCGAAGAAGGCGGCCTGCGTCGCTATGTGCACCTGGGCACCGGCAACTATCACCCGCGCACCACACGCTTTTACACCGACTTTGGTCTGCTCACCTGCAACGAAGAGATCGGCCTGGATGTCGCCGAACTCTTCAAGCAAATCACCGGCTTGGGCACCGCCTGCGAGCTCAAACACCTGTGGCAAGCCCCGTTCAGCCTTCAACCCAAGGTTGTCGAAGCCATCAACGCCGAAGCCGAAGCGGCCAGAGCCGGTCGCAAGAGCCGCATCATGACCAAAATGAACGCCTTGCTGGAACCGGAAACCATCGAAGCCCTGTATGCCGCATCCCAGGCCGGCGTCAGCATCGACCTCATCATCCGTGGCCCCTGCGCCCTCAAGCCCGGCGTCAAGGGCCTGTCCGAAAACATCCGCGTGCGCTCCATTGTCGGGCGTTTTCTGGAACATCACCGCATCTTCTACTTTTATGCAGACGGCGAAGAAAAGCTTTATCTATCCAGCGCCGACTGGATGGACCGCAACTTCTTCAGACGCGTCGAAGTCGCCTTCCCGGTGCTCGACCCGCGCCTCAAGCGTCGCGTCATTCGCGAAGGCCTGCGCGCCTACCTCGCCGACAACACCCACGCCTGGGAGATGCTGTCCAACGGACGCTACCGCAAGAAAAACACACGCGGCGTCAAACGCTCGGCGCAATCGCTACTGCTCTCGGATCTGACAGACGCAAGCTGATAAACAACCCGCCCCGGCAATCACTGCAAAAGGGGCGCAACATTTACTGGGAACGGCACCCCTCACAACCTAGCGCATCTACCACCCTGCTGCTTGTGCAAGTTCGGCACAAAGCTTGAAGACTCGTCTGAAGATCAGGTTATTGTGAAAAAAATCAGCCATGCCGAAACGCGTGGCTTTGCGCCGACGTCACCAC
>DAIMZH010000015.1:1582-65049 GCA_036734105.1 Azoarcus sp. | reverse complement strand
AGGGGTCCAGCGCGACGTCCGTAATGATGCCAAGCTCGGGAAAACGCCGCTTGAGCTCGGACACCACGCGAGGCACCAGACCCTCCGGGTTCCAGGCCTCCTCCGCTCCCGCCGTCTTGCCTGAGGCGTCAATCACAGGGAACAACGCCAAGGCTGGCACACCCAAAGCCAAGGCCTCCTCAGCCACAGGCAGCAAGCGATCAAGAGATACTCGCTCAACACCCGGCATGGAAGCTACTGTTTCGGTCCGACGCTCGCCATCAAGCACAAAGACCGGATAGATCAGGTCATCTGCACACAAATGTGTTTCGCGCATCAGCCGCCGCGAAAAGTCGTCGCGACGCATTCTGCGCATCCGCACGGCGGGAAAAGCAGCGAAAGGTTTCATGGGTTCTCCTGAACAAAGATTGATGTCGCACTGACACACCAAGTCAGCGCGCAAACGCGATCTGCTTGCAGGAAGCAAGCGTATCGGCGGCGAGGCAACACGCGCAAGCACTTGTGTTGCCGGAGTCGATTAGCAGTCGGTGAAAGCCGGGTTTTGCAAGGATTAAACAGCGCACAGTGTGACATTCATGGAACAAAATCGGCCTTGACCACTCTCAATGAATGGACGGTTCGTTCCGTCCCCCGCTTTCCCTCCCTGAGCGGGTGCCTTGACAGCAAGGCGTTCGACCCCGGACCGCCTCCCCCTGGAGATCCGGGGTCATTCTTTTTTGTCAGTCGTGTCAACCACCCCAGCCAACCCAAGCCAGCCCGCCACCACCTGCTCTGCCTCCTCCACCCCGGTCTTCTTCAGACTTGAAAACAGTTGCACCGTCACCTGACCGGCCAACTCGCTCAATTCTCGTTGAACCAATGCCTTGGTAGCAGCCGCTTGATTGCGCGACAGCTTGTCACTTTTGGTCAACAGGACATGAATCGGTCTGCCACTTGGTGCAAACCATCCAATCATCTGCCAGTCGAGCGGCGTCAGTGGATGGCGACTGTCCATGATGAGCACAAGGCCAATCAGATTCTCGCGAGCACTCAGATATCGCTCCAGCAAGCCTTGCCACTGCTTTCGTACCGCTTCTGGCACCTTGGCGTAACCATAGCCAGGCAAGTCCACCAAGGCTGCGCCACAATTGAGTCTGAAGAAGTTGATGAGCTGGGTTCGACCAGGTGTTTTGGAAACATAGGCAAGTCGTGTATGACCCGCTAAAGTGTTGATAGCACTTGACTTCCCTGCGTTTGAGCGTCCTGCAAAAGCAATCTCCGAACCGCTGGGAGGAGGCAGGCCTTTGGTCTGTGCGATGGAGATTTCGAATTGTGCGTTGCGAAAGATAGGCATGAAGAAACCGGGCAGATAAGCGGAAAACCAGGTGAAAAACCTAGTTCGCGTCGCGCAAAAGGCGCGTGTTGTTATAGAATATCAAGTTTGAGACAACCGCTCACGGCTTTTCCGAGGACACCATGATCAAGCGTTCCCTGTTGCTTTCGCTGCTGCTCGCTGGCAGCTTCCAGGCCCACGCCTCCGCTGAGGCAAACGCCAAACAGATCGCCGAAACCGTATGCGCAGCCTGTCACGGCGTAGACGGAAACAGCGCTCTTGCGGAAAACCCCAAGCTTGCTGGGCAGATACCCGAGTATCTTTACAAGCAAATGCGCGATTACAGCTCCATTGACGGCAATCCGCCTGCTCGCGAGAACGCCATCATGAACGGCATGATCGTGATGATCCCGGATGACGCCACCAAGCGTGCGCTGGCTGCCTATTACGCCGCCCAGGAACTCAAACCCGAGGCCGCACGCAACCTCGACACCATCGAACGCGGTCAGTTGATCTGGCGCGCTGGCATTGCCTCCAAGGGTGTTCCGGCCTGTGCAGCCTGCCACGGACCGGCCGGTGCTGGACTGCCAGCCGAATATCCGCGCATCGCCGGTCAGTTTGCCGAATACACCGTATCCCAGTTGAAGGCCTTCCACGAACTCAAGCGTGCCAACGACGCCAACGAAATGATGCGTGACATCGCGCTGAAAATGACCGAAGCCGAAATGCGTGCCGTGGCTGACTACGCCGCTGGCCTGCGCTGATCGGTCGGAGTCAGTTCCAGGGCGGAAAGCCTGACGGAACCGACCCTGCTGAAAAACCGGGGGTGCTTCAGCGCCCCTTGTTTTTTTGTTTCCGTCTCTGCTGTGCCAAGTGCTCGAACTGCTCCAACTCAGCTATCGTGAACCCAGCCTCCAGTCGCGCAGCCACATTCAGCGGCGGTTGCGGCCACGGAGCATTAAAGTACTCGATCAGTTCAAGGTATTTTTGCTCTGGCTCAAAACCACCTTGGACGCACAACCTCCGAAACCATTCATCACCTAACGCAACATGAGCAACCTCGTCGCGAAGAATGATTTCTAGCACTGCCACACTCTCGGTATCACCGACGCGTCGCAGCTTTGCCATGATTGGCGGAGTTGCGTCAAGCCCTCTGGCTTCGAGCACCCGAGGCACCAGCGCCATGCGCATCAGTGGATCATGTGCGGTTCGGCAAGCCATCTCCCACAAGCCGTTGTGAGCCGGAAAGTCGCCATAGTCGAATCCCAGCGCCCGCAAACGCGCTCTGACAAGCCCGAAGTGCATGGCCTCTTCGTCAGCCACACCAACCCAAGCTGCATGAAAACTTGCCGGAAAAGTCCTGAAACGCATGACGCAGTCCAAGGCGAGATTGATGGCATTGAACTCAATGTGCGCAATCGCATGCAAAAGCGCGGCGTGTCCCTCAGGCGTGCCAGGCCCGCGAAAAGCCACTGCCTGCGGGTCAACCAACTGTGGACGCTGCGGCCTCCCGGGCGCCAGCACTGGAGTCGGGTCATCAGCGCCCAAGCATGCCAGGCATTCGCCTGCCTCCCAAGCTGCACGCAAACCCCTCACCGCAGCACACTTGGCATCCGGATCATTCAGCATCAACGCATCACGCGCAAGCGAATGCACGCTCGCCTTCGCACGGATATCCAGTTCGGTCATGTCGGAAAAAAGCAGTAATGGAACAAGCCTGGAGTCTAACGTCCCGTCACTTCGCACACCATACGCGGGGCTATAATCCAGGCTGATACAGCAAACAGCCTTTCAGGACACCGTATGACCCAACCACCGAATAGCCCTCAGACACCGATTGCTCGCTCCATGCTGACCGTCGCAGAAGCTCAGGCCTTGATCTTTGGTCAGCTTGTTCCGGTGCAAGGCTGGGAGCAGGTGTCGATTCGCGATGCACTCGATCGTATCCTGGCTGAAGATGTCATTGCGCCTTTCAACGTGCCCGCCCATGACAACTCGGCGATGGACGGATACGCTGTGCGATATGAAGACCTGACCAGCGAAGCCGAAAACCGGCTCAAGGTGGTGGGCACCGCGTTTGCCGGCAAGCCATTCAGCGGCATGGCCGGTGCAGGTCAAGCCATCCGCATCATGACCGGTGCCACCATCCCTCGCGGCGCCGACACCATTGTGCCGCAGGAGGAGGCCCGCACCGAGGATGAGCTCGTCGTCATTGCACCCGGAACGCGAAAGGGTCAGCACCTGCGTCGCGCAGGTGAAGACCTCGCCCTGGGCGGCGTTGCGGTGGCAGCGGGTCGCCGCTGCGGTCCGGCTGAGTTGGGCCTGATGGCGTCCATGGGTATCGCCGAGGTCGCCGTCAAGCGCCGACTGCGTGTCGCTTTTTTTTCTACCGGAGACGAAATCGCCAGCATTGGCCGACCACTTGGCCCTGGACAGGTCTATGACAGCAATCGCTACACTTTGCATGGCGCCTTGCGAAGGCTCGACTGTGACCTGATAGACATGGGCGTAATTCCGGACAATCCTCAAAGCCTGGAGCGGGCGTTTCGGGAGGCCTCAGAGTCAGCGGATGTCATCCTCACCAGCGGAGGGGTTTCCGTTGGCGAAGCCGATTTCATCAAGGAATTGGTAAATCGCCTCGGTCAGGTCGAGTTCTGGAAGCTCGCCATCAAGCCTGGTCGCCCGATGGCCTTCGGTCGTATCGGCAAGGCGTGGATGTTCGGCCTGCCCGGCAATCCGGTAGCGGTGATGGTCACCTTTTATCAGTTTGTGCGAGACGCTTTGCTGAAGCTGGCCGGTCTGGACCCGTTGCCCGAGCCCATGCTGATCCCGGCCATCTGCCACACCGCCATCAAGAAAAGGCCCGGCCGTCGTGAGTTTCTTCGCGGAAAACTGGAATCCGATGCGGATGGGCGGCGGGTCACACTCACTGGCGCGCAAGGTTCCGGAATTCTCAAGTCCATGTCTGACGCGAATTGCTTTGTGGTACTGGACGAGGCACGCGCTGACGTTGAAGTCGGGCAACAAGTGCTGGTACAACCCTTCGACGGCCTGATTTAAGCCAGACCCAATACACTGCAAACTCACTTGAAGGACTGCCATGAACCAGGACGAACTCAAGAAAGCTGCCGCACTAGCCGCGCTCGAATACATACCCGAGGGAGCGGTGATCGGGGTTGGCACCGGCTCTACAGTCAATCACTTCATCGACGGACTGGCGACTATACGCGAGCGTATTGCGGGCGCAGTCTCCAGCTCCGAAGCAAGCAGCGAAAGATTGAGCGCGCTGGGCATCCCCTTGCTTGATCTGAACGATGTGGTCGAGTTGCCTGTCTATGTAGACGGAGCTGATGAGATTGACGCCAGTTTCTCCATGATCAAGGGCGGTGGCGGTGCGCTGACCCGCGAAAAGATCGTAGCCGCAGTAGCACATCAGTTTGTGTGCATTTGCGACGCCAGCAAACAGGTTGATTGCCTTGGGAGCTTTCCCCTGCCAGTAGAAGTCCTGCCGCTGGCGAGGGCTTACGTGGCAAGGCAGCTTGAAAAACTCGGTGGTCGACCGATGCTGCGCGAAGGTTTCGTCACCGATAACGGCAATCTCATTCTCGATGTCCATGGACTGCGCATTGACGAGCCGAGAACGCTGGAAACCTCTATCAACCAGATGGTTGGCGTGGTGACAAACGGGCTGTTTGCGCACCGGGGAGCAGACGTTCTGCTGCTCGCCACCCCTGAAGGGGTCAAGCGCCAGTCGCTCGCAACATCTTGATACGCAGCATTGCAATAAAAACTTCACACTCCACTGTTATCGTTTGTCTTCCCGGATCAACCCGCTCATGGCCATGAACAAGCACACCTACTCGCACTTCGACACGGAACTTGAAACCCTTGAAAAACGCGTGCTTATGCTTGGTGAGGTAGTCTGCGAGCAGGTGGAACGCGCTATGTACGCGATGAGCAACAATGACCTCGACCTGGTTGAGGACGTATTGCGCACCGAGAAATCTGTCAATCGCGAGGAGGTGGCGATCGACGAAATGTCGATACATATGATCGCGCGCCACGCGCCAACCGCTATCGATTTGCGTCAGTTGATGAGTGTTCGCCAACTGGTGTCTGATCTGGAGCGCGTAGGCGATGAGGCCAAGAAGATTGTCAAGGCTGCCCGCCCCATCATAGAGAGCGACTCCAGGTTTGTACCCAAGGTCGAATTGCAATACGTCTCGGCCATCGCAGTGTCCATGTTGCGTAGCGCTCTTGATGCCTATGTAAGGCGTGACGTCGACGCAACTGTGGAAATTCTTCGGAAGGACAAAGAAGTAGATGCCATTTTCAAAGGCATCGTTCGCCAGTTGGCAACCTTCATGATGGAAGATCCACGTCTCATCACTCATGCACTCGACGTGTTGTTCATTGCCAAATCAATCGAACGGGTCGGTGATCATGCTACCAACATCGCTGAGCAGGTGGTGTATCTGGTCAAGGGGCGCGACGTCCGTCACGATACGCCCGAGCAGGTAGAAGAAAAAATCGCCAAGTGATGCTACCGTGACTCAGCCTGGATGATCAGGCTGATGGCCGCCTGTCGATTGCAACAACTTTACAAGCGATCACAGCCAGCACGAAACACCTGACGTGAAAAAGACAAGCCCGGTTTGCACCGGGCTTGTCTTTTGTTGCATTGGTGCCTTGCAGGTCCTTACTGCGCAGGTGGCACGTAGCCACCAACTTGATCTGCTCCGTCACCAAAAAAGTGCTTCTCCATCTGCTCGGACAAATACTTTCGAGCACGCGCATCCATCAGGTTCAGTCGGTTTTCATTTATCAGCATGGTCTGATACTTGACCCACTGCTGCCAAGCCTCCTTGGAGACGCTTGCAAAAATGCGTTTACCCAGTTCGCCGGGCACTGGCGGAAAATCCAGCCCTTCGGCTTCACGCCCCAGCTTGATACAGTCGATCATTCTGGCCATTCTCTAATCCTCTCTGCTATTTGAGTTCAATGATTGGCAATCAGGCATTTTACCGGATTACGAACTACCACATGCTGCCAATACAAACTGATTGCGCCCGTTCTGCTTGGCCGCATACATTGCCATATCTGCGGCAGCAATCAGCCCCTCCTCGTCGGTGGCATGATCTGGATAAAAGGCAATGCCTACGCTGGCCGAAAGCGACACCGGATGAGGGCCAAGGCAAAAATCCGTTTCACTGACTGTTGAGACGATTCGTGCCGCAAGCTCCAGTACATCGCCAGTATCGGCATCCCTGACCAGCACCGCGAATTCATCTCCACCCATCCGGTATAAGGACTCGTTCCGTCGGATCGTCCCGCCTACTGCACCTGCGACACCGACCAAGACCTTATCGCCAGCCTGATGTCCATACACATCATTTACCGGCTTGAAACCATCAAGATCAAACGCAATGAGCGCCACTGGCCGCGCAGATCGCACCGCATCCGCCAGCATCAAGGCCAGATCATCGTGGAACCGACGCCGATTGAGCAGCTTCGTCAGAGGATCACGCTCAGCCAGTTCCACCAATCGTTCGGCAACACGCCGTTGCTCGGTCACGTCTTCGTACACCCACATACGCCCAATCCGTCTACCGCCAGGCTCGCCGACAACAACACTCTGCTCAGTCACTATCCGGCCATCCTTGAATCTGAGCTCGGCGCCCTTGCCGTCATCCCTGCCTGACAGCACAGCATCAACGTGTTCAAGATAAATATGCGGCAACTCAAGCAAGGGCGCCACGCGGCTCTGAATGACAACATCACGCATTCCAATCAGGCTCTCATCCGCAATGAAGCCGCACATTGCCTGAATCGCTTTATTGGCATACAACACTCGGTGATCACGATCAAAAAACAGAATGCCGAGCCGGATGGTATCAAGTAAGGCAGTTAGCCGAAGGCGCTCATCAGTGCTGCGCGAAAGATAGAGCTCACTCAAGGCACGAGAGCGATGCAAGGCAGAAACCGTATCCAGAAGACGTTGTTCGGCCTCCTTTTGCTCTTGAATCTCCTGCGCTGAAAAACGCAGTAAACAGTCTTCATCCCGCGACAAAAATGTGGTGACCTGACAAGTCATCCACAACGGCGTGTTGTCTTTTTTGCCGAAGACGCGAAGTTCGAACGACTCTGGCACCCTATCGTTACGTTCAAGCTGTCGTTTGAGGACTTGACGACAATACCCGCGATCCGACTCCAGAGCGATCAAGTCCAGCACTGAATCCGCCTGCAGACATTGCTCGGTAGTCACGCCACACAGGTCTTCGACAGACAGGCTGACCCACACGGCCGACTCATCTGGACGCATGATGATTTCCAGGCCGTGAGTACCTTCGGCAATGCGCCGCACCAGATCGGCGCGTCGAACCAGTTCGTCCAGACGCCCAGGCGTATTGCCATCAGCCTCACCACCCTTACGTGGTTCGAAGAGTGGCAATTCACGCTCAAGGCGTCCGAGTTGTCTATCGGCATGCTGATCTGCATCCTGCTGACGTTGATGGGTACGACGAATGACGCCATGAGTCAGCCCGGCAGCAAGCAAGGCAAGAGCAGTTACGGGCAGCATCGAAAGCAACATGCTGTCGGACAAGCTTGCCACCCCGACCACAACCGTCCCGGCTACAAAGGTTGCCACCAACGCGAGGCAAGCCACCACGGCCTGACCACGCATCTGCAAAGACCCGTGCATCCATGCTGCTCCGTGACCAAACCGCATTCGCTTTCGCACCTGCACAGAGGTCAGCATCATGTCACAACACCTTGACGAAAACCTTTGAGCGCCGCTGGTAGCTATACAGCTCTCGTTTCTCGGGCGGCAAGGCTTCCGGGCCGCTTTCCACAAAACCACGTTCGCGAAACCAGTGGGCAGTGCGGGTGGTCAGCACGAACAAGTGCCTGAACCCCTGCGCCCGAGCACGCTGCTCTATGCGTCGCAACAACTGGTCACCCAGACCAGCACGCCGATAGTCATAGGACACCGCCAGACAGGCAAGTTCGGCTGCCTTGGCATCGGTAAACGGATAGAGTGCCGCACAGCCGACCAGCACCCCGTCATGCTCGACCAATGTGAAGCGATCGATCTCCTGCTCCAGCAATTCGCGCCCACGCCGCACCAGCGAACCATCCTGCTCAAGTGGCGTAATCAAGGCCACCAGTGCCGCGACGTCCTCCACGTTGGCGTCGCGCATGCGAAACAAGGGGTCGCGCGACACGATGGTGCCAACTCCTGCGTGAGTGAAGAATTCAAGCAGCAAACCACCGTCCTTGTCGTGGTCGATCAGGTGTGCCCGGGCCACCCCGCGACGCACCGCTCGAATGGCACCAGGCAAATACAGGTGCAAGTCCTCGGTCAGTCCTTCGCCAATCGTCAGGCGACGTTCGGCCTCATCGGCAGTCACTGAATCAATCAATTCGCCATCCGAATTCAGCAAACCGGGGGCATCGCACAAAAAAACCAGCTTCTCGGCATTGAGCGCCACGGCAACGGTCTCGGCCACCTCCTCGACACTGAGATTGAATATCTCGCCAGCCGGAGATACGCCCACAGGCGACACCAGCACCACATTCTGCTGATCGAGATCGGCCTGAATCTCTTCGGCGATGATCTTTCTGACCGCTCCGGTGTATTGGTAATCCACACCATCCACCACGCCGACAGGACGCGCGGTGATGAAATTGCCGCCAGTCACACGCATGTAGCTGCCAGCCATCGGGGTATTCGGCAGCCCCTGCGACAAGCGTGCTTCCAACTCAAGCCGCGTCACCGCCATGGCGGCCTTCACGCACTCCATGGCGGCAGCATCGGTCACGCGCAATCCGTTGTGGTAGATGGGTTCCAGGCCACGACGCTGCATTTCTGCCTCGATCTGCGGGCGAGCACCATGCACCAGCACAAGTCGTATACCCAGCGCTGCCAGCAGATTGCAGTCGTAAGCCAAGCGCTCCGCCCTATCGCCACAGGCAACTTCGCCGCCAAATCCGATGACAAAGGTCTTGCCACGAAAAGCATGAACATAGGGCGCGGCACCTCGGACCCAGGCTACAAACTGCTCGGCGGTTGCGGAATCGGCTAGCTGCATCATCTGACTCATGTACTTACGGTGAACCGCCGGGCTTCTCAAGGTCCGGTACTACCCGACCTCAGCCAGCGCGGCTTGAGATAGCGCATTTATTGCGCCGCACATTCTAGCAGGGTGCTACGCCCACGCGATGCTCAAAACCAGCGGCAGACCGCAGCGTGTCGAAGACACATGGTGCTTGCATGTGACAAAAACCATTAACACAATGGAATCTCTTCTGCTTTCAGCCAAATCAACGACCCAAGGCGTTTTCAATCCTTTCACAGATTGTCTGCAGAACCTTGATTCTGGCATGACGCTTGTTGTCCGCCTCAACCACTGTCCAGGGCGCAATCTCGGTGCTGGTGCGGTCAATCATGTCGCAAACCGCACGCTCGTACTCACCCCATTTTTCACGGTTTCGCCAATCCTCGTCGGTGATCTTGAAGCGCTTGTGAGGCATCGCTTCGCGCGCCTGAAATCGCCTCAATTGTTCATCCTTGCTCACCGCCAGCCAGAACTTGATCACCACAGCACCCGAGGCCACCAGATTGTCCTCAAAGTCGTTGATCTCGGAGTAGGCGCGCGACCAGTCCGCTTCGCTGCAAAACCCCTCCACGCGCTCCACCAGCACCCGCCCGTACCATGACCGGTCAAAGATCGCCACCCGGCCATGACGGGGCACCTGACGCCAGAAACGCCACAGATAGGGGTGCGCAAGTTCCTCATCGGAGGGAGCGCCGATCGGGATGATGCGGTATAGCCGGATATCCATGGCCGCAGTCACACGTCTTATCGCCCCGCCTTTTCCTGCTGCGTCGTTGCCCTCGAAGATCAACACCACCGAGCGCTCGCGAAAACCTTTTTCACGCGTCAACAACGCCAAACGGCCCTGAAGAACTTCGAGCAGTTCGGAGTAGGCCTTTTTGCCCAAAGCCTGATCAAGCTCAAGCGTATTCAGATAGTTGCGCCCATCCAAGGGCGGGTAAAGGGCTGGCGCTTCGTTTCGCTGTTGAAAATGGTGTGCCTCCAGGTCCAGCCGATGACGCAGCGCGTTGAGCAGGGTCTGTCCGACGAACATCGCCCGATATCGCTCGTCGGAGCCGTCCACCACCACCCACGGAGCCTCACCGGTGCTGGTCCGGCGCAATACCCGCTCGGCCGCACTGCGATAACAATCGTATTGCTTGTAAAAGGCCCAATCCCGCTTGGTCACCCGCCAGCGGGTCTTGGGATTGCGCTCAAGAGACTCAAGCCTGGCCTTTTGTTGCTTTTTGCCGAGGTGAAACCACAACTTGATCAACACCACACCCTCATGCGCGAGCATGCGCTCGAAGCGGTTGATCTGCCCCATGCGCTGCTCGAAGGCTGAGTCATCAATCCGACCACTGACCAGACCTTTCAGCGGTTCGTGATACCAGTTTCCGAAAAGCAGTCCGATCTTCCCCCGTGACGGCAGCGCACGCCAGAAGCGCCACATTGCGGGCCGCTCCAGCTCTTCGCTGCTCGGCAAATCAAAGGCCCAGGCTTCGATATGCCTTGGGTCCATCCACTCGTTGAGCAAGTTGATGGTTTCGCCCTTGCCAGCCGCATCAACACCGTTGATCACGACCACGACCGAAAATGAGCGCTTCTCATGCAAATCGAACTGCGCATCCAGCAAATCTGCCCGCAATCCGGGGACGGTTTCATCAAAAGTCGCTTTGTCGATGGAATGACCAATTTCAGCGGATTCGAACATGCGAACTCCTGTTTTTGTGAGGTGAAGACTTAACCGGGATCGCGGCTGATTCAGAAATCGCCCCACAAGGCTTGCATGGCCGCAATGACGGCCAAACCTGCGGTCTCAGTCCTCAGCACACGTGGCCCGAGCGTCAGACCGGTGGATTGCGCAGACCGGCACAGCGTCAGTTCACGCTCACTCCACCCCCCTTCCGGACCAATCAATAGATGCACGAACAATTCACCTTCTGGCCGTGGTAGCGAACGAACACCGACACCGCCAACCGGATCAAGTACAAAACGTTTCACCGCTGTTGCGGGCTGACTGAGATAGTCAGCCAACGAGCTTATCGGAAACAGCATCGGCACCGTATTGCGACCACACTGCTCGCAGGCCGCAACCGCCACCTGTTGCCAGTGCGTCGCCCGCTTGGCCGCGCGTTCGCCGCTCAAACGAATCACCGAGCGTTCAGCGCTGACCGGCTGTATGGCGCTGACGCCCAACTCCACCGCCTTTTGAATCACCCAATCCATCTTGTCGGCCGCGGCAAGCGCCTGAACCAGCACCACCCTCAGCGGCGACTCGCGAGACACGGCACGCACGCCGGAAATGTCTGCTCCCCAGGCCTGTCCCAGCCGGATCAGCCTGCCCTCAGCCTGATTGCCTTGCCCATCAAACAGTACCAACTTATCACCCGCCGCGAGCCTGAGCACCCTCACAGCATGATGGGCCACATCTTCGGGGAGCCTGAGTTCGCCAGGCACAAGCCTGACCTCATCGCAAAAAAAACGCGGCGAACCCATGAATGCCGTCTCCAGCGATCATTAATAATGCAGCGATTCTGACTCACCCTAGGTTGTGTCACAAGCCAAAGCGGTCTTTGTGTCACGAAGCGACACTTATCCGGGCTATCATACAAGCACGTCAAAGTCACAAAACAAGGAGCAGTGCATGGTTGCCACCTCGACCCCAATCTGCAACTTCGGCTGGACCGCACCCGATTTCGACCTTCCTGGTGTGGACGGTAAACGCTACAGCCTCAATGAAGCCTGCGGCCCCAAAGGTCTGCTGGTCATGTTCATCTGCAATCACTGCCCTTATGTCAAGGCCATCACCGATCGCCTGCTGCGCGACACCCGCGAGTTGCAGGCGCTGGGGGTGGCCAGCATCGCAATCATGGCCAACGACCCGAAGGAGTATCAGGAGGACAGTTGGGACAACATGGTCAACATTGCCGCCAGGCTGAACTTTCCGTTTCCGTATGTACTCGACGAAAGCCAGCAAGTCGCCCGGGCATTCGGGGCTGTATGCACGCCGGACTTCTTCGGCTTCAACGCCGACCTGAAACTGCAATACCGCGGACGACTGGATGCATCAGGTCGCAGCGCTGCTGCACCAGACGCACGTCGCGAGCTTTTTGAAGCCATGAAACTTGTCGCCGAAACCGGTCACGGGCCGCTGGAACAAATCGCCAGCATCGGTTGTTCAATCAAATGGCGGGAGAACTGACATGCCTACAGCAGCACATCGCCTCGCCCGCGCCCGGGCACTCGAATCGCTAGTCCGGGAAATCGCCCGCGAAGTCATCCTGCCCCGATATCTCAATACAGTCCGCAACCGCAAGGCCGACGGTTCACTATTTACCGAAGCCGACCTCGAATCCCAACGCCGCTTTGTCACCGAACTCCCCAAGCTGCTTCCCGGTCCGGTTCTCGGAGAAGAAATGACCCGCGAAGAGCAAGCCCGCACCTGGCAGGAGGGCTTTAGCGGCTTGTGGTGCATAGACCCAATCGACGGCACCACCAACTTCGCCAACGGCATCCCCTTCTTTGCGGTGTCCATTGCCTACATCGTCAACCACGAAACCCGCTTTGGTGTGGTCTACAACCCGGTCACCGACGAGTCGTTCTACGCGGCCAAAGGGGCGGGCGCCTACCTGAACGGCACCGCACTGCCGCTTCGTCCCCCCGCGAGCCGGCTTGAAGACGCCGTGGCCGGCATCGACTTCAAACGTATTTCCAATCACCTGGCAGACGAGTTGGCGGTACGCCCTCCCTATTATTCCCAGCGCAACTTCGGCTCAAGCGCGCTGGAATGGTGCTTTGTTGCCGCCGGTCGCCTCGATGTATACCTCCATGGCGGGCAAATGCTGTGGGATTACGCCGCAGGGCAACTCATCCTCGCTGAAGCAGGTGGTGCCGCCAACGCCCTTGATCGCGGCTCTCTGATGGCTGGCCCCGCGGTCAAGCGTGGTGTCATTGCAGCAGCCACACCCACGCTGCTGACCAAGTGGCAGTCGTGGGTAAACGACCACTCATGAAGTTCTCGTAAACACATGTCCGCCAAACACCCAGTCATCGCAGTCACCGGCTCGTCCGGCGCAGGCACCACCACCGTCAAACACACTTTTGAAGCCATTTTTCACCGCGAGAACGTCAATGCCGCCATTGTCGAAGGCGACAGTTTTCACCGCTACACGCGTGATGAAATGCGACAGGTAGTGGCAGACACCGACACTCGTGGCGACAAGGGCATCAGTCACTTTGGCCCGGAAGCCAACCTGCTCGAAGAACTCGAATCCCTGTTCCGTGGTTATGGCGAGTCCGCAGTCGGTCGCAAGCGACACTACATCCACAACGAAGAACAAGCCATGCGCTGGAATCTCCCGCTCGGCACCTTCACCGAATGGGAGGATCTCCCGGTGGGCACCGACTGCCTGTTCTACGAAGGTCTGCACGGTGGCTTTGTCAGCGACACCGTCAACATCGCACAACATGTCGACCTGCTGATTGGTGTGGCACCAACGATTAATCTGGAATGGATTCAGAAACTGCACCGCGACACAAGAGAACGCGGCTACTCACTTGAAGCTGTGCAGGACACCATACTGCGACGCATGCACGACTACGTGCATTGCATCGTGCCGCAGTTTTCGCGCACCCACATGAACTTTCAGCGCGTCCCGGTTGTGGACACCTCCAACCCTTTCATCGCCCGCGATGTACCCACGCTCGCAGAGTCCATGGTGGTCATTCGTTTTGCCGACCCACGCGGCATCGATTTTCCCTATCTGCTCAACATGATCACCGATTCGTTCATGTCGCGCGCCAACTCCATCGTAATTCCGGGCGGCAAACTCGACCTCGCCATGCAACTCATCCTCACGCCGATGATCTGGAAACTGATGGAAAAGCGCAGACGGCTGGCATGAGAGTCTTGCCCGGAACTACCCGGCCAGCGCCTTTTCGGCGATAATGTCGCGTTTATCAGGCTGATACTTCGCACACCATGCCAAACGCACGCCACATCACCCCGCCCGTATTCACCCCTTACACTGGCGCCATCCGTGCGCTGGCCATGGATGCCGTGCAAAAAGCCAAATCCGGCCATCCGGGCGCCCCGATGGGCATGGCCGAAATCGCCGAAGTGCTGTGGCGTCATCATCTCAAGCACAACCCTGCTGACCCAACATGGCCCGATCGCGACCGCTTCGTCATGTCCAACGGTCACGGCTCAATGCTCGTCTATGCCCTGCTCCATCTCACCGGCTACGATGTCAGCATCGAAGACATCAAAAACTTCCGCCAGTTGCACAGCAAAACGCCAGGCCACCCCGAATACGGCTATACGCCAGGTGTTGAAACCACCACCGGTCCGCTCGGCCAGGGCGTGACCAACGCGGTAGGCATGGCTATTGCCGAAAAGGTGCTGGCCGAATCATTCAACCGGCCCGGACACACCATCGTCGATCACCGCACCTGGGTTTTTCTGGGTGACGGCTGCCTGATGGAAGGCATCTCGCACGAAGCCTGTTCGCTGGCTGGCACACTTGGTCTCGGCAAACTCATTGCCTTTTACGACGACAACAACATCTCCATCGACGGACACGTCGAAGGCTGGTTCAGCGACGACACACCGAAACGCTTTGAAGCCTACGGCTGGCAGGTCATTCCAAACGTGCAGGGCCACGACTCGGCAGCTATCGAGGCCGCCATTCAAGCAGCCATCGCCAATACCTCACAGCCCACCCTGATCTGCTGCAAGACCATCATCGGTGCAGGCTCACCCAACAAGCAGGACAGCCACGACGTTCACGGCGCACCGCTCGGTGATGCCGAGATCGCTGCCACCCGCGAATACATAGGCTGGCCATACCCCGCCTTTGAGATTCCCGAAGATATCCAGCGCGCCTGGGATCGCCGTGACGCTGGCGCCATCGCACAAGCCGACTGGCAACAACGCTTCGACGCCTACGCCGCAGCCCACCCCGAACTTGCAGCCGAGTTCAACCGTCGCATCAGCGGTGCCCTGCCTGCCAACTGGTCGGCCCATGTCGACAGCGTGCTGACTAGCGTCACTGCCAAAGCTGAAAACATCGCCACCCGCAAGGCCAGCCAGAACAGTATCGAAGCCTTTGCGCCAGCCTTGCCCGAACTGATTGGCGGTTCGGCAGACCTCGCAGGCTCAAACCTCACCCTGTGGTCTGGCTCACGCGGCGTCAGTCGCGACAGCGGTGGCAACTACCTCTATTACGGGGTCCGCGAATTCGGCATGGTGGCCATTGCCAACGGCATCACGCTGCATGGCGGACTGATCCCTTACACCGCCACCTTCCTTATTTTCAGCGACTACGCCCGTAACGCCATCCGCATGGCCGCGCTGATGAAGCAGCGCCAGGTGTTCGTGTTCACGCATGACTCCATCGGCCTCGGTGAAGATGGCCCAACCCATCAACCCATCGAACAGGCAGCCAGCCTGCGGCTGATCCCAAACCTCGATGTCTGGCGTCCATGCGACACCAGCGAAACCGCCGTGGCCTGGGCCTGCGGTATCGAACGCCATGATGGTCCGAGTGCCCTGCTGCTGTCGCGCCAGAACCTTCCCTTCCAGTCGCGCAGCGCCGAGCAACTTGCCGCCATCCGGCGCGGTGGCTATGTGCTGTCCGAAGCCGAAGGCAACAATGCCCGGGCTGCCATTATCGCCACCGGCTCTGAAGTCGAGATCGCGCTGGCCGCCCAAAAGGCGCTCGCCGACAAGGGAATCCCGGTTCGTGTGGTGTCCATGCCCTGTTGCGACTTGTTCGAACGGCAGGACGCCGACTGGCGTCAGGCTGTGTTGCCGGCTGGTCTGCCGCGCGTCGCGGTCGAGGCCGGTTGCACCAGCGGCTGGTACAAATACACAGGCCTCGACGGCGGCGTGATCGGAATCGACAGTTTTGGCGAATCCGCGCCGGCTGGCAAGCTATACGTCCACTTCGGCATCACCGCAGATGCCGTTACTGCCGAAGTGGAGCGCGTCCTCGGCTGATCCCGGGTCTGGGCACCCCGGCAGCCTCATTGTGGTTTTCAATGCAATCATCTGGAGAAGAAAGCATGGCAATTAAAGTTGCGATCAACGGATACGGCCGCATCGGTCGCTGCACCCTGCGTGCGATTTACGAACTGGGTCTGCGCGACCAATTTGAAGTCGTCGCGATCAACGCCTCCGGCGACATCACCATCAACGCCCATCTCACCAAGTACGACACCACCCACGGCCGGTTCGGCTTCTCGGTCGAAACCGAAGGTGACAGCGCCTTCATTATCGACGGTGATCGCATCCCCTTCTTCTCCACCAAAAACCCGCTGGACATCAACTGGGGCGAGCTTGGCGTGGACGTCCTGCTCGAATGCACCGGTGCCTTCACCAGCAAGGCCAAGGCGCAAGTTCACCTTGACCAGGGTGCAAAAAAGATTCTTATTTCCGCCCCTGGCGGTGACGACGTTGACGCCACCATCGTCTATGGCGTGAACCACGACATCGTCACAGCAGACATGACGGTCGTGTCCAACGCCTCATGCACCACCAACTGCCTGGCGCCGGTCGCCAAGGTGTTGCAGGACGCCATCGGCATCGAAAAAGGCCTGATGACCACCATCCACGCCTACACCAACGACCAGGTGCTGGTAGACGTGCGTCACAAGGATCTGCGCCGTGCCCGCGCCGGTGCGCAGAACATCATCCCCACCAAGACCGGGGCCGCCAAGGCCGTCGGCCTGGTGCTGCCGGCGCTGGCTGGCAGATTCGACGGCTTTTCGCTGCGCGTGCCGACCATGAACGTGTCGCTGGTCGACCTCACCTTCACCGCAGGCCGCAACACCAGCAAGGATGAGATCAACGCCTTGATGAAGGACGCTGCCAACGGCGCGCTCAAGGGCGTGCTGGCAGTCAACGAAGACCCGCTGGTGTCCAGCGACTTCAACCACGACTCTCACTCATCAGTGTTCGATGCCACCCAGACCCGCGTCATGGAAGGCAATCTGGTCAAGGTACTGGCCTGGTACGACAACGAGTGGGGCTACTCCTGCCGCATGCTCGATGCCGCACGCGTGCTGGCCGAAGCCAAGTAATCCCTTCTGACAAACATGCCCTGCCCAGCAGGGCATTTTTTTCATCCGGAAATCACATCACATGCAAGTCAAGAAACTTACCGATCTCGACGTCGCCGGCAAGCGCGTGTTCATCCGCGCCGACCTCAACGTGCCGCAAGACGAAGCTGGCAACATCACCGAAGACACACGCATCAAGGCCTCGTTGCCGTCCATCCAGTACTGCCTTGAGCGTGGCGCAGCCGTCATGGTGACCTCACATCTGGGCCGCCCCACCGAAGGCGCAGTCGGCCCGGAAGACACGCTGGCCCCGGTCGCGGTCAGACTCGGCCAATTGTTGCATCGCCCGGTCAAGCTGATCCAGGACTGGGTGGAAGGCGGCGTTGACGTCAAGGCCGGCGAAGTCGTGCTGCTGGAAAATTGCCGCTGCAACAAGGGCGAGAAGAAAAACAACGAAGAACTCGCCAAAAAAATGGCTGCACTGTGCGATGTCTATGTCAATGACGCCTTCGGCACCGCCCATCGCGCCGAAGCGACCACGCACGGTATCGCCCAGTTTGCGCCAGTCGCTTGCGCCGGCATCCTGATGGGCGCCGAGATCGACGCTTTGTCCACGGCGCTGCACAACCCTGCACGCCCGCTGGTGGCAATCGTCGGCGGCTCCAAGGTCTCGTCCAAGCTGACCATTCTCAAGTCACTCGCCAACAAGGTGGACCAGCTCATCGTCGGCGGCGGCATCGCCAACACCTTTTTGCTGGCTTCGGGCAAACGCATCGGAGAATCCCTGGCCGAACCCGAACTGGTCAAGGAAGCGCAGATCATCATAGACATGATGAAGGAACGCGGCGCCGAAGTGCCGTTGCCGGTGGATGTGGTCGTGGCTGACGAGGTGTCCGCGCTGGCGCGTGCCAACCGCATCCCGGTGGACGAAGTCGGACCGCACGATCGCATTCTCGACGTCGGCCCCCGCACGGCAGCCAAGCTGGCCGACATCATCGCCCACGCAGGCACCATTGTGTGGAACGGTCCGGTCGGGGTGTTTGAACTTCCGCAGTTTGCCGGTGGCACCAAGATGATGGCCTCGGCCATCGCACACTCCGAGGCCTTCTCGATTGCTGGCGGCGGCGACACCCTGGCGGCCATCGCCAAGTTCCACATCGCCGAAGACGTTGGCTACATCTCGACCGGTGGCGGCGCCTTTCTGGAGTTCCTGGAAGGCAAGAAGCTTCCCGCCATCGCCGCACTTGAATCACGCTTCGCGCAGTAAACCCACAGCAGCCTGCAGCCGGCAGCCAATGTGCGCTGCCGGCATCAACCCGACACCAATCCGTCCTCGTAGCGCCGACCCGGCTGCTGCATGCGACGGTTTGACTTGACCGCCCCGACATGCACAGGCGCGCGCCGTTGTGCAGCCCGACGATCGTCAAAATGACGATAGATGCAGGTACACTCCTTTGCATCGCAAGCCTGCAGAGGTAAGCCCGGTGCCTCTGCCGCCAGCACCCGACGGCGTGCCACCCTGCGCGAATGCTCACACGCCACCTCGCCGGGCACAATCGTTACCGCATGATGTCCAGCCAGTTGCTGGCCCCGACCAACACGCCACCGGGCAGCATCAAGTAGCCAACGCAAGGCGGTAAGCACATACCAGACAAACACGGCACCAACCAAGGAAATCAACACCAAACCCCAGTCCATGCTCTTCCCCATGTCACGCTGACATTCCATAATAGGACACGCAGCGCTGATTTGCTGCTCACCTTAATAGCTATCGGTACCTCTCATGCCACGTCACACCAAAATCGTCGCCACTCTTGGTCCAGCCTCAAATACTCCCGAAGTGCTGGAGCGCATGCTGCAGGCCGGAGTCGATGTCGTCCGGATGAATTTCTCACATGGTACAGCCGCTGACCACAGCGCCCGCGCAGAGAAAGTCAGAGATGTTGCCATGCGCACCAGACGCCCCGTTGGCATTCTGGCTGATCTCCAGGGACCGAAGATACGCATAGGCAAATTTGCCGAAGGAAAGATCACGCTTGAGAATGGCGCAGCCTTCATCCTCGACGCTACCTGCGCAGTGGGCGACAACAACCGGGTGGGGCTGGACTACAAGGATCTGACCCGCGATGTCAAACCGGGTGATGTGCTATTGCTTGACGATGGTCGCATCAAGCTGGATGTGTCACATGTGCGCGGCACCGAGATCCACACCCGGGTTCGCGTGGGTGGGCCGCTGTCCAACAACAAGGGCATCAACCGTCAGGGTGGCGGTCTGTCGGCCCCGGCCCTCACCGCCAAAGACATGGAAGACATCCGCACCGCAGCCCAAATCGGCGTGGACTTTCTTGCGGTGTCCTTTCCAAAGAGTGCCGCCGACATGTATATGGCACGCCAGTTGATGCGTGCCGCTGGCGGCAAGGCGCTGCTCATCGCCAAGATCGAACGCACCGAGGCAGTCGCCAACCTTGTGGAAATTCTCGACGCCTCAGACGGCATCATGGTCGCACGCGGCGATCTCGCCGTCGAAGTCGGTGACGCTGCCGTGCCTGCTTTGCAAAAACGCATGCTGCGTGCGGCGAGAGAGCGCAACAAGCTCACCATCACGGCCACCCAGATGATGGAATCCATGATCCTCAACCCGGTTCCGACCCGCGCCGAGGTGTCTGATGTCGCCAACGCGGTGCTGGATGGCACTGACGCGGTGATGTTGTCTGCCGAGACTGCCGCCGGACAATTCCCGGTTGAGGTGGTGGAAGCCATGAGCCGCGTCTGCCTCGAAGCCGAGAAATCGGCAGAAGTCACCCTGGACCGCGACTTCCTCAATCGCGTGTTCACCCAGATTGACCAGTCGATTGCCATGGCGGCCATCTGGACAGCCTACCACCTCAAGGTAAAAGCCATCGCGGCCCTTACCCAGAGTGGATCAACAGCGCTGTGGATGAGCCGGGTCAATGGTGGTCTGCCGATCTACGCCCTCACCCCCGAGCCCAGCGCACGCGACCAGATGACCCTATTCCGCGAAGTCTATCCTTTGCTCATGCCTCAGCCCCACCACGACCGCGATCAACTGCTATGGGACGCCGAGCAGGTGCTGCTCGACCAGGGTGTGGTGGAGCGCGGCGATCTGCTGGTGTTCACGGTAGGCGAACCAATAGGTTTCAGCGGAGGCACCAACACGCTGAAAATCGTCAAGGTCGGCGAGCACCCTCCGCCGAGCCATACCGCCAACCCGCTCTGATGCCAACGCCTTGTTCAAGGCTGTGTGCCCGCCAAGCAGGTCATCACTAAACGTCGTAAAACTATGAACATGCAGACAACCGTCGACTGCCTGCTAAAATAGTCGGCTGATAGCCTGCAATTGCAAACATCATCCCGAGCTGCGTCAGCCGTACTGCTTGACCGCTTGGCTGGAAAACATCTGAACCAACACTCACTGCCGCCCGGCGGCACACCTGGAGATCAACAATGCCTCTTGTTGCCATGCGCCAACTGTTAGACCATGCCGCCGAAAATGGCTATGGTCTGCCTGCCTTCAACGTCAACAACCTGGAACAGGTTCAGGCCATCATGGAAGCCGCTGCCGAAGCCGACAGCCCGGTGATCATGCAGGCCTCGGCTGGCGCGCGCAAATATGCTGGCGAAGCCTTCCTGCGTCATCTCATTGACGCAGCCATCGAAGCCTATCCACACATCCCCATCGTCATGCACCAGGACCACGGACAATCGCCCGCCATCTGCATGGGCGCTATACGTTCAGGCTTTTCCAGCGTCATGATGGACGGTTCGCTGCTCGAAGATGGCAAGACACCTTCCGATTACGAGTACAACGTGGCGGTCAGCCGTGAAGTCGTCAAGTTTTCGCACGCCATCGGCGTGACGGTCGAGGCCGAACTCGGTTGCCTTGGCTCGCTGGAAACCGGCCAGGCCGGCGAAGAAGACGGCATAGGCGCCGAGGGCACGCTGGACCACTCGCAACTGCTTACCGACCCGGACCAGGCCGCCGACTTCGTGCGCCAGACCGACTGCGACGCGCTGGCCATCGCCATCGGCACCAGTCACGGTGCCTACAAGTTCACCCGCAAGCCCACTGGCGACATCCTTGCCATCGAACGCATCAAGGCCATTCACGCGCGCCTTCCCAACACTCACCTGGTCATGCATGGTTCCAGCTCGGTGCCGCAGGAGTTGCTCGAAATCATTCGTCAGTATGGCGGCGACATGAAGGAAACCTACGGCGTGCCAGTTGAAGAAATCCAGACCGCCATTCAGTTTGGCGTGCGCAAGATCAACATCGACACCGACATCCGACTCGCCATGACCGGCGCGATTCGCAAATTCCTGTTCGAAAACCCGTCCAAGTTTGACCCGCGCGAATACAACAAGCCGGCGCGCGAAGCCGCCAAGCTGGTGTGCAAGGCCCGCTTCGAGTCCTTTGGTTGCGCTGGTCAGGCCAGCCGCATCACCCCGGTTTCGCTGGACAAGTTCGCGGCACGCTACAAAGCCGGTGAGTTGACCCAGGTCGTGCGCTGAACCCAGCGCGCAGCCACAATACGCATTTGGGCCTGAGCCCCAGAAAGCCCGGTGATGCCGGGCTTTTTTTCTGGAAAACACCATGAGCATCGATCAAAGTCACGCCTGTTTCACCTACGGCACGCTGATGTGCAATGACATCATGACCGCAGTGTGCGGCGGCAGCCCGGTGGCGGGACAGTCGGCCACCTTGCGCGACTACTCCCGCCATCCGGTTCGGGGCGAGGAATACCCAGGCATACGACCTGCTCCAGGCGCTTGCGTGGAGGGTGTGTTGTACTCGCAGTTGAGTGCCACTGCGCTGGCTCGCCTTGACGCGTTTGAGGGGTCGCAATATCAGCGCATGCCGATTGTCGTAACAATGGCCAGCGGTCGGCAGTGCAACGCCTGGGTATACGTGATGCAGCCAGAGCTTCACCACTTGTTGCTCGCAGAAAACTGGGACTACGACGGCTTTCTGACCTCCGGAAAATCACGTTTTCTGGAACGCTATCTCGGTTTCTCACGGCTTTGAGGCACTAGCCGAAAGCCTCTCGGGCTTGAGCGATCGTAGCAATCGAATTCCGAAAACCGAGCCGGATTGGTTAACTCTTGAGGCGCATAGTGGTTCCAAGCAACTCAACAGCGGGCGGATATGGAGCGCTGCTCCCACTGACGCAGCAGGTCAAGTCCGACCGGTTGCCAGAGCCCACCAACACCAACAGATCACATGCGAAACGCTCAGGCAGACGTTTCTCCTTGCGCGGCTTTCGGCAACTCGGCCTTGCTCCAGCGAATATCCAGCGGGTGCTTGATATCCAGATGCACATCACGTTGCGGGAAGGCAATTGACAATCCAGCGGCATTGAACTTGTTGTAGATACTGCGATGCAAGGCGGTAATGGTGCCGAGGCGATTATCCATGTTGCCCAGATAGGCACGCAGATAGAGCATCAACGCATCGTTGCCAAACGACTCGAAGCTGACCAGTGGGCCTGGATCAGTGAGAATATCTGGAATCTCTTCGGCAGCCTCCTGCATCAAGGCCAGGGCCTTGTCAACGTCATCGCCATAGGCCAGCCCGACCGGCAACAGAATACGGTTGAGCTTGTCGCTCAAGGTCCAGTTGATGAGTCGGCCGGTAATGAACTCCTTGTTCGGCACCACCAACTCCTGCTTGTCGTAGTTGGTGATGGTGGTGGCGCGTATCTGGATACGGGTGACTACGCCGGTGGTGTTGTCGACTGTGACCACGTCACCCACCCGAATGGGTCGTTCAAACAACAGGATGATGCCGCTGACAAAGTTGGCCACGATTTCCTGCAGACCAAAGCCAAGCCCCACGCCAAGCGCTGCGATCAACCATTGCAGACCGCTCCACTGAAAACCCATGGTCTGCACGGCAATGATCAAACCGACACCGACGATGAAATACTGCGACAAGGCGGTGATGGCATAGCGCGCGCCGGAATCCAGCGGCAAACGCTGCAGCAGGGTGAGTTCAAGAATGCCCGGCAGGTTCTTCGCAGCAAGAAAGGTGACTACCACGATAAACAAGCCGACCAAGATGTCAGCCAAAGTAATCGGCACCACCGTGCTCACCCCGTCAATCAAGCGTGTCGTCTCGAAGGGCAGGTCTGCACCCTGGAGAAAGCCGAGCGCGGGAATCAGATTGGCCCAGATTGCCCACGAGCCAAACAGCACTGCGAACAAGAAGCCACTTTGAATCAAGCGTCGCGATTGCTCGCTCAGCGACTCGTAGTTGACCTCGGGAGTTTCCACGACAATCACATCGCCGGAGGCTTCCTGATCTTTTTGCTCGGCTTGCTCCTCGCTGGCACGTTGCGCACGTAGTTCGTCACGGCGACGCACTGCATCCTGAAAACGCAATCTGCGCTCGGTGACATAGAGCCAACGCAAGATGATGCCGGCAACCAGATAGACCGTGAAGATGAAAGTTATCGTCGTGCCAATGCGTGCGGTGAACTGCATGGCCGTGTAGTAATAGCCAGCCAATGAAGCGACAGCCAGCGAGAGTGGAATCAACAGACTCAACGGATACCACAGAAAATGTAGTTGATGTGACCACGAAGTGGCAAACTCGTCCCGGATGCAGGCGCGCAACTCCCCCTTCTCACCAAACAAGTGTCTCAGCAGAAATACACCTCCAGCCATCATGACCGCAAAGACGATACTCCCAACTGTCTGAACCGCCGCGGGTGCATCATTGGCACCCAGCAAACTGATCAGAAAAGTAGCACCTACCACAATGATGGTTAGCCAACGTATAGGCTTGCGCAAGGCCGCGCAAACACGCACCGACCAGCGTAAATGGCGGGGACCGATACCATTCGGGCGTGTCAGTTGAGCCAGATACATCAGACAACCCAACAACAGACTCGAATTGACCAGCCCTCCGCCAATGGCAACTGACAAGGGATCCAGGAAACCCTGCATGGCACGCCCGATCAGAAACAAGGCGAGCGGCACGGGCAACACTCTCAATGCCACCAACAAGGCTGCCGTCAGTGTGTTGCGGGCTAAATCGGTTCTGACCCGGTTGAGTGATTCGTCAATCTGTTTGAGTTTCCCAACTGCCCTGCCGTTGAAGCGGCGCAGGAAGTAGAACAACATCAGCACCAGCACAATGCTGAGCACATTGCCTTTGGCAAAGTCGATCCATCCGGTCAGCGTCGGCCACCAGGTGCGCGGATTGATCAACCATATGGTCCAGTCAAGATGATCTACCGTCAGCAGCGATGCGATGTTCGTGTTCGGCATCCACAGCAGTTGATCTTCAATATAATCGACATAATGACGGGCAACATCAAAGCGCTCCCGGGTCGCGATATCGAGGTTGGTCAGCGCGCCCACATAGCGGGCGTAGGTCTGTTGCAGTTCGTTGAGTGATTGGCCATAGATTTCAAGCAGGTTGATCGCCTCAGCGCGCAACTGTTCGCCCATGGACGCATCCAGACCGGTCACCAGACCGGCAAGCGCACGCTCGACTTCGGCCGAGCGGACTGTCAGAACGGCCAGCGAGTCGTCAAGACTCAACTGGCGCTCAATGGCCGCTCGAATCCGGCCTTCAAGCTGTTGCTGCTCAACCCGATAGCTCTGCAGGGACGGCAATGAGCTTCGGCGGGCATGCAGCACCTTGGCCAAAGTCTCACTGCGTCCGACCACTTCAACCCGGTTGCGGATACGCTCGAAGTCGGAGCGGATGTCCTGAAACTCCTGCCGGGCACGTTGCAAGGACTCACTGACGCCCTGCTCGCTGCGCACCAGTCTTGCAAGCTCAGCCCTCAATTCGCGGTTTTCATCGGCCAAGGCGGCAATTTCGGCTGGCAGACGCCGGGCATCGACACTGAGTTGATCCGCCTGCTGAGCAGCTTCACGTGCAATACCTTCTCGAAGCGATTGTGCCAACTCAAACAACTGTTCCAGTTCGGCCTGCAACAAGGCAATCTGCCGGTTACTGGCGTCGCGTAAGGCCTGCTGAAGCGAAGTCAGCGCAGGCTGATTGGCCAACTGCAGACGCTTCAAGGCAATGTCTGCTTCGTTGAAAACCTTACGCACGAGCAGATTGTCGAGGCGAGCGCGGGTGGCAATGTCTCCAGCTTCGGCAGGTATGGCAGTCAAATCGCGCAAGACCTGTTCAAGACTTGCCGTGCGGGTGGCGACAGCCTCACTCAGGCTGGCGCCCCCACCCAGCAGTCGGGCTAACTCGCCCTCTGCAGTGCGCAAGACCTCGCGAGCCTGCGCCAACTGCCCCTCGCGGGTACTGATCATCAACTCGAGTTCGCTCAGCTCGATGTCATCGGGCAAGCTCAGCGCTTCGATCTCGGTGCCTTGCGACTGCTCACGCAGCGTCTGCGTGCGCTCTGCCACACTGCCAAGCAGCCTCTCAAGCTCTTCCGTCTCGGTGCGAACGCGCTCCCACTGCTGATAGCGGGTGAGTGTCTGATCGTAGGTTTCGAGTAGCCGCATGCGCTGCTCCTCGGTCAGATCACTCGCAGCCTCGACAAGCGCCTTGCCAGACTGAATCTGCTCAAGCATGGGCAGCGACTGCGCCCAGGAGAACAGGGAAAAGCTGATGAATATCAACAGCAAACATGCGTTGATCAAGTACTTGCGCATGAAATTGGGTCCGTGGTCGTGAATATCTGGCCCGACAAAGCGCTTGCGTGCCGGTCAAGTCCGACAGCTTAGGGAAGCTGGCATTCAATCGCAAGTCACCGTACTTTGCGACGAAGCCGCAAATCGACAGCAAAAGGGGGCGCGACTCAACACCAGACTCAAACGATGCCCTCCACGGCATGGGCACTTTGGGGCCCAGGTAACGGTCGGGCTCGATCCAAGATTTGGGGAGCCGACGATGGCCTGCATGTATGGCCAGTCAGCGACTCCGGCTTGATGACGGAAGTCGATCATAGCCACGATCAGATATACTCCGACCCCGCCTCATTTCAGCTATCTGCATGCCGCCACGCACCAAGCGCCGCACTGTTCGTAAGCCCCGCAAATTCAGCCCCACCCGTTTGTGGCAACGTTGGCGGTCGGTCGCGCTGATCGTCGCGATCGCACTCGCGTCACTTGTCGGGGTCATTCAGGCGCCTCAATGGATGCTGGACTGGCTGCCTGCCGACATACGCCACGGCGTGCGAGAGGTGCAGGCTGTGGTTGAACCCATGCTGCCGGATGCCTGGCGCTACCGCCACGAACCCGCCCCGAGCGGTGTGCTTCCGACCACGCACAAGACGTGGAGCGCGACACGCCGCGCGCTCTACGAGCAGGTGTATTTTGATCGCCGGGAGACCTTTTATTGCGGCTGTCAGTTTGATGCTGACAATCGGGTCAATCTATACAGTTGCGGCATGAGCGCCTTGATCACGCAAAACCGCGCACTGCGAGTCGAAGCCGAGCACGTTTATCCGGCGTCGCAGTTTGGCAACTTCCGACGCTGCTGGCGCCAACCCGAACTTTTCGACCAGTGCCTTACCGGCGCTGGCGCCACCGTGCCCGGCCGCGAATGCTGCATGCGCGTCGATGACGGTTTTGTCACCGCACACAACGATCTGCACAACCTGTACCCCGCTGTCGGTCATGTCAATGCCCAACGTTCCAACCATCCGTGGGGTCCGGTATATTTCTTCGGACAAGGCTACGGGCAATGCGAGATCAAGGTCAGCGCCTGGCTGCGCCGCGCCGAACCGCCGGAGGACACCCGGGGAGCGATCGCGCGGGCCATGCTGTACATGCGCGACACCTATGACCTGCGTCTGAGCAAGCGCGAAGAACGCCTGTATTACGCTTGGAACAACCGCTACCCGGTGAACGACTGGGAGCGAGTTCGAAATCACCGCATCAAGGCAATCCAGGCTGTGGGCAACCCCTATGTGGAGTCGTATCGCACATTGCCCTGAGTCAGGCCCTTACACCGTCAGGCTGGCAAACAGGCCGGGGAGCCGTTCGGGCAGTCGCTGCACGTTGTCTACCACCACATGGCGGCCGATGCCAAAGATTCGCTCGACGTAGCGGTCGGCTTCGGGATCAAGTGACAGACAGAAACTGTCAATGCCCTGGCTGCGCAAAGCCTCCACCGCCTTGCGCGCGTCCGCACGCAGGGCTTGCGGATCGGGTTCGTCGATATCCGACGGCTCACCATCGGTGATCACCAGTAGCAGCTTGTGGCGGCAGGGCTGACGCTGCAGGTAGTGCCCGGCATGACGCATCGCCGCACCCATGCGGGTAGATAAGCCGCCCTGCATGCCGGCCAGCCGAGCCCACACCGCGTCGCCCAGGCGTTCGTCGAAGTCCTTGAAGCGGCGATATTGCACGTCATGTCGGCCGTCGCTGCAAAAACCGTGTACCGCAAAGCGGTCGCCTATGCCCTCGATGGCGGTAGACAGCAGCACGCAGGCCTCACGGGTCAATTCCAGCACGGTCTTGTCGCTGCCACGCACCTTTTCATTGGTCGATTCGGACAGGTCGAGCAGGATCAGCACCGCCAGATCACGAGTACGGATACGGTTGCGCATGGTAAAGCGGGTGTCTGGTTGCAGCCCGGCGCGCAAGGCAACCACGGCATCGACCGCCGCATTCAGGTCGAGCTCGTCGCCATCTTCCAGTTTGCGCTCGCGGATCACGCCTTGCGGCCGCAGCCGGTCGATCAGGTGGCGTATGCGATTGGCCACCGGACGGTGTTCGGCCAGAATCCGGTCGGTGCTGGCCGCATCACCGTGACGCGGGCGATACTCGATTACTGAGGCCCAGCCCGGGCGCGACAACTGCACGCGGTAATCCCACTCCGGATAGTACACCGGCTCCGATGGCTGGTCCTTGCCCTCCCGTTCGTTCCAGGTGGTGCCGTCGTCGTCGTACAACACGCCATCCAGCACCCACACTTCCTGCGCGTCTTCGCCAGCGGTTTCGGTGTCGATTTCGTTGATGAACTCCATCATCGACACCCGACGTCGCTGCTGTTTTGCGCTGGCCGGCAGCCACACGCTGTCGGCACTGTCGCCCAGGCAGTCTTCACGCCACAGCGCCCGGTTGTCGTCACGGTAGGGAATATCCAACGCCTCAAGCAGGCGCAAACTGGGCACACCTGGCCCATGTTGCAGCCATTCATGCAAGGCCAGCCCGGCCTCTATGCTGATCGCGCTGTCCGCAGCCTCCTCTGCGCTGGCAAGCAGCCGCTGACGAAAGCGTTCGACCAGAGCGTCGATGTCCGGTTCACCCACCCGCTCGGACCAATCGAGCAAGGACAGCGCCATCGACGACAACAGTGGCAGTGCCGCATGCTGCTCATGGTGCGAAGTCACACCGCCATGCAGTACACGCCAGGCTCTCAACAGGCCGGGAAAATCCTGGATGGCGCAAAACTCGACCCGGGCATCCTCAAACAGACCGATCAGATAGCGCTGTGCAGGCGACAAGGCCTGCGCAGCCAGCGTCCGACGGGTGTAGCAGATGTGCGCCGCCATGTGCGCGGCCATGGCGCGATACAGCTCGGCGCCACAAACCGCCGGCAGATCGTCGACCGCATCCGGCAGATGCATGGCCCCCGCCTCGATGAAGGGGCACACCGCGTCGCCGTCGGCGGCAGCCGGACGAATGAAAAAGTCGCGTGCCCAGAAAGCCCGGAGAAACAGACTGATGCGACGCTGGCTGTCGATCAGCAGGGTGCCCTTGCGCTCGGCCTGCAACACCGCCTTGCTGTCTTCGGCTTCCAGCGCAAAATACGCTTGCTGTCCAGCCAGATCACGCCGATAGGCCTCGGCGCCAAAGTCTGCCCAGCGTGCCAGGCCACTCAGCGTGAGCTTGCCGAACAGCTCGTCCAGCACCCCCAGCATCGGTCGCAAACCGCGTGGAGCACGCGATGTCAGCCGGTGCAGCAGACGCATCCAGCCGCGCAACAGCTCCGGGTCGCCCAAGCGGGCGGCGGCGGTAGGCAGGGTGGTGCACACCAGGGCGATCACTGCACCGGAGGTCAACGAGGCCAGCTTCATGACCGCCTCAAGCACATCGTCCAGCACCTCGGCGCCGCATTCACGGGCCACCGCCGGCGCGTGATTGAGCCACGCCATTGGGGCCTCAGCGCCACGCCCCAGGCGGATCAGCGCCAGCGCGCCCTCAAACACCGAACGCGCGCCACGCGCCCCGATGCTGCGCACCAGTTCAGCCTCCGTCGCGTCCAGCGACGCCGCGAGCTGAGGCAGCGCGGCGACTATCTCGTCGCGATATTTGTCGAGTGTGGACTCCATGGCGACCAAGCCTCGTGGGTTCGCGGGATCAGCCAAAGCAGGTGTCGACCGCCGCCATCAGGGTGTCGCGCATGTCCGGATCATCAGTCACCGGACACACCAGCGCCATCTCTGCGGCTTCGCGCGGAGCGATGCCGCGCACGATGAGCTGACCGGCATACACCAGCAGGCGGGTCGAGATACCCTCGTCCAGACCATGACCCTTGAGATTGCGCGAGCGCGTGGCGATGGACACCAGCTTGCGTGCAACGCCCTGCTCCACCCCGGACTCATGGGCCACCACCTCGGTTTCGATCGCCTCGTCGGGAAAGTCAAAATCCATCGCACCAAAGCGCTGCTTGGTCGATTGCTTGAGATCCTTCATCAGACTCTGGTAACCCGGGTTGTAGGAAATCACCAGATGAAAACCAGGGTCGGCGGTGACCAGCTCCCCCTTTTTTTCCAGCGGCATCACCCGCCGATGGTCGGTCAGCGGGTGAATCACCACGGTGGTGTCCTGGCGTGCTTCAACCACCTCATCCAGATAGCAGATCGCGCCAATACGCGCCGCCGTGGTCAGCGGCCCGTCCTGCCAACGGGTACCGTTGATATCCAGCAGAAAGCGCCCCACCAGATCGGCGGCGGTCATGTCCTCGTTGCAGGCCACGGTGATCAGTGGCCGACCGAGCTTCCACGCCATGTATTCCACAAAGCGACTCTTGCCGCAACCGGTCGGCCCCTTCAGCATCACCGGCATGCGCGCAGCGTAAGCCGCCTCAAACCTGGTGACTTCGCTACCGACCGGTCGGTACCACGGCTCGGCCTTGATCCGGTATTGCTCGGTATCGATGGACATGACAGCCTCCTTGCCAGTTGTACGCTTAAACCGTCTTGCCGCGATAAATCACCATGGCGGCACCCTGAGACTGCTTGAAATTGTCGTAACCCACCAAGCGCACATGGTTGTCCGGGTTGGCCTGGTGGCAAGCCTCGGCCTCGCCCAGGATCAGGTCGACGTCGGTCTCACCAAACATCGGCAACTTCCACATATACCAGTACGAATCCATCAGGTATTGCGGCTCGGTGTGCTCAACCGCCGGGTTCCAGCCACGCGACACGATGTATTCGACCTGCTTGCGGATTTCTTCAGGGCTCATGGCTGGCAGATACGAGAAGGTTTCAAACTTGCGGCTGGCCGGATCGGACAGACGGCTGTGGTAATCCTGCATGTCACTCATGACAGTCTCCTTGGCATGTAGTTGAGTGTGGTGTGGCACCCCTGGCCGGGATGCCGTCCGCCCGCTCGACCCGCCCGGCGGGCAACCGGACCGAGGGATGAGGGAGTGGGTCCAACGGGCGGGGGCACGGTCGGGAGAGGCTCGGCTTGCCGCCTGTGGCGACACGCTTGTGGGCCTCTCCCCTGTTTGATCAGCGGTGCGCCACGTCGAGCTTGTCCACGGTGTCGAACTCGAAGCGAATTTCCTTCCAGGTCTCCATGGCCACTCTGAGCTCGGGGCTGTGTTTAGCTGCGTCGATGAGCACGGTTTTGCCCTCTTTTTCCACCTCGACGCCTTCGTTGCGCGCCTTCACGCAGGCTTCCAGCGCCACCCGGTTGGCCGCCGCACCCGCCGCATTGCCCCACGGATGACCAAGCGTGCCGCCACCGAACTGCAACACCGAGTCATCACCGAAGATGGACACCAACGCCGGCATGTGCCACACATGGATGCCCCCCGATGCCACCGGCAACACACCCGGCATGGAGCCGAAATCCTGGTCGAAGAAGATGCCACGTGAGCGGTCTTCCTTGATGAAGCGCTCGCGCATCAGGTCGATCCAGCCCAGCGTCGCCTCGCGGTCGCCTTCCAACTTGCCGACCACGGTGCCCGAGTGCAGGTGATCGCCACCCGACAGGCGCAAGGCCTTGGTCAGCACCCGGAAGTGGATGCCGTGATGCGGGTTGCGGTCTAGCACCGCGTGCATCGCACGGTGAATGTGCAGCAACACGCCATTATCGCGGCACCAGTTGGCCAGGCCGGTGTTGGCGCAGAAACCGCCCGTCAGATAGTCGTGCATGATGATTGGCGCACCCAGCGTCTTGGCATACTCGGCGCGCTTGTACATCTCCTCCGGCGTCGGCGCGGTGACGTTCAGGTAATGCCCCTTGCGCTCGCCGGTTTCCTGCTCGGCCTTGTGAATGGCCTCCATGACAAAATCGAAACGTTGCTTCCAGCGCATGAAGGGCTGGGAATTGACGTTCTCGTCGTCCTTGGTGAAGTCCAGGCCGCCACGCAGGCATTCATACACCGCCCGGCCGTAGTTCTTGGCCGACAAGCCAAGCTTGGGCTTGATAGTGCAACCCAGCATAGGCCGGCCATACTTGTTCATCAGGTCGCGCTCGACCTGAATGCCGTGCGGTGGTCCACCGCAGGTCTTGACATAGGCCAGCGGAAAACGCACATCCTCCAGGCGCAGCGCCCGCACCGCCTTGAAGCCAAACACGTTGCCAACCAACGATGTGAACACGTTGACCACCGAACCCTCCTCGAACAAGTCGATCGGGTAGGCAATGAATGCATAAAAACAGGTGTCATCGCCGGGGACATCCTCAATCGCGTAGGCGCGCCCCTTGTAATAGTCCAGATCGGTCAGCAGGTCGGTCCACACCGTCGTCCAGGTGCCAGTCGATGACTCTGCCGCCACGGCAGCGGCAGCCTCCTCGCGATCCACACCCGGCTGGGGCGTGATCTTGAAGCAGGCCAGAATGTCACTGTCCTTGACCTTGTAGTGCGGCTCCCAATAGATGCTGCGGTAGTCCTTGACACCGGCATTCCAGGTCTTTGTGGCCATTGTGCTCCTCCTTTGGTTCTGTTTTTTTGTGTGTCCGAAACAAATCGCATCCGGATTGAGGGCCAGTGTGCCGAGCAGATAAGGTAAATAACAGTCAAAGTTTTCGATAAGATACATAGACATTTATCTATGCCATAGCGAACAACATGCGCCACGCCACCTTCAGACAACTTGAAATCTTCGAGGCCATCGCACGGCACCTGAGCTTTACCCGCGCGGCTGACACCCTGCATCTGACGCAGCCCACGGTGTCGATGCAGATCAAAAAACTCAGCGACACCGTCGGAGAGCCGCTGCTACACCAGGTCGGCAAACGCATAGAACTGACCGAAACCGGCCAGTCGCTCGCCGTCGCGGCGCGCGACATTTTCGCGGTGCTGGAGCGCTTTGAAGAAGACCAGGCCGCACGCAGTGGCCTGCAGCGCGGTCGCCTGCGTTTGGCATCAGTCACCACCGCCTCCTACTTCGCGCCAAAGCTGCTGGGCGAGTTTTCGCGACGCTATCCGGGCATCGAGGTGTCTCTGCGGGTGTGCAACCGCGAGCAACTCATCGCCAGCTTCAACGCGCGTCTCGACGAACTCTACATTCTCGGAACCCCACCCGAAGAGGCCGCGCTGGTGGCCACCGCCTTCCAGGAAAACCCGCTGGTGCCGATTGCCGCGCCGGACCATCCCTTGGCAAACGCCTCCGGCATTTCCCTGGCAACGCTCGCCAGCCAGCGATGGCTGCTGCGGGAAAACGGTTCAGGCACACGCAAGGCTGTGGAGCGGCTGTTTGCCCAGCATGGCCTGAGCCTGCAACCACGGCTCGAGCTCGGCAGCAACGAGGCCATAAAGCACGCCGTACTCGCCGGGCTGGGCATCTCGGCGCTGTCGCGACAAGTCCTGGACCTGCACCCGCCGGGCCAGTTCGCAGTGCTGGACGTCGAAGGCTTCCCGATACGCAGCCACTGGTATGTGGCTCGCAACAGCGCGGCACCGGTATCGGCGGCAGCCAGTGCCTTTGAACGCTTTCTGGTGGAGCAATCGACGCCCAGTGCCTTGGCTTGAACAGGGCAGGCGGCCTTCAGTCGCGCTGACACGTCGAAACCCTTTCCGGCATTTCACGACCGGGGCTCACACAAAACTTAAAATGATGTTTGACGAGTGCGGATAGTGTGTGTAATATTCGCGGCTCTCGGGGTGTAGCGCAGTCCGGTAGCGCGCTTGCTTTGGGAGCAAGATGTCGGGGGTTCGAATCCCTCCACCCCGACCAAAGCTTACCCCGAACGCCCGCGGACTCTCTGCCCGTAGCTCAACTGGATAGAGCACCGGCCTTCTAAGCCGGGGGTTACAGGTTCGATTCCTGTCGGGCAGGCCAAAAAAGTTTTAACGGCATTGATTTTTCGATGCCCTGAAAGTGGCGGCATTAGCTCAGTTGGTAGAGCACTGGATTGTGGCTCCAGTTGTCACCGGTTCGATCCCGGTATGTCGCCCCATGTATCAGACAAAAGCCCCCGAAAGGGGGCTTTTGTTTTGCCCGCTCCGCATTCTTCCAGGTTTGATCTCCTTGCTGCTTCAAGGTCGGCATGTTTTTGCCGTAATCTACTTTGAGCAATGGCAAGCTTCCGGATACTGGGTCAAATCAGGTAATGTGCGTTGTGGTCATTCGGACTGCTGATCAACGCAAAGGATATCAACCAGAACGAACTTCATCCGCGCCTCAACGATGTTCGAGTAAAACAAAAACAGGCCTGCGTCAGCAGGCGCATTGATCAAAGGTGTTGAATCATGCCCACAGAGAACGCCAGCCCCCGGCACATTGGAACCATCGGTCAGCATTTGTTGTTTCTGATCACTATTCCCGTGCTCTGTCTGCTGCTGCTTTCGTATTCCCTGGTAAGCGACCATGTCGCCAACCAGAGAGACGCCGAAATAAGCGCCAGGCTTGTCGCTCTCAACCTGGCAACCGGTGAGCTTGTGCACAGGCTTCAGATTGAACGCGGCTCCAGCGCTGGTTTCCTGAGCTCTCAGGGGCGAAATTTTGCAGATGTGTTACCGCGCTACCGCAACGATAGCAACACAGCCCACAGCGCGCTTGAAACCTATCTGACACGCAATACACAAGATGCATCGGCAGCACTCGGAACGCAGATAGACCGGGTCAGGCAAGCGCTGGCTTCCATTGATCAGATGCGCCAATCGATCGATCGGCTGGCAATCAAACCACCTGAGAGTGCCGCCTACTATACGGCCACGATTGGTGAGTTGATTGAACTCCTCGCAGTGTCCATCGAATCGGTGCGCAATCCTGAGGTGGTCAAAGCATTGTTCTCGCTCGACGCGCTAGCGCGCGCCAAAGAATCTGCCGGCCTTGAACGGGCCTTGACCACTCAGGCGTTTGCCGGAAACGAGGTCAATAGCGAACTCTTTTTGAGAATTACCGAGCGCGTGAACCGACAGTCTGCGATGTTCGAAATGTTTGCCAGTCATGCCTCGCCTGCTCAGGCACACGGTTTGAACGAGGTATTGAACTCACCTCCCTCACGTTCTGTCGACGCGTTCCGCGAACGCGTCAGGAACCGCTTCTTTTCTGGCGAAAATGAGGCCAGACCGGAAGATTGGTTCAAGGCGAGCACAGACAGGATCGATCTTCTTTATGGACTTGAAAATGCACTTGCAGAAGATATCCGGCAGCAAGCACAACACGCCTCGGCGACGGCAACCCGCAGCCTCTGGATGACCGCTGGCCTGGCTGCTGGCGCCGTGCTGCTGACCGCTCTGGCCGCGTTATGGATCGCACACCGCGTGACCAGTCCCTTGCGCAGGCTCATTGAGGTGGCTGAAGAAATTGATTCCGGTGACGATTTTACCCATGTCATACATGTATCCGGTGTTGCCGAAGTGCAACGCACAGCCGTCGCATTCAACAGCATGGTGGGAAAGTTTCGCTCCATCCTGACTGAATTGGGGCGCTCCAGCCAGGCGCTGTCGTCTGCATCAGACACACTCAACGAAGCAAGCAAACGACTCAATCAAAGCGCAGCAACCGAATCCGATTCGACGGCAGCCGTAGCTGCGGCTGTGGAGGAAGCTTCGGTAAGCATTACCGAAACCGCAAGCGGCGCCCAACGCGTGAATGCTTTGGTCGAAAGAACCAACGCGGAGACTAGCGCAGCCCTCGGCTTGATGACCGAGATGGTATCAAGGGTAGAAGAGCTTGCTGACCGGGTCTCGGGCTCAAAAACCAGTCTTGAACAGTTGGAAATGCGCTCGGAAAAAATCGGGGGAATTGTCAACACCATCCGAGAAATAGCCGATCAAACCAATTTGCTGGCGCTCAACGCCGCAATAGAAGCTGCCCGTGCAGGCGAACATGGGCGTGGCTTTGCTGTTGTCGCAGATGAAGTGCGCAAACTTGCAGAACGCACCGCCCAATCAACCACTTCGATCGGTGATCTGATTGGTGGCATCAGAAGCGGGATTGACAGCACAACCGAGGCTATGGAACAAGCCGACACCCACCTGCAAACCAGTCAGCAAATGGTGGAGCAAACCGAGCAGGCTCTGCGCGGCATCGGCGTCAAAACATCCGAAGTCACCGAACAAGTAGAAGACATTACCAATGCGCTGCGAGAACAAGAGGTCGCGGTTCAACAAATCGCCGTCAACGTTGAACGCATTGCCAGCGTAACCGAGCAAAACAGCGAAGCATCAAGAGATAACCTGAATACGGTCAATCGGTTGCAGAACCTGTCGAGCGAGCTGAACAGCATGCTGAAAAGGTATAGAACCTGACTAGCGATAAACACAGAGGCTTGCATGATCGACTGAGCCCCTGCTACAACACCCCAGGGCCGGTTTGATGAATTGCGACCAGGAGAATCGGAGCATCGGGAATCGATCAAAACCGGCACCGATGCTGGACGCACAAAAACAAAAGTCGGCAGATGCCGACTTTTGTTATCGCCTGTTTTTACATCAACGCAATTGCTGCTGCAACAGATCAAGTATCTGACTTGCAGTGGCTGAACGGTCTTGCCCACCTTCACGGGTCAATACGGTTACGACACTCTGAGCGCCACCGCTGCGGGAAACTGCGATACGGTATTCCGTACCACCCTTGACCTCAGAAGGCTTGCTGTCACGCCAGAAAGCCAGGCGCGACAGCATGCCTGGTGAGCTCTGGCTGCGTGCGTCGGCGTCTGGATCGATATAGCGCACAAAGAAAAGGCCTTGCGAGCGGTCACGGTCTTCAACGGTAAAGCCGCTGCGATCCAGCGCCAGGCCAACCCGACGCCAGGCACGGTCAAAGGACTCATCCACCAAAAGTACCGGCTGACCATCAGCACCCGACTGCATTACGGCACGCTGCGATGTCTGGTCGCGCGCCAGCATGGCGCTCGCGCGCTCCTCTTCCACACCCAGGCGTACCATCAGCCGACGAAGCATCTCGGCTTCGAGTTCGGGGTCGGCCGGAGCAGGTTGCCACACGGTACGCTCTTCACGCTCGCTGGTGTAGACCTCTTTCATGGCGCGGTGGCTGATGAAAATCTCGACTGAGCCAGGCTCTTTGCCTTCTTCCAGACGCGTGCGGAACTTATCACGCTCCGAGGTGGAGAATATACCGTCAAACACGCGTCCAAGCGTGGCACGAACAAAGTCCATTGGAATACGTGCGCGATCTTCGGCCCAGTCAGTCTCCATCACACCAATCTCTGGACGGTCGATATTTATGATGAAGCCAAGCTCCATCCAGAAATCCTTGATGTCCGGCCATAACACATTCGCATCACCTGGCACGACCAACCAGCGCTGGGTACCGGCCCTTTCGATGCGCATGCCATCGACTGGGGTGAGCACTTCGGAACTACCTCGGGTTGGTAAGGCTGCGCGGTCGGCGGAGTAACTGGAGAACGTTGCCACCCCGCTGCTGGTGGGCAGGGCGAAGCGGTCATCGGTGCGGGAGCCGGTCAGATCAGGGGGTAGTTCCAGCGGTGACACCTGACGGGCGCTCTTGTAGTCTATCTTTTTACCCTCGAATGCGGATGTCGAACACCCGGTCGTCAAGGCTACCGAGAGGGCAATGACCGTAAGCGGGAAGAGATGATTGGACTTCATTTTCATGTGGCCTCTGGGGTCAGACGTTGATGCCGGCATGCAGCAGGGCTGCGAGTACACGCGCCTGAGCGGGTTGCGATAGCGGGGTGAGCGGCAGGCGGATGCCACCGTCGATGAGTCCCATCTGTTGCACAGCCCACTTGACTGGAATGGGGTTGGCCTCGCAGAACAGGTCACGATGCAGATGCACCAGTCCGGCATTGAGCTGCCTGGCCTGGATCAGATCGCCTGCAAGGGCCGCGACACACATATCGTGCATGGCACGCGGTGCCACGTTGGCGGTGACCGAGATCACGCCGTGACCACCGAGCAGCAGGAACGGCAAGGCGGTCATGTCGTCGCCGGTGTACAACGCAAAGCCTTCGGGCACGCGTTCGACCAGATCACAACAGCGGTCTATGCTGCCGGTAGCGTCCTTGATGCCGACAATATTGGGAATGTCTGCCAGCCGTATGACCGTGTCGTTGTGCATGTCTGCCACGGTCCGGACTGGAACGTTGTAGAGAATGAGTGGCAGCTCGACCGCCTCGGCAATGCTGCGAAAATGCTGATACAAGCCCTCCTGGGTGGGCCTGTTGTAGTAGGGCACAACCGACAAGTGTGCTGCAGCCCCGGCTTGTTGAGCAAAGCTGGCCAGTTCAATGGCTTCAGCAGTTGAGTTTGCCCCGGTGCCGGCAATGACCGGAATACGGCCTGCGCAGTGTTCAACCGCCACCTTGATCAACTCGCAGTGTTCATCAACACTCACGGTTGGCGATTCGCCAGTGGTGCCGACAACCACTATAGCGTCAGTGCCTTCGGCGATATGGAAGTCGATCAGTGCGCGAAAGCGCGGCAGGTCAAGCGCGCCATCCGGGCGCATCGGAGTCACGATGGCAACAATCGATCCGGTAATCATTGAGCAGCAGCCATGAAAAGGTTTAAACGCATTATTCTACCTGATCGCAGCCGTGCGCCAAGCGCACGACACAGCGATCATGCTCAGACCGGAGAGTGAAGCAGCCGGACTCAGGTGGCATCCCGGAGCATACGGAGCAGATCGGAACGCCACCCTTGCTTTAAAGATCAGCCAGCGCCTTGACGTGGGCCACCGCCGAACGGGACATGGCCGAGAGATCGTAGCCTCCTTCCAGCACCGACACGATACGCTGATGACCGCACTCGGCTACCAATGCCTTGAGCTGCTCGGTTACCCAGATGTAGTCAGCCTCGACCAGACCGCACGAGCCCATATCGTCTTCATAGTGGGCGTCGAAGCCGGCGGAAATGAACAACATCTGCGGGTTATGCCGTCTCAGCGCAGGCAGCCAGATGTCGGTGACCACCTGACGGAAACCATCGCCCCGCGTTCCTGCTGGCACCGGCACGTTGACCATGTGCTCGGCCTTGTTGTCAGCCCCACTGTAAGGATAGAAAGGGTGCTGAAAAATACTTGCCATCATTACACGTGGATCATTGCGAAAGATGTCTTCCGTGCCATTGCCGTGATGCACATCGAAGTCGATCACTGCCACCCGCTCAAGACCGTGCGCCTCAAGCGCATGCAGTGCAGCAATAGCCACGTTGTTGAAAAAGCAGAAGCCCATCGCCTTGCCACGCTCGGCGTGATGCCCGGGTGGTCGCACCGCACAAAAGGCACTTTCGACCTCACCGCCCATTACAAGGTCGGTTGCCAGCACGCCGGCACCCGCTGAGCGCAGCGCTGACTGCAAGGTGGCAGGACACATTGCGGTGTCAGGGTCGAGGTGTCTGATACCGTGCTCCGGTACACTATCGACGATCTGCTTGAAGTAGGCTTTATCGTGCGCACGACACACCTGCTCCTCAGTGGCGAGCGGGGCATCCTGAAAGGTCAGATAAAGATCCAGTCCAGCAGCAATCAATCGGTCGTTGATGGCAGCCAGGCGATCCGGACACTCGGGGTGAAAGCTCCCCATGGAATGGAGCCAGCAGTCCCGATGCGTGATGAACGCGGTTGTTGTCATACCCCTCCTCTCAATTCGGATTGAACCGCTTGATATGGCCGCTGCCCAATTTCGGAGACGGCCGAATGTGTTTTCTGGCTATTATCGCCCTATCCCCAGTTTTTTTACAGTCACCTCGCAATGCACACCATCAAAGCCAGACAACTCGTTGATGCAGCAGCCTCCGTCATTCTCGGCAAACGTCATGCACTGAAGCTCGCTGTCAGTTGTCTGATCGCGCGCGGTCACCTGCTGATAGAGGACGTTCCCGGTGTGGGCAAGACTACCCTGGCCCATACGCTTGCCAGACTTGCCGGCCTTCCCATGCAGCGCATACAGTTCACCAGCGACCTGCTGCCGGCCGACATCACCGGCGTCTCCATCTTTGACCGCGAACAAGGCGGCTTTCACTTTCATCCTGGGCCCATCTTCACACCGGTGCTGCTGGCCGACGAGGTAAACCGGGCTACACCAAAAACCCAGAGCGCGCTGCTTGAGGCCATGGAAGAGCGCCAGGTCACAACCGATGGCAAGACGCTAGCCTTGCCAGAACCCTTTTTTGTGGTGGCCACCCAAAACCCCTCTACGCAACTGGGCACTTTTCCGCTACCGGAAAGCCAGCTAGACCGCTTCACCATGCGCATTCGCCTCGGCTTTCCCGACCACGAAGCCGAGCGTGCGCTGTTGTTGGGCGAGGATAGACGCCTGATGGTGGATCGCATGACGGCGGTGACCAATGCCGAGGGTGTGATTGCCCTGCAGCAAGCAGCCAGTCGCGTCACTGCCAGCGAGCGGCTTATCGACTATGTTCAGGCGCTGCTTGCAGCCACCCGTCTGGATAGCGAGTTAGCCGGAGGCTTGAGCCCGCGTGCTGGACTCGCCTTGCTGGCTGCGGCTCGCGCCTGGGCGCTGCTTGACGATCGCACGCATGTCTTGCCAGAGGATATTCAGGCGGTGTTTCCTCATGTTGCAGGCCATCGCCTGCACCTCATCAGCGACGGTCGTGGCGCCTCTGACTTGCTGGTCCAACGTATTCTGCGCAGCGTCGCCTTGCCATGAGTCCGAGCCTGGACAAGGCCGCGAAGACTGGTCGCGGATCGGCTTTTGCGGCAGTGTGCCGACGGCTTTCTGGTGGCGCAGACGCGCTGCGCGATCGTTGGCTATACCGCCTGCCAAAGGCTGAGGCCCTGCCAATACACCTGACACGCCGCCGCATCTACGTGCTGCCCACCGGCGCAGGTTTGGCCTGGGCGGTCGTGCTGATGGTGATGTTGATCGCGTCGATCAACTACAACCTGAGCCTGGGGTATGCACTGGTGTTCCTGCTCTTCGGCGTCGGGCTGGCGAGCGTGTTTCATGGTTTTCGCAATCTCAATCACTTGACGATAGAGCGCATTTCAGCCTCGCCGGTGTTCGCTGGCGAGCCGGTCGTCTTTCAGGTCAGTCTGCGGCACGCTACTGCGCAGCCACGCCATGCGCTGCGCCTGAAAACCCGTGCCACCCTCAGCGATGAATTCAGCACCGACGCACAAGGGCAACAGCAGGTCAGTGTGCTGCTGCCAAGCCACGCTCGTGGCTGGCTGACGCCCGGGCGACTGAGCATCGAAACCCGCTATCCGCTGGGCCTTGCCCGGGTGTGGAGTGTGACCGTGCCAAACGCCAGTTGCCTGATCTACCCCACACCAGAGGATAACCCGCCCACGCTGCCTGGCGGCAACGCCCAGCCGGGCGGACGCCTCAGCGTGAGCGAAGGCGACGATGACTTTGCCGGCTTGCGCCAGCACCGCGATGCCGACCCGCCCCGCCATGTTGCCTGGAAGGTGCTGGCCCGCCAGGACACCATGATGACCAAGCAGTTCAGCGCCGCCGAGACTGGCGAGAGCCGGCTCGACTGGCGAACGCTGCCAGACCTGAACACCGAGCAGCGTTTGTCGCGTCTGACCGCCTGGGCACTGGATGCCCACCGTCTCGGCCTGCGCTTCAGCCTTTATCTGCCAGGCCGGAATATTGCTGTGGCAAGCGGTGATGCCCACTTGCGCGCCTGCCTGCAGGCGCTTGCCTGCCACGATCTGCCGACTGACGGAGGGCAAGCATGAACAGACCAAGCAGTGGCTGGTGGTTGCTGTTGGCCAGTCTGCTCACGCTGGCACCGCACTCGGCCATCCATCTGCCAATCTGGCTGACCGTTTGCTGCGTCATGGTGCTGGCGTGGCGCGGCTGGCTGCTGCATAACGGCCGTGCCATGCCACCTGCCTGGCTCACACTTGTACTGGCTGTGTCAGTGGCGATTGCAATCAGACTGCATTTTGGGCATTTTTTTGGCAAGGAACCGGGCATGGCGCTGCTGGCAGCGCTGCTATGCCTCAAACAACTGGAAGTGCGCACCCCGCGCGATATTCGCGCCGGGGTGTTGCTGGCCCTCTTTTTGCAACTGGGCCTGTTTCTTTACAACCAGAGCCTGCCGGTGGCTGCGCTGGCTGTGCTTGGCACCCTGTTGGCCATCATAGCCCTGCTTGATCTGCAGCCAGCGTCAGGCGCCACGCCAGGTGATCGGATCAGGTTGGGCGGGGTGCTGATGCTGCAAGCCCTGCCCTTCATGCTTTTGCTGTTTCTGCTTTTCCCACGCATTCCCGGCCCGCTGTGGGGCTTGCCGTCAGACGCCTACAGTGCCACCAGCGGGCTCTCCGACAGCATGGCTCCCGGCTCGATCAGCCAACTTGGCCTGTCTGAAGCCATCGCCTTTCGCGCTGCCTTCGACACGGCGCTGCCGCCCGCCTCCGAACGATACTGGCGCGGCCCGGTCCTGACCGATTTTGATGGACGTAGTTGGCGAGCAGCGCCTTTTAGCACCGAGACCGAAGCTCCTTGGCAATCGACCGGACCGGTTTTCAACTACACCATCACGCTTGAACCACACAACCAACGCTGGCTACTGGCACTGGAGCATCCGGTCAGTGTTGATGCGCCCGCGCGTTTTTCGAGCGATCAGCAATTGCTCGCGAGCGAACCCATTCGCCAGCGCATACGCCTGACGATCGCATCCAGCCCGTTTGCACAGACCGGCCTGAACGAGCACCCGGACACCTTGATGCGGGCGCTGCAACTGCCAGCAGGCAGCAACCCACGCACACGCACGACAGGCGCAGCCATCGGCCGCGAAGCCGCAACCGCCGAGGCTGCACTGGAGGCTGCGCTTGATCATATGCGCAGCCTGCCGTTGGCCTACACATTGCGCCCACCGCTACTTGGCACGCACACTGCAGACGAGTTTCTGTACGACAGTCAGAGTGGTTTTTGCGAACACTTTGCGTCAGCCTTTACCGTACTGATGCGCGCAGCCGGCGTGCCAACGCGCGTTGTGACCGGTTATCAAGGCGGTGAAATCAACCCGGTCGACGGCACGCTGGTGGTACGTCAATCCGATGCTCACGCCTGGACCGAAGTCTGGCTGCCAGCGCAGGGCTGGCAGCGGGTCGACCCCACCGCGCTGGCCGCACCAGCCCGCATCGAGTTGGGGCTGGCGTCTGCATTGCCGCAGGGCGACCCACTGCCCTTGCTGGCCCGTCCAGCCCTGAGCTGGCTGCGCGAAGCTCGCCATCAGTGGGAGGCTTTGTCCAATCGCTGGAACCAGGTGGTGATTGGTTTCGACCGTGACAGGCAATCACGACTTCTGCAGAGCCTGGGCATGAATACCAGCGACTGGAAGTCATTCGCCGTGTGGCTTGGCGTCAGCGTCACCTTGCTGATGACCGCTCTGTTGTATTGGGCAATGCGGGAATCGCGCCAGCGCGATCCACTGGATCGCGCCTGGCAAAACGTTTGCAGACGTCTGGCCAAGTGTGGCTGCACGCGCTTGCCCTGGGAGGGGCCAATGGATTACGCTGAGCGGGCTGCGACGGCCTTGCCACATCACGCCGCCAGCATCAGGAGTCTGGCCCGCAGCTATGCGGCGCTCCGCTATGGCGCCACTGGCGCAAACCATGATTCGCTGGTGCGCGAGTTTTCGGCTCGGGCACGGCGTCACCGATTCAGGTAAAACTTCATGCTGCAACCTCAAGTTTTTTCCGTGATGTTCCGCCGGCTTGTTTACACGGCCCTCATCCTGACCTTCATCTGCTCGGGCGCGCACGCCTCTTTTGCCCACCACCCGAAGGCCCGCAACTTCATCGACGACATGGTGAATCAGCACGGAATGGCGCGCGACACCTTGACTGCCGCGCTTGGGCGTGCCCAGCACAATGAACGCGTCATTCGACTGATTCGCCCTCCCGCCACCCCAGGCACCCGCTCATGGGAAAACTATCGAGGCCGTTTTCTGGGAGAAGCACGCATCAATGGCGGTGTCAGCCTGTGGCACCGTCATGCCGACACGCTGGCCGAAGCCAGTCGCATCTATGGTGTGCCACCGGAAATCATCGTATCCATTCTTGGCGTCGAGACCCACTATGGTAGCTACACCGGCAGCTTTGAAGCAGTCTCCGCGCTCGCCACGCTGGCATTTGACTACCCTCCACGCGAAGAATTGTTTCGGCGCGAGCTCGAAAACCTGTTTCTGCTTGCCCACGAACAAGGCCGTGACCCCTTCAGCTATCGAGGTTCTTTTGCGGGCGCACTTGGCTATCCTCAATTCCTACCCAGCAGCATCCGCCATTACGCGGTCGATTTTGATGGCGACGGCCAGATAGACTTCGACAGCAACCCGGTCGATGCCATTGGCAGCATCGCCAATTACCTTGCACAACATGGCTGGGTGCCAGATGGCCCTATCGCGATCCGTGCAAACCTGCCGACAGGACTGGACCCGGCAGCACTGATCTCAGCAGGCATTGAGCCATCGCTGGATCATTTCACGCTTGCCACTGCTGGCATAGAGGGGCACGACAGGCGTCTTCACCCCTTGCCAGCCACGCTGTTTGACCTCCCGACTCCCGGCAAGGCAACACAACACTGGCTGGGCTACCGCAACTTTTATGTAATCACACGCTACAACAGAAGCAGCTTCTATGCCATGGCGGTATTTGAACTGGCTGAAGCCATACGGATGCGCAAGTTTGGCGAATAAGCTTGGCTACGGGACGGTTTGCGGGACATCCTAAAGCAGTTCCTCAGGCGAGATGCCATTGCGTCGAATCGCCTTGCGCAACAGACCAAGCGCCTCAAGCTGAATCTGGCGGACGCGCTCACGCGTCAGGCCAAGTTGTGCCGCGAGCTCTTCAAGCGTCATGACCTCGTAGCCATCCAGTCCATAGCGATATCGAATGACTGTGCGTTGCTTTTCGTTGAGACCAGCAATCCAGTTGCGTACCAGGACCTCGACTTCGTGATTCTGAATCGCTGACTCCGGCGCAGCCTGATCCAGATCAGTGATTGACTCGGCGATGGAAAGTCCGGGGTCGACGTCCAGCGGGGCATCCAGTGACGCGGTGTGCTCGCTCATCGCCAGCAACTGACGAACGTCCTCTACCTCTCGGCCGGTCTCTTCGGCGATCTGCTCGGGTGTGCAGTGCCCTTCTTGGCGCGCCTCGATCTGACGACGGGCCCGCATGATCTGATTCAACTCCTTCACCACATGCACAGGCAAACGAATCGTGCGCGCCTGATTCATGATGGCGCGCTCAATGTTCTGACGGATCCACCAGGTGGCGTAGGTGGAAAAGCGGAACCCACGCTCAGGGTCGAACTTTTCCAGTGCATGAATAAGGCCTAGATTGCCCTCTTCAACGAGGTCCAGCAGAGGGATGCCGCGATTCAGATAGTGCTTGGCAATATTCACAACCAGACGCAGGTTGCGCTCAATCATCGTTTGGCGGGCCTGGAAGTCGCCCTGCTTGCACCGCCTTGCATAATCCAGTTCTTGCGCTGGCGTGAGCAAAGGTTTGACGCCTATCTCATTGAGATAGATCTGGGTTACGTCATTAAGTAAGTCGCTCTCCAGCGGAGGTTGCGAGACTTCGCGCATGACCTCCACTTCGGGCGGCAAGTCCGGTTCTTCATCAAGGCTTTCGTGACGTTCCCCCGAACCATACATAAGCGACTCCCTCTAGCGACGTGGCAAGAACGTCATCGGATCAAGCGGCTGACCCTGTCGCCGGATCTCAAAGTGCAGTTTTGGCTTGTCGGTGTCAGTGCTTCCCAACTCGGCAATCTGCTGTCCCTGCCTGACCGTATCGCCTTCCTTGACCAACAGGGACTGATTATGAGCGTAAGCGGTCAGATAATCCTGCTCGTGCTTGATGATGACCAAGTTTCCGTATCCACGCAAGCCGCTACCCGCATAGGCCACCGTACCAGCGGCTGACGCCACCACCGGGGAGCCCGCGTTTCCACCTATGCTCAAACCTTGATTCGGTTTGCCCACTTCGTTGTTTTGCCCAAAACGCGAGATGATCGGACCGTTGGCCGGCCAGATCCAGGCGCCACCTGTTGCGGCAGCCGGTTGCGGTGCACTGGCAGCCACCGAGGCTGGTGGCGTAGCCGCCGCGACCACGGCAGGCTCAGTGCCGGGTGTCGGTGACGCCGCCGCATCGCTTGTGGACATGCCCTGACGAACTGCAGTCCAGGCCTGTTCACTGTATGGCTGACGCCCTCCTCGCGGCTCGTCAACCACGCGCGAGCCCATCGGTGCACCACCGGAGGACATATCGATCGGCTGCGCAATCGCCACCGCGCCAGTGGTCACGGCCCCCCCGGGGACACCTGGCTGGGACACTACGATCTCTTGACCAATACGCAATTGATTGGGGTCGGAAAGCTGGTTCCAGACGGCAAGGTCCATGGCACTTTGACCATACAGACGGCCAATGCCCATGAGCGTGTCACCCGGGCGCACAACATGGATGCGCTGCGCTGCCACACCAGCAGTGGGTTCGGGTGGTGGCGCTGTCGCCTGTCTTACCGGCGCAGGCACCTGGCTGCCGCAAGCCGAAACCAGAATAGCTACCGCCGCAACGGCAACCAAACGCATCACAGCGCGATTATTCAGAGCCTTGATCATTCTGTTCCACTCAACAAAGGCACGAAGCGCACGGCTTCATGATGACTTTCAACAAATTCGGCGCCACGCCGCTCAATCATGAGCAATCTCTGGCTGCTGCTACCTAAAGGCAAAATCAGGCGACCACCGTCTGCAAGTTGCTCCCGCAACGCTGGAGGAACCTGGGTGGCCGCCGCCGCGACAACAATCGAATCGAAAGGCGCGGCTTCCGACAGTCCCATGTTGCCATCAGCGTATTTCAAACGCACGTTAAGAAACCTGAAGAATCGTAAATTTTCCCGCGCCTTGTCAATCAGCGGACGAATCCGTTCTACCGCGAAAACCTCGGCAGCAAGGTGCGACATGACAGCAGCCTGATAACCGCAACCAGCGCCTACTTCAAGCGCTCGTCCAAGTCCGACGCGTCCGGCATGGAGGAGTTCCAGCATCCGCGCCACCACATAGGGTTGCGAGATGGTCTGCTGATAGCCGATCGGCAAAGGGGTATCGTCGTAGGCACTGAAACCCAGGCCTTGATCGACGAAATATTGTCTCGGTACGCTGCCAATGGCGTTCAGCACTCGCTCATCTACTATGCCCTGTTCGCGCAGGCGCTCAACCAGTCGCATCAGCTTCCGGTCTGGCGCATGGTTTCGGGTTATCGCGGGGTTTTTCACGATCATTTATGCAACCAATCCGCCACGTCAGGAATCTGCAGGGGATGAGTCAGGTCAATTTCCAGCGGGGTGACGGAGACATACGCTTCAGCCACTGCGTTGAAGTCAGTGCCCTCTGCGGCGTCGGCAGCCTCACCTGCCGGACCGATCCAATAGACTGTTTCACCTCGCGGTGTGGTGCTTTTGATGACCGGTTCGGCCTTGTGACGCTTGCCCAGGCGCGTCACCTTGACGCCCTTGATCTGGTCGGCAGGCAAATCCGGCACATTGACGTTGAGCAACACCCGCTGCCTCAAGGGTGCCCGCATGAAGCGCTCGACCATATCGCGAGCAATCTTGCCAGCAGTGGCAAAATCGCAGGTGTGCTTGCCGGTCAGGGAAATGGCCATGGAGGGCACGCCGAGCAGATAGCCCTCGGTCGCCGCCGCCACTGTGCCGGAGTAAATGGTGTCGTCGCCCATGTTGGCACCGTGATTGATGCCCGAGACCACCATATCGGGCAAGTGGTCCAGCATGCCGGTTACCGCCAGATGCACGCAGTCGGTGGGTGTGCCGTTGACGAAATAAAAACCATTGGCCGCCTTTCGCAGCGACAATGGTCTGTCCAGCGTCAACGAATTGCTGGCACCGCTGCGATCACGCTCTGGCGCAACCACGGTAACGTCGGCCAGGTCAGACAAAGCGTCGTAAAGCGCCTGCAGACCAGGTGCAAAATAGCCATCGTCATTGCTGAGAAGAATACGCATGCTTGAGAATCCGGGGGGAATGACGGCTTCGGCAGCCGACTAGAGACGAAATGCTAGCACAGCAAGCCACTGAAGGAACGTGTGCGTGACTTGCCGAGTCTTGCCATACGTCAATAGAATGACACCTTAGTCCAACGGCGAACGAAAGCGAATGAATTTTTGCTCGAACTGCGGTGCCCCTGTCTGTCTCCGCGTTCCCGCCGGAGACAGCCTGCTGCGCCATGTGTGTAACAACTGCGGCATGGTCCACTATCAAAACCCCAAGCTTGTGGTTGGCGCGCTTGCAGAATGGGATGGGCGCATTCTGATGTGTAGACGCGCCATTGAGCCGCGCCACGGCTACTGGACACTGCCAGCCGGCTTTATGGAAAACGGCGAAAGCACGGCTGCAGCGGCCGCACGCGAAACCCTCGAAGAGGCCTGTGCCCGAGTGGCGGTTGATGATATCTACACGTTCATCAATGTGCCACACATCAATCAAGTGCACATCATCTATCGCGCCCGGTTGCTGGATGCGGACTTTTCCCCTGGCGAAGAGTCACTCGAAACCGTTTTGCTCGACGAACACGAGATTCCGTGGCGTGATATCGCCTTTCGTACCATTGGCCTGACACTGCAACATTACTTTGCCGACCGTCGCAGCGGACACTTCGGTTTTCACGCTTTTGACCTGCACCCGCCAGAAGACTACAGCGACCCCTTCGCTCACACGCTTCTGCAGAGCGAAGACAATACCAAACCATGACCGATCAACCCGATGACCTCCGGCTGGAATTGCGCGGAATAGCCAAGCAATATCCGGGCGTAACGGCCAACGCCGACATTGACCTGGCGGTGCGTCCGGGTGAAATTCACGCGATACTGGGCGAAAACGGCGCAGGCAAGTCGACGCTGATGAAGATCATCTATGGCGTCACCCAACCCAGCGCAGGGCAGATTCTGTGGGAAGGTGAACCGGTCCGCATCACCAGTCCCGCGCAGGCACGCGCGCTGGGAATCGGCATGGTCTTTCAGCATTTCTCCCTGTTTGAGTCGTTGAGCGTGGTGGAAAACGTGGCTCTGGCCATGCCGGGCAAGCCTGATCTTGACGACTTGGCTACGCGTATCGAATCGGTGTCCCAGCACTATGGCTTGCCGGTTGCGCCACATCGACATGTTCATGACCTCTCGGTGGGCGAGCGCCAACGGGTGGAGATCATTCGCTGTCTGCTGCTTGAGCCACGTCTGCTGATCATGGACGAACCCACCTCGGTGCTCACCCCTCAAGCGGTCCGGACCCTGTTTGACACGCTTCGCCAATTGGCCGCCGAAGGCTGCACCATTCTGTATATCAGCCATAAGCTGGATGAGATTCAATCGCTGTGTCACAGCGCGACCGTGTTGCGCGCTGGTCGGGTCACTGGGCACTGCAGGCCTGCAGACGAGACTCCCGAGTCGCTGGCCAGGATGATGATCGGAAAGTCCCTGCCTGTGTGCGAACGCGGCGTTGCACCAAAGCGCGGAGAAGTCCGGCTGAAACTGGCCGGCTTGTCGCACGCCTCAGGCGTCCCCTTCGGCACGGATTTGCGGGATCTGCACCTCGAAGTGCGCGCTGGCGAGATCGTCGGCATTGCCGGTGTATCGGGCAACGGACAGCAAGAGTTGCTGATGACGCTGTCGGGCGAAGACCCCATAGCCGAAAAATACCCGATACAAATCTGTGGCGTGGAGGCTGGCCGCATGTCGCCAGCCCAGCGGCGACGCCTTGGCTTGTGCTTTGTGCCGGAAGACAGACTGGGGCGCGGCGCGGTGCCAGCGCTGTCGCTGGCTGAAAACGCCCTGCTCACTGCGGCCGAACCCAAACACCTTGTCAAGTACGGCTTTGTACATGCCTCACGAGCCCGACGCTTTGCGCAAAAGTGCATCGAAGGCTTCGACGTCAAGTGTGCCGGCTCCGACGCGCAAGCTCGCTCCTTGTCGGGCGGCAACCTGCAAAAATTCATCATTGGCCGCGAAATCCTGCAGGCGCCAAAACTATTGATCTGCGCACAACCCACCTGGGGCGTGGACGTCGGCGCAGCCGCCTTCATCCGCCAGAATCTGCTGCACCTGCGCGATCGTGGCTGTGCCGTGCTGCTGATCTCCGAAGAACTGGGCGAGCTTTTTGAAGTGTGTGACCTCATTACGGTCATCGCCAAGGGCAAGCTTTCGCCGGTCAGGCCAGTCGCCGAAACCTCTATCGAAACCATAGGCATGTGGATGAGCGGACTGTGGCCAGGGCTGGAAGATGAAGCCGCCGTGACGACCGTGGAGCCTGCTGATGCCTAGCTTTCCGCTGCGTCTCGAAGCCCGCGCGCAATCCTCGCAAGCGATGCGCTATGTCTCACCATTAATCGCGGTGGTGCTGACCCTGCTGGCCGGCTTGCTGGTTTTCGGTCTGCTGGGCAAGGACCCGGTCGAAGCATTTCGCCTGTTCTTCATTCACCCCTTGCGCAATGCCTATGGGTGGGGTGAGTTGCTGCTCAAGGCGACGCCGCTGATGCTGTGTGCAATGGGACTGGCGATTGGATTCAGGGCCAATGTCTGGAATATCGGCGCGGAAGGACAATTCGTGCTCGGTGCCATTGGTGCCACTGGTGTGGCACTGACCTGGGGCAATGCCCCGCAGAGCATATTGCTCCCCCTGATGTTTGTAGCTGGCGCACTGGCTGGCGCTGCCTGGGCAGCCATTCCTGCATGGTTGCGCACCCGCTTTCACGCCAACGAGATACTGGTGTCGCTGATGCTGGTCTATGTGGCGCAGTTATATGTTTCGTGGCTTGTCTTCGGACCGTGGCGCGACCCCATGGGTTTCGGCTTTCCCCAAACCGAAATGTTCTCCCGGGCGGCGCTGCTGCCCAACATCGCCCCGGGCACCCGACTGAACGCGGCAGTCTTCATCGCGCTGGCCGTGCTGGTGGCAGGCTATCTGTTCATGCAACGCAGTCATGCCGGCTTTCGCATGCGGGTGGCAGGAGAAGCGCCAAAGGCTGCCCGTTATGCTGGTTTTTCGGCCAACCGGACAATCTGGATTGGCATGTTGTGCGGTGGCGCAGCGGCCGGTGTTGCCGGCATGACCGAAGTCGCTGGCCCGATGGGACAACTCACCGACAAGGTGAGCCTGGGCTATGGGTTTGCCGCCATCATCGTCGCTTTTGTCGGTCGTCTCCACCCTGTCGGGATTGTGCTGGCCAGTCTGCTCATGGCACTCATCTTTCTGGGCGGTGAACAAGTTCAGCAGCATATGAACCTGCCCCGATCAATCTCCATGGTGTTCCAGGGCATGTTGCTGTTCTTCCTGCTCGGCTCCGACGTTTTCATCAACTACCGGCTGCGTCTCGGCCGTCTGGCCAACTGACACCCATGGACGCTGCCCTGTTTGCTGCCATCCTGAGCGCCACCATCGCTGCGGGCACACCGCTCATCCTTGTCGCACTCGGGCTGCTGGTAAGCGAGCGCAGCGGCGTACTCAATCTCGGCGCCGAGGGCATGATGGCGATAGGTGCAGTCGCAGCCTTTGCAGTCAGCCATCAAACCGGAAACCCTTGGCTAGGCGCTGCAGCCGGCATGCTCGCCGGCATGACGCTGACGCTGCTGTTCGGCTTTCTCACACTCCACCTTCAGGCCAATCAGGTGGCAAGCGGCCTCGCCCTGGCGATCTTCGGAGTCGGCCTGGCGGCCTTCATTGGCAAACCGTTCGAATCGGTCGCGCTGCCCGCCACGGCGGCAATGCACATCCCGCTACTAGCCGACATCCCGGTCATTGGTCCAGCTTTGTTCAGGCAGTCTGCCATGGTCTATCTGTCATGGCTGCTGCTGGCCGCAGTGGTGTGGTTTCTGTATCGAAGCCGGGCTGGCCTGGTCTTGCGCGCGGTGGGAGAATCCCCCGCCTCAGCGCACGCCATCGGTCATCCAGTCATACTGATCCGTTATCTGGCGGTGCTTTTTGGGGGCGCCATGGCAGGCCTGGGTGGCGCCTACCTGTCGGTGTTTTACACCCCGATGTGGGCAGAGGGCATGGTCGCCGGGCGTGGCTGGATAGCGCTGGCGCTGGTGGTATTTGCCACCTGGCGCCCGCTGCATGTGCTGGCAGGCGCCTATCTGTTTGGTGGCGTGATGATCTCGCAGCTCTTTGTTCAAGGCTCCAGCCTGCAACTCAACCTGCCATCACAGCTTCTGTCCGCCCTGCCCTATCTGGCCACCATCCTGGTGCTGGTGTTGATATCCCGCAATCCGGCATTCATCCGGCTCAATGCCCCTGCCTCGCTTGGCAAACCTTTCCGGCCGGACGCCTGATGCGTCTTTACCCCCTTATCCCTGTTGCAAGACCACTTTTCAAAGGAGACTCACCCATGAAGGACATGCGCCCATTCCTTGTCGCCAGCGCTTCTGCGCTGGCCCTGGTGCTCACCGGCTGCGGGCAGGACGCCCCAGCCCCCACCGCGCCGCAAGCCGCACCAACAGCAGCGCCGACTACCCCGTCGACGCCTGCAGCCACTCCCAACACAGACACCGCGAACAGTGAAGCTGCGCCCACGGGTGATCCGGCGCAGTTCGGCTTTGTCTTCGTCAGCCCAATCGGTGACGCTGGCTGGACCTTCCAGCACGACACCGCCCGCCGCCAGCTTGAGGCCGAATTTGGCGATGCCATCAAGACCAGCTTCGTCGAAAACGTCAAGGAAGGCGCAGACGCCGAACGTGTCATCCGCGAATTCGCTGCCGGTGGCGCCAAGGCCGTGTTTGCCACCAGCTTTGGCTACATGAACTACGTAGAGCGCGTCGCTGAACAATTCCCCGATGTTGCCTTCCTGCACGCCACCGGCTACAAGTCTGGTGCCAACTTCAGCAACTACAACGCCCGCTTTTACGAGGGGCGCTATCTGACCGGTGTCATCGCCGGCAACATGACCGAGTCCAAAGTGCTGGGCTACGTCGCGGCCTTCCCGATTCCCGAAGTACTGCAGGGCATCAACGCCTTCACGCTGGGGGCTCGCAGCGTCAACCCGGATGTTGAAGTGCGCGTAATCTGGGTCAATAGCTGGTATGACCCGGGCCGTGAGCGCGAAGCTGCGATGACGCTCATCTCGCAAGGCGCCGACATGCTGACTCACCACACCGACTCCACCGCCATTGTGCAGGCAGCAGAAGAACGAGGCATCCGCGCCTTCGGCTATCACTCCGATATGTCCAAGTACGGCCCCACGGCGCATCTCACCGCCACCACCCACCACTGGGGTGAGTTCTACATCGGCACGGTACGCAAGGTGCTGGCTGGTGAATGGACGCCGGAAAACATCTGGGGCGGTTATCAGCAAGGCATGATCAAGCTGGCACCACTGAACGACGCGATCCCCGAAGCGGTCAAGGCCCGCATCGCCGAGCTTGAAACCGCACTGACTGAAGGCAGCTTCCACCCCTTCACCGGCCCGGTTGTTGATCAAGATGGCAACGAACGCCTGCCAGACGCTGCAACCATGGATGACGCTACGCTTGGCAGCATGGACTACTTTGTGCAGGGCGTCAGCTCACGCCTACCGTCGCGCTGATACCTGCAGGCCCGCCACGGTGGGCCTGCGGCTAGCACTCTGATGCCACAACAAACAGAAACCTCGCCCGCCAGATGCTCACCGCGTTCGCCGGGCGAACTCTTCATCACCTTCACCCTCCTGGCGCTGCAGGGCTTTGGCGGCGTCCTTGCTGTGGCACAACGTGAGCTAGTAGACCGCAAACACTGGCTAACCCGCGAGGAGTTTGTCGACCTGTATTCGGTGTCTCAGATGCTGCCGGGGCCAAACGTGGTCAATATGTCGCTCATGATGGGCGACAAATTCTTTGGCTGGCGCGGCGCAGTTGCAGCGGTTACTGGCATGCTGCTGATGCCACTCATCATCGCCATCACACTGGCAATCGGCTACCGCCATTTCTCCGACCAGGCATTGGTTTCTGGCGCATTGCGCGGCATGGGTGCCGTGGCCGCCGGGCTGATGATTGCCATGGCACTCAAGCTGATACCTACCTTGCGCACGAACCCGATGGGACAAGCTGCATGCGCCAGCATTGCGGTGCTGACAGCCCTCATGGTGGCTTGGCTACGCCTGCCCCTGGTGTGGGTGATACCCAGCGTCGGACTCCTTGGCTTCATCATCGCCTTCATCGCCATCAGACGGCAGGCTACGCGATGACCGCTACCGAGTTCGCACTGACGGATCTGCCGGAATTCTTTGGACGTTTTCTGGTGTTGTCGCTGCTGTCCATTGGCGGGGCCATGGCCACCGCACCCGACATGCACCGCTATCTGGTCACCGAAAGGGGCTGGCTGGACGACACACAATTCACCCAGGCAGTGGCGCTTGCTCAGGCCTCACCTGGGCCAAATGTGATCTTTGTGCCGGTTTTGGGCTTGCAGGCCGCTGGCTGGCTGGGTGCTCTGGCCGCCACCATAGGAATCCTGCTGCCCTCCACCCTGCTTTCTCTCGGATTCAGTCGTTGGGCGGGGACGCGCCGCGATACAATTGGCGTTCGGTCATTTACCGCAGGGCTTGCCCCGATGACCGTCAGCCTGTTGTTTTGCGCGGGCTGGATTCTCGCCCTGCCCTATCTCAGTTCCCCGGAACATCGCCTGGGTGGTCTGGCCCTGATTGCGCTCACCGTATTGGTCATGAACACCACCAGACTGGCACCTATCTGGCTGATCCTCGCGGGCGGTGTCGTCGGCGCGCTGGGCTGGGTCTGACCCGCTCCATCTGGCGCTCGAAACCTTTAATTGATGTAAATGTCTTGTATTTAGTCACAAATCCTTGATTTTCGTCCTTGACGTCTCTTTGTCGCCTCCATACCATCGCACCTTTTCTGACGAGCCATACGACCTTGACGACCCAGCTACTCGCCCCGATCGCTGACGATATGCGCGCGGTCGATGCAGTCATCCGAGCACGCCTGCACTCTGATGTGGTGCTTGTCCGCCAAGTGGCGGAATACATCATCAACAGCGGCGGCAAGCGGCTTCGCCCAGCATTGTTGCTGATGACTGCCTGTGCTTGCGGTTATCGCGGCACGCATCATCATGAGCTGGCGGCAGTTGTGGAATTCATCCACACCGCCACCCTGCTGCACGATGACGTGGTCGACGAATCCGAACTCCGGCGTGGCAACAAAACCGCCAACGCCATGTTCGGAAACGCAGCCTCTGTGCTGGTGGGCGACTTTCTGTACTCCCGTGCCTTCCAGATGATGGTGTCGATTGACAGCATGCCAGTCATGCGTGTGCTGGCCGACGCCACCAACGTGATCGCCGAAGGCGAGGTGCTGCAGTTGCTCAACTGCCACAACGCGGACGCCACAGTAGACGAATACCTGCGCGTGATCCGCTACAAGACGGCCAAACTCTTCGAGGCTGCAACTCGTCTGGGTGGCATTCTCGGGCAGGTTTCGGCCGAGCAGGAAGACGCGCTTGCCGCCTTCGGCATGCACTTGGGCACAGCCTTTCAGATAATAGACGATGTCCTCGACTATGAATCCGAAGAGGCTGCCACCGGAAAACACCTTGGTGATGATCTCGCCGAAGGCAAGCCTACTTTGCCATTGATCCTGGCCATGCAAACCAATTCTGCCGACAAGGCAGCAATCGTTCGTCACGCAATCGAAACCGGCGGCCGCGACGAATTTGCACAAGTGCTTGCAGTCATTCAGAGCACTGGTGCGCTGGCACGCTCGCGCGAGATGGCAAAGGCGGAGAGCAAATTGGCCGAGGACAAAATCAGTGCGCTTCCCCCTTCCATTTTCAAAGACTCACTGCTAAAATTATGCCTCTTTGCAGTTGAGCGAAAGTTCTAAGCAAACCGTCGGGGAATAGCTCAGCCTGGTAGAGCACTGCGTTCGGGACGCAGGGGCCGGAGGTTCGAATCCTCTTTCCCCGACCAAGAAATCCCGCAAAAAAGCCACTCACCGAGTGGCTTTTTTGTTTTCGGGTCAAAGCGTTGCTGCAGGCGGCTCGCTTGATACTGCATCCCGCTACAACACCCACAAGATAGCGAACATGCGCGGTCGCGACGCCGTCCACGGTCCCATTTCACGCTTGCACGAACAGTTCGACGCCTGCATCAACGATGCGTCCTGCCAGATTCGACCCCAGCTATTTTCCGGGGAGTTCGCCAGCAGCCAGACGCTTGGCCTGGTTCTGCAGGCCCTGAAATATCGGATCGCTCACGACCGCCGGGAACGTCGCGGGCAGGGTGTGCTGGAGCGCTTCTACAACCTTTGGCGCGCGTTCAATTAAATCTTCAATGACCGGTTCGAAATCGGACCCCAGCGCGTTCGCGCTCGCTGTGGCGCTCCAATGCCGTCGCTGAATATCGTGCATCAGTTGGTTGTTTTTCGAGCGCACTGCCATGGCGAGCTTCACCTTCTGCCACTGAAACTCGCGTGCGCCCGAGCCGATGATGGGCCAGGCAAGCATGATGTCGTAGAGCGGCGTGAGCTGAAATCGGCTGCCCGGCAGGAGGAAGATGCTGAAGTTTTTAGCGTGCCCATCCGGTGCCGCGAGTAGCCAGAACAACAACTGCGCTGCCAGGAATTCGAGTCGGTCCTCTTTCGGTCTGTCGCTACCGCGCAGGACACTCAGGATGTCTGCCATACCCGGACCGCCGTGTTCTTGATACTTACTCTCGGCGGGCACCCCAAGGGCTTGGCAAAAATCCTCTTGGGGGCGCCGCGCCAACCAGCCCTCGAGCGGTATGCGGTCGAAGCGCGCCACCGCGAGGACTTTATGACGGCCGAACTGGAGAATCTCACAGTGCGCCACATCAAAAACGAACGCTCGGGCAATCTGGGCGCACAACCACTCGTTCTCGACTGAGGTCGAGAAATCCGCCCGCATATTGCCAACCTCACCCATAGGCAGTTTGAAGATATGCGTCGTGGGCGTGGCTCCCAGTGGTCGGCACCAGCGCCCCTCGTGGCGCAACAGCGCCGTCTTTGCCTGCACCCCGGCAATGGAAATCCTCAAGTCGTCCTCGTCACTTAGCCCAAGCGGGGCATTTGAGGCGGTGGCATCGAGCAGCGCTTCAACTTGGTCGTCCGTTAGCGGTTCGGCTTCGATGCGGTGCACGCCCGTGGGTATGGCGTTGAGCGGGAGCAACTGTACGGCCCCCACGCAATCACGGCCAATTTGGGCCAACAGGTCAAAGGTCGCGGTGGAGGTGCCAAACTTCTGTGCGATTCGCTTGCGAACGGCGACGCTCTCGGGCAGCAGGTTCTCGAAGTAGGCCTCGACCCGGGTGCCGGTGAAGGGCATGGTGCCTTGCTCCAACGGCATGGAGAGCGAAATGGCGCGTGCAGACGGTGAGCCGAGCCATGATTCCAGGTATGCGAACCTGTACCCCTCGCTACCGAGGGTCCAGTGTCCGACCGCTTCGCCGTTCATCCACACGGCGAGCGTTCTGCGTTTTGACGGTCGACCTGCCATTACCAAGGGCTCGCACAAGGACCTGGCGCCGTCGAACTGCCTTCTAAGCGCGGGCGGATGACAAGCTCGGCGTCGAAGTGCATCAGCAGGGTGAGGAGTTGGTCCACGGTCACTTTAGTGGGGTCGCTCAACAGCCTTGAGATGCTTGCCTGGGAGAGCCCCATTGCGTCGCCCAGTTGCGCTTGCGTCAGTTTGCGGGAAGCCCTCATGCTTTGAAGCACGGAGGCAAGCTGCTCGACGGTTCGTATCGTGTGCATTGGCTGTGTATGTGCGTAATGAATAAATTCAATATATGCGCTTTCCGCATATAGCGCATATATTCATATTGTGCATAACCAAGATACAACCGAGAAAATTCTAATCAATCAAATATGGATACTTATACTCAGCAAAGCTTGACTCGCAGCAATCCGGCATAGACAATCATCCTCAAACAGACTCTAAAGCCCTTTAAGCATCTAAATTTGGGCGCCTAATCATGCCGAGCAGCCCCACTCCCCTTCCTGTTGAACGCGCCCTGCGCAGGGTCGGGCAGAACCTTGCCCTGGCCCGCCGCCGCCGCCAGCTATCCCAGGAAGCATTGGCCGAGCGCATCGGGGCCTCTGTCAATACAGTCCGACGCATGGAAGACGGCCACCCCGGCACGGCCCTTCAATACTTTGCCCGAGCCTTGCAGGTGTTTGGTGAGCTCGACCAGTTTGAGCAACTGATGGACACCGCACAGGATGCGACCGGCCTGGTGTTGATGGACGAGAAGCTCCCCAAACGGGTCCGCACCCGGCGGGCAGGCGGCGAACCGGGTGCTTTTTGAACGGCCCGATACGGCGATAGCGCATTCTTCCCATGGCCAACAGGACATCTGAAAAGCCGCCTCGTGCTGGCTCGACCGCCAAAGTCGAGTTGGACGTTTGTCTGGGCCAAGCGGGTACGCCCGTGGGCAAGCTCATTTACATGAAGAATGGGCAGCGCGAGTTCTCACAGTTCGCCTACCGGGAAGACTGGTTGACCAACCCGGTCGCCTTTGACCTCTCCCCTGATTTGTCCCGCGTGCTGGGCTGCCAGTTGCGCAAAGCTCCCTTCCAGGACGACTCCTGCTTCTTTCTCGCACTGGCTGACACCGAGCCGGACAGTTGGGGGCGTCGTGTGATTGCGCGTGCTCACGCCAAGGCGCGAAAAACCAACCCTGCCCTGCGTGCCCTGACCGAGCTGGACTATGTCTGCGCGGTGGACGACTTCAGCCGCATCGGTGCGCTTCGCTTGCGAGACGCATCAGAAACCTACTTGCGTAGCGCCGAAGCCGGCAAACGCACTATCCCGCCCTTGCTGGAGCTGGACAAGGTGATGACAGCCTCGCGGGCCGTCGAACTCGGCACCGAGACCGCTGAAGACCTCAAGTATCTGCAGGGCAAAGGCACTTCCTTGGGCGGCATGCGGCCCAAATGCACGGTCCTTGATGAAGACGGCGCCCTCGCTTTGGGGAAGTTTCCCAGCGTCGGTGACGCGCGCAGCGTCACGCGCGGTGAGGTGCTCGCACTGCGTTTGGCCCAGTTGGCTGGCATTGATGCCGCACAGGCCCGCATCGTGATGGTTCAGGAGGCCCCGGTCGCCGTGATCCGTCGTTTCGACCGTACGCCGAACCAGGGTCGTATCCCCTACATGTCGGGGGCAACCCTCTTGCAGACCAGTCGGCATGAAGAGCGCGCCTACACCGAAGTCGTGGATGCGATGCGCTCGACCTGCATGGATTTCAGCGCTTCGGCCCGGCAACTTTGGCGACGCCTGGTCTTCAACTTTCTGATTACGAACGTCGATGACCATCTGCAGAATATCGGCTTCCTGTATGCGGACAGGAATCAGTGGCAGTTGGCACCCGCCTTCGACTTGAACCCGTTCCCGGACAAGGACCGCGAGTCAAAGACCTGGTTGAGCGAGGACACCGGACCGATTACCTCGGTCGCTCAGTTGACGGGCGAAGCCGCGCGCTTCCAGCTCAAACCCGACGAAGCCATAGCCGTACTCGGTGAAGTCGTGCAGGCCTTGAAGCAGTGGCGATACGTTGCGATGTCGGCAGAGGTCGGACTGTCCCGGGCGGAGCTTGAGGATTTTGCGCCAGCTTTTGAGCATGAAGGCATGGATGAGGCTCTGACGGTGCTGGCGTAGATGCCGTGACGTCAGCGGTACGACATCCCGTAAAAGAGGCGACCACATGGGCAGCCTCCTGAATAAGTGCTATTTCAAATCACACCCTTGGATTTTATTACTCATCCTGACCGCTTTCGCAGCGGTTCGACCAAGCCGCGCAAGTCGTTATGGTCCAGCTCGTACATCAGTGCAAGCAACTGTCCGAGTTGCCCCTTGGGGAAACCTTCCCGGGCAAACCAAGCCAGGTAATGCCCTGGCAGGTCAGCAATGAGCCTGCCCTTGTACTTCCCGAAGGGCATCTCGCGGGTCACCAGCAACTCCAGCAGTTCCGGGGTCACAACGCATCCAGCAACTTCATCAGTTCACCAACGCCTTCATGAGCGCGTCCCGCGCCTCCTGGTAGAACTCTATATCCAGCTTGGTCGCCATGTCATCCGACAAGTCGAACAACTGCCGTCGGCAGTTGACCGGCATCAGTAGCGACTTCGCCCCCTTCTCGACCGCCATCTCTGCGATGGTCACAGCATTGTGTATTGGCTCGACGGTGCCGCCTATGGACACCTCCCCCACCACAATCAGACCACCACGGACTGACTTGCGCAGCAGGGCGCTAGACAAGGCAATCAGGCAGGCAACGCCGGTCTTGGCACCACTCTTTGCCGCATCGAAGCCGCGCAGTTGCACCGAGAACTCGTGCGAACGCGGGTCGCGGTCGCCAACCAACTGCGCTGCCCGGGTGTAGAGGTTCTGCTCTGCGCAGCGCACGGACTCCTGAAACGCCGGGGGTACGGGCTTGTTCAGCACGCGCACGCCACTACCCGGCCCCTCGGTCACCTCCAGCCGGAATAAACCTGGGTGCTCGTCTGCACCGCCCGGGCTGAGTGTCCAGATTTGGCCGACGGTTCTGGTCTGGGGCTTTGACGTAAATGTCGAGGTTAAGCACGGCGCTTCCTTTTTCTTGTGGGTTCTGTCGGGTCATGGGTCAGCTTTCGCCAGCCAGCAAAGGCACGGCCAGGTAGTTCCAGCCATCCCGGGCATCCAGCAGACGGTAGGCGTGATTTTCCGGGTGATACTCGCCGGGAAAGAAGACGACCAAACGACCGCCCACCACGTCCTTGATACCTTCTACGAGGGTCGAAACCCGGGCTAGTCCAAACAGACTGCCGACACCAAGCAAGGCAACGACAGTGTTGCGGTTGGTGTCAGCGGCAATTTGCTGCTTTATGCGCTCAGTGAAGCTCTGAATGAATTCGACTATTTCGCCGGCCTGATAGCCGGTGAGGTCTTCGGGGGACTCGAAGTAGGCGTCTCGGTGCTCCTGCGCAGCAATCCACTCTGGAAAGGCATTGGGCAAGTCTATCGGGAGCCACTCATGCCCGGCTTCTGCGGAGGCAAGACGGAACTCTTCGATGTGGGCATGCAGCCTCAGTTCGTCACTTTTGTCGTGGACCGCGAAGATGACGCGTTGAATGTCTGCCAACGCGCTCGCCCAAGGCACGGAGATGTGTTCGCGGTAGGTGCTGACCAGTTTTGCCACCTTGCTACTCATGCAGCCACTGCTCCTCTTCGGCAGTCAGGAAACCCGGAAATCGAACTTCCTTGACCCTGTCAGCGTTCAGGAAAACGATTTGCCACGATGCGCTGCTGAGTTTGCCAGCGCTTCTAGCTCACCAAGCGAACTACACAGCAGCATTATCCACCTTGAAGCGAACAATCTTTGCCCGGACAGTCCTTCAACATGTCCCAAGAATAACGCAAAACTGATATTGGTCGGCGTCACGCTGGGGATTGTCCGGACTTTCCAGACCATCCCTGCAGATAGCCGGCTTGCGTCCAACTGGCGTTGATATTTTGTGCAATCGATTTGAGCGTGGCCGGGCTGAAGCGGTCGGGGTCTGCCGTTGCGATGAGCGATTCAAGTTCTTCGCGCTTGACCGAATCACCTGCAGCCTTATTCATAATAAACGCTTCTGAAAGGTTCAGTAGGGGTCACGCACCAGCGCCAGGGTCAACGCAAGCACTGGGCGCGCCTCCTCGTCCAGTTGCCACAATTGCCGAAAAACCCGAAAAACCGGAATTTCCGGGTCAAGTCCATAAAGCTCGGCCAAGTGACGAAAGGTGAGTACACGCGAACTTTGTGTTGGCTTGCCCAGCAGGTTGCAACTGACCACCTGGGACCGATAGTCCGCAAGTGTGGCGTGAGCGTCCGTATGCTCAAAGAGTACATTGAGTTCATTCAACATGATGGTGCGCGAGGCATGCACACCGCTGCGGCCCAATCGATAACCGATTCTTGCCAAAGACTCTTTCGATGTCACGACTGGCTACCCTGATTGGGATGCTTTGAAGCTGACTTGCCCTTTGTTTGTTCGGCAAAAGCAGTCACTTGCATTTTATGGTCTGTCATCAAAGCGGGCCGGTAATTGTATGGCAAGCAGGCACCACCTGCACGTTGAATCGGGGCAAGCTCGCGATCCGTGACCCCTGGTAGCGTTGCAGCGGCTTCTGACATCCAGGTGGGCGACATCCGCACCGAGTTCAACTCGGTGCCGATTACCAGTTCGGCTGCACTCAGAGACTTGCTCTCCTCGCATCCTGCAGGAGAACGGGCCGTCATGCTCGTGTGCGGGGCGGCGCTCTTCCTGGCCGCCTGCTCGGATACCGCATCCTACAACGCTGCCCACTTCGAATACACTCCGCAAACCTTCGCCAAGCTGAACCCGGACCGAGCGGATATTTCAAAGGCAATGGGGCAGATCAGTGGATGGCTAGACGAACGCAAAGCCATTTATCAGAGCGGCACTGTGAACCCGAACTCGCACGTTTTTTTGTCTCTGAAGTGAATTGTTGTTTAGCGAGTTCAAACGACACGGGTAAGATAACAACACCTCACACCCCTCCCGCGACAAGCATGCGGCATTCTGTCTTTCGCTCTCTCATCTCTTCTGCTGCATTACTGACAGCCGGACTGATTCTCATCGTGCTGTTAGCGATGTATTACAGCACCGTTCTGCCGGTCGAAGTTCGCGCCAAGCGCGAGGCGATTACCTTGGCCGAGCGCGAAATATCCCTGCGGCTGCGCGCCAAAGAAGCCTCTGTGCTGTCGTTTGCGGCAGGTTTGTCCCGCGACCCGAGAGTCATCAGCGGTCTGCTGCACCGAGATCGGGAACAGGCGCTGTCGGGGATCATCACGGTGACCCCGGATTTTGCGGCCATCACCGACTACCGCACCATACGCGCGCAAGTGATCACCGCTGACGCAATGATCTTTGCGCGTAGCTGGGACCCGAACTTTCAGGGCGCACCTGCGCCCCATCCGCTGGTCAAGCAAGTGCTTGAAAGCGGACGGGCAGCGGCAATTTTCGGCATAGGCAATGCGGGGGTCGGGGTGATAGGCTTTGCGCCTGTACTTCACGAAGGACAACTGATTGGCCTGATCTCCGTGACTCAAGGCCTAGGCTCGGTAGTCCGTGACTTGCGCGAAATCGGAATCGAGTGGACGCTGCTGCTCAGCATATCCAGTCTTAAAGAACGTTTTAACGGGGTAATTCCACCCACATATCACGTCGACCAGACTTTAGATGAAGACTACGTGCTCGCGCACCGGGAATGGTTCGACCCGATTGCCGCCGAGCGAGTCCGTCAGCATCGTAGCAATATCTCAGGCAACACGACCGAAGCACGACTGATCGACGATTACATTCTTCTGGACATGCCTGCATTTGAACACGGCAACCGCATCATAGGCCGTTCGGTGGCGTTCGCTTCGGCAACCGACGTATTACAGATCATCGACCAGGGGC
>DAIMZH010000015.1:0-1572 GCA_036734105.1 Azoarcus sp. | reverse complement strand
ACTCCGCGTATATGACTATCCTCACCACGCCGGCGGCCAGGGACGTGATGCCGCACCAAGCCGGTCTGTTCATCGCAGCGACGGTGATGCTGGTTGTGACCCTGCTGATGGTCATCGTACGCCGTCGTCTGGTTGCGCCGATGTTCAACATCATCGCGATCATCAATGACGTCATCTCCTCGGGGCATTTTTCACGACAGGTTGAGGTTGCCCGCGAGGACGAACTAGGACTCCTGTCCAAGAACTTCAATGATCTGCTGGTCAATGTCGAACGTGGCCTGCGTGAGGCGGCTACAGCGATAGGTGAGATCGCGGCCGGTGACTTTGAACAGCGCATGGCAGGCGGTTACCAGGGCGACCTGGCCACGCTTCGGGACGGCATCAACGCTGCGGCTGCCGAGCTCAAGCGTTCGCACGACAGCATGGTAGCGGCGAGCGAGGCAAAGGGGCAGTTTCTCGCCAACATGAGCCACGAGATACGTACCCCTATCAACGGTGTGATTGGCATGCTGTCCCTGCTTGAGCACACCACACTGTCGGAAGAGCAGGCAGAACAGGTCAAGCTTGCTCAGAGCTCTGCCGAGCTGCTGCTTGGGCTGGTCAGCGACATTCTCGACTTCTCCAAGATCGAAGCTGGCAAGATGACGATCGAGCAGCACCCGATCGATCTGCATGCGCTGTGTCACGAGCTGGCCGGTGTGTTCGAGCACGCGGCGAAAAGCAAGGGACTGGCGCTGAGGATGCACTATCCCGAACAGATCAGCAGGTGGATTGAGGGCGACTCACTGAGACTTCGCCAGATTCTGAACAATCTGGTTTCGAATGCGCTCAAATTCACCGAAAGCGGTCATATTGAACTCGCAGTCAACCAGTCTGACGGACAATTGCGTATCACAGTCCGCGACACCGGCATCGGCATGCATCCAGAGACGCTGGCCCGATTGTTTCAGAGCTTCACACAGGCTGACAGCTCGACCAGTCGCAAATACGGCGGAACAGGACTCGGTCTGAACATCTCGCGCGAGTTGGCGATCCTGATGGGAGGGGATATCACCGTCGAAAGCATGTCAGGCGTAGGCACGACCTTTACGCTTGAGCTTCCCTGGCGCCCTTGCGAAGCTCCGGTCGCGACGAGTAAAGGCGCTGCGGTACACCAAGACTTCAATGGCAAGCGGGTGCTGGTCGTCGAGGACAACCTGGTTAACCAGAAACTGGCAGTCAAGTTGCTGGAAAAGTTCGGCATCACTGTCGCGCTCGCCCAACACGGTCAGGAAGCGCTGGACATACTCAAGACAGCCCGCTTCGACCTCGTGCTGATGGACTGCCAGATGCCGGTGATGGACGGCTATACCGCCACCCGGCTGATCCGGCAAAGTGATGTTCGCACTCCCATCGTGGCACTCACAGCCAACGCATCTGCCGACGACAGACAGCACTGCATTCTGGCAGGCATGAACGACTTTCTGGCCAAGCCCTATACCCTGCCCAAGCTGAGAGACTTGCTGGACCGCTGGCTGGGTTAGCCGTGAGAGGGCGGCCACACTTGTTCGCAAGTGTGGCCTGACGGTAGCT
>DAIMZH010000014.1:0-67211 GCA_036734105.1 Azoarcus sp. | reverse complement strand
CTGCTATACCTGTCGCAATTTCAGTCGCGCCTATCTGCATCATCTGCACAAAACGAACGAAATCCTCGGCAGCATACTCAATACCATCCACAACCTGCGCTATTACCAGTGCTTGATGGCCGAAATGCGTGACGCAATCTCTGCTGGCGGCTTTGCAGCATTCCGGGAGCGCTTCGCGCAGGAAAGGTCCATTGGCGCCACCAGCATCTGATGCACAAACCGGTTTTATCCCCTGCTGTTATACTTTCGCGTTTAACAATACTGAATGGAGTTTCCCGTGTTCATTTCCAATGCCTACGCTCAGGCTGGCGGCGACGCAGCCGGCAGCTTCATGGGCTTGCTGCCCCTGATCCTGATGTTCGTCATTCTGTGGTTCCTCATGATCCGCCCGCAAATGAAGCGTGCCAAGGAACACAAGAACATGGTCGAAGCGCTGGCCAAGGGCGATGAGGTGGTGACTCAAGGCGGTATGGCTGGGCGTATCACCGACATCGGTGACAACTTTCTGCATCTTGAAGTCGCCGACAAGGTCGACATCGTGGTTCAGCGCCAGTCGGTGTCCACCGTGCTGCCCAAGGGAACCCTCAAGACCCTGTAACAAACATGCTGGGGCTGCCACGGCAGCCCCAGCGCGCATCACCCCTGCGGAGTCCAAGCGCCTCCCGAACTGAAAGATACATCTGCCATGAATCGCTTTCCGATCTGGAAGAACACCCTAATCGTCCTTGTCATGCTTTTTGGCCTGATCTACACCATCCCGAACTTCTTCGGTGAAGTTCCGGCTGTTCAGGTCTCCAGCGGCAAGGCTACTGTCAATCTCGAAACCTCCCTCATCGCACCGATAGAGCAAGCCCTGCGTGAGTCAGGCCTGAACCATACGGCGGTACTGGCCGACGAAAACAGCATTCGCTTCCGCTTCACCGACACCGAAGAGCAGATTCAGGCGCGTGACCTCATCGAACATCGCCTGAACCCCGATTCTGCCGACCCTTCCTACATCGTCGCCCTCAACCTGCTGCCAGCCACACCAAACTGGCTGACATCCATCAGCGCCCTGCCGATGTACCTCGGCCTGGACTTGCGCGGCGGCGTTCACTTTTTGCTCGAAGTCGACATGCCGGGCGCCATCATCAACCGGCTCGACTCGACCTCTGGCGACTTGCGCACGCTGATGCGTGACCGCCGCATCCGCCATGCCGGCATCAACCGTGAAGGCAACACCATACATTTGCGCTTCCGTGATGCAGACGCACGCAGCGCAGCACGCACCGCCATTACCGCCAGCAACAACGATTTGCAGTTGACTGAGCGCGATGACGGCGCCGACGACTTCAAACTCATCGCCACCCTCACGCCATTTGCCCAGCAGACCATCCGCGAATTCGCCATCACACAAAACATCACGACGCTGCGCAACCGTATCAACGAACTTGGGGTGGCCGAACCCATCATCCAGCAACAGGGCATCGACCGCATCGTCGTTCAACTGCCTGGAGTGCAGGATGTGGCACGCGCCAAGGACATTCTCGGCCGCACAGCTACCCTCGAAATCCGCATGGTCGACGACTCTCCCGGGGCACTCGAAGCCGCCATGCAGGGACAGGTGCCGTTTGGCACCGAGCTTTACACCGAACGTGGTGGCTCTCCCCTGCTGGTACGCAATGAAGTGGTGCTGACTGGCGATCGCTTGGTGGATGCTCAACCCGGCTTTGACAGCCAGACCAACGAAGCGGCAGTGCACCTGACCCTCGACTCTGCTGGCGCGCGTATTTTTCGTGATGTCACACGCGAGAACGTCGGCAAACGCATGGCCATTTTGCTGATCGAACGCGGTCGTGGCGAAGTCGTGACCGCGCCGGTCATTCGCACCGAAATCGGCGGCGGACGTGTGCAGATTTCAGGCCGCATGACCACAACCGAAGCCCATCAGGTGGCGCTGTTGTTGCGTGCGGGCAGCCTCGCCGCACCAATGGAGATCATTGAGGAGCGTACTGTCGGCCCCAGCCTCGGCGCAGAAAACATCGCACGGGGCTTCAACTCCGTCATGTGGGGCATGATCGCCATCGCAGTCTTCATTGCGGTTTATTACTCCGCCATGGGCATCATCTCGGTTATCGCGCTCACCGCAAACCTGATGCTGCTGGTGGCCTTGCTGTCGGTGCTGCAAGCCACGCTAACCCTCCCTGGCATAGCAGCCATCGCGCTGACGCTGGGCATGGCGATCGATGCCAACGTGCTAATTAACGAACGTATTCGTGAGGAGTTGCGCAACGGCGTGTCGCCGCAAGCGGCAATCAACGCCGGTTACGATAGGGCCTTCGACACCATTCTGGACGCCAACGTCACCACCTTCATCGCCGGTATAGCCTTGCTGGTATTTGGCTCCGGCCCGGTACGCGGCTTTGCGGTCGTGCTGTGCCTGGGCATCATCACGTCGGTATTCAGCGCGGTGCTCGTCTCCCGCATGCTGGTGAACGCCTACTACGGTCGCAAGCGCAAGCTCAGCGGCATCAGCATCGGCTGAGTCTACGAATCGATCGAGGATCACTGGAAATGGAATTTTTCCGAGTCAACAAAGACATACCCTTCACCCGTCACGCGGTGAAGTTCAATATCCTGTCTGTCGTCATGGTGCTGCTGGCCATCTTCTTCCTGGCTACACGCGGACTCAACCTGTCGGTTGAGTTCACGGGCGGCACACTGGTCGAAGTCAATTACCCTCAGGCGGTTCAGGTTGAACCTATTCGGCAGGCGCTGGCCAGCGAAGGCTATAACGATGCGCAAGTACAGCACTTTGGCAGTGCCCGCGACGTTCTGGTACGCCTGCCGACACGCGAAGGCATGGATTCCGACCGGATATCCCTGCATGTGCTGGACACCCTCAAAGCGGTCGAAGGCCCTGCCCCAGAGTTACGTCGGGTTGAGTACGTTGGCCCACAGATTGGTGATGAACTCGCTGCAGACGGTGCACTCGCCCTGCTATTCGTGCTGATAGGTATCGTGATCTATCTGGCCTTGCGCTTCGAGTGGCGTTTTTCGATCGCTGCCATTGGTGCAATCATCCATGACGCCCTCATTATTCTTGGTTTCTTCGCGCTGTTCCAATGGGACTTCTCACTGGCAGTGCTGGCCGCAGTACTGGCTGCGCTGGGTTACTCGGTCAACGAGACGGTCATCATCTTTGACCGGATTCGTGAAACCTTCACCAAAAAACGCGGGCTGACCACCGCAGAAGTCATTGATCATTCCATCACCCGGGTCATCTCGCGCACAGTCATCACCCACAGCACCACACTGATGGTCACCTTCACCATGCTGATCTTTGGCGGCGAAACCCTGCACTACTTCGCGCTGGCGCTGATCATCAGCATCATCTTCGGCATGTACTCGTCGATGCTGGTGTCCAGCCCTATCGTGATGTGGCTGGGTGTGTCCCGCGAGCAGTTCATGAAGCCGAAAAAGCAGAAGGAAGAAGCGGTCGTTTAAGCAGACTAGCGACAAGCATTGACCAAACCACTTCCCGCCTATCTCACCGGCTACCCGCCAACGCTGACCGAACCAGTTGCCCGCCTGCTTGAGCAAGGGCGGCTGGGCGAGACCTTGCGCCACAGGTACCCTATGGCGCACATGGTGCGAACTGACCGGGCCTTGCATGACTATGTCCAGGCGTTGCGCGGAGAGCATTTGCGCAACGCGCCGCAGCCGAGCAAGGTCTTTTTCGATGGCAAGCTGCAGTCGGTTGGCCGGGCGCTGGGCACGCATACGCGGGTGGCACGGGTGCAGGGTGGCAAGTTGAAGACCAAGCACGAAATCCGTATTGCTGCAGTATTCCGCGAAGCACCGCCGGAGTTCCTGCGCATGATCGTCGCCCACGAACTGGCCCACCTGAAGGAGAGCGCGCACGACAAGGCTTTCTACCGGTTGTGCCAGCATATCGAGCCGGATTACCATCAGCTTGAATTCGATCTGCGTGTTTACCTCTGTCATCTTGCCGCTGGCGGTGAGGGCTTGTGGCCAGCGACTGTCTGATGCAACACACCGTCTGGGTGCCGAGAAGCAAACAAGCTCTTGAAGCGCCGCACTGGCAATAGCTCATAGCCAGCCTCTTTCTACATCCACGCAGCACAGTCAAAGCTGTGACTTGATGGGTAACAGAATCCATTCGGGTAGCCGTTCGCGCAGCGGGCGACTCTTCCAGCGGGCAAGTGAGTACGACTCAGCCGTCAGCAAGTCGTCTTCGAACACCGCGATCATCTGAATGGCGAAGCATCCATATGCAGTCCAGGCAACAGAATGCGCACGCGAACGCCGCGTTCGCGGGCAGCGATCAAGGCCTTGATCAACAGCCTGTCGGGTACAAAGTATGACGCCGCCAGGTCAATGGTCTCGTCAGCCGCCGCGATGGCAAGCAGATACATCAAGTGCATGCTCTCGCTCCCGCCTGCGTCTGCTGCTTTATTGTTCCGTGGCCGGAAACATTACACCGTCGGATTCTCAATTTTTCGCTTGTCGGCGTAAGCTCCAGGCGTTTCATTCGTCAACTCCTTATCGAGGTCTGGCGCCGGACCGGTGCGGTTTATGCCGCACCGACAAGGACCACAAACAGGCTTGTAAAGGAGAATGACATGAAACGCTTACTGCTTTTGCTCTTGCTGGTCGTAGCCGCCGCAACGGCTGACTCAGCCTCCGGCTTGGTCACCAAGAATGGATTCAATCTGACCGGCGCGAGCATTCCGGTCGACGAGATCCATCATGGCGGACCGCCCCGCGACGGCATCCCGTCCATAGACCGACCACGCTTCGTCAGCGCGGATGATGCAGATTTCCTGAAACCCGACGATAGAGTGCTCGGCTTCAGTCATGCCGACATCACGCGGGCGTATCCAATCGCAATCCTGAACTGGCACGAAGTCGTTAACGACCGGTTTGGTGACGATACCGTAGCGATTACCTTCTGCCCGCTGTGCGGTACCGGCATGGTGTTTGCGGCGAGGGTAGACGGGCGCGATCTCACACTTGGGGTATCGGGTCTGTTGTACAACAGCGATGTTCTGCTTTATGACCGCGAGACCGAGTCTCTGTGGTCGCAGATCATGGCCGAGGCAATCAGCGGGCCAATGCAGGGTGAAAAACTCGAATTTCTGCCTACCGCCCACACCAGTTGGAGTGACTGGCTGGCCCGACATCCGGACACCGAAGTGCTGTCGCCAGATACGGGTTTCCGCCGCGACTATCAACGCAATCCGTATGCGGACTATGTCGAGAGCGATCAACTGATGTTTCCGGTGCGATTCAGTGACGCACGCCTGCACCCCAAAGAGCAGGTGATCGGAGTGAAGCTTGCCGGTCACAGCAAAGCCTACCCCTTCTCCACCCTTGATCGCGCCAAGGTACAAACCATCGAGGACGTCATCGGCGGCCAGTCGGTGCGCGTTGAGTTTGATACAGCAGCCCGCAGCGGCCGCGTGCTGGCCGAAAACGGCGACGAAATCCCGAGCCTGATCGCGTTCTGGTTCGCCTGGGTGGCCTTCAATCCGGAAACCAGCGTGTTCACGCAGTCGCCCCAGGCCGGTCTTACGAACAGCTCACAGTGAGAACTGTTGGCCAGATGCCACTGGTTGGGGTCTGGCTAGAAAGTAGTCTGCCACCGCACCGTCTCATCCTTGCCGCGATTCTTGCTAAAACGCCCCGGTGGATCGCAAGCAACCGGCAATTTTCGTCTGCCAGCACCCTCAACACCCACCGCCAGACCACAACCAACAAGCCAAGTTTGCCATCACCCTATCCGCTACCCGTGCGGCGTTGAGTCCCCCAACGCCGCACGACACCGCTCAGACCGCAAACACCTGCTTGATGGTCAGCGTTTCGCCTCGCTCGACTAGCCCGAACAGGCGGTCGATGTTGGGGTGTTTGCCCGGGTTGCTACGCGCGTCTTCGGTGTGCTCGGCGTATAGCTCCAGACCCTTGCGGGCGGCATCCGGTGTGATCGCACCGAACAGTTGAGCCAGGTGGTTGTATACCGCAAGTGATCCAGCTTGGCCCGGCTTGTTTTCGATGGTCGCCAAAACGGTGTCGGCGCTGTCGCGCAGTTCCATCGCGGCCAGGTGCGAAACCTTGGGCAGTTGTTTGAGATTTTCGGCAAAAGCCATTTTCGCTCCCCTTCAGATACGCTTGGCCAGTTCGACTGCCTTGCCGACATAGCTGGCTGGGGTCATGTCCAGCAGACGCTGCCTTTCGGCTTCGGGGATGGCCAGTGTGGCGATGAAGGCGTGCAAGGCGTCACGGGTGATGCCCTTGCCGCGGGTCATGGCCTTGAGCTGTTCGTATGGGTTTTCGATGGCGTATCGGCGCATCACGGTTTGAACCGGTTCGGCCAGCACCTCCCAGGCGTTTTCCAGGTCGGCAGCCAGACGTTGCGGGTCGGCTTCGAGCTTGTTCAGCCCACGCAGGCAGGAGTCAAGCGCCAGCACGGTGTGGCCAAAGCCCACGCCCATGTTGCGCAGCACGGTGGAGTCGGTGAGGTCGCGCTGCATGCGCGACACCGGCAGCTTTTCGGAGAAATGCTTGAGGACGGCATTGGCAATGCCCAGGTTGCCTTCGGCGTTTTCAAAGTCGATTGGGTTGACCTTGTGCGGCATGGTGGAGGAACCCACCTCGCCTTCCTTGAGCTTTTGCTTGAAGTAGCCAAAGGAGATGTACATCCACAGGTCACGGCTGGCGTCGATGAGCATGGTGTTGGCACGTGCCACGGCGTCGAACAGTTCGGCCATCGCGTCATGCGGTTCGATCTGTATGGTGTAGGGGTTGAAAGCGAGCCCAAGTGACTCGATAAAGGCCTTGTTGAAGCTCTCCCAGTCGAAGCCGGGCCAGGCCGACAGGTGCGCGTTGTAGTTGCCGACTGCGCCGTTGAACTTGGCGGTCAGCTCAACCCGGGCGATAGCCTCACGCGCGCGGATCAGCCGCGCGGCGATGTTGGCCATCTCCTTGCCCAGAGTGGTTGGGCTGGCGGGCTGGCCATGCGTGCGCGACAGCATGGGCAACTCGGCGTGCTCATGGGCCAGTGCCCTGAAGCGGGCAATGACGGCATCCAGCGCCGGTAACAACCCCGCATCGCGCCCTTCGCGCAGCATGAGCGCATGCGAGGTGTTGTTGATGTCTTCCGATGTGCAGGCAAAGTGGATGAACTCGGTCACCTTGACGACCTCGGCATTGTGCGCAAAACGCTGCTTGAGCCAGTATTCAACCGCCTTGACGTCGTGGTTGGTGGTTGCTTCAATAGCTTTGACTGCAGCGCTGTCTGCCTCACTAAAGCCCTCGACCATGGCGTCAAGCTCAGCCACGGTGGTACTTGAAAAGGGTGCGATTTCCGACAGCGATATCTCGGCTGCAAGGGCCTTGAGCCAGGCCACCTCTACCCGCACCCGATTGCGTATGAGACCATGCTCGGAAAAATGGTCGCGCAAGGCTTCGACCTTGGACTGATAACGACCATCGAGAGGCGATAAGGCGATGAGGCTTGAGACTGACATTGGCTGCGCTTCCGACAAAAGATGTTATTTTACCGGATAGCGACGGTCTGCCGCTCGACTCGCGACACTGACTGGATCAGCGCGTGGTTAATAACAACTTCAAAGACAGGTTTCCCGACAATGACTGACAAGTATCAGGTTCGTGTCGAAGCTGTAGCCGAATTCATTGCGGCTCAGTCCGATCCGAACGACGACAGGCATGTATTTGCCTACCACATTACCATCACCAACCTTGGCGAGGTGCCGGTTCAATTGCTTAGCCGCCACTGGGTGATCACCGATGGCAGCGGACATCATCAAGAAGTCCGCGGCGAAGGGGTTGTAGGAGAGAAGCCGCGATTGGCGCCAGGCGAGCAGTTTCGCTACACCAGCGGCTCGGTGCTTAAAACGCCGGTTGGCACCATGCACGGCAGTTATCAGATGATTGCCGAGGACGGCACCCATCTTGACGTGCAGATTCCGCCATTCACGCTAGCCATGCCGCGCGTGCTGCACTGACAAGAAACGGCTGAGTCACGGCAGGCATTTTGCCCGGTCGACCAGAACCGGGTTTGGGAGGGGGTTTGCATGCGCCCCCGAACTGCCTGAAACTAAACCGGGCGGTTTTGCGATTGAAGTGGTGGCGATGCCCAGCTCCGACCGCCTTGGGCAATGCATAGCAGCCTGTCGGACTTGAGACTGATCTGCTGCGCCAGTGGGAGAAGCGGTCCATATTCGCTCGTTTTTTCGTTGCATAGAACCACTAGGCGCCTCAAAAACGAACGAACCTGACCTCGCTTTCCCATTCGGCTCGCGACGATCGCTCAAGCCCGACAACCTGCTAGCTGCGATAGTCTGCGTTGATCTTGACGTAGTCATACGAAAAGTCGCAGGTCCACACGGTGGCGGCAGCTTCGCCACGGGCGAGATGCACCCGTATCGTGATCTCGGCACCGGCCATCACGCGAGCGCCAGCCTCTTCCCGGTAGCTGTCGGCACGCCCACCCTTCTCGGCCACCAGCACCGACTCGTCCGGACTTTCCAGGCACACCGACAGTATCGAGGTATCCAGGTCTTCGACCCCGGCGTAGCCGATGGCGGCAAGAATTCGACCCAGGTTGGGGTCGGATGCAAAGAATGCCGTCTTGACCAACGGCGAGTGAGCCACCGCGTAGGCAATCTTGCGGCACTCATCGCGGTCGCGTCCGCCCTCGACCGTGACCGTCATGAACTTGGTGGCGCCCTCCCCGTCGCGCACAATTGCCTGCGCCAGCTCAACCGAGATGCCGACTATCGCGTCACGCAGCGCCAGATAGGCTTGCGATGTCGGGTCAGTGATTTCGGGGTGGCTGGCTTGGCAGGTTGCGATGAGGATGAAGGAATCGTTTGTTGATGTGTCCCCATCAACGGTAATGCTGTTGAAGGAGAGGTCTGCTGCCTCTGCCACCAGAGTGGCAAGCAAGGCCTGAGAAATATTGGCATCGGTCGCGACAAAGCCCAGCATGGTGGCCATGTTGGGCCGGATCATGCCGGCTCCCTTGCTGATGCCGGTGAGGGTGACGGTGACACCGCCGATATCGACTTGGCGCGAGGCCGCCTTGGCCACGGTATCGGTGGTCATGATGGCGTGGGCAGCGTCGTGCCAACCGTCGGCCCTGGCGTTGGCCAGCACAGCCGGCAATCCGGCCACAATCCGATTGACCGGTAGCGGCTCAAGAATGACACCGGTGGAAAATGGCAACACCTGCCGGGGCGATATCTCCAGCAAACCTGCCAGCGACTCACAGCAGGCTTTTGCGTCCGCCATTCCCTGGTCGCCGGTTCCGGCGTTTGCCACGCCGGTGTTGATCAACAGCGCCCTAACATGTTGATCACGCAGATGCTCGCGGCAGATATGCACCGGTGCCGCACAAAACCTGTTAAGGGTGAACACCCCTGCCACACGACTGCCTTCATCCAGCGCAAGCAGGGTGAGATCACGCCGGTTGAGCTTGCGGATACCCGCCTCGGCCACGCCAAGACGAACGCCCGGCACAGCAAACAGCTCGGATGCGGTAGGGGTTGAATAATTCACAGGCATGAACAGGCTCCGTCAGGGAAGAACGTGAAGGTCTGCATTCTACCTGTGTCGGACAAACTGGCGTGATAGCGCAGCTTGTCAGCCAAAAAAAACGACCCGATCGGGCCGTTTTCAACATCGGTTGTCAGCTCAGCTTGCCATGGCAATGCTTGTATTTCTTGCCCGAACCGCAGGGGCAGGGATCATTGCGTCCCACCTTGGGAAGCGCATTGGTTTGAGGCTGCTGCTTTCCGGCTGCGGGTTGTTCTCCGAGCGCGTCCTCATAGCTGGAATGGTGATAAGCGACGTTCTCGGGTTCTTGCGGTTTTTCTACGCTTTCGAGTTGAGATTCGGTGCGTACTTGAACCGCCATAAGCAGTTTGGTGACGTCCTTGCGCACTGTTTCGAGCAATGCTTCGAAAAGCTCGAATGCTTCACGCTTGTATTCCTGCTTGGGGTTCTTCTGGGCATAGCCTCTGAGGTGAATGCCCTGGCGCAGGTGATCGAGCGCAGCGAGGTGTTCGCGCCAGTGATTGTCAAGGCTTTGCAGCATGACGTTGCGCTCGAACTGATGCCAGGCTGCGGGTTCGACGAGGCCGGTCTTGTGTGCATAGGCCTCTTCAGCAGCCGTGAGAATGCGCGCCAGAATCGCGTCGTCGTCGAGCGTCGGCTCTGCTGTGACCCACTCTCCAACCGGCAGCTTGAGTTGAAACTCGGCAGCCAGTGCCAGTTCAAGTGCAGGAATATCCCATTGCTCCTCAACGCTCTGAGCCGGAACATGCGCTCGGAAGGTGTCGTGAAGAACACCCTCGCGCATGCTCTTGATGGTTTCGGAAATATCGTCAGAGGTGAGCAACTCGTTGCGCTGCTGGTAGATGACCTTGCGCTGGTCGTTTGAAACGTCGTCGTACTCCAGCAACTGCTTGCGGATATCGAAGTTTCGCTGTTCAACCTTGCGCTGAGCCGACTCCAGCGAGCGTGTCACCATTTTTGCCTCAATGGCCTCACCCTCGGGCATGTTCAGCCTGACCATGATGGCGTTGAGACGGTCGCCAGCGAAAATCTTCATCAGTGGATCTTCAAGCGACAGGTAAAAGCGGCTTGTACCGGGGTCACCCTGACGCCCGGCACGACCACGCAACTGGTTGTCTATGCGGCGCGACTCATGCCGTTCGGTGCCGATGATATGCAGGCCACCGGCCTTGATCACCTGCTCATGCACCTTGATCCAGTCTTCCCGCATCTTCTCGATACGCGCCTTCTTGTCATCGTCGGACAGGCTTTCGTCGTTGCGTACTGCCTCGATATTGCTCTCGATGTTGCCGCCGAGCACAATGTCGGTGCCGCGACCTGCCATATTGGTGGCGATGGTCACGATACCCGGCTGGCCAGCCTGCGCCACAATCTGCGCTTCGCTGTCATGCTGCTTGGCATTGAGCAGTTGATGCTTGATCTTGGCTTTCTTGAGTTGATCGGACAGAAACTCGTTAACCTCGATGGAGGTAGTGCCGACCAGCACCGGCTGGCCACGCTCCACGCAGGAGCGGATGTCGTCAATTACCGCGTTCCATTTTTCCTTGGCGGTACGATAGACCTTGTCGTTTTCGTCCTTTCGCCGCATGTCCCGGTTGGTGGGAACAATTACGGTTTCAAGGCTGTAGATGGAATGAAACTCGAAGGCCTCGGTATCCGCAGTACCGGTCATGCCTGCAAGCTTGTCATACATGCGGAAGTAATTCTGGAAGGTGATGGACGCGAGCGTCTGGTTCTCTGCCTGAATGCGCACGCCTTCCTTGGCCTCGACTGCCTGATGCAAGCCGTCAGACCAGCGACGGCCCGCCATAAGGCGACCGGTGAACTCATCCACAATGACAACCTCACCATTCTGCACCACGTAATGCTGATCCTTGAGATACAACACATGGGCCCGCAAGGCTGCGTATAGATGATGCACCAGCAGGATATTGCCTGGGTCATACAGGCTGGCACCTTCAGCGAGTAGTCCCATGCGGGTCAACACCTGCTCGGCCGTCTCGTGCCCCTGCTCGGTGAGTAGCACCTGACGGCTCTTGAGGTCGACCGTGTAGTCGCCGGGATCGGTTACGTCATTGCCTTCGCCCTCCTGCTTCTTCAGCGTTGGCGCAACCTGGTTGAGCTTGAGATAGAGCTCGGTGTGATCTTCAGCCTGGCCAGAGATGATCAGCGGCGTGCGTGCCTCATCAATGAGGATGGAGTCGACCTCGTCGACCACCGCGTAAGTGAGGCCACGCTGCACCCGGTCGGACAGCGAGTACACCATGTTGTCGCGCAGGTAGTCGAAGCCAAATTCATTGTTGGTGCCGTAGGTGATGTCGGACGCGTAGGCTGCCTGTTTCTGGGCATGCGACATACGCGACAGATTGCACCCAGTGGTCAGGCCGAGAAAACCATACAAGCGCCCCATCCACTCGGCATCACGGCTGGCGAGATAATCGTTAACCGTGATGACGTGCACGCCCTTGCCTGCAAGCGCGTTGAGGTAGGCTGGCAAAGTGGCGACCAGCGTCTTGCCCTCACCGGTCTTCATTTCGGCGATCTTGCCATCGTGCAACACCATGCCACCAATCAACTGAGTGTCAAAGTGGCGCATGTTGTGCACACGCTTGCCGGCTTCCCGGACCACCGCGAATGCCTCGGGCAACAAATTATCGAGCGTCTCGCCGTTGGCCAGGCGCTGCCTGAACTCGTTGGTTTTCTCGCGCAACTCAGCATCGCTCAGAGCAGCAACCTTGGGCTCCAGATTGCTGATGACACGAACTTTTTTGGAATACTGACGAATCAGGCGGTCGTTGCGACTACCGAAAATCTTCTTGAACAGGCCGGCGATCATGATGGTTTGGGGGGTCCGGTTCGACAAATGCGCTATTTTAGCACGGCAGAACAACTCGCCTGCGAAACTCCGGATGGATCGGCATCCACGACTGACGAAACCGCCCCTCTTTCACTTACACTTGGTGATTGCGCACAACAACTGATATCGCCATGACACAAAGCTTGCAAGACTTTTTGGGCAGCGGCGACGCGCTCGGGCGACTACGGGACCACTCCCGGCGCCTGCGTGCGCTGCAAGCCCAACTGGAGCGTCTGTTGCCGCACGGACTGGCGCAAAACTGCCCCGTTGGCAACTTGAAGGGCGACACCTTGCTGCTGCTTGCGCTCAATGGTGGTGCCGCCGCTCGCGTCCGTCAATTGCTGCCTACACTGCAACGACAATTGGCAGAGGCCGGCACGCTGGTCAGCAAGATTGAAGTAAAGGTGCGCCCAGTGGTCGCAAAGCCAGAGCCTGCGGCAAAGCCTCCAAGGGAGTTGGGGCAATCGGCTGTCGCAAGCTTGCGCGAACTTGAGGCTTCGCTCCCCGCAGACTCCGAACTCCGTGAGGTACTCACGCAACTGATTGCCCGCGCACGCATCGGCACGAGGTGACGGTCTTCAGCGCGGCTGCGAGGCTACCGCAGGCGCTCGATGGCGAAGAACAGAAACACAATCAGAAGAATGACCAGCGTGACCTGCAGAATGGTCCACGCCCAACTGCGGTAGCGTCTGTTACCTGTCATCATCCAGGCGATAAGCGAGCCACCAATACCGAGCAGGGCCAGCAGAGCCAGCACTCGCACAAAGATCATGCTACCACCGCCAGTTGCCGCCTCACTGAAGCAGGCGCAGCATCGGCATCGGGAAAACTCACCAACTCCCAGGCACTGTCATCTTCCAGCAGCACACGAAGAAGCTGGTTGTTCATTGCGTGACCCGCCTTGTGCGCCTTATAGGCACCGAGAATCGGGCGTCCGCACAAGTAAAGGTCGCCGATTGCGTCCAGCACCTTGTGCTTGACGAACTCGTCGACATAGCGAAGACCCTCGCCATTCAGGACTTTGTGTTCATCCATTACGATAGCATTGCCGAGACTGCCTCCCAGGGCCAGCCCATTGGCTTGCATGAACTCTACGTCCTGCATGAAGCCGAAGGTGCGCGCCCGAGCCACATCTTCTTGGTAACAGTGAGTGGCAAAGTCTACGCTGACTCTAGTCGCGGTATTGTCGATGGCCGGGTGGTTGAACACAATCGAAAAGTCGAGCCGGAAACCGTCATGAGGTTCGATACTGACCCATTTGTCGTCTTCACGAACCTCAAGTTTTTTCAGTACGCGAATGAAACGCTTAGGTGCATCCTGCTCTTGTGTGCCGACCGAACGCAAAAGATAGACAAAGGGGCTGGCGCTACCGTCGAGAATGGGGATCTCGGCTGCATCAATGTCTACATGGAGATTATCTATGCCGAGTCCGGCCAAGGCCGACATAAGGTGCTCCACCGTGCCAACCTTGACACCGTGACCGGCCTCAAGACCTGAACACATGCGTGTGTCGCACACCGCATAGGGATCGGCCGGCAGTGAGACCACCGGATCGAGATCGACGCGATGAAACACGATGCCGCTGTCGGGTGGCGCAGGGCGTAGTCTCATCCGAACTTTGCGCCCGCCGTGCAGACCCACTCCGGTGGTAAACACTTCGGCTTTTAGAGTGCGCTGCCTGATCATTGACTTGGGTTTCATGTGATCAATGTTATCACGCAGCCACGCTGCGTTGCCCAATCAGCGTGATCACACAGGGCTATCACCAGCGTAGAGGCCGACGACGCGAGACTGCCACAAGGGAGGCAAGCAGACTTGAGCGACGGTGCACGCCAAGCGGGTAGCGTCACGCTATCCGTCCTTCGTCAGGCCAAGGAAGCACAAGGCCAAATGACGCCACGGACGGATAAGGTTCACTGACTCCGCTGGCGAAGCAAAACACACACAAGCGCACCATGCTTGCGCACTCGCGTCGGTTCAAAAAGCACTCAGTCAGCCTGCTTGCGCAAAAAGGCCGGAATATCGAAGGCCTCGATACCCTTTTCACTCATGGCCTCCACGGTAGACCGACGACGACGCACTACGCTGGGGACATCACTCTCACTGGGTGCGCTCGGGCCATAAGTACCGGTGCCTGCCACAACATGCATGACCGGCTGCCGTGTCGCGGCCTGAGCTGCGCCAAGTCCGGTTGCCACCACGGTGACACGCAAGCGGTCCTCCATGCCTTCTTCAAATACGGTCCCGTACTTGACGAAAGCTTCGGGCGAAGCATAGGCCTTGACGGTGCGAACCGCGTCGCGCACTTCAGACATCTTCAGCGAACGGCTGGCGGTGATGTTGATCAGCACGCAGCGCGCTCCGGCCAGTTCGGTGCCTTCGAGCAGAGGGCTGACTGCCGCCTGTTCCGCAGCGATCCGGGCGCGATCGATACCTGATGTTTCGGCAGACCCCATCATGGCACGACCCATCTCACCCATCGCCGTGCGAACATCCTGGAAGTCGACGTTTACCAGACCCGGCACGTTGATGATTTCGGCAATACCACCCACCGCGTTCTTGAGAACATCGTCGGCCGAACGGAAGCAATCCTCGAACGCAGCATCATCACCATAGACCTCAAGGAGTTTGTCGTTGAGCACTACGATCAGGGAATCGACCTGTTTGCTCAGTTCCTCGATACCGCTTTCGGCGACCCGTTCGCGATTTTCAAAGTCGAAGGGTTTGGTCACCACCGCCACGGTGAGAATGCCCATTTCCTTGGCAACCTCGGCTACCACTGGCGCCGACCCGGTTCCGGTTCCGCCACCCATGCCACCGGTAATGAAACACATATGCGCACCATCAAGCGCCGCCGCAATGGCCTCGCGGGAATCCTGCGCCGCAGCACGACCCGCCTCAGGCTTGGAGCCAGCACCCAGACCAGTTGTTCCCAACTGCACCTTGGTGCTAGCCAGACAACGCGACAATGCCTGAGCATCCGTATTGGCAACCACAAAATCAACGCCAACCACACCCTCACGAATCATGTGATCAACCGCATTGCCTCCTGCACCGCCGACGCCGATGACCTTGATCACGGTTCCAGTGGTTACAGTGCTTTCCTTTTCAGTAATCTCGAACATTGGCCTGCCTCCCAAATAAACCACTACTGCTCAATTATGACGCCACACCACGGCTATCTAGTCATTATCCAAGATAATACCTACTAAATAGCGCGGTGCAATCGCCAATCCTCAAATTCCAACCCAATTCCCAACCTTGCTCAAAAATTCCTCTGAAACCATGATTTGAGTCCCCCAAAAACTTGTTTGAAACCACGTGACTCGCGCGCCTGAATGCCCCGACGTCGTTGCATTTGCCCTTCGATGATCAGACCCATGCCCGCCGAGTAATGGGGCATGCACACCAGATCGGACAGGGCACCGTGATATTGGGGGGAACCAACTCTGACCGGCATGTTGAAGACGTCTTCGCCGAGTTCGCTCATGCCAGGCATGACTGATGAGCCTCCGGTCAACACGATCCCCGACGACAACAACTCTTCATAACCGCTGCGCCTGAGCTCGGCCTGCACCAGCTCGAAGAGTTCGGACACGCGCGGCTCGATCACATCCGCAAGGCGCTGCCGTGAAAGGGTGCGCACCGGACGATCCCCCACACCAGCCACATCAATCATCTGATCCGGGTCGGCCATCGCATGCATCGCCACACCGTATCGAATCTTCAAATCCTCAGCGCCCGATGTTGGCGTGCGCAGCGCCATCGCAATATCGTTGGTGATCTGGTCACCCGCCACCGGCAGCACGGCAGTGTGCCGAATCGCCCCTTGGGTGAAAACTGCAATATCGGCGGTGCCACCACCAATATCGACCAGACACACACCCAACTCCTTTTCGTCCTCGGTAAGCACCGCATAACTGGAGGCCAACGGCTGCAGGATCAGGTCCATGACCTCAAGCCCACAACGACGCACACACTTGATGACGTTCTGCGCGGCAGATACCGCGCCGGTCACGATGTGCACCTTGACCTCAAGCTTGACCCCGCTCATGCCGATCGGCTCGCGCACACCACCCTGACCGTCGATGATGAATTCCTGCGTCAGGATGTGCAGAATCTGCTGCTCGGCCGGAATCGGCATGGCGCGCGCCACCTCGATCACACGTTCAACATCAAGCGGTGAAACCTCCTTGTCCTTGATGGCGACCATGCCGTTTGAGTTGAAACTCTTGATGTGGCTGCCGGCAATGCCGGTATACACATCACGAATCTTGCAGTTGGCCATCAATTCGGCCTCCTGCACCGCGCGGGAGATGGCGTCGACCGTGGTTTCGATGTTTACCACCACACCACGCTTGAGGCCACTCATGGGGTGGGTACTCAAACCGACAACATCAAGACGACCGTCCGCACGATTCTCGGCCACCACACAAGTTACCTTGGAGGTGCCAATATCGAGTCCAACAATCAGATCCTTGTATTCCTTGCTCATTTCGGGTGTTCCAGTTATTCCTGCGCCGCCAGTGGCCGCAATGCATAACCGGTGCGATAGCGCAGGTCTGCCACCAACATCGGTTCGTTGTTCAATTTTTCACTCGCTTGTGGCCAGGTTTTGACGAAACGGGCCAGCCTTTCCGATACCGACACACCGCCAGCATCCCGCCCCAACAGCAACAACATGCCGTTGTCCAGTCGTAGCTCCCATGCATGGCGGGCAGACAGCGACAAGGACTTCGGCTCCCGACCGATTGCAGCCAACTTGTCGACATACTCACGATGGCGTTGCAACAAAAACGGGGCGCTACCCACCGGGCCCGAAAAGACCGGCATGTTCAGGTTGCTGGAAGCCACAAAGATCTCACCCCGCTGATTCACCAGATGCATCTCGTCGCTATCGGCGGAGGCCCAGTAAGCCACCGCCTGATGCTCGCGCAAACGGATTTCAAGCGTATCCGGCCACTGACGACGCACTTCGGCACGATCCACCCATGGCAGCTTTTCGAGGTCAATGCGTACCTTCTCCAGATTGACGGTAAAGAAATTGCCAGTCACCGACGAGCGGGCAACATACTCAAGCTGCGCCACCGTGACGTTGGCCGATGGCGTCAACACCCGGACGTCACTCACCTGAAAGTAGGGGCGAGCCAACAGCCACATCGCCAGCGCATAGAGCAGGCTGAGAATCACAAACAAAACCAGAAGATCAGCGACCAGGTTGAGCAGCACCGGCCGGTGCCACAGGCCTGGCGGCTCGCGCCGTCCGCCGAGGGATCGTGCCCCCGGTCGGCGACGCTCCGACAGGAAGCGTTGGTGCTCAGCGACCAAGTCCAGCCCCCTCAAGAATTCTGAGACACAGTGCATCAAAGTCCAGGCCAGCCTGACGTGCAGCCATCGGCACCAGCGAATGTCCGGTCATGCCGGGGGCAGTGTTCATCTCCAGCAGATAAGGCAGGCCGTCTCGGGTCAGCATCAGGTCGGCGCGCCCCCAACCCCGACACCCCAGCACGCGGGCACTCTTGATTGCCAATGCGCGCAAGGCATTCTCCTGTGCTTCAGGCAAGCCGCTGGGGCAGTGATAGAGGGTGTCGTCCGAGAAGTATTTGTTCTGATAATCGTAATTGCCGCCGGGCGCTTCGATACGGATCAACGGAAGCGCTTCGTCATTCAGAAAGGGCGCTGTCAGCTCAGCCCCGTCGATGAACTCTTCCGCAATGACGAGTTCGTCAAACTGTGCGGCCTGCTCCCAGGCCTGCCGCAGGTCTTTAGCGCGGCTGACCTTGCTCGCCCCCATGCTGGAGCCCTCATGAACCGGCTTGACAAACAAGGGCATGCCAAGCTCACTGGCGACCGCGGCCCAGTCGCTGCTCGCGTCAAGAATGGCATAGCGCGGCGTCGGCAGACCACACGCGGCCCAGATCATCTTTGTTCGCCATTTGTCCATCGCAATGGCAGAGGCCATCACACCACTACCGGTGTAACGAATGCACATGCTTTCCAGCATGCCCTGAACGGTGCCGTCCTCGCCGCCTCGTCCGTGAAGAATCACAAAGGCCCGATCGACACCATCGCGTCGGAGTTCGCACAAGTCACGCTCTGCCGGATCAAAGGCATGCGCATCCACACCCGAGCGCAGCAGGGACTCAAGCACTGCGGCACCCGACATCAGCGACACATTGCGCTCGGCCGAATGCCCCCCCATCAACACCGCGACTCGTCCCATTTCGGCACTCACTGCACACCTCCCGCCAGACGCCCAGGCACCGCACCAATCGATCCTGCACCCATGGTTATCACGACATCCCCGTCCCGGGCTGCATCAAGAATAACTTGCGGCATCTGCTCGACATCCTCAATGAATAATGGCTCAACCTTTCCGGCAAGCCGCAGGGCGCGCGCCAACGCACGGCCGTCGGCCATCGCCAACGGCGCTTCGCCAGCGGCGTAAACCTCGGCCAGAAACAGACCGTCAACCGACGACAGCACACGCACAAAATCCTCAAAGCAGTCGCGCGTGCGTGTATATCGATGCGGCTGGAAAGCCAGCACCAATCGCCGACCGGGGAAGGCGCCCCTGGCTGCCGCGATGGTGGCGGCCATTTCAACCGGGTGGTGACCATAGTCGTCGACAAGTGTGAAGCACCCACGCGCCTTACCGTCGCCCCCAGGCAACGGCACTTCGCCATAGCGTTGAAAGCGGCGCCCAACCCCCTTGAACTCGCCCAGCGCGCGGATGATCGCGTCGTCGGCCACCTGCAACTCTGTTGCCACCGCAATCGCAGCCAGCGCATTGAGCACATTGTGTATGCCCGGCAGATTCAGCCGAATGGGCAGACGCGACACGCTGCCGTTGACCCGGACTGCATCAAACAACATGGCGCCGTCTTCGGCACGGACATTCTCGGCACGAATGTTTGACGTAGCCGACAGGCCATAGCGTACGATCTGCTTGGTGATGGCAGGCATGATCTCACGCACATTGGGATCATCCTCGCAGAGCACTGCCACGCCATAAAATGGCAAGCGTTGCAGGAAGTCGACAAAGGCCTGCTTGAGCCTCCCGAAATCATGCCCATAGGTTTCCATGTGATCCGCGTCGATATTGGTGACCACCGACACCACCGGACTGAGCATCAGGAATGAAGCATCGGACTCGTCGGCCTCTGCCACCAGAAATTCACCGGAACCCAGACGGGCATTTGCGCCTGCGGCGTTCAACCTGCCGCCAATCACAAAGGTCGGGTCCAGCCCGCCCTCGGCCAGAATGCTGGTGACCAGCGAGGTGGTAGTGGTCTTGCCATGGGTGCCGGCAATCGCCACGCCTTGCTTGAAACGCATCAACTCAGCCAGCATCTGGGCACGCGGCACTACCGGAATGCGACGTTCGTGTGCGGCCATGACCTCCGGGTTGTCCTGACGCACCGCAGTCGACACCACTACAGCATCAGAACCTGCCACGTTCGCAGCAGCGTGCCCCACCTGCACGCGCGCGCCCATAGAACGCAGGCGACGTACTGCAGTGCTTTCGGACAAATCAGAGCCTGTCACTGAGAACCCGAGGTTGAGCAACACCTCAGCGATGCCGCTCATCCCGGCACCACCAATTCCAACAAAGTGTATATGCTTGATCTTGTGCTTCATTTGTCAGTTCCAGGCGCGCAGGCGGCGCAAATGTCGGCGACGCTGGCGCTGGCATCGGCACGACCCAACGCCCTGGCGCGGATCGCCATGGTCAGCAGTCGGGATCTGTCCATATCTGCCAGCAATTCAGCCAGGCGCTCAGGATTCAGTTCGTCCTGCGGCAACAACACGGCTGCACCTGCGTCAGAGAGAAAACGGGCATTAGCCGTCTGGTGATCGTCCACGGCATGCGGGTACGGCACAAGAATGCTTGCGACACCCACTGCAGCCAGCTCGGCAACCGTGATTGCACCGGCCCGGCAGATGAGCACATCGGCATCCGCATAGCGTTCGGCCATGTTATCGATAAAGGGTAGCAACTCGCCATGAACGCCGGATCGTTCATACGATTGACGCAACGCGTCGATCTGTCTGACCCCAGCCTGGTGCGTCACAACAGGCCGCGTTTCGGCCGGCAGGCGCGCCAAGGCAGCCGGCACGACATCGTTCAACGCTGTGGCCCCAAGACTGCCACCGACAACAAGAACCTTCAGCCTGCCCTCGCGCTTGACAAAGCGCTCGCCTGGCTCTGCCACGGCAGCGATGTCCGAGCGCACCGGATTGCCTACCCACTGACCGCCTGGCAAGGCATCGGGAAAGCCGGTCAGGGTGCAGTCAGCCACTTTGGACAACACCTTGTTGGCCAGGCCGGCAATCGAATTTTGCTCATGCAGCACCAACGGCTTGCCCAGCAACACCGCCATCATGCCGCCGGGAAAAGTCACATAGCCACCCATTCCAAGCACCACGTCAGGACGAACCTTGTTCAGCGCCATCAAGGCTTGCCAGAACCCGCGCAACAAGTTTACGGGTAGCAACAACTTGGGCAGCAAACCCTTGCCACGCAGGGCGCCGAAACGGATCCACGCAGTCTCATAGCCGTGCTCGGGGATCAGACGCCCTTCCATCCGGTCAGCGTTGCCCATCCAGACGATGCGCCAGCCGCGACTGCGCAATTGCTCAGCCACCGCAATTCCGGGAAAGATGTGGCCGCCTGTGCCACCCGCCATGACCAGAAGCGTTCGGCTCATACCTGCTTCCCCTGCTTGAGCTGGCGGTTCTCCCAGTCCACACGCAACAGAATGGCCAAGGCGAGACTGGTCGACAACAGCGCCGAACCGCCGTAACTCATGAGCGGTAGCGTCAAGCCCTTGGTCGGCAGCAAACCCATGTTAACCCCCATGTTGATGAAGGACTGAACGCCAAGCCAGACGCCAATCCCCATCGCCACCAGTCCCGAGTAATAGCGCTCGAAGTTCACCGCTTCTCGGCCAATCGCAAAAGCGCGATGAACCAGCACGGCAAACAACAGCACAACCACAGTCACGCCCACAAAACCCAGTTCTTCGGCGATCACGGCAAGAATGAAGTCGGTATGTGCCTCTGGGAGGTAGAACAGTTTTTCGATGCTGCCCCCGAGACCCACACCAAAAAATTCGCCGCGTCCAAAAGCGATCAATGAATGCGTCAATTGATAGCCTTTGCCAAACGGGTCATCCCAAGGATCAAGAAAACCCATCACCCTCGCCAGGCGATAAGGTGTCACCACAATCAGGAGTACAAAGCCCGCCAGCGCCAGTGAAGCAATCAGGCCGAAGATGCGCAAACTGATGCCGCCAAAAAAGAGAATCGAACAAGCGATGACGCTGACAATGACCAGCGCGCCAAAGTCCGGTTGCATGATCAACGGAAAACCGGCCAGCAGAATGACGGCCAACATGGGTAGCAGCCCACGCCTCCAGTCGCTGAGCATGGGCAGCTTGCGCACGGTGAAGTCCGCAGCATACAAGGCCACAAACACCTTCATCAGCTCGGAGGGCTGAAGATTGATCGGACCGAGGGGGATCCAGCGGTGCGAACCGTTGACCTCGCGTCCAATGCCCGGAATGAAGACCATCAACAACATGACAATGCCGAGCAGAAACAGATAAGGCGAGAGTTGCTGCCATTGACGCATGGACAACTGAAAGGCAGAAAAACCAATGCCTAACCCAAGCACAATGAAGACTGCTTGCCGCACCAGATAGAAATGCGGCTGATTGCCGGTGAGTGCGCTCCCTTCGGCAATCGCAATCGAGGCCGAATAGACCATGACCAGACCGAGCAGCATCAGTGTCAGCACAGGCCAGATCAACAGGGGATCAAGATCATGATCAAAACGGGGCCGCTTGAGCAGCCGACCCACCACCCGACTGGTGTCAGCATGCGTGGCGCTGGAGCTGTTTTCGAACATTCCGAGAAGCGACTCAAAAGGCTTCATACGGCCCTCACCTCCGGGAGATCCCGGACTGCAGTCGCAAACTGGTCACCACGATCCGCATAGTTGCGGAACATGTCCAGGCTGGCGCAGGCTGGCGACAACACTACAGCATCGCCGGCGAGCGCAAGTGCGTCGGCCTCGACTACCGCCTGCTGGAGCGTCTCACAGCGTTTGATCAAAACCTCAACTCCGCTCAAGGCGTTGGCAATACGGTCGGCGTCCCGACCAATCAGCACCACTCCTCGCGCTCTGCCCTGGATCGCAACCCGCAACGGAGAAAAATCCTGCCCCTTGCCATCGCCACCAGCAATCAGCACCACCGGTGCCTGGATTCCCAGCATGGCCGCCACTGTCGCACCGACGTTGGTGCCCTTGGAATCGTTGTAATAACGCACACCATCGGCTCGGCAAGCCACCAACGCCATACGATGAGGCAGCCCTTTGAAACTTCTCAAGGCATCAAGCAGGGGCGTCAATTGACAACCAATGGCCTCGCACAATGCCAGCGCAGCAAGCGCATTCAGAGCATTATGTGTGCCCTGCAAAGGCAGTTCGGCAGCATCGATCAAACACCGACTGCCGCGATACAGGCTGTTGCGGCCGTCAAGCGCAAGCAATCCATAATCATTATCCGTGGGGGCCGTTTCAGCACCGAAGCTGATAACATGCCCCCCCGGCCGCGCCATGGCAGCCACCCTTTCGTCGTCCCGGTTGAGCACCTGCACGGCACAACCGTCAAATATCCGGGACTTGATCTGGGCGTAGTTGACCATATCGCCGTGACGATCCAGGTGATCGTCACTCACATTGAGCACCGTCGCTGCATCCGGTGCCAAGCCTTCCATGCTTTCAAGCTGAAAGCTGGAAAGTTCCAGCACCCAGCAATCAGGAAGGGACTTGCCGGATTCACATCGCGTCCGCAAAACATCCAGCACAGCCGGGCTGATGTTGCCCGCAGCCACCGCATCAAGCCCACAAGCCTTGACTAACGCGGCGGTCAGCGCCGTGGTGGTGGTCTTGCCATTGGTGCCGGTGATCGCAAGGATTCGGGTGTCACGTCGCGCATCGAGGTCAATCAGCGCCTGTGCAAACAGGCTCAGCTCACCAAGCACAGGAATGCCACGTCGGCGCGCCTCCGCGGGCAAAAAACCATGAAAATCCAACCCGGGGCTAACCGCTACAAGCTCAACACCATCCAGCAAGGAGACTTCAAACTCACCAGTACGCACCGCAATGTCTGGGCAACTGTCGCGCAAAACATTTATGCCCGGCGGCTCTTGTCGACTGTCGGCAACCAGCACCCGCGCGCCACAGTATGCACACCAGCGAGCCATCGCCAACCCGGACTCACCCAGCCCCAGAACCAGCACGGAGAGATTGGACAGTGTCTTCATCTGAGCTTGAGCGTTGAAAGACCGAACAACACCAACATGATGGTGATGATCCAGAAACGGACGACGACTTGAGTCTCCTTCCATCCACCCAATTCAAAGTGGTGATGCAATGGCGCCATGCGGAAGATGCGCTTGCCGCCTGTGGCACGGAAATACAGCACCTGCAACATCACGGAGAGTGTCTCGGCGACAAACAGGCCCCCCATGATGAAGAGCACGATCTCCTGACGCACGACGACTGCCACAACGCCAAGCGCTGCACCCAACGCGAGTGCTCCGACGTCCCCCATGAAGACTTCGGCCGGATAAGTGTTGAACCACAGAAAGCCCAGGCCGGCCCCGCAGATTGCGCCACAGAAAACTGCCAGCTCGCCAGCGCCCGCAATGTAGGGAACACTCAGATAGGTGGCGAATCCGCTATGTCCGGCGACATAGGCAAAAATGGCCAGAGCGCCAGCCACCATGACGGTAGGCATGATAGCCAACCCGTCCAGACCATCGGTCAGGTTGACTGCATGACTGGTGCCGTTGATCACGAAATAACTCAATGCCACAAAACCAAAAAAACCCAGCGGTATCGCGATGTCTTTGAAAAACGGTACTATCAGCTCGGTTTGAGCGGGTTCGGTAGCGGTTGCGCCAAGAAACACACCAGCGCCGAGCGCCAGCATCGAGGTCCACAGATATTTCCAGCGACTGGCCAGTCCTCGCGGATCGCGATGAACCACCTTGCGCCAGTCATCCACCCAACCGACCGCACCGAAGCCCAGTGTCACGATCAACGTAACCCACACGTAATGGTTGCGCAGATCACCCCACAGCAACACAGTGGCACCAATGGCAATGATGATCAGCGCCCCACCCATTGTCGGCGTGCCGGCCTTGGTCAGGTGTGACTTGGGTCCATCGTTGCGAACGGCCTGACCGATCTTTTTGGTCACTAACCAACGGATCACCGCTGGCCCGAAAATGAAGGAGATCACCAGGGCCGTCATGGCGGCCAGCACGGTTCTGAGCGTGATGTAGCCAAAAACGTTAAAGGCCCGAATGTCCTGACCCAACCATAGCGCGAGTTCAAGCAGCATTGACGCCCCCCTTGTTGGCAACCGCGCCGCGCCCTTCTGCCAGGGCCTCAACCACTCGCTCCATGCGCATGAATCGCGAACCTTTGACCAACACCACAGTGTCAGCATCAAGCAACGGAAGCAAGGTCTTCAACAATGCATCCAGAGTGCGGTAATGATGCCCACCCTCACCGAAGTTACGTGCTGCAACCGCACTCATGTCGCCAAGAGCAAACAGGGCGTCAACCCCCATGCTTTTCGCATAGCCGCCGATCTCGTCATGCAGTTGTGCGCTGCTGCCACCAATTTCTCCCATGTCACCCAGCACCAGAATGCGACGTCCGGGAGTCGCCGCCAGCACATCGATGGCCGCACGCACCGAGTCCGGGTTGGCGTTATAGGTATCGTCGACCAAGGTGCAAGCCTGCACACCAGGCATGCGCTGCAAACGTCCCCGCGTGCCAGCGTAAGCCTGCAAGCCCTCGGCGATTGCGTCCAGTGTCGCGCCCGCAGCACTGCAGGCAGCAGCAGCAGCCAGTGCGTTACGAATGTTGTGCACACCAGGAACATTCAGCGAAAAATCGCGTTCGACGCCGTTCATGCTCAGCGTCAGCAGCGCCTCCATTCCATGTATGTCATAACGACCCGACACGCGGGCCATCGAATCCACACCGAAATCAATGACTGTTCTGTCTGCATTGATGTCGCGCCAGTAGCTGGCGTGAGGATCGTCGGCATTGACTATGGCCACGCCACCCGGTTCGATTCCGTCGTAGATCGCACCCTTCTCGACTGCCACATCGGCAACCGAGCCCACACCCTGAAGATGGGCGCGTTGCGCATTAGTGACCACCGCCACAGTGGGGCGCGCAAGACGAGCAAGATAGGCAATCTCGCCAGGACGATTCATGCCCATTTCGATGACGGCATAACGATGCGCTTGCGACAGACTGAATAGCGTCAGCGGCAAACCTATATCGTTGTTGAAGTTGCCTTGTGTGCTGAGCACTGCGGCATCCGAGAGACCGTCGTAACGCGCCTGTGCCCGCAAAATTGATGCACACATTTCCTTTACTGTCGTTTTGCCATTACTGCCAGTCACACCAATGACAGGCAAGCTGAAGCGGCTACGCCAGAAACCAGCGAGAGCGCCCAGCGCCAATCGCGTATCGGCTACAACCAGCAAAGGCACCGGACAACCCTGATTATTTGCAGCCCATGTAGCATCAACCATCGCCGCGACCGCACCTTCGGTAGTACAGCCGCTCACAAATTCGTGCCCGTCAAAGTTTTCACCGCGCAGCGCAACAAACAGCGCACCGCGAGACAGCTTGCGACTATCGGTGCAAACCGATGAGAAAGGGACGTTGGCGGTGGCTCGACCACCAATTGCAGTTGCGGCCTCAAGCAAGTTCATCATGCTGCATCCCCTTGGGCTCCAACCCATTCAGCCAGCGCTTTTGCGGCATGCTCGGCATCCGAAAACGACATTCGACACCCTTTTATTTCCTGATAGGTTTCATGTCCCTTGCCCGCGAGCACAATCACATCATCCGGCCTGGCCTCAACAATGGCCCGGGCAATAGCTTCGGCGCGATCAACAACAGGCTCGGCCGACGCGCCTGCGCCAGACAAAATGTCCGCAATAATGGACTCGGGGTCTTCACTGCGCGGATTGTCACTGGTCACCAATACGCGATCAGCATGGTTGGCGGCCACTTCGCCCATCATCGGTCGTTTTCCAGGGTCCCTGTCCCCGCCGCAGCCAAATACGCAAATCAGCTTTCCGCCTCGAGAGCTCGCTGTTTCCCGGCATGTCTCCAGAATCTTGCACAGAGCATCGGGTGAGTGAGCGTAGTCGATCACGACTAACGGCTCTCCGACACCTCCCAACAATTCCATTCGACCGCGCGGAGCCTCAAGTGATGACGCAACCGCCAGCGCAGACTCCAGATCAACCCCTTTGCTGAGCAGACTACCCACAACGGCGAGCAAGTTCTGTGCGTTGAACCGTCCCAGCACCCGGGCACGGATGTCACCCTGTCTGCCCTGCCAGAACACCCGGAGATGCGTACCAAAGGCCTGAGAGGGCAACAACTGTCCTCGCAGTAGTTCTGCCTTGCCTGCATTGGCACTGGCCTGCAGGGAATAGGCAATGCAGTCGGTACCGGTCGCGGAAATGTTCGAAAGCAGTTGCCGACCAAATTCATCATCGAAGTTGATCACAACACGCTGTATGCCGGGCATGGCAAACAATTTTGCCTTGGCGCTACCATAGGCTGCCATGTCTGCGTGGTAATCGAGATGATCACGTGTCAGATTAGTGAACACGGCCGTGTCAAACTCCACGCCAATGACTCGCCCCTGCTCAAGCCCTATGGAGGAAACCTCCATCGCAACCGCAGCAGCACCGTCATTCACAAAGCCTCTAAGGAGCCGGTGCAGGCTCAACACATCAGGCGTGGTGTTCAGTGCATCTCCACCGATCTTCCCCGGATACCCGCTGCCCAGCGTGCCCACTACACCACAGCGCTCACCCAGTGCACCGAGAGCCGATGCAAGCCAATGGCTAACCGATGTTTTGCCGTTAGTTCCGGTGACGCCCAGCATCCAGAGCTTTGAAGACGGTGCCCCATAGATGGCATGCCCAATATGCCCGGCCAGCGCTTTGAGGTCGGCGACTCCCACGGCAGGCACTGACAACTCAGGCATCACACGACCATCGCTGTTCTCGTAAAGGATTGCCGCCGCACCGCGTTCCAACGCACATTTGATATGCGTACGACCGTCCGACAAGTAGCCAGGCCAGGCAAAAAAAACCTCGCCAGACTGAACACGTCGCGAATCCACACTTGCCCCGCTGGGGGTAACGCCCAACTGAGCCAACTCATGGAGCACCAATCGGGCCATCTCGGCACTCATTGGATAGCCTCTTTGCCATGGCCCGCCATCTGCATGACGGCATCAGGCGCAACACCCAGCGCACGCAAGGAAGCTTCGACTATCTGGGCAAATACTGGTGCCGCGACGATGCCCCCGAAGTACTGCCCTGCGGCTGGTTCATCAATCATCACCGCGACAATCAGGCGCGGATTGCTCGCCGGAGCAAAACCGACAAAAGACGAGATGTACTTGTCGGTGTACACGCCACCTTCGAGTTTGTGTGCTGTTCCGGTTTTTCCCGCCACACTGTAGCCAGCAACACGCGCCCTACCGCCAGTGCCCTCCGGCCCGGTCGCATGTTCGAGCATGGCCCTGACCAAATTGGCGGTGTTGGGAGAAAACACGCTCACCCCCTCAGGCGTAGCCCCACTGTTTCGCAGCAGCGAAACCGGCAACAACTCGCCATCACGGGTAAACACTGTGTAGGCACGCGCAATCTGCAACAGCGTGGCCGACATTCCATGTCCGTATGACATGGTGGCCTGTTCGATTGGGCGCCAAACCCTGGCGGGTCTCAAGCGTCCCGAGCCCTCGCCCGGAAAACCGACGCCAACAGGCGAACCGAAACCAAGTGCGTGGAACATTCCCCACATTTCGTCGGGACTGAACTGCATGGCCAGACGGACCGTGCCGACGTTGGATGAGGTCTTGACCACATCACTGAGCGTCGCAGGTCCGCGCGGACGCCTGACGTCCGAGATGGTGTGCCGCCCCATGGTCAATCGACCATTGCCAATATCAATGAGACTGTCGGGCTGGACATTGCCCAACTCGAGAGCCAGCGCCGCAGTAAAAGGCTTGATCGTTGAGCCGGGCTCGAACAGATCCGTCACCGCGCGGTTACGCAACTGCGCTCCACTCAAGTCGCTGCGATTGTTGCCGTTGTACGTCGGCATATTGACCAGCGCCAACACCTCTCCAGAACGAGCATCGAGCACAACCACGCTGCCGGCCCGCGCGCGGTGCTGGGCTACCGCTGCGCGAAGCGCCGAGTGGGTGATAAATTGAATCCGGTTGTCGATAGTCAGCACCAGATCGTCACCGTTTTTGGGCTCACGCAAAGACTCAAGATCCTGGATGATGCGTCTACGGTTGTCGCGAATAACCCTGCGCAAACCAGGATGCCCCTTCAACTGCGTCTCGTAAGCAAGCTCCACCCCCTCCTGCCCAACCTCGTCAACATTAGTAAAGCCCAGCACATGCGCAGTGACCTCGCCTGCCGGATAAAAACGACGAAACTCGTCAAGCTGATAGATACCTCGAATCCCCAGTTGCGCAACCTCAGCCGCGACATCCGGTGGAAGCTGTCGACGCAAGAAAACGAAGGTCCGGTCACTGTTCAGGCTGGTGCTCAACGTTTCGACATTGACCTCAAGCAAGCTGGCAAGCGCACGCATCTGCGATGGCTCGATCGACACCTCACGAGGATTGGCCCAGACGGCCTTTACAGGTGTGCTGATTGCCAGAAGTTCGCCGTTGCGATCGGTGATCCGCCCGCGCGTTGCCGGCACGGTGACTTCGCGCATGAAGCGCGACTCACCCTCCGCCTGCAGAAACTCGGTGTTGAACATTTGCAGGTAACCGGCGCGCATGATCAGCGCCAGCGAACCACACAAAAGCAGCAGTAGCACCACGCGGGGCCGCCAGGCAGACAGTCCGCGCTCCAGCAATGGGTTGTGATTGAAGGTGACGGTACGCTGCTTCATCGCTCGACGTCCCTCACAACAACAATCTGCGCAGCGGAAGGTAAACGCAGACCAAGCCGTTCGCGCGCAGAAGACTCGACCAGAGCATGTGCCGCCCAGGTGCTTTGCTCAAGCTGCAACTTCCCAAGCTCAACCTCAAGCTGATGCGCTCTGACCAGCTCACGTTCGTATTCGACGTGCAGCTTGCGCGCCTGATGATGGGCGGCAACCGTGCCCAGGGCACTAGCCACAACAAGCGACAGCAGGAAGGCGTCAATACGAATCATGCCACCCCCTCCAGGCGCTCTGCCACCCGCATCACCGCACTACGAGCGCGTGGATTGGCACGCAACTCCGCTTCGCCGGGCTTTTGCGCCTTTGCCACCAGACGCAAGCGGGGTTTGGGCAGATCAATCGCACGCAGAGGGAGCCGCGACGGCAACTGCGGTGGTCTGGACTGATCGCGCATGAAGCGCTTCACAATGCGGTCCTCCAGAGAATGGAAGCTGATCACTACCAGTCGCCCACCCACACCGAGTCTATCGAGTGCCGCAGGCAAGGTCAGCGACAACTCCTCAAGCTCTTGATTGACGAGAATCCGTATAGCCTGAAAGCTCCGCGTCGCCGGATGCTGCCCCGGCTCGCGCGTACGGACCGCTTTTTCCACGATAGCGGCAAGCTGTCCAGTGGTTTGGACAGGCCCTGCTGTCCGAGCAATTGCAATCGCCTTTGCAATCGCATGAGCAAACCGTTCTTCCCCATATTCCCTGAGTACCTCCGTAATGTTGGCGACAGACGCCTCTGCCAGCCACTGCGCTGCGGTTTGCCCACGCGTGGTGTCCATGCGCATATCCAGTGGCGCATCGAACCGAAAACTCATACCCCGCTCAGGCTCATCGAGCTGCGGGGAAGACACACCCAGATCCATGAGCACGCCATCGACCGAGGTCACACCGAGCTCATCCAGAACACGGGCAAATTCACTGAAGGGCTCATGCACCAGGGTCAGCCGCGAATCATTGAGAGCCTGACCTGCCTCGATGGCGCGAGGGTCTCGATCAAAGGCGATCAGTCGACCGTCACAACCCAGCGCAGCGAGAACCTCGCGGCTATGGCCACCGCGTCCAAACGTACAGTCGACATAAACACCTTCCGGCTTTATGGCCAGCGCTTCCACTGCCTCCGCAAGCAGGACACTGGTGTGTTCAGCCCCGCTCATAAGGCCAAGCTCTCGAATTCAGATGGCAAATCGTCAACAGAAAGTTCAAGCATCTCGGACTGCTGCGCCTGCCAGCCAGCATCCGACCACAACTCAAGATGCGAACCCTGCCCGACGAGCCAGAGCTGCTTTTCCAGCTCAGCCCATTGACGCAATACCGGCGCCACCAGCACCCGGCCCGCAGAGTCCAGTTCTTCGGTCTGAGCATGACCGACCAGCAGACGCTTTATGATCGCGGTCCGTTTGTCCAGCCCTGGCATGGCGGCAATCTTCTGGCTGATGGGCTCCCAGGCAGCCTGTGAATACACCAACACACAGCGGTGCGGATGCGCGGTCATAACCAGTGGGGCGCCATTCGGCACGAGCGCGTCACGATGCCGCGTAGGGATCGCGATACGCCCTTTGGCATCAAGACTGAGCGCAATCGCCCCCTGGAACATTGACCTCCCCCTGATCATCCACGGCGACGCATCAAAATGACACTGCCACCCACTTTTCTTCACTTAACTCCACTCTAGAGCAAAGAGCGAACATGGTCAAGCGACAAAACATAGCTTTTTCGTTGCGACACAATGACTTAAGGAACATCAGGAATGACTGGCAAACGCTTGTAATATCAAGACATGTCGCAATAGAGCAAGCCGCGCAAGCCGGAGGCAAGCGCAGCAATGGCTGCAAGCGACCAAAGTGGGGGAAAGTGGCGGTGACTGAGCGCCAGACGCTCATGACGCGCCATCAGCCAGCTTCCAGGAGAAGCTGGCTGACAAAAGAAGGGGGAAGTTCGCCGATAAGCCGGGTTCTGTCGCGTGTGAGCGAAAACGCTCTAACGGGGCAATCATTCATCTGGGCGCGTTGTTGCCAACGCGCTCTAGCAGCCTACCCGGGAGCGACGCGAGCCACGCCAATGCTCCCCTATTTGGCCTTGCCCCGGATGGGGTTTACCATGCCGGTCCTGTTGCCAGTCCCGCGGTGAGCTCTTACCTCACCGTTTCACCCTTACCTGTGTCACCGGAGTGACCATCGGCGGTTTGCTTTCTGTTGCACTTTCCGTCGCCTTGCGACGCCCGGCCGTTAGCCGGCATCCTGCTCTACGGGGCCCGGACTTTCCTCCACACATCAATAGACATGCAGCGACTGCCTGGCGAACTTCCCGTTATATTGTAACCGGTTCCACGGCTGCAGCCCAGCCAGACCATGCTCGGGCTACGCCACACTTTGAAAGATCGGCCCAGTCAGGTTCCGCGTTCAAACACAGCAGCGCCATCCTTGCCATGAAACACACCAACGGCTTCCCCCAGATCGACATCGGCCGGTTTCACCCAGTCCTGAACCAGGCAGTTTTCGGTTCCCGCCAGATACCAGCGATCGCCTTGCTGCAGCGCCCATAACAAGTCACCGACGGCAAAAACCTGCATATCCCGCATTGGTGATACGTCGGGATGAATGCGCACCTTGCGCTGGCAGTGTGGCAGCCTCGATACGATGATGGACTGATCGACCCTGTTGTTCCAGAAATGCGGCTGCTCGCGAATCAGAATGAGTGCATGCTGGTTGGTGTCTATCATGTAGGAACTGGCACTGTTCTCGCAGCCGACCAAAACCAGGCTAACCAGCGCAGCAAGCCCGAGAGGACGTAAGTGGCGCGCTTTCATCATTCGCCGTCCAGGCGCCAACCAATCATCTCACCGGCGCGCAAGGGCACCAGAGGGTCATCCGGCAGATAGTCGAAGAAGGACGGCACGGTCCAGGCATCACGCAGCAAGGTAATCCGTTCACGATTGGGCTGCAGCCCATAAAAGGCCGGGCCGTTCAGGCTGGCAAAAGCCTCCAGCCGATCAAGCGCACCAGCCGCCTCGAAAACTTCGGCATACAGCTCAATGCCTGCATGGGCGGTATAGCAACCTGCACAGCCGCAAGAGGACTCCTTGGCACCGCGTGAATGCGGCGCAGAATCCGTGCCCAGAAAGAACTTGGATGACGACGAGGTTGCCGCAGCCACCAGCGCCTTGCGGTGAGATTCACGCTTCAGCACCGGCAGGCAATAGTGATGCGGACGAATTCCGCCAGCAAAAATGGCGTTACGATTCAACAACAAGTGGTGTGCCGTGATGGTTGCCGCCACCCCGGGACCACTGTCCCTGACGAAATCGGCAGCAGCCGAAGTGGTGATGTGCTCAAACACCACGCGCAGCGCCGGGAAACGTTTGACCAGCGGCGCCAGCACCTGCTCAATGAACACCTGCTCACGATCAAACACATCCACATCACCGTGAGTGACTTCGCCATGCACACACAGCACCAGACCACGCGCCTGCATGCGCTCGAGCACAGGGTGGATTCGCTCTATCGCGGTCACTCCTGCGTCGGAGTTGGTGGTCGCTCCCGCCGGATAGAGCTTGGCGGCGAACACCACGCCGGACTCGACAGCACGATCAATCTCATCCGGCGACATGTTGTCAGTGAGATAAAGCGTCATCAACGGGTCAAACTGCATGCCTTCCGGAACAGCCGCCAGAATGCGCTGGCGATAAGCAATCGCTTGCTCTGCAGTCGTCACCGGAGGCCGGAGATTGGGCATGATGATCGCACGCCCGAAACGCCGAGCGGTATGCGGCACCACAACATCCAGTACATCGCCATCACGAACATGCAGATGCCAGTCATCGGGTTTGATCAGGGTAATGGATTGCATGCGCCAACGCCTTTAAGTCGTAACACTCCAATTATAGTTTCGAAAGACCGCAAATTCGGCAAACGGAGTCCAGCAATGCGCACTTTATTCTATTCGTTACGTGCTTTCTCAGCCCACTCCAGAGCCCGCTCATAAAGCGCATTTCTGGGTGCCCCGCTGATCTCCGCCGCCATCCTGACTGCGCTCTTGAGTGGTAGTTCAGCCAGCAGGAGTTTGAGCACGCGCTCGGCCTCCTGCGATAATCCCTCGACCGGGGGCGCTGCAGCCACGATCAGCACAAACTCGCCACGCGCACGGTTGGTGTCCGCCTCGAACCACGCCTGCGCCTCTGACAAGGGCAGGCGCACCACCTGTTCGAACACCTTGGTCAACTCACGGGCAATCACCACTTCGCGCGCACCGCCGAAAACCTGCAACATGTCGGCCACACAATCCAGCACGCGATGAGGGGATTCATAAACCACGAGCGGCGCGGAAATCGACACGAACTCAGCCAGAGAAGCTCGGCGACCAGCGGATCGGGCAGGCAGAAAACCGACAAAATGAAATCCGGTTTCGGTAAAGCCGGACACCGACAACGCCGCCACTGCGGCACACGGCCCGGGCACCGGAACCACAGCAAAGCCTGCAGCACGCACCCGCGAAACAACCCGGGCACCAGGGTCGGAGATGCATGGCGTGCCAGCATCACTGATCAGTGCTACATGACCACCTTCACCAAGCACCGTCAGAATCGTGCTGGCGGCCGACTGCTCGTTGTGTTCATGCGCCGGCAACATGCGGACGCGAATATCAAAGGCGTCAAGCAAGCGCTGACTGTGCCGGGTGTCCTCAGCCGCCACCAGGTCAACCGATGCGAGCAATTCAAGCGCCCTGCTTCCGATGTCATTCAGGTTTCCCAGCGGCGTCGCCACCACATATAATGACGGCGTGTTAGCCAGGACAGTTTTTCCGGTTTTCATAACAACAAGACCCAGCTCAAACAAAGAACCCATTATTGTGGAACGCCCCCGAACCAATGCGCAACTGAGCGGCGACACCGCGGAAAGACTAGCCGAAGCCTATCTCGCCCGCCATGGCTGCCACACCATAGCCCGCAATTTCCGTTGCAAGGGCGGAGAAATAGACTTGATCTGCATACACCAGAGCACATTGGTGTTCGTGGAAGTGCGTCTGCGCCGTAATAGTCGTTTTGGTAGTGCGGCAGACAGTATCACGTATGGCAAGCGCGAGCGCATCACGCGCGCCGCTCGCTGGTGGCTTTGCGGCCCCGGCAACCAGCATGCCGCGCGGCCATGCCGCTTCGATGTCATCACGCTCAGTCAGTTGGCCGACGATGCCATCGATTGGATACCCGCAGCCTTCGACGCAAGCTGAGCCACTTCAGTGCATGGCAGCTCCCCGGAAAGTCACAAAATGAAAGCGGACAATCGCCGCTCCTGCGAGCATGCTAGACTCAAGTCACCCCAAACAACACACAAAACAATGGATCTCATCCAACGAATCTGCAACCAGTTCGAAGAAAGCGTCCGAGTCAAGCAGGACGCACTCGAACTGCTCGCTGCGCCCATTGCTGGCGCTATCGAAACCATGACCACCAGCCTGCTGGCCAACGGCAAGATCCTGGCCTGTGGAAACGGCGGATCGGCCGCCGATGCGCAGCACTTCGCTGCCGAACTGGTCAACCGCTTTGAAATGGAACGCCCCCCGCTGGCCGCCATTGCGCTCACCACCGACTCATCCACCCTCACCTCGATCGCCAACGATTACGACTACACCCAGGTGTTCTCCAAGCAGGTGGCCGCGTTGGGGCAAGCAGGTGATGTGTTGCTGGCGATCTCGACCAGTGGCAACTCGCCCAACGTCATGAAGGCGATTGATGTTGCACACGAACGTGACATGCGTATCGTGGCGCTGACCGGCAAGAACGGCGGCGGGATTGCCCACCAGTTACGCGACGGAGACATCCATCTTTGCGTGCCAGCCGACCGCACTGCGCGCATTCAGGAGGTTCACCTCCTGGTACTGCACTGCCTTTGTGACGGCATAGATTGCCTTTTGCTCGGAGTTGAAGAATGAACAACCCCAAAACCTCCCTCCCACTCACCCGCCGACAGCTTCTGCTTGGCGGGCTTGCCGTCATCACGTTGCCTGTCCTGCAAGGCTGCTTTCCGGTTGCCGCTGGCGGTGCCTTTGCTGGTGCCGCAATGATTTCCGACCGACGCACCTCCGGCGCCTTTGTCGAAGATGAAGCCATCGAATGGAAGACCCGCAACGCACTCAGGCAGCGTTTTGGCGACAGCGTCAACATCAGCGTCACATCCTATAACCGTAACGTGTTGCTGACTGGCGAAGTACCGAACGAAACCAGCCGCTCCGAGGCAGGCAGAATTGCCGCTGGCATCGAAAACGTTAATGGACTGATTAACGAACTGGCAATTGGCGGTATAAGTTCGCTTGGCTCAAGAGCCAACGACGCAGTGATCACCTCGCGCGTCAAAGCTAGATTTCTCGATGACTCCGGCTTTGCCGCCAACCATGTAAAAGTGGTCACCGAGAACAGCGTGGTATTCCTCATGGGCATTGTCACCCGCGAAGAGGCCAACGCTGCCACAGAGGTGGCCCGCACCTCACAAGGCGTACAAAAAGTGGTCCGCGCCTTCGAATATGTGAGCAGAGACGAAGCCAACCGACTCGACAGACGCACGCAATCAGCCAACTGACCGGTCAGCCGGTCTACCCGACAGACCGGCTCCCCGATCAAAGCGCGTCGAGCAGCTTCTGGTGCACGCCGCAAAAACCGCCGTTGCTCATCACCAGCACATGATCGCCACATCTTGCATCTGCCGCGACGACCTTCACCAACGACTCAACGTCATTGAATACACTTGCTCGTGACCCCAGCGGCGCCAGTGCCTCGGCAGCGCTCCAGCCAAGCTGACTGGCATGGCAAAACACGTGATCGGCCCCTGACAGGCTGTCGGCCAGTCGATCACGCATCACCCCCAACTTCATGGTGTTCGACCTGGGCTCCAGCACGGCAAGAATGCGCCCCTGTGGCTGACTGCGTCGCAAACCTTCAATCGTCAGCGAGAACGCCGTCGGGTGGTGTGCGAAATCATCGTAGACCGTCACGCCATTCACGACTCCTCGCACTTCCATGCGCCGCTTGACCCCCTGAAAGCTGGCCAGCGCCTCCAGAGCGAGCCGCGGCGGCACGCCAACATGTCTCGCGGCGGCGACTGCAGCCAGCCCATTCAACTGGTTGTGGCGGCCGGGCAGGCTCAAGGTCATGGCGCCCAAGGACACCCCCGCCAGCACACATTCAGCGGCTCCCGCATGCTCACTCAAGGACCAGCCAGTGACATCGTCAAACCACTCCAGCTCGGACCAGCAGCCTCGTGACACCACGCGCTCCAATGCCTCGGCCTGGCGGTTGGCGATGACTCTTCCAGAACGCGGCATGGTTCTGACAAGGTGATGAAATTGCGTTTCGATTGCAGCCAGATCGGCGAAGATATCCGCATGATCGAACTCCAGATTATTGAGAATCGCCGTCCGTGGGCGATAATGAACAAACTTGGACCGCTTGTCGCAAAACGCAGTATCGTATTCATCAGCCTCGATGACGAAGAAGGCCGAATCAGTCAGCCGAGCCGAAACCCCGAAATCGGCGGGCACCCCGCCAACCAGAAAGCCGGGCTGCAAGCCGGCTTGCTCCAGAATCCAGGCAAGCATGGACGTCGTAGTCGTCTTGCCATGCGTACCAGCCACTGCCAGCACCCAACGACCGCTCAACACCTGCTCCGACAACCACTGCGGCCCGGACATATAGGGCAAGCCCAGATCCAGAATCTCCTCAAGCAAAGGGTTTCCGCGAGAAACGGAATTGCCCACCACAAACAGGTCGGGTGCAAGCTTTACCTGCACCGCATCGAAACCATCAATCAGCTCAACCCCCTGAGCCTCCAACTGAGTGCTCATTGGCGGATAGACATTGGCGTCACAACCGGTTACCCGATGCCCGGCCGCCCGGGCAATCAGGGCAATACCACCCATGAAGGTGCCGCAGATACCAAGAATATGGATGTGCATCAAACCTCCGCGTCATGTGCGACGTGTAAAATGGCGAACATTCTAACTCGGCATTGGCCTATGACCTCCCGACCAACAGCAGCGAGAGCCGGAACCATACGGCGCGAAGTCGCGGCGCTCGCAGCCCGCATGATGGCTGAGGACGGCGTCTCGGACTTTGGTTTTGCCAAACGCAAGGCCGCACGTCAACTCGGTATCAGCGCTGCGGAGGCTCTGCCCAACAACTCGGAAATCGAAGCTGAGTTGCGCGCCTGGCAAGCACTTTATCAGGACGACGAACACGCCGAGCGGATCCGCGAAATGCGCCTGGCTGCAATCGAGCTGATGCAGATGCTCGCAGGCTTTCGGCCCTATCTGGTCGGTGGAGCGCTCGACGGCACCGCCGGTCGCTACTCCGAACTCGATCTCGAACTGTTTCCCGAGAGCGCCAAGGAGGTTGAGATATTCTTTCTCAACCAGAACCTGTCTTATGAGCACCGCGAACCCCGCCGACCCGCGCCTCACGCCCCGGACGTGATCCTGTCATTCGACTGGGATGAGGTACCGGTGCGACTGTCGATCTACGAAGGACACACCGAGCGCTCTGGCCGCAAGGCTGGCGAGCGGGCGCGACTGGCCGCTGTCGAGGCCATGCTGCTCCAGCATGACGAACAGGCCACACACAGGAGCCCCACCGATGAAGTCTAGCTTGTCCTATGTGATGATTGCAGCCGTTGCTGCACTGGCCGCCCTCGCAGGCTACTACACCAGCAATGCTGTCCGGCAACCGGTTCCGGCGGCAGTCGAGGTTTCTGCCGAGGCACGCGACGCGTTGATGGCCTTGTCACTGCCCGACCTGGACGGCACCCTGCGCACACTGTCCGACTGGCAAGGAAAAGTGCTGGTGGTCAACTTCTGGGCAACCTGGTGCCCACCTTGCATCAAGGAAATACCCGAGTTCTCCGCAGTGTCCAGACGCCATGCCGATGCACCGGTGCAGTTTGTTGGCATCAGCATCGACACCGAGGACAATGTCCGCGACTTTGCCGAACGCGTCGATGTCGCCTACCCTTTAATGATAGGGTCCAGCCAGACCCTGTCATTGGCGGTGGCGCTTGGCAACACCTCCCGCGCCCTGCCCTTTACCGTAATTGTTGACCGCAGCGGTCGCGTCGCAGACATCACGCTAGGCGCCTTGAACGAAGCGCAACTCGAAGGCAAAATTCAGGCGCTGTTAGGCGAATGACGCGACAGGCATCTGAAAGACTAGACAACATGTAGCGAATTGCGTCAAACTTGCAGACATGAAGCAGCCAAAAGACACCAAATCAAACAAAACGAGCCCTCAACCCAAGGCCCGGATACTGGTTTTGCACGGCCCGAACCTCAACCTTCTCGGAACGCGCGAACCAGGGGTCTACGGTCGGACTACGCTCGCCAGCATTCACGAGGCCATGGAATCCCGTGCCCTTGCAGACGGCGTGCAACTGGAATCCTTCCAGAGCAACCACGAAGGCCAGCTAACCGACCGCATTCAGGCTGCCGCCAGTGAAGGCATAGACTTCATCATCATCAACCCTGCGGCCTACACGCACACCAGCATTGCGATGCGTGATGCCTTGCTGGCAGTCGCCATTCCCTTTGTCGAGGTGCATCTGTCCAACGTACATGCACGCGAGCCATTCCGGCATCACTCGTACTTTTCCGATTGCGCGCTAGGCGTAATCTGCGGACTCGGCGCACATGGCTACATGGCCGCACTCGAATTCGCGCTCTCCCGCCTGCGGGAAGCACAATAAATCAATCATCCCCACCCCGGGGCGCCATCTGTCGCGCCCAGCCCGGAGAACTCAGATGGATTTGCGCAAGCTCAAAAAACTCATCGACCTCGTCCAGGAGTCCGGTATTTCCGAACTCGAAGTCACTGAAGGCGAAGAGAAGGTTCGGATCGCCAAATATCCGGCAAACAACGTCACGACCATGCCGATGCAGTTCGCCCAACCGATGCACACAGCCATGCCCGTCGCGGCTGCAGCCCCAAAAACCACTATTGACGAAGACGAAGACGACCGTCCGGAAGGCCATGTGATGCATTCGCCGATGGTAGGTACCTTCTATCGTGCCGCCTCGCCAGGCGCTGACCCGCTGAGCGAAGTAGGCCAGAAGGTCGAGGCCGGAGATAGACTTTGCATCATAGAGGCCATGAAGCTCATGAACGAAATCGAGGCTGACGCCGCCGGTGAAATCAAGGCGATACTGGTAGAAAACGGACAGCCGGTCGAATATGGGCAACCACTGTTCATCATTGGATGAACGACCAAGGGCCGCATTTGCCAAACAATGCTGCAACATACCGTGCCTTGCCCCAACCCTTACCCCACCCGATAAAACACCTCGGGCATCACTGACCTGCCTGGAAGCCAAGCATGTTTGAAAAGATCCTGATTGCCAACCGCGGCGAAATCGCGCTGCGCATACTGCGCGCTTGTCGCGAAATGGGTATTCGCACCGTCGCAGTTCACTCCGTTGCGGACACCGAGGCCAAGTACGTCAAACTGGCTGATGAGTCGGTCTGTATCGGGCCGGCCTCGTCGGCGCAAAGCTACCTCAATATTCCAGCGCTGATAGCCGCTGCCGAGGTGACCGACGCCGAAGCCATCCACCCGGGTTATGGCTTTCTGTCCGAAAGCGCCGACTTTGCCGAACGGGTTGAGCAGTCTGGTTTTGCCTTCATTGGCCCTCGCGCCGAGACCATTCGCCTGATGGGCGACAAGGTCAGCGCCAAAAATGCGATGAAGGCTGCTGGAGTACCCTGCGTGCCCGGCTCAGCGGGTGCTCTGCCTGACGACCCGAAAGAGGTCTACCGCATGGCTCGCGATGTCGGCTACCCGATCATCGTCAAGGCGGCTGGCGGCGGTGGCGGTCGTGGCATGCGTGTCGTACATACCGAAGCGGCCCTGAGCAATGCAGTGGCCACCACCCGCTCGGAGGCACAGGCAGCGTTTGGCAATCCAGTGCTGTACATGGAAAAGTATCTCGAAAACCCGCGCCACGTCGAGATACAGGTGCTGGCGGACGAGCACGGCAACGCGGTGCACCTCGGTGAGCGTGATTGCTCCATGCAGCGACGTCATCAAAAGGTGATCGAGGAGGCGCCAGCACCGGGCATTCCACGCGACATCATTCACGCCGTCGGCATGCGGTGCGCTGAGGCGTGCCAACGCATTGGCTATCGTGGTGCCGGCACCTTCGAGTTTCTTTATGAAAACGGTGAGTTCTACTTCATCGAGATGAACACGCGCGTGCAGGTCGAACACCCGGTTACCGAGCTCATCACTGGCGTAGACATCGTACAAGCCCAGATTCGTATCGCTGCAGGCGAACCGCTGTGGTTTACCCAGAACGACGTCAAATTTCGCGGACATGCGGTGGAATGCCGCATCAACGCAGAAGACCCGTTCAAGTTCACACCCTCTCCGGGTCGCATCACGAACTGGCATGTGCCCGGTGGTCCTGGTGTGCGGGTGGATTCGCATGTTTATGGTGGCTACACCGTACCACCTTACTATGACTCGATGATTGGCAAACTGATCACCTATGGCGACACCCGCGATCAGGCTATCCGGCGGATGCGTGTTGCGCTTTCGGAAATGGTCGTTGAAGGCATCAAGACCAACGCTCCGCTACACCAGGAACTCATGCTGGACGGCGTCTTCAACGCTGGTGGCTTCAGCATTCATTACCTCGAACAGCGCCTCGCTGAACGCAACCTGACCTGACGGAGCACGCTTGCATGTGGATATCCGTGACCTTGCTCAGTGACGCCGACAGCGCAGAGCGCCTGTCGGACGCCTTGATGGACTGTGGCGCGCTGTCGGTATCCATTGAAGACGCCGACGCAGGCACCGATGCCGAGAAACCCCAATTTGGCGAACCTGGTCACGACCCTGCGGGTCTGTGGGATCACAGCCGGGTGATTGCGCTCTTCGACAGCGCTGCCGACCTGGCTTGCCAGCTTGCCAAAGCAGCCAATCAGGCTGGGCTGTCGGCAGTGCCGCTGTACACTTCCGAACCGGTGCAAGAGCAAAACTGGGTTCAATTGACCCAAAGTCAGTTTGACCCCATCCGCATCAATGACCGCATGTGGATCGTGCCATCCTGGCATGACGCACCCAATGCCGACGCGATCAATATCGAACTCGACCCCGGCATGGCCTTTGGCACTGGCTCACACCCCACCACCCGACTGTGCCTGGAATGGCTGTGTGACACAGTGCAAGCAGGTCAGAGCGTGCTTGACTACGGTTGTGGTTCGGGGATTCTCGGCATCGCTGCCGGCCGCCTCGGTGCGACACCGGTGCTCGGCGTGGATATCGACGAGAAAGCACTCGAATCCGCTGCTTACAACATCGAACGCAACATGGTGGCGATGGACTTACAGTCATCTCGCGCACCTCTGGCACGGCGTTTCGACATCGTCGTCGCAAACATCCTGACCAATCCCTTGTGCGTTCTGGCGCCCGCACTAAGCGCAAACATTGCACCAGGCGGACAACTTGCGCTGTCCGGCGTCCTGGAAGCGCAGGCCGAAAAGGTGATTGACGCTTACGCTCCCCATATCACACTTCACGTTGGCAAGAAGCTTGACGGATGGGTGCGCCTGGAAGGTACGCTCAGGCTCTGAGCCCTCATGTTTACTGTCCGTTGCCCCGCCTGCCAGACCGTTTTCCGGGCCAGCCCGCAGCAACTCGGCGCGCACGGCGGCAGGGTGCGGTGCGGACGCTGTCACCACGCCTTCAACGCCAACAAAAACATGCTGACGGGGGCTGAGCAAACACCCCGGACGCATGGCAGTGCTGCTGACCTTGCAACCGCTGAAGATTCAACACTCAGCGCAAACACGACTCCCTGGCCACCGGCACGTCCTGACGAACCCCTGATCAGCCAATCCGATAATGCAGAGCGCATCCATGACGACCTCGACTTCGTGATTCCGGAGTCAGTCGAACCACGCCTGTCTGACTCAACACGCTTTCAACTCGATCAATTACCGCCACAAGAAGACGACACAAAAGCTCAGCCCGCGACTTCCCGACATGACGCCTTTGAGCCGGAAACCCTGCACGCAAGTAGCACCCCGCGTTCGCCACTCACAATAGATGACGAAGATGACAGGGAACAAGGCTACGGCCGTCGCGAACCCGGACTGCATCCAGCTCACAAGAGCAGCGAACTGGCGCGCCCGCTGCTTGCACAAGACGATGATGACGATGATGACGATCGCTTCAACTACTACAACAACTCACCCAAGCAAGGCAGCACCTGGTTATGGTCTGTATTGGTAGGGCTGGCGCTGGGTGCATTGATAGTGCAGTCGACCTACCTCTTCCGGCAAGACATCGCCAACCAGTGGCCTGAGTCCCGTTCATGGTTTCTTTTGGCTTGCGAACATCTTGGCTGTGAAATGCCTCTACCGGCTGACATCTCGGCGATCCGGATTACCACGTCTGATCTGGAGTCTGAACCCAACCGCCCTGGTCGCTATGTGCTGCACGCGCAAATTCGCAATGATGCACGACACGCGCAGACCCACCCCCACCTTGAGCTGACCTTGACCGACAGCCGTGGAACCCCGGTCGTCCGACGCGTGCTGACACCCGCAGAGTGGGTCGGTGACACCGACCTCAGCACTAGTTTTGGCGCAGACAGCACATTTTCGCTACGCCTGCCGTTTTCAGCACCGGATGCGCGAGAAGCGGCAGGTTATCGCCTTTACGCGTTTTACCCTTAAAGCCCGGAAACGCGCATCCTATCCCGGCGACCAAGCCCGATCACAAACAAGCAGACATCTCGAACAATAAAAGCTTGCCTGCGTGATGCTGCAGATCAGGCTAAAGTCTGCCCGACACTGTCCATTCATAAATTTATCGTGTCACCCGCGTGGTGGCACCGTCACGCAACACACGAACAGCTTCACCCGGCCGAAACTGCTCGCCTTCATCGGCCTGCACAACGGCGAGCAATTGCCCGTTCGATAGCCGCACCGTCACCTCCACGCCAGCTTGCCGGGTTACGCCTTCCTCTACTGCAGACCCAGCCACTCCACCCAACACAGCGCCAAGCACGGTGGCAATGCCTTGTCCACGCCCCCCACCAATGCCACTGCCAACAATACCCCCCACTGCGGCGCCAGCCACCGTGCCAACCGGCGACTTGGTGCCTTCAAGCCGCACACCGCGCACGGATTCAACCGTGCCATACTGCACCGTCATGGCCCGTCGGGCCTCGGCACGCTCATAGCTGCTCGCCCCCAGGCCAGAGGCACAACCCGTGAGGGCCAGCGCAGCGACAGCCACCACAACCAGCCCAGCATTTCGAAACACGTTTAGTTTCACCACAAAGCCTCATCAAATGCGCGTTGATAAACTTCGGCGATCTGATCGCGCGAAGGCGTATGGTTTTGCCCGCCGCGGCTCGCGATCTTGATCGAACCCATCACGGAGGCTAACCGACCGGCCCGGACCCAGTCGTAAGAATTTGCAATCGCATACAGCAAACCGCCGCGATAGGCGTCGCCGCAACCAGTCGGGTCCGAAAGGCACTCCGGTGCCACACACGGAATGACGAGTTCGGAACCACCAGCATAAATTATCGAACCCTCGCCACCACGTGTCACCACCAACGCCTCAAGGCCGTCGGCAAGCTGACTCAGCGAGCGACCGGTCTTCTCCATCAGCATGCTGGCCTCGTAGTCATTCACCGTGCAGTAGCTGGCAAGACGCAAGCACTCCAGCAATTCATCCCCGTTGAACATCGGCATGCCCTGCCCAGGATCGAACACAAACGGTATGCCCTGTGCAGCAAACTCCTGACAATGCTGCAGCATGCCATCGCGCCCGTCGGGAGATACGATACCCAACCTCGCCTGACCCGCATCAGCCACATGATTGTCGTGCGATGACATCATGGCGCCAGGGTGAAAAGCGGTAATCTGGTTATCATCGAGATCGGTAGTGATGAAAGCCTGCGCGGTGAAGGTCCCCTCCACCTGACGGATATGCTTGCGGCTCAAGCCAAGACCTTCGAGCCGACGAAAATACGGCTCGGCGTCGTCGCCCACAGTGGCCATGATCAAAGGGTCAGCGCCGAGCAGCTTCAGGTTGTAGGCAATATTGCCCGCACAGCCACCAAACTCGCGCCTCATGTCAGGCACCATGAAGGCCACATTCAGAATGTGGATCTGCTCGGGCAGAATGTGGTTCTTGAAACGATCCTTAAACACCATGATCGTGTCGTAAGCCATGGAGCCGCAAACAAGAATACTCATGAGGACGTCCTGCAAAGGTAAAAAAACACATTATCGCGCCACCGGCTTAATCGCGCCATCACGAAAGCTTAACTGCCCTGAAACAGGCACCACTGACAATCGGCTCCAACTGATAGACAGAGGGAGTTCTCGATGAGCCAGCAAGCCGTTCTGACGCACCAACGCACCGAATATCGCCCACGCTTGCGCGCCACACTGGCCTCCTGCGAGAGCGAGATCCTGGCAGCACAGAAGCTACGCTATCGGGTCTTTGCCGAAGAAATGGGCGCTCGGCTCAACACGCGCACCCCTGGTGTAGACCGCGACATCTACGACCCCTATTGCGAACACCTCATTGTGCGGGATGAACGCGCTGGCGAGATAGTCGGAACCTACCGCATACTCGCCCCCAGCGCAGCACGGCGCATCGGTGGCTATTACACCGAAAACGAGTTTGACCTCACCCGTTTGCAGCATCTGCGCTCGCGCATGGTAGAAATAGGACGCTCCTGCGTCGCAGCCGAATACCGCAGCAGCGGCGCGATCACCTTGCTGTGGGCCGGCTTGGCGCGCTACATGCAGGAACATGGCTACGATTACCTGATCGGCTGTGCATCGATTTCGATGCAGGATGGCGGTCACGCCGCAGCAGGCTTGTATAATCGCTTGCGTGAAGACCATGAATCACCACCTGAATATCGAGTGTTTCCACGTACCGCGCTGCCACTCGACGACCTCAGGCACGATGTCCATGTCGACACCCCGCCGCTGATCAAGGGCTACCTCCGCGCTGGCGCATGGATTTGTGGTGCTCCCGCCTGGGATCCAGACTTCAACACCGCCGATCTTCCGGTGTTGTTGGCAATGAACCGTGTTGACTCGCGCTATGCGCGGCATTTTCTTGGAACACAAAACTGAACAACGCAGACCTCTCGATAGCCGATGCGCGCATCACCCAGCCGGTTGGCACCTTCATACGCAGCATCCGGCTGGTGCTGCTTGTCATTCACGTGCTGCTTGGACTGATCGCCACCCTTGTCGTCTACCCCATGCTTTCGGTCGGTCGGCGGCAAACCATTCGTCGCGCATGGTCGCGAGTCTTGCTAGCCATCGTCGGCGTCAGACTTGAGCCAATCGGTCAGCCCATCGCCGAAGGCAGCCTGCTGATCGCCAACCATGTGTCTTGGCTGGACATTTTCGTGATCAACGCGATTGCGCCATCAGCCTTCATCTCCAAAGCCGAAGTGCGTCAGTGGCCACTCATCGGTTTGCTGTCCGCCCGCAACGAGACCGTATTCCTTATGCGCGGCAGCCGGGGACACGCCCAGCTTGTCGGCAAAGAGATCGCGGCGATTCTCAACGCCGGTCGCAACGCGGCCCTGTTTCCTGAGGGCACCACCACGGATGGCAGACAGGTGCTCCATTTTCATTCAGCCCTGCTTCAGCCAGCGATAGACGCCGAACGCAGCATTCAACCCATCGCTATTACCTATTGCGACACCAGCGGTGTCCGCAGCCTGGCACCGGCTTACGACGGTGACATCAGCCTGATGCAGTGTCTGAACAACATTATCGGCAGTCGCGGTTTGGTGGCGCGCTTGCACATCGGTCAGCCCATTGCCAGCGACTCTGGCAAGCACCGCAAACAGCTCGCCGAAGAGGCGCGGTCGTTCATCCGTCAACACGTTGAAGCCTGAACCAGCCAACAACGTGGCGGGACACGCAATGGTCAGTGCGACACCTGAAACAACGCGCCATCCTCCAGGCGCACTGCGCTCAGCCGCCCTCCCCAGACATAGCCAGTGTCGAGCGCAATGATGCCGTCACCCCGGTGCAAGCCGAGCGCCGACCAGTGACCACACAACACGGTATGACTGCGCCAGGCTGCATGTGGCAGCTTGTACCACGGCACCAAACCCGCCGGTGTCTTGCTCGGTGGCCCCTTGGCGCGCAGGGAAAGGTCGCCATTTGCGGTGCAAAAGCGCATTCTGGCCAAGGCATTGACGATAAAACGCAAGCGCCGATTGCCCTTGAGGTCTGAAGCCCAGCGATGCGGTTCGTCCCCACGTAAATCAAGCAAGAACTCCTGATACTGCGGCCCAACAAGCGCGGCCTCAACCTCGCGCGAACGCGCAAGCGTCATGGCCACATCCCAGGTTGGGGGAACACCAGCATGCACCATCAGAAAGCCGTTTTCGGCATGGGCGAGTGGTTGCTGACGCAACCACTCCAGCAACTCATCCCGATCTTTGGCCCGCAACACCGTGTCCAGGGTGTCATCCCTGCCACGCGGCGAAAACCCGGCCGCCACCATGAGCAGGTAAAGGTCATGATTGCCGAGCACGGTTACTGCGCGGTCGCCCAGGCCTTTTACCAAGCGCAACACCTTGTCCGAAGCCGGACCACGGTTGACCAGATCGCCAACCAGCCACAAGCGGTCGGCAGCCTGATCAAACCGGATCTTGTCGAGCAACTTTGCCAGCGCCTTGTAACAACCCTGGATGTCTCCCACCACATACGTCGCCATAACCTGCTTTGCGGCCTTTGTTTTACTTTTTGTAGTAGTCGCGGTACCAGGCAACGAAGCGCGCAACACCGTCGCGCACATCGGTTTTGGGCGCAAAGCCAGTCCATGCGGAGAGCGCATCGGTGTCCGCGAAGGTGGCTGGCACGTCGCCGTCCTGCAGAGGCATGAAGTTCTTTTCGGCCTTCATGCCTATGGATTCCTCGATGGCCTCGATAAAGCGCATCAACTCCACCGGATTGTTGTTGCCGATGTTGAAAACCCGGAAAGGTGCCTTGCTGCTGCCCGGGTTTGGCTTGTCGGCATCAAAGTCGGGATCGGCATCAGGCACCCGATCAAGCGTGCGGATAACGCCCTCAACAATATCGTCGACATAAGTGAAGTCGCGCCGCATGTTGCCATGGTTGAAAACATCGATGGCGCGACCGGCGAGCATGGCATCGGTAAACAGGAAGAGCGCCATATCCGGACGGCCCCAAGGGCCGTAAACCGTGAAAAATCGCAGTCCGGTGGTAGGCAAGCCATAAAGATGGCTGTAGGTATGCGCCATCAACTCGTTGGCTTTTTTGGTTGCCGCGTACATGCTGACTGGATGGTCCACGCTGTCCCGTTCGGCAAACGGCATCTTGGTGTTGCCACCATAGACGCTGGAGCTGCTGGCATAGACGAGGTGCTCAACGCCGTTGTAACGACAGCCTTCGAGTATGTTCATGAAACCGACAATATTGCTGTCGATGTAGGCATGCGGGTTTTTGAGTGAATAACGCACGCCAGCCTGTGCCGCGAGGTGCACGACGCGGTCAAATTTTTCGCGGGCAAACAAGGCTTCCATGCCTTCGCGGTCAGCCACATCCATGCGCACGAAGCTGAAGGCCGGATGCGGCGTCAGGCGCGCCAGACGGTCTTCCTTGAGACGCGGATCATAGTAGTCGTTGAGGTTGTCCAGACCCACAACCTGATCTCCACGACCAAGCAGAACCTGGGATACATGCATGCCGATGAAGCCGGCTGCGCCGGTAACAAGAACTTTCATATGACGTCAAACCTTGGCGAAATAGATTGGCATTATCCCACAAGGCTCCCGGCAGCAAACGTGCGAATCTTGACAAATGCTGTCTTGTTGTAGATTGCAGGGTTGTTGAATCCGTGTCGGCGCACCAACCGCAAAACATCCGCCAGTTGGCAGTTGCCGAAGTCCGCGCCGGACAATGCCGCTCATCCTATACTGACGCCTTCAACAAGCTTTGATCCGATGATGTCCCTGTTGCCCTATTCCGCCCTCTGGTATGCCGCCCTTCCTGCCGTCTTGCTTCGCCTGGCATGGCGCGCTCGTCGCCAACCCGAATACCTGCACAATCTGGGCGAACGCTTTGGCCACTATGGCGCGACCATGCCACAGCCGCTAATCTGGATACACGCGGTATCGGTTGGCGAGACCCGGGCTGCGCAACCGCTTATCGACGCCTTGCTGGCCGAATGGCCGCAGCACCACATCGTGCTCACTCACATGACCCCAACCGGGCGCGCGACCGGGCTTCAGCTTTATGGTGATCAGCCACGGGTGCGTTCAGTCTATCTGCCATACGACCTCGGGCCTGCCGTCACTCGCTTTCTCGATCACTTCAAGCCCTGTGCTGGCATCATCATGGAAACCGAGCTGTGGCCGCGCCTGCTGCACGCATGCGGACAACACCGTGTGCCGGTGATGTTGGCCAATGCCCGCTTGTCCGCACGCTCAGCCGACCGTTATGCCCGCTGGCCAAGCCTGTCCAGGCTCACCATCGGCCACCTTGATGCAATCGGAGCCCAGACCGCAGATGACAGTGAGCGCCTGAGCGCCCTGGGGGCTCGTCGAGTCATCGTGACCGGCAACATCAAGTTCGACATCTTGCCGCCACAAGCCCAGTTGCAGCTTGGCGAAGAGTTCAGGGCGCTGGTCGGTGAGCGTCCGGTGATTCTCGCGGCCAGCACCCGCGACGGGGAGGAAGCGCTCATTCTGGACGCCTTCGCCAATGTCGACCGCACTGACGCCTTGTTGCTGATCGTGCCACGCCACCCCCAGCGCTTTGACGAGGTGCACAAGCTGATTGAGGCCAAGGGGTTGACACTGCAGCGCCGCTCGGACAACACCGCCATCAGTGCGCACACCCAGGTCTGGCTGGGCGACTCGATGGGCGAGATGTTCGCTTATTATCGCGTGGCACAGGTCGCCCTGATCGGGGGCAGTTGGTTGCCGCTTGGCGGCCAGAACCTGATCGAGGCTTGCGCAGTGGGCACGCCAGTTGTGGTGGGTCCACACACCTTCAACTTCGAGTTGGTGGCAGAGCAAGCCATTCAAGCCGGCGCAGCCCAACGCTGCCCGAATGTTTCAGCGGCAATGACGCTGGCCATGCAATTGGTAGGGCAAGCGCAGCGGGCCGAGGCAATGCGCGACGCGGGGATGAAATTCAGCGCGTCACATCGTGGCGCAACCGAGCGCAGCCTGGAGATCATCCGCCAGTTGCTGCCCGCCTCACAGGGCTAGCAGCAATCCGGGCACACTTCAGCGCTGCGACAGTAGGTTGTTGACGGTTTCGAGGTCTTGCTCGTCCAGTGTCCCTGCCGCAGCCTTGAGACGCAGTTTGGCGATCAGGGTATCGTAGCGGGCACTGGCAAGCTGACGCCGGGTATCCGCGAGCTGGCTCTGGGCATTGAGCACGTCGATGTTGATTCGCACGCCAACCTCAAAACCAAGCCGGGTGGCTTCAAGCGCTGACAGCGACGAAACTTCGGCCGCCTCAAGCGCCTTGATTCGGGCCAGCCCACTGGTTACCCCGGAATAAGCCTGCCTGGCCGTCATGGATGCTGACCTGCGAGCATCTTCCAGATCAAAGTCAGCCTTGGTCAGCAAGGACGCCGCCTCGCGCTCGCGCGATGAGATGGCGCCACCTGCATAGAGCGGCACATTCAACTGTATGCCGACCGCCGCTGCCGAAGTACGCGGCGTGGTTGCTCCGCCCTGGCGGTGACTCCAGTTTTGACTGGCCACCAGGTCAACCGTCGGATAATGACCAGCACTGGCTCGCGCGGCTTCCTTGCCTGCCACATCGCGCACCAGATGTTGCACCTGCACACCCAAGCCACCGCTTTCGGCTGCCGCAGCCCAGTCGAGCACGTTTTCAGGCATGGGACGCGACAAGGAGACTTCTGGCCTTAGCCTTGCGAGCTCGCCCGGCTCGGAGCCAATGATGCGGGCCAGCGCGTCGCGCTTGACGTCGAGGTCGCTTTGCGCGGCGATCACCTGCGCTGAAGCCAGATCGAAGCGCGACTGCGCCTCATGAACGTCAGTGATGGTGACCGTGCCCACTTCAAAACTGGTTTGTGCAATTTCGCGCTGCTCAGCCGCAGCCGTTTGTAGTTGCGACAAGGCATCCAGAGCATCCTGAGCATTGAGCACCGCAAAATAGGCCTCAGCCACTCGCAAGGCCAGTTCCTGGCGTGCAATCTCAAGCTGAACTTCGGCAAGCTCACCCTGCAGAGCGCCTTGATCGGCTGCGATACGGTTCTGCATCCGGAAAATCGGCTGAGTGAGTTGCACACCCCAGTTGTTGCTGGTGAAGGCGTTCGCCGACTGGCCGCTTCGGTCGACATAGTTGCGCGTCAGGTTGGCGCTCGCGCCAATCGTCGGCAACAAACCAGCCCTGGACTGCACCACGCGCTCCTGGTCAGCGTCAAACTGGGCACGCGCAGCCGAAAACTGTGCATCGTTTGCCGCAGCCTCGCGATAAACATCCATCAGATCAGCCGCATTCACCAGCGCTGGCAACGCCATGGCGAACACCGCCACCACCAAAGGCCTCAACTTCATCTTCCACTCCATGCAAGCCCTGTGGGCTCAGTATTGCGGCATGCCCGGATCAACGCTTGCCGCCCAGCCAGCGACGCCGCCAGCCAGGTTGATGACACGTGAAAAACCCTGCCGTTCGAGAAAATAGGCCACCTGCGCACTGCGTCCACCGTGATGACAGATCACCACAATGTCGTCATCCCGGCTGGCCTCAAGCTCATTGAGCCGGGCTGGCACGCTCCCCATGGGCATGAGTAGCGAGCCGGTGATATGGCAATGCTGAAACTCCCAGGGCTCTCGCACATCAAGCAGCACAGGCTTGGCCAGGGTTTCGTCGGCAAGGCGCGCCGCGAGCTGGGTTGGGGATAATTGCTGCATCATGTCCGCTTCAATCAGAACTCGAAAATATTGCTGGCCGAGGCGTTTTTCAGCACCGGCAAGCAGGTTTCAAAAACATCTTCTACTGCATACTCGCCGGGCGCCATGCAGGTCATCAGGCGCGCCTTCATGACCGGCGCTTCGCCTACAAACGCAAACAGGCGACCACCAGGCTTGAGTTGCGCCAGCAGCGCTGGCGCAACCGAAGGCACACCACCCGACACCACTATGACGTCGAAAGGCGCCGCCGCTGGCAAACCAGCATAGCCATCAGCTTCCAGCACGCTGACGTTGTGGCAACCGTAGCGCTCCAGGTTGGCGCTGGCAAGTCGGGCCAGCTCCGGCTCGATTTCGACTGTGTGCACCTGCCCGGAACGTGTAGCGAGCAGCGCCGCGAAATAGCCTGACCCTGATCCGATTTCGAGCACGGACTCGCCAGCCTTTACCTTGAGCGCCTGCAGCATCTTGCCTTCGATTACCGGCTTGAGCATCACCTGACCACAACCAATTGGCACCTCGATGTCGGCGAAGGCCAGATTGCGATAGGCCTGCGGGACGAACTCCTCACGCCTGACGGTCATCAACAAATCCAGCACGTCCGGGTCGAGCACATCCCAAGGACGAATCTGTTGTTCAACCATATTGAAACGGGCTTGTTCGAAGTTCATCGCGCAGCTCCTGCTTGAATATTAGCTTACGCTAATTTTATCGCCACTGATAGCGGGTTGGGGAAAGTCTGTATTTTATCAGGCCACGTGCTGACCATGTGACATCATCTTGCCTGAAACACGGCCTGCACCCTTGCCGACGCATACGGGCTGGCGCACAGTTGGCCCCACCCGTCAGCGCGTTTCGAGAATCAGGCGATCGTTTGCCGCCTGAATAGGCCGCACATTGTCCGAATGCAGACGGCGCAAGATCTGAATCTGCTCAAGCGAGGCAGTGAGGGGAGACTTCATGACGATCCATACCACCCCTTCAGTGCAGGGAGGCGTGCTCAGAGAACCGTGAAATTCGAAGTGGCCAGGCTGCTGCGGCAGAAACGCAAGCGGATCAAACGTCACCTGAGGCATGTACCAGCCGCCGCGATCCAGGGGCAAGTTGTTCAACACGGTTTGCAACTCCGGGTGCGGCTCTGCTCCACTTTCAAACAACACCACCAACACGGCATGACTGTTATCGGCGCTGCGATGATGCAGATGCACCGCAAGCGGACTTGCGCGGCCATCCACACGCACCTCGGCCGGCACGTGAAAGCTCAGGTGGTTGAGCTCGAAGACATGCCCACGGATCACCGCCGCCAGCCCCGCGCCGACATGCACCTCAAGCGCCCGACCGCTGTCGCTTACCCTGAAGCGCGTTGGGCCATATTCAAAGCGTGGCGCGTCGAGATCAAGGCGAATGCCACCACGCAAATCAATTGGGGACTGCCGCTGACCAGTGGCGCACAGTTTCCACTCGGGCGACAGTTGCGCCCAGTGCTCGGGGCCCTTGTCACCGTGGTAACTCCAATGAATTGTGGGCCCGGCAGGCTGCCGCTGGGCCGCGCGCGTCGCCCGCGTGGCGGCCTCTGCCGCCTGAATCGCAGTCACTGAAGGGGTCACTGAGGCAGTCACTGAGGGGGGGGCGGCCGCGCGCTGCTCGGGCGCAACCGGTTCATTTGCCAAAGTTGCCGCTGCAGCGGCCACCGCCGCAGCCTCGGCCACCGACATCAGCACGGCCTCGGTCACCGGCGCCGCGGCCTGGACCTGCCGACCACCGGCTGCCTGAGCGGCTTCCGGGGTCGTGGCAGCCACGATACTCTCGGCCTCGGCAGCGATGCGGGCCAGATCTCTCAGCGTCGCTGGCTGACAGATCTCGCGCCACAAACGCTCATCAACTGTGCCGCTGACCACCGCCTGGGCGCGCAACAGAGTTGGAACCTCCTCCCGCACAATCATGTTTCGTGCGTCAACAAAGCGTCGGCGCAGGGTGGTGACGCTACGATTGACGCAGTCGTAGCGGTTCAGAGCATGTGCAGCGACATGATCAGTGCCGTCCGCCTCGCTTGATGACAGCAACACCCGAGCCCACGCGACCCGTGTCCCGCCGTCCGAAGGCAGCACGCTGGCCCGATCGATCTGCACCTGACGCGCACCATCCCCAAACACGGTAACCCACCCGTCGTCAGCGTGCCCGCTAAGCGCCATGCCACACAGCAACAGGCCAAGCGCGGCCACCCGGCTGATGCGTCGCAGGTCGTCAAGCCCGGAAACAGCAGAGGCTTTGCCGCACACACTGCGACGGTAGCAAGAAGTGGATTCCGGCATGTCTTCAAGACCTCAAGTGCAATCAACAAACTTATCGTCCCCAGGCATGACAACTTGAACGCCACTGGCAGCGTAACGCAAGCAAACTTGCACACAAAGCAGTCAAGCGCGTAATACAAGGTTATACTGCGAGCCGATTTCGGGGAGTAGCCGCCTGCGCGCAAGTGCGCGGGGGACACGTCAACATACTTTTCCAGCACCGGAAATGGCGTGTCCAGTCTCAGGACCTGGCAAGACCGATGATCGCGCACCTGGCGGTTGCGGCTCATGCCGACACCGCACTCCATTGGCCGGGCAGGTGCTCGATCGTCCGTCTGCTCTCGGCCTGGAGTCTGTCATGCTGTCTCATCTCGAAGCCTTTTTCATGTCCACCGGCATCGTGGCGCTGGCCGAAATCGGCGACAAAACCCAACTGCTCGCTTTCATGCTGGCTGCGCGATACAAGCGCGCCACGCCAATCGTGCTCGGTATTCTGGTTGCCACGCTGGCCAATCACGCCTTTGCCGCCGCTGTCGGGGCATGGCTGACCCAACTGATCAGTGCCGACACCATGCGCTGGGTGCTGGGGCTGTCCTTTCTGGCCATGGCCGTGTGGATCATGGTGCCGGACAAGCTTGATGAAGGCGAGGTGGTCAGCGCGCGCTTTGGTGTCTTCGGCACCACGCTGATTGCCTTCTTTCTGGCTGAAATGGGCGACAAGACGCAAATCGCTACGGTCGCCCTGGCCGCACAATATGAAACCTTTGTGGCCGTTGTCTCGGGCACAACCCTGGGCATGCTGATCGCCAACGTGCCGGCCGTCATCGCTGGCGACCGTCTGGCGCATCGCATGCCGGTGCGTCTGATACACGGCGTGGCAGCCGCGCTGTTTGCTTTGCTCGGCTTGCTGGCACTGTTCGGCTAACTTGCCAGTCGCCAAGGTCGGGAGTAGTCTTGCAGCTTCGTTGGGGGTGCCTGCCGCAATCAGGGCAGGCTGAGATATACCCTTGGAACCTGATCCGGCTCGCACCGGCGTAGGGAAACGCGATGACCAAGGCCATTGTGCCAGCTTTCGTCCTGTTGCCTCCCGCTCCGCTGTCGACCGTGAACCTGACCCGGAGCATCTTGCATGACGACTGCCATTCCAAATGTGTTGAGTATCGCTGGCGTTGACCCGTCTGGCGGCGCTGGCATATTTGCCGATCTCAAGGCCTTCTCCGCGCTGGGCGCCTACGGCTGCGGCGTCGTGGCGGCGCTGACGGCACAGAACACGCAAGCCGTCACCGGCGTGCACACCCCACCGGTCGATTTTCTGCGTCAACAAATCGACACCTTGTTTGCCGATGTGAGCATCGCTGCGGTCAAGATCGGCATGCTGGGCACCGCCGACATCGTGCGCACGGTGGCCGACAGGCTCACCCACTTTGGCGCTACCAAAGTGGTCTGCGACCCGGTGATGGTGGCCAAGAGTGGCGATCACCTGCTTGCAAAGTCAGCGGTCAGCATGCTGCGCGAAGCCTTGCTGCCGGCCAGCTTCATGATCACCCCAAACCTGCCGGAAGCTGGCGTGCTGCTGGAAGCTCGCGCGCCAGAAAGCGTGCGTGAAATGTACCGCCTCGCCGAAGGCCTGCGCGAGCTGCTGCCCACCTCCAGCGAGCGCTGGGTGCTGCTCAAGGGCGGACACCTGCCTGGCAACGAGCTGATTGACCTGCTGTTCAACGGCGACCGCATGATCGAACTACCCGCTCAGCGCATCGCCACCAAAAACACCCACGGCACCGGGTGCACCTTGTCATCTGCCATCGCCGCCCTGCTGCCCCAGCGCAGCGGTCTGCATCCAGTCGAAGCAGCGGTGCGCGATGCCCGTGACTACCTGCTCCGCGCCATCGCCGTTTCCGGCCAACTTTCCGTGGGCAGTGGCCACGGGCCGGTGCATCACTTTCACGCCCTGTGGACCAAACCAGACACTCACTGACCCCAACCCCCTAGCCTCGCGCTTTTGACCAGCGCCCCCAACCGGGAGACACCATGAACGCCAACGAAAAATTCATCGCCGCCGAAGCCCATGTCGACGAAGCCGCCGTCGCACCGCTGCCAAACTCACGCAAAGTGTATATCCAGGGCTCGCGTCCGGACATTCAGGTACCGATGCGCGAAATCACCCAGAGCGACACCCCCGCCTCGTTTGGCACAGAACCCAACCCCCCGATTTTTGTTTACGATTGCTCCGGCCCCTATTCCGACCCGCAAGCCAAAATCGACATCCGTAGCGGCCTGCCCGCACTTCGTCAGGCCTGGATTGACGAGCGCAAGGACACCGAACTGCTTGACGACCTCAGCTCCGAATTCGGCCGCCAGCGCGCGGCTGACAGCAAACTGGACGAGCTGCGCTTTCCCGGCCTGCATCGCAAGCCGCGCCGCGCCAAGGCCGGGATGAACGTCACCCAGATGCACTACGCCCGCCGCGGCATCATCACCCCCGAGATGGAATACATCGCCATCCGCGAAAACCTGCGCCGTGCCGAATATATCGAATCGCTCAAGCAGGCTGGCCCCACTGGCCAGAAAATGGCTGCCGTGCTCGGCCGTCAACACCCTGGTCGAAGTGGCCCGTGGCCGCGCCATCATCCCGGCCAACATCAACCCCCCGGAAACCGAGCCGATGATCATCGGCCGCAACTTCCTGGTCAAAATCAACGCCAACATCGGCAACTCGGCGCTGGGCTCCTCCATCAGCGAAGAAGTCGACAAGATGACCTGGTCCATCCGCTGGGGTGGCGACACCGTGATGGACTTGTCCACCGGCAAGAACATCCACGAAACCCGCGAATGGATCATCCGCAACAGCCCGGTGCCGATCGGCACGGTGCCCATCTATCAGGCGCTGGAAAAAGTCGATGGCAAGGCCGAAGACCTCACCTGGGAAATCTTCCGCGACACCCTCATTGAGCAGGCCGAACAAGGCGTGGATTACTTCACCATCCACGCCGGCGTGCGCCTGGCCTATGTGCCGATGACGGCCAACCGCCTCACCGGCATCGTCTCGCGCGGCGGCTCCATCATGGCCAAGTGGTGCCTGGCGCACCACAAAGAGAGCTTCCTGTACACCCACTTCGAGGAAATCTGCGAAATCATGAAGGCCTACGACGTGAGCTTCTCGCTCGGCGACGGCCTGCGTCCCGGTTCCATCTATGACGCCAATGACGAAGCCCAGCTCGCCGAACTGAAAACCCTGGGCGAGCTCACCGACATCGCCTGGAAACACGACGTGCAGGTCATGATCGAAGGCCCCGGCCATGTCCCGATGCAGCTCATCAAGGAAAACATGGACTTGCAACTGGAGTGGTGTAAGGAGGCGCCCTTCTACACCCTTGGCCCGCTGACCACAGACATCGCCCCCGGCTACGACCACATCACCAGCGGCATCGGCGCCGCGCAGATCGGCTGGTACGGCACCGCCATGCTCTGTTACGTAACCCCCAAGGAGCACCTCGGTCTGCCCGACAAGGACGACGTCAAGGTCGGCATCATCACCTACAAGCTCGCCGCCCACGCCGCCGACCTCGCCAAAGGCCACCCCGGCGCGCAGATCCGCGACAACGCGCTGAGCAAGGCGCGCTTCGAGTTCCGCTGGGAAGACCAGTTCAACCTTGGCCTGGACCCGGACAAAGCGCGTGAATTCCACGACGAAACCCTGCCCAAGGACTCCGCCAAAGTCGCCCACTTCTGTTCGATGTGCGGGCCGCACTTCTGCAGCATGAAGATCACCCAGGACGTGCGCGACTATGCCGCCAAACAAGGCGTGAATGAAGCAGACGCGCTGAAAAAAGGCATGCAGGAAAAAGCCATCGAGTTCGTCAAAAGCGGTGCCGAGGTGTATCGCAACGTGTAAGCCTGCACTGTCCGCCCAATCCAACCGATCGGGCGGAAGCGATTCGAGACAGGCCATCAGGCCTGTCGCGCCTGACTCCCGCACTGAAGGGCGGGGTTTCAAACGGGTGTCAGCTTTACGATCACTGGCAGGTACATAGCAGACCTCCACGCATAAACAATAAAATAGCGTAAGATTTGCGTGAAGTACGATGGAAGCGCTCATGAATCTCAGCAAACAGCTTCAACCACTAGCGCAAGACGATAACGCCGCAGCAACAGGCTCGACGATGCGTTGCGTCATGGCTAATTTCCGCTGGGAAAGCGCTGTTTCGGATGAGCGGGCAGAAGAATATGCCAGCGACGTAGACGCGGTCGCAACCCACAAGGACTGGCAGGCGGAGCACAAGAGCTATCTCGCTCACGCGGTCCACATCGCCAAAGACCTGCCCCGTTGCGCAGAAACCTTCATGGCCCGCAACCACTTGGCTCAGCTCAACGAGAATCTGGACAACACCTATCTGGTACGCTTGGAGGCGCTGGATGGTTTATTCAGCCAGCCGTTGGTCTCCCAGGTTACTAACGATTTTTGGCAACGATTTTTTCGCTCCCAGAAAGACCTGAGAAAACCTAGGCTGTCCGATACCGACGAAGCCCTACGTGCGGAATTCACCAAACAGTGGAACGCGCATCGCACCCAGGCCCGCCCGTTGTTTGCCACCTTTCTCAATGCCTTCGGCGGTAACCTGGACGCACTCACCAAGCAAGACTGGCCGCACCTCCTGCGCGACCGTCTGGGCCTGACTCATTTCCCCCGGCAAACGGAGAGCCCCCTGCCCGTGGCCTTGGTCTGCTATACGGTGGAAGAAGTCCGCAACGCCCGCTTACTGGCCGACAAGAAAGGCGCAGAGGCCAGTTTCAGCCGTCCCACCGTGCTGGATGCGGAGTTTTCTCCCGCCTTTATCCCCGCCCCCCTGCGCCCCGGTGGCGAGAGCTATGGCTACACTCTGGACCTAGCTAACGCCAACATCCCCGATGCCAATGCGCTGATGCCCGAGCTACTCACCTTTCCCATCGAATACAAGCCGGAACACATCAAGGCCCTGGGCTTCATCACCCGACCCCACTCCCTCCAGGAAGATGATGCCTATCTCCCGGCCCGCAATCGCCATGTGCAGGGTCTGCGCAAGCTGCCTGGTTGCGAAGCCTACGGCGAGGTGCTGCCATGAGTTGGCGGCAATGGGCCGAAGCGCTCCGGCAAGCCCCTCTTCAGGCCGTCACCGACTTGTTGCGTGGTGCGGCAGACATCACGCCGTATGAACGCGTCGCGCCCCATGAATTTCTGCTGGCGGTTCTGCCACGCAGCCGCCGGGTAGTACAGGAACGACTGTTGGGGGAACCCGACGGCACAGCGCAGGAAGCGGATCTCGATTTACCCACCTGCCTAGATGCCGGTTTGAGGGATTGGCTACAGGCGCAGCGGCAAGCCCCGTTACCCAAAGGCCGCAAATTTGCTGCCCATGCCGCCCAGGTTTGCGAGGCGCTGCAATGGCCGCTGTATTTCGACCTGCCGCAAAGCCGCGCCGCCTTGCGGGCGGATCGGGCGCTCTGGCTGCAATGGACAACCCGCCTGACTCTCTCCGCCTATCGCGACCCGGAATACGACTATTGGCAGGTTCTCGCCAGCAGGCAGGATAACGATGAATTGCAGTCTCACTGGCACGGTTTCGTCGCCGAGGCCGGACGCACCCGCTCGCTGCGCTATCTCAATCTCGGCTTGTTGGCCCTGGCCCGGCTGCCCTTGTCGGAAGACGACAGTCTGCGCAACCTGCGCCTGCAAGTGCAGGCCCTGGTCAACCGTTATACCCAGCGCAAGGGTTGGGGTACGACGGCCCTGGAAGAACTGGCTAAGAACCTGAGCGGCGTGATGGCGCGCAATCCCAGTCTGTCGGCCACCGACTACCGTATCTTCATGCACGAAATGCTGACGCCGTTGGGGGAAGACAAGGTAGCCTCGGTGTTGGGCATTCTGGGCTTAGCCCAGGCGGGACGCGGATATGTAAACACGGGCGTAGCCCACAAACTTGAACCGCCCGGACAGGCCGACGCAGCAGACGAAGCCGTCCGGGCTGTGCGCCACGCTGCCAGTCTGGTAGCAGCCTGGAAGGCTATCCATCGCTTGCTCAATGCGCATGAGGATTATCTGCAAAAGACGGGCGATGCCTACTACTTTGTGCGCACCCTCGACCGCTGCGCCCGCGCCCTCTATGACCAATTCCCCCTGCACGACCCGGAAATCCAGGCCCGTCTGTTCCAATGGATTCACCTAGCCCTACGCGTGGAGCCTGAGGACCCACGATTGTGGATGTTGTGGGAACTGGCCCTGCGTCAAGCCAACCAGCCGCAACGGGCGCAATGGGTGCTGTGGGAAATGACCCGGCGCTTTCCTGACCAACTGCCCTGCCGTGTTGAACTGGCCCGACTGTTGGCTGAGTCCCCCGATGCCGCTGACCAGACCCAGGCGCAGCGTTTGTTGCAACAGGTGCTGCAACTCGATCCCGAAAACCTGCACGCCTTTTCCACGCTGGCGCAACTGGCCATCCGCCGCCGTGACTGGCCTGAGGCCCTGGCGTATGCCCAGGCAGGGCTGCGCATCGAACCCGGTAGCGAGTCTTGCGCCGTACTCCTGGCCACTGCCTATGCACGGCGAAACGAAGGGGACGATCTGCAAACCGCTATCGAGCACTTGCAGCGTTTCGTCAGTCGTTATCCGGGCAATGTGAATGCAGAAGGCTATCAAAGAAATTTGCTCAACCGCCAACAACTGGCAGCGCAAGGTCGGCTGGCGAGTCTCGACAATGAGGAATCTGTCAGCCAGGCCACAGCCGCCACCGCTATGGAAACCGATCCCGCTTGGCGTGCTTTCTATGCTTCAATTCAAGCTTGGCGCACCCCGAACACCAACGAGACCTCCTCGGACGACCGCCTCCTGCCTTTACCACAAGCCCTGGAGTTGGCCATCGTCAAAGAGCGCTGGGGGGCAGCGGTGCTTGATGCCTACGACGCGGCTGTTCTACGCGAATTCCCTCTGGAAACCCTGCTCTGGCGTTATCTGCGTGCTTTACATACGGACACGCCATCTGCGGAAAGGGAACGGGCACGACAGGCGGTGGTCGCCTGGATCGATAGTGAAATCCGTGCCACTAGCCACGACAGATCTTCATGGCTGCAGTATCTGAAACAGCACAGAGTTGCCCTTAATACCGCCGATGACGAGGACTGGGCTAGCGGCGAGGAATGGCTTCAGGACTTGCTGATGCGTCACCGGCCCCTTCCTGCACCGCTCTACGCCTGAGGCGCGAATACAGCTTGGGAAATTCAGCTTCTGACTCGTCGCCTGCGGGCCCATCCAGTTGATGCCTGTCGCCTCCCGGGCTCGGTGTGCCTTGCACACACACCGCCGCTGCCGAGCGCTTCCATGATCCGGCCATAGGCAAGCTACCCCAGGCGCCGGAGACTCGATGAGGCGCAGCACCAGACAATCTACGCGTTTGCGGCTGCGTTGGGACGTCGAGGCTTAGCCTGCGCCATGGATTCTTGCGCATGGGCGGTGCCGCTTCAGGGCTTCATCGACCAACCGAGCATGTTGATGGTGTAGTTGACCAGCGTATCGACTGGCGGACCGGCGACCTGCAGTTCGGCCAGCAAGCGCGCCTGCATGATGGCGCCGTGCAGCGCGCCGCGCAGGTAATAGGCGGTTTTAAGTGGATCGTCGACACGCTCGGCGCTGATGCTGCCGTCTGCCACGCCCTGGCGCAAGGCCGCCACCATCAGGCGCATGTTGGCCGCATCACACTCCAGCAAGGCCTCGTTGATCGCGTCGCTGTCAGCCGGATGACCAAAACCGGCGGCCTGAGTCAGCACATCGAAATAGTCGGCATGTTCGATGCTGAACTGGTAATAGGCATGGCCGATATTGCCGATCTGCTCCATGCCGACATCGGACGCCGCGAGCGCCTCGCCAAACCGCAGCAGCAGGGCTTGCGAGGCGCGCAGCGTGATGGCGCGCATGATCGCGGCCTTGTCCTTGAAATACACATACAACAGCGCACGGCTCAGTTGCGCGGTCCTGGCGATATCGTCCATCGAGCAGCGCTCGTAACCCTTGCCGAAAAACATGCTCTCGGCGGCATCGAGAATGGCTTCCCTGCGCTCGTGCTTTTCACGCTCGCGACGATTTTCAAGCTTCATCGTAAAACTGACTCCGGTTTGATCCCCCGCCCTTCAGGGCGAAGCAAAGGCTGAAGACCACGGTCTGAAGACCGGGGCTTCGACCCTGGTGATTGGCGACTGGCGGCAAGACACCACCCAATCCTGCTCACAGCGACTGGCCTCAGGGCCATGCACAAATGAGTTGCTGCGGCCGTCTGCGCCTGTAGCGACAAGCTTAGTGTGATTTTTCCTTGACAACATGTCAATGCATGACAAACTGTCAATAACTATCTTGTCTTGTTCCGGGGTTCACACCATGTCGGCCGTCTGCTCACTCATCCCTCGCGCTCCACGACCGCGAATCCTTGCATTGGCGCTGGCTGCGTTGCTGTCGTCGGTGCTGGCCGGCTGCGCCGCAGAGCGTGATGCCCAGGCCAGCACACCGCACAAGGCTCAACAGGCGGTGTCGGTGCGCACCACCGAAGTGCGTCTGTCAGAGCAAGGCGAACTGCTGCGCTTTGCCGGTGTGGTGCAGGCACGCGAGCGCGCCACGCTCACCTTTCAGGTTGGAGGCGTATTGCGCGAACGGCCGGTTGAGCTTGGGCAGACAGTGGGCGCAGGTGACTTGCTGGCCCGACTGTTCAACCCCGAGCTGGACCCCGCCCGCGAGGCCGCCCGCGCCCGCGTCAACGAGGTGCTGGCGCAGGCCGAACAGGCACGCCTGGACACCGACCGCGCCGTGCACCTGCACGCCCGGGGCATGCTGTCGGCACAGGAGCGCGACCGTGAGGCGGCACGCCTGCAGGCGCTGCGCGCGTCGGTGGCGAGCGCCCGGGCTGTGCTGAACCAGACCGAGCAAATGCACCGCGAGATGCGCCTGGAAGCCCCATTTGGCGGCACCATCGAGGCGCTGCTGGTCGAACCCGGCGAGTATGTCACGCCCGGCCAAGCGGTGATGCGCATGGCCGCCGAGTCTGGCTACGAGCTTACGGTGCACGTGCCGGCGAGCCTGCTGGACGGCCTGAGCATTGGCGAGCGGCTGCCCATCTGGGCGAACCTGAATGGCGACAAGGGACAGGGACGGATCATCGAGATCGGGCGCAGTGCGTCACAGGGCAGCGTGCTGTATCCGCTGGTGCTCAGCCTGGACGACTCCCCGGTGCGCGTCGGCGACGCGCTGGAGGTGGGTCTGACGCGCCGGCGCCCGCCTCAGGCTGCAGTGCCATTTGCTGCGGTCATGCGCTCGGCCGACGGTCTGTCGGTGTTCCGGCTGGAGGGCGAGCGGGTGCGACGGGTGAGCGTCGAGGTGGCAGGCCTGCAGGGCGAATGGGCCTTGCTCGAAGGGCACAGCCTGCAACCGGGCGATCACGTTGTTCATTCGGGCCTGACCCGACTGGCGGATAACGACCTGGTGAGGCCTTTGCCATGAGCACCTGGCTGTTTGATCGCGCCCGGCTGATCGGGCTGATGGTGGTCATGCTGACCCTGCTCGGCATCGCCTCGTATCTGAGCATGGCGCGCCAGGAAGACCCGAGTTTTCCGTATCGCATGGGCATGATCACGGTGAGCTATCCGGGTGCCATGGCCGAGGCGGTGGAGCGACTGGTGGTCGAGCCGCTGTCCGACGAGTTGTCGCAGGTTGAGCAGATCAGCCACTTCACCGCCACGGTGCGCACCGGGGTTGCGCTGCTCAGCATCGAACTTAAGGACGCGATCTACGACACCGACGCCGCGTGGGACCGCGTGCGCCAGGCGATGGAGCGCGCACGGCTCGAATTCCCCGACGGCGTCGGGCGCATGTCGCTGGACGACCGCCAGATCGATATCCCGGCGGTGGTGCTGGCGGTGCGCGGCAATGCCTCACTCGCCCACCTCAGCCACGAGGCCGAACGCCTCAAGCGCGCACTCGCTGACCTGCCCGGTGTGTCGCGCATCGAGCTGGACGGTGACGTCGACGAGCACATCGTGATCGCCCTGCACGACGCCGAGATGCGTCGCCTCGGGCTCACGCCGACTGCCCTGTCCGGCCTGCTGGCGGCACGCAACCAGTTGATCCCGGGTGGCTTCATCGTCACCGGCGACAAGCGCCTTGGCATTCTCCCGAACAGCGAATTCACCAGCATCGAGGCACTGCGCGACACCCAGATTCCGCTCGGCGGCACGGATGGCGCGGGCAGCAGCGTGCCGCTCGCAGCCATCGCCGATATCTGGCGCGCACCGCAGGAACCCGCCCAGCCGCAGGCCTGGTACGACGGCGAGGCGGCAGTGCTGGTGACGCTGATCACCCAGCGCGGCCAGATCGACGCGATCCGCTTCGGCGAAGAATTGCGCGAACGCATCGAGGTGCTGCGCGCCGACTTCGCACCGCTGCACATCGACGAGATGTTCTTCCAGCCCGACGAGGTCAAGGCGCGGCTCGACAATCTGGTCGGCAGCCTGGTCGCCAGCTTGCTGATCATAATCGCGGTGGTGTTTGCCGGCATGGGCTGGCGCATGGGTCTGGTGGTGGCCGCCATGCTGCCGCTGGTCGCGCTGATCAGTCTTGGTTTCTACAACCTGGGCGGCGGCATCCTGCACCAGATCGCGGTGATCGCCCTGGTAATCTCGCTCGGCATCCTCATCGACAACGCCATCGTCATGGTCGAGAACATCCAGGCGCGTCTCAACAACGGCGACAGCCGCCGCGAGGCGATGATGGCCGCGGTGCGCGAGCTCGCCGGCCCGCTCGGCGCCTCCACTGGCACCACACTCGCCGCCTTCACGCCGTTGCTGCTGGCCAGCGGCGCGACTGCGGACTTCACCCGCGCCATTCCGGTGATGATCATGCTCACGCTCAGTGTCAGCTATCTGCTCGCGGTTGGCCTGGCGCCGCTCATCGCGGCCAGCTTTCTGAAACCTTCGGCCCGGCCCGAAGGCGCACCAATGCGTTGGCTGTCCGAGCACCTGGCGCGACTCGGCACGCGTCACCCGATGTGGGTCATCCTGTTCGGATTGGCGGTAATGGCAGGCTCGCTGGCGCTGGCGCCACACATGAAACAGCAGTTCTTCCCCAACGCCGACCGGCCGCAGGTGGTGGTCGAGCTCTACTTGCCCGAAGGCAGCGACCAGCGCCGCAGCGCCGATGTCGCCGCCGGGCTGGAAGCCGCGCTACGCGATCAGCCCGGCGTCGTGCGCGTGCATCGCTTCGTCGGCTCCAGCGGGCCAACCTTCTACTACAACCTGCCGCGCGCCAGCGAAGCCCCCAACCGCGCCCGCCTGGTGGTGGATGTCGACGCGCTCGACGCCACTGGCGGCCTCATCCGTTGGGTGCGCGCCCATGTCGCCGACACCTTGCCGGAGGTCGACGTCATGGCCACCACGCTCGGCCAGGGGCCACCGCGCGTCGCGCCGGTCGAGATTCGCCTGTACGACCCTGACGCGCAACGTCACATCGCCGCAGCCGAACAGGTTTTTGCGCTGCTCAAGCGCACCCCCGGTGCGGTGGACGTGCGACACGACATCGACCTCGGCGTGCCGGTGATCGCGGTCGAGGTCGACGACGCCCAGGCCGCCCGCCTCGGCGTAGACCGCGCCGATGTGGCGCGCACCCTGTTCGGCCGCAGCCTCGGCACCGAAGTAACGCAATACCGCCAGGAACTCAACCCCCTCCCCATCCTGCTGCGCTCGCACGACGGCACCCGCCAGTCCTTCGAGCGTCTGGCTTCGGTATACGTTTTCAACCGCGCGGGAGAAGCCATCCCGCTCACCGCCGTCGCCCGCATCGAGCCGCGTTGGTTACCCGCCGCAATCCATCAACGCAACGGCAGCCGGGTGCTCACCGTGACGGCCGGACTGGACGACGGCGTCGGCTTCGATCAAGTCCTCGACGCGCTGAAACAAGGACTGCAACAACACCCCCTGCCGACCGGCACCCGCATGGAGATCGGCGGCGACAGCGAAGGCTCCGGCGACGCCAACCGCGCCCTCGCCACCACCGCCCCGGTCGGCCTGCTGTTGCTGTTGTTCTTCCTGGTGCTGCAGTTCAACTCCTACCGCCGCGTTGCCATCATCCTGCTCACCGTGCCAATGGCCGGTGTCGGCATCATCCCCGGCCTGGTGCTGTCCGGCTCGCCGTTCGGCTTCCAGTCGCTGCTCGGCGTCATCGCGCTGGTCGGTATCGTGGTCAACAACGCCATCGTCCTGATCGACCGCATCGACCAACGCCTGGCCGAAGGTCACGACATCCAGTCCGCTGTCGCCGACGCCGTCCGCCACCGCACCCGCCCCATCCTGCTCACCACCGCCACTACCATCGCGGGCCTGTTGCCGCTGGCCTTCTCGGCATCGACACTATGGCCACCGATGGCCTGGGCGATTATCTCCGGCTTGATGGCATCGACGGTGCTCACTTTGCTGGTGGTGCCAGCGGTGTGTCGGGTGTGGTTGAGGCCGCGAGCGGTGATAGCGGTTGTGAATGCTCAAGGACCAAGCGAACGGGCAGCCCGCTCATGACGCATCTTAAACACCTCCAAGCCTGGACAACAATCAACTGGCACGGGTCCAGCAAAGCGAGCAAGCTGCTGTTGATCTATGGCATTTTGATGGCGATCGCGTTGCTGGTGACCTATATCTGGTCACTGTTTGACCTGCGTACCCTTAGAGATATCGGAATCTGGACAAAGCCGATGAAGTTCATGGCCGCTACCGCACTTTTCGCCTGGACCACCGTATGGTTGGCGGCGATTGCCAACACTACCGTCAGTGACGGCAAACCATTCAAATGGATTGCCGCCTTGATCATTGCGACATCCCTGTTCGAGGTCGCCTACATCAGTTATCAGGCAGGGCAAGGTTCGGAATCCCACTACAACACCAGCGACGCGCTGCATGCGCTGCTATTCGGCATTATGGCGCTCGCCGCATTCGGGTTGACGGCCTCTCAGGCATGGCTCGCCCTGGAGATATGGAGAGGATCAGGCACTACACCAAGATCCGCCGTCACGCTTGGCGCTGTCATCGGATTGGCATTCACATTTGCACTTGCTACGGTCAGCGGCTTCCTTTTGGGCGGGAACCAACCGCCGCCCGGACCTGGACTGCCGGTAACCGGCTGGCATCTGTCTGGCGATCTACGCCCGGCACATTTTCTAGGTGTCCACGCTCAACAGCTCATACCCCTTTTGGGTTTGCTTGCCGAGCGAACCCTGGGCGGCTTCGCTAGCCTGGGGTTAATAGCCACGTCAGTTTTGTATGTCATTGCCTGGATGGCGATGAGCTGGTTTGGTTTGAGCGTTTGAAAGTCGTCAGTTGAAGATGTGCTCGAAACGCGCTTCACATCGCGCTCAGCGGCCAGAAGATAG
>DAIMZH010000013.1:12926-69252 GCA_036734105.1 Azoarcus sp. | reverse complement strand
TTCCAAATCTTGTTCAGATCGACAGGCCTGAAGGCCTGTCGCTAATCAGTTGCTAGTTTATAGCAGCCGTTGCCAGATTATCTCCGGCCATATGTCGGCCCTGTCGAGCAAGACCTCAAGGTTGACGGTAGCTGCGCCGAAGGAGGCGCGGCCGGTGACCAAAAAGTGACGACTGCGCACGTCTACCCATTGTGGCGAGACCAGTGACGCACCCTCGGGTAGCCGCAGCCGGTAGTCTGCGACATTGCGATACCACACGCTGTCACGTTCAGCGACCAGTGCGCGGGCGTTGGTCAGCTCGAGTCCGTCGGTGATCGCAATCAGAACTTCGGCCGGTGCGGTGTTGAGGTTGATTTTTGTCAGCGCTGGCAATGCTGACACGAAAGGAGCCAGGCGGTCGACCATCAGTTGATCAAAGCCGGCGACCTGAGCAAGCTCCTTGGTGTCGGTCAGCAAGCCGCCGGGCTGATCCGCTTGCAAGTCCTTGCTGGCTGAAGAAAGACGGCGAGTCAGTGCCGAGGCCAGACGCGAGGCGCTGGCTTGCGGTACATCAAGCGCTTGCAGCAGCCGGGTAAAGGCCGCAATTGCCTTCGGGTTGGGCTCACCTTCAAGGATCAGGCTGTTCAGGTTGAATCTGCCTGACCAGCACTGGATCTCGCCGCTCACCTCACCATCGCCAACCGGGCTGGGTGGCACCTTGACTGCCCATGGCTGTCCGGTGTGGTCTACTGCGGTGTTCAGGCGATCGTCGGCGAGCACATTGCGCGCCCAGTCGACTGCGGCGCGGGCGAGCAGGCGCGCCTGTGCGAGGTCGCGGTGGCCCGCAGCGCTATCCAGGGATCGACCCACCTGGGTGAGCGTGGCTGCTGCCAGGCTGATGCATACGAACAAGGTGATGAGGGCCAGCAGGATGGCGGCGCCTTGCTGGCGGTTGCGGAAATGGTGGTCAGCGCAGCGCATAGATACGGTTCACCTGGCCTATGCCGGTCACATCCAGCTCCAGTCCGATTGCGGCCGGGATGGTGTTGCGGGTGGCGTTGGCGTTTGGCCAGGATTCACTCCAGCCGCTATCGGACAGGAAACGCCAGCGTGCTGCCTCCACGCCGGCGATGAGGGTGTCGCGTTCAGCCTCGCCAGCTTTCCCCACCGGGCTGCGCTCCCATTCCAGCCGGTCCTGGTTGAGCCGGAAGGTGACGCGCTCGGGGTGACGCCCTCCGGCCAGGCTGACAAAGCTCAGAGAGGGGGGCTGGCTTGTGACATGAATGGCGGGTGTGGTGTCGGTTGTCGGGGTGTTTGCGCTTTGCACCGCGACGATCTGCAGCAGTTCGCTGTCGACGATCTGGAACGCGCGCACCAATTCACGCCAACGCTCCAGCTCGGCGGTGATGTGCTGATTGCTGGCGAACATCTCGTTGGCGCCACGATAAGTCAGGGTGCCCAGCACGGCGAACACCGCGAGGGCCACCATCAGCTCGATCAGCGTCAGACCACTCCCGCGTCGCCGCAGGGCTGGCCACCGATGCGCGCGTTTACGCCGCGAGCTCATCGCAATGGCCTCACGGCGAAGCCGGACAAGCTGGTCAGCGGTGTGCCGCTGTCGGCTGCCAGCACCTGAACCTCAACCCGCCGGAACAGCGGGTTGGGGGTGCGCTCGACGGTTTGGACCAGGTTGAAACTCCGGCCGCCCTGTGTGGTTTCGAGTTGGCTGCGACCGATAGCCGGCCAGCCCTGCTCGGCGCGCAGCAACGCAAGGTGGTTTTGCGCGGCCCACTGGGCAAGCGTGTGTTCGCGCAAGGCCAGGGCGGTCTGGGTGCTGTTGCCGGTGCTGCGCAAGGCCGCCATCAGCGCCACCGCGATGATGGCCAGAGCTACCACACATTCGAGCAAGGTGAAGCCGCGAGTCGGTTTCATGATTCGGGTATCAGCGTGAGTTCGACCGCACCGGTAGCGGTGCCACGCAGTTGTGCCCGCTGGGTGCCGAGGTGGAGCCCTAGCACGAAGCGTGGCGCACGTTGCGAAAACACCAGCCGCTGGTCGTCGCCGAGGTCGTTTTGCACGCTACCCCAGCGCATATCGTCTGGCAGTTCGCGTGACACGAATATCGGCTTCTCCTCAAGAGGCAGCCAGCGACCGTCAGTGTCGATGCGGCTGAACCGGTATCCATCGGGCAGCAGCTCAAAGGCGATTGCCTGGCCGTGCACCCGGGCACGCTCGGCGGTGGCTTCCAGCACCAGACGCAGACGCTCCAGCTCGCGGTGGGTGTCGCGTGCGCGCAAGGCATCGAGACTGAGCGACAGGCCGGAGGCGACAAGGCCAATGATGGCAATGACAACCAGGACTTCGATCAGCGTGAAGCCGCCAGTCGAATGGCGCTTGTGTCGGGCTGCCAACGCCAGCTTGCTTGCTGGCTGAGCAAAAACGGGTGCAGGCGCTGCGATTGGCGTCATTGCCGAGGCTTTATTCACGAGAGGCGGGTCGCGTTGTGATGGTCACAGCTCCCAGGAGCCAATGTCGGCATCCAGACCGCTGCCGCCGGCACGACCGTCGGCACCGAAGCTCATCACGTCTACATCGCCGCGCAGCCCCGGGTTGAGGTATTGGTATGGATTGCCCCAAGGGTCGGCAGGCAGACGCTCGAGATAAGGCTTCCAGTTCTTTGGAGCAGGCTCTCCCGCCGGGCGCTCGACCAGCGCACGCAGGCCCTGGCTTGTGGAGGGGTAATGCAGGTTATCCAGCTTGTAGAGCCTGAGCGCCTGCTTGAGAGAGGCAATGTCCTGCCGGGCGGCCACTGCGCGGGCCTCGTCCGGACGGCTCATCACGCGGGGTACGATGAGCGAGGCGAGTACGCCGAGAATCACGATGACCACCATGACCTCGATCAGGGTGAAGCCGCCTTGGCGCGGCGCTTGGCGAGAGCTTGCAGACATGGTTCTACCTCAGAAGCGTGTTGATTTCGATGATGGGTTGCATCACCGCGATGACGATGAGCAGCACCAGCGAGCCCATTACCAGCAACAGCAGTGGTTCGAGCAGGCTGGTCAGCGTGGCGCTGCGGTTTTCGTATTCCTGTTGCTGCAGCGCCGCTGCCCGCTCCAGCATGGCATCCAGCTTGCCGGTGCTCTCGCCATTGGCGATCATGTGGATCAGCAGCGGCGGGAAGGCGCGCGTGGCGCTCAGCGCTCGCGATAGTGACTGTCCTTCCCGCACCTTGGCAATCGCCTGGTCAAGTGCGTCGCGCAAAGGCAGCCGCCCGACCACCTGGCTGGCAGTTTCAAGGGCGGCCAGCAAGGGCACGCTGCTGGCAGAAAGTATCGCCAGCGTGCTGGCAAAGCGGGTCGCCTCCAGCGTGCGCAGATGCCGCCCAATGACCGGCAAGCGGAGCAGGTTGCGGTCCCAGGCTCGCCTGATTGACGGATTGCGCAACAGATAGTGCAGCGCGATCAGCGCTATCGCGGTGAGGGTGAGAAAGGCCCAACCCCAGTTGCGCACCAGACCGGAGACCAGGATCAGGGCACGGGTAAGCCACGGCAGCGCCTGGTTGCCTTGCTCGAAAACTGTCACCACTTGTGGCACGACGTAGGCCATCAGGCCGACGATGACGAGCATCGCCACCACGGCCACGATGACCGGATAGACCAGCGCCTGAACCGTTTTTTGCCGCAAGGCGTGGGCACGCTCGAGGTAGTCGGCCAGTTGCGCCATGACTTGTGCAAGCTCACCGGCGCGTTCGCCCGCGCCAACCGAGGCGCGATAGATGTCGGGAAACGCGCGCACATGGCGGTCCAGCGCGGCCCTGAGGCTGAAACCAGCGAGAATCTCCGATCGCACCCCGGCCAGCACCTGGCGGGTCGGTTCGTGCTCGGCTTGTTCGATAAGCGCGGCCAGCGAGGCCTCGACGGTCAGGCCGGAGGCCAGCAGCGTGGACCACTGGCGCGACAGCAGGGTCAATTCGGCCGCCGCGATGCGATGTCGCCCGCCGCCTTTGCTGCGACCGCCTATGCTTTCCACTTCGAGCGGAAACAAGCCCTGATCACGCAGCAGCGCCCGAGCACTGCGGCTGGTGTCGGATTCAAGAACACCGGACTTTTCAAGACCGTCGCGGTCCAGGGCTCGATAACGGAAGGCGCTCATGGCGGTCAGTCGCGGGTTACGCGGATCAGCTCCTCTGGCGAGGTCCGGCCGCTGGAGACGTAGCGCAAGCCGTCCTCGCGCAGATTGCGCATGCCCGAACTGCGCGCGTAGTCGCGGATGCGCGCTTCATCGGTGCCACTGTGGATCAGGCGCGACAACTCGTCGTCTACGCTCAGCAGCTCATAGATGCCAAGTCGGCCGGCGTATCCGGTGTGTTTGCAGACTGGGCAGCCGGGCGCGTGCCAGAGGGTGTGCATCTCCGCTCCGAACAGCTCTGCAGCCGCCTGTGGCTGGGTGTCCTGCGCTTGCTTGCAGTGCTCGCACAGCATGCGCACCAGCCGTTGTGCAAGCACACCGCGCAATGTGGAGGCGAGCAGAAAGGGCTCCACACCCATGTCGATCAGGCGGGTGACCGCCGAAGCGGTGTCGTTGGTGTGCAGTGTCGCCAGCACAAGGTGGCCAGTGAGGCTGGCTTGCACCGCGATCTGTGCTGTTTCGAGGTCACGTATCTCGCCGATCATGATGATGTCGGGGTCCTGGCGCAGGATGGCACGCAACGACTTGGCGAAGGTCAACCCGATCTTGGGGTTGGCGTGAATCTGTCCGACGCCGGGCAGGTCGTACTCGACCGGGTCTTCAACCGTGACGATGTTGAACTGGCCGGCGTCCATGCTCTGTATGGCGGCATAAAGTGTGGTGCTTTTGCCAGAGCCGGTAGGGCCGGTTACCAGCACAATGCCGTGGGGTTGGCCAAGCAGGCGGACGAAATCCTGGTGGGTGTCGGTGGCCATGCCAAGTGCGCTCAGCCCCATGCGCTCGCCGCTGCGGTCCAGGATGCGCAGCACGATGCGCTCGCCGTGGGTTGTCGGCAAAGTGGATACCCGCAGGTCGATCTGGCGACCAGCGACCCGCAGCCCGATACGACCGTCCTGGGGCAGGCGCTTTTCGGCAATATCGAGGTTGGCCATGATCTTGATGCGCGAACTCATCGCGGCATGCAGCCCACGGTGCGGGTGCGCAATGTCGTGAAGAATGCCGTCGCGGCGCAGGCGGACAACCGAATGCCGTTCGTAGGGTTCGATATGAATGTCGGACGCGCTCTCGCGTATGGCCTGGGTCAGCAGGGCATTGATCATGCGGATGATGGGCGCGTCGTCCTGGGTTTCGAGGAGGTCTGAGACTGCTGGCAATTCGGTCATGAGTTGCTGGATATCGACATCCAGACCGACATCGGCGAGCACCTCGGCGGCGGTGCTGTCGCCATCGCTGTAGGCGTCTGCCAGCGTGGCCTCGAACGCCTGCGCGGACACCGCCCGGACGCTTATCGGGCGAGCCAGCGTGCGACGCAACTCGGCGATTGCGCCCGGGTCGGCGTCGTCCCGCAGCATCAGCGCGGCGTGGGTTTCGTCCAGGCTCTCGATCAGCACACCGTGGCGCCGACAGAATGCGTAACTGAGCCGTGCAGCCTCGCTCATGGTGGCCCTCAGCGTGGTGCGAAACGGTGGGTGGGGATGATTTGCGCGTCGGCGATTGGCGCAGGCGGCTGAAGCAGATGCCCGTCGACCTCGGCAGCATCCGTTGCCGCCGTTGCTGGCAGACTAGGTGGTGACGGTTCGCCGCTCATCAGTCTGACGGTACTCGAAACCTGCTGTTGCTGCCCAATCACATAGTCGTAACGCGACTGGGTCAATTCGCCATAGGCCAGCTCGTCACGCAGGATCACCGGTCGCAGAAACACCACCAGATTGGTTTTTGTGCGCTGGCGGTTGCGATAGCGGAAAAGGTTGCCAGCCACCGGGATGTCACCGAGCACGGGTACTTTCTCCTCGCCAGCCGTAAAGCTGTCCTCGACCAGTCCGCCCAGCGCGATGATCGCGCCGTCGTCAACCAGCACTGAAGACTGGATCGAGCGGGTGTTGGTTACCGGGCCACGGCTGTCGTCTATGCTTGGCACCACCGACGAGGCTTCCTGAAATATCTCAAGCTTGATGGTGCCACCCTCCGAGATCTGCGGCCGCACCTGCAAGGTCAGGCCAACATCGCGGCGCTCTATGGTCTGGAAAGGGTTTTCCGGCAGCGAACCCCCGCTGGTGTTGGTGTATTGCCCGGTGATGAAGGGCAGGTTGCGGCCCACCACGATCTTGGCTTCTTCGTTGTCCAGGGTGACGATGGTTGGCGTGGACAGGATGTTGGTGCGTGTGTCGGTTTCAAGGTAGCGGGCAAGCAGGCCGAGGTTGAAAACCTCTATCGTCTTGCCATCCGGGGTCGGGATTTTCACTCTGCCGTGTCCGATCATCAGGTTGACGCCTTTCCCCACCGAGCCGATATTGGCAGCGGTGCTGACGATGTTCTGCCCTGGTCCGCCAAAGTTGGTGCCACCGAGCAGGCTGGTGCCGGTGTTGCCAAGATTGGTGCTCTGCCACTGAATGCCGAACTCGGCAGCACGATCGGAAGACACTTCGGCGATCAGCGCCTCTATGAACACCTGCGCCCGGCGTCGGTCGAGCTGCTCAATGACATGCCGGAGGTTGCGATACACCGCCTCGGGGGCCACGATGATCAGCGCGTTGTTTACCGCGTCGGCCTGTATGGTTGGCGCGCCGGTTGTCAGGCCGCTGTTGCTGGCTGTGCTGTCGGTTTCGCTCAATGCCGGACGTCCTGCCGGGTTGCCGCCGCCCAGAGCGGCGGTGAGTGTTTCTGCCACGGTTTCGGCGCGGGCATTGCGCAGATACACCACATGGACGTTGCCACCCGCGCCGGGTCTGTCAAGTGCGGCGATCAGGTGACGCAGTTCGCGCAGCCTGGCAGAGTTTTCGGTGCGTACCAGCACCGCGTTGATACGTTGCTCCGGCAATATCTGGATGCGCTGAAAAGGCTCTGATGCGCTCTGATTGCCGGACGCATTGGTGTTGAAAAGGCGGTTGGCGGTGCTGGCGATGTCAGCCGCTGCGGCGTATTCCAGAGGAATAACGGTCAGGTTGCCGAGGGGAACGTCTATCGACTCGATGACTTGGGCGATCCGTTCGAGATTGCGTGCGTAGTCGGTGATGACCAGCGAATTGTTGGACGGAAAGGCTGTGACCGTGTTGTTGGGTGCAACCAGCGGACGCACTACCGCCAGCATTTGCGCGGCTGGTTCGTGGCGCAGGGTGAATACCTGGGTGACCAGGCTGTCGCCGCTGGCGTTAGATGGGCTGACTGGCACGCCATGCAGTTTGGCATCGGCTTCCGGCATGATCTTGATGATACCGGCGTCTTCTATCGCGGTGAAACCCTGCAAACGCAGCGCTGACAGCAGCATCGGGTAGGCCAGATCGCGCGCCACCGGGGTGTTGGTGACGATGTTCAGCGTACCGGATACGCGCGGGTCAATCAGGAAGTTCTGCCCGGTAATCTGCCCGACCGCGTTGATCACCGCACGGATGTCGGCGTTAACGAAATTGAGCGCGACCGGGCCGTTCTGGTCATCAGCCGCAAATACGCTTGCGGAGGCCAGAGACAGGGAAAGCGCCAGAGCGCGAAACAGGTTGGAGGGCGTGGGCATCGTGGTGGCGGCGCGTCGGTAAGGTTTATCGAGTTGGGCGGGGGCTGCGGGGCGCGGGAAGGGTGCCCATTATCGCTTCCGAAGACATGCGTAGCGTGCTTTCACGACCGCCCTGGTTCAGGCGCAGATGGTCCAGGCCGATGGCAATCACGGTTTCGCCAGAAGGCAGGCGCCCGCCTTGAACTGCGGACAGAATCTCCCCGGAAGGGGTGCGCAGAAGCGCGAAACCGGGCGATCCGCCAAACCCGGTAGCGACTCCCATCAGGATGTAGTCGACAGTCGATGTGAGCGGTTCTGGTGCTGGCGTCAGCGTTGCTTGCTCCGGACCGGAGGAGAGTCGGGCGGCAATTTCCCGCGCTGCAGCGCGTGGGTCGGCGCTGCGCTCGTGGGCGGACAGCGGTACCGGACGGGTCACCCAGCGATCAGTCAATTCCCGGGCGACCAGTGCTACCAACAGCACGGCAATCATCCAGGCGAGCACAGTTGTGAGACGGGCCGGATATGTGGATCGCCGTTTAGGTAGCATATATCGCTGTCGATGATGTCTTTTAAAGAAACAGCCGTAAATGGTACTACCGAAATCTGACGGTACGATTAAATTCCGGGAAATCGTGTGCTTGGCAGTGTGATTGAGCAGTTGCGCGGCAAACCTCGCCCTTCAGGGTGGAGAAGCCTTCCCGTTCTTGAGACCGGCGAGCGTCAGCGAGAGGTGGGGGAGGATTAACGGCATTGCGTCGGGTTGGTGCCACTGTGACATAGTTCTCAGCACACGCGGGATTGGCATTCGCAGGTGTCAGGAAAAGTCAGGTATGGAGGCACGGCTTGATGTAAGCCTTTACTGGGCGTAATGTCGAAAATGCCTTGCCTGTCGGGGAGAGCAAGTCGGTTGATGCTCAATCAGGCCGTGATGATCAGCTACGGTATTGTCGCTCGCGACGGCATTCCGATTCAGTGGTTTTGTTCGGCTCGACGGCTACCGCTATATCGAAAGTATGCATTTTCGGTGAGGAGCGTGTAGGCTCGCAAGGCTGCAGTATCCTGAGACCCTTCAGAGTTGAGTGTGAATGCGTATGTCGACACCGATCAAGCATGCTGAAAAGCGAGTTCCGATAGCCGTGCCTGGTTTGAACCTGGCGAGGTTGTGGCGTGTGGCCAGGCCTGGGGCCACGGCTGCGCTGTGCGTGCTGCTATCCGCGCCGCTTTTGGCTGCGGATGAACCTGGATATGCGTTGTCCTCGTCTGCCGAAGTCTTGGCGGAAGGTGGCACGCAGACATTGATCCCCGCGCAGCTTGTGCATTGGGCTGTGATGCGCAATGCCGAAACCCGGGGTGCGGGCTTGCGCCGCGAGGCAGCAGGCCGGCTGGTCGATGCGGAGCGCGCCATTTACGATCCACTGGTGACTGCGCGCCTGCGCCAGGACTACTCCGACCTGCCACAGTCGCCCGATGACAGTGCGATTTTCTTTGGCTTCAGTGACCGTGCAACCGAGCGCAGAACGGTTGCGGAAACCGGCGTATCGGTCAAGGTGCCGACAGGCGGCGAGATACAGTTGCTGTACCGCATGCAAAAGCGCCGTGTGATGACAGGCAGCGACACCAATGAGTACCGTGGGGCGGTAAACATTACCTTTCAGCAGCCGCTGCTGCGTGGACTGGGGCGTGCTCTGACCGAGGCTGAGTTGAGAGTGGCCGAGGTGGATCATCAGATCGAGGCGCTGCGCTACGAAGATCAGGTGCTCAAGGTGGCTGCCGAAGCGGTCAATGCCTACTGGCAGCTCTATCGTGCTCAACAAGGGCTGGAGATGCGTCGTGCGGCCCTTGGCAATGGCCAGGCTGCGCTGGTTGATGTAGAAGATCGAGTCAAGGCAGGGTGGGCTCCGGCCACCGACCTGACTGAAGCAAAAATTGCGGTCGCCAGCCGCGAAGCCGATGTTGCCCGAGCTGCCAGATTGCTGGATGAGACGCGCGGTGCGCTGATGACCCTGCTCAATATCCGGCCTTCAGTGAGTGCTGCCCCTGAATTTGTGCCTGCAGTGGCCCCTGATCCTGACGCGGCGAACAAGGCGATGGAGGAGCGGCTGGCGCTGGCGCTTGCTTCGCTGCCCAGCCTCAGGATGGCGGCGTCGCGGATAGAACAGGAGCGCATACGCACCGAGGTTGCAATGGACCAGAAACGCCCGGATCTCAGACTGGAGCTTGGCTACAATCGAAACAGCCTTGACGGCAGGGCGAGCAGTGCCTTCGATGATTCCTTCAAGGCCAGCTACGATGGCTGGTATGCAGGCCTGGTTTATGAGCGGCCCTTGGGCAACCACCGGGCATCGTCCGCCTGGGAGGCGCAGTTGCTGCGTCTCAAACAGAGCCAGTCTGATGCCGAAGGCTTGATGACCAGCGTTCACAACGATGTCATGACACGCTGGCTTCAGATGGAAAGTGCCCGGCGCGAGGTTGAACTACATAAGGTCGACGTTGAACTAAGACAGCAATTGCTCCATGCTGAGCGTGAACAGTATGAGGTGGGTCGTGTTCGTCTGGGGCGCGTGTTCGAGCGTGAGGACGAGTTGATGCAGACGCGGCAGAATCTACTCGACAGCCTGACACGCTTCGAGCTTGCGCGTGTGGCGCTGGATTTTGCGGACGGCAGCCTGCTTGACGGCTACGGAGTGGTTTTTGATAAAGGTGGAGAGCGAGGGGACGTAAGCGTTGACCAAGCCTCTTTTTTGGAAGCTCGTCAAACTGACTGAGCAGAAGTAAATCAAGGAGTCAAACATGTTTCAGCAGCTTGTTCCGGTTAACAAGGAACGTCATGCAGTCAAGAAAGTGAAGCCGGTTGAGGGTTTTGGGTTTGCGTCAAGTTTCCACATTGCTTCCGTCATGGTGCATGAGTTTGTTCGCGCGGCTGCCATTTATCCGGTGGTATTCCTTGAGGACAAGGAGCAGGACGAGTTTCGTCCGGTCGTTCTGATGGGTCTTGATGCGGGTGAAAACCTCTTTGTTGACGCTGATGGCAAGTGGCAGGCCTCCTACATTCCGGCCATCATCCGCCGCTATCCTTTCGCGCTCGCCAGCACCGGCCAGGAGAACCAGTTCACCGTATGCATCGACGAGGGCAGCGAGCTGGTTAACGAAGAAGAGGGTGTTCCGTTGTTTGACGCCAACGGCGAGCCGGCCGAGGCGCTGGAAAACGTCAAGCGCTACCTGGGCGAATTGCAGCAGATGGACGCCTTCACCAAGAGCTTCTGCAAATACCTCGCAGAGCACAACATGTTCACACCCCTGAACATGCGGGTTCGTCAGGCTGATCAGGTCAAGAACATCGCTGGCTGCTATGTCATCAATGAAGAGCGTCTGAACAACCTGTCAAACGAGCGCTTCCTTGAGATGCGCGAAAAGCGCTATCTGCCGGCAACCTTCGCACATCTTGGCTCACTCGCTCAGATCGAGCGACTGCTGAAGCTGAAGGAAGAGCGTAGCAGCAAGGCAGCAGCACTCAACTGATCTGTGTTGTCTTGATTCAAACGTGGTGAAAGCTGATAACTTCTAATTTCTTCTGCGTGCCCGGAGTCGCTTTTGCCTTGATGGCATCGATTCCGGGTTTAATACTGATTTTTTCCAACCTGTCGGAACGCACCTTCTGCGGCGGCTTCGACAGGCCCGAATGCTGATTTACCAGCAATGCTCCTGCTGTTTTTTGCTTCATCTATCCCGGTGAAAGCATGAACGTTTGAGACAAGGTGTGCGCCATGCGGTCCAAGTCTTCCAGAACAAAACGTCCCCGTATTTCTCGGCTGCTCGAGAAACTTCTACGTGACCGTTTCAAGGTTGAGGCGCTGGAGCAGCGAATATTGCTCTCGGCTGACGCGGTTGGCGCCGCGCAACTTGTCATGCCACGGCATGGCGATGATTACGATGCGCTCAGTGCCACCATCGAGGCCAGTTACCTTGAGCAAATGGATGGGCTGACCGAACGCGACCGCAAGGCGCAGGCTGCCGAATTTGCTTCACCGACCGACCTGCCCCTGTCGTTTGATGTCGACCTGACCGCGTTCAGTGACGCTCTGGCGCAGACGCGAGGGGCTTTTCTGGATACCGCGCTGTACAACGTTGGCGACAGTGATGGTAGTGCGGAGTATGCCCGATTCATGTTGGATGTGCTCGACGGTGACCCGCTGGACCTAGGAGTCGGCACGCTGGACAGCGACCTGCCCGTGTACGGTGATGCGTCCGAGATTGTATTTGATCTTGACGACCAGCCAGCCTCTGCTGCAGGGAAGGGCCTCAGCCTGTTCGACGAGGGCTACTACGATGTCGCCCGGCTTGATCCCTCTGTGCGCGATGTCGACGGCACGCTGTTCATTGGCAGGGATGCCACATTGGGCGGCAGCGGTTCGATTGCGGGGTCGGTGTTCAATGAGGGTTTCTTCAGCCCGGGTTATTCGCCCGGCGTCATTGATGTAGCAGGCGATCTGGTCAAGGCCGCCGACTCGACGACGTTGATTGAACTTGGCGGAACCGATGCAGGAACCGGCGACAACTTCCACGACCAGATCAACGTCACTGGCCTCGCCACCCTGAACGGCACGCTGGTGGTAGAGCTGTGGGACGACTTCGTGCCGCAGGCCGGCGATGAGTTCGTCATTCTGAGTTACGGTTCGGTTGAGGGCCGCTTTACCTCGGTGCAAGGGCTGTTCCTGCCCAACCAAAACGTTTTTTTCGAGCTGGTGCAGACCGGTGATGCCAGCACTGCGGGCGAGTTGAAGCTGGTGGCGCACGAGATGGTGGCAGGGCTGGAGGCGGCACACACCGCCTGGCTTGACTACCTCGTCGGGGTCCCCAACGCGGTCGTGCTCAACGCGGTCGGCATGGCACTTAACTCAGACTACTTTTCCACCATAGCCGACTTTGCCGGTACGAGCATCGACGCCGACTTCATCTTCGGTGCCTTTGATGATCTGACCGGCGCGACCTTCGACCTGAGCTTTGACGACGGCCGGGATTGGCTCACGCTGGCAACAAGTGCCACCCTGAACCTGGGTGCCGCAGCGCTGAGTGGCGACATCACCTTGTCGCTACCGTTGTCTGATGGCGCGATCGAGTTGTCGGTGGCCAACGGTAGCCTGATGCTGAATGCTGGCGGCGCACGTTTTGCGGCCGGTGAGATCAGCGGCGCGGCGCTCATCTCCGAAGCCGGTCTGGCTGGCATGTTGCGCGTTGGCAGCTTGGCGCTCACTGATGCTGCCAACCAGCCGCTGGCGGGGATTGACCTGAGCGCAGTGCGCAACGTCAATATCGGCTTCAACACTACCGGGCAGGCGATGGCCGGGCAGATCGGCGAGCTTGCGTTTGACTACTCGCTCGAAACACTGCACGACTTTCTGGCGGTCGATGCTGATCTGGACCTGAGCCTGTCGCTTGGGCCGGTTGCCTACACCTTGTCGGGCCGCTTTGGCGTGCGCACCACCGATTTCACAGTCAATGGCCTGACCGAGTCAGGCTTTTTGCTGTCGGTCACAGATGCTCGCACCGCCCTCAGCGTTGGCAGCGTGCCGGGTGGTGCGATGCTCAGCTTCGGCGGTCTCAACGGCAGCGCCGTGCTGGGCACCATTGCGGGCGAATTCGGCACCATCGGATCGCTGTCGGTGGGCTCCGTGGCCTTGACCAAGGCTGATGGGGTCACGCCGCTAGTGGCCGACTTGTCCATACTGCCGATCAATCTGCCTTTCAGCTTCAACACCTTCGGGCTGGACCTGCTCAACCTGCCTGACATCCAGTTGCCGGATTTCGATCTCTCTGCGGTGCGCTTCCCGTTTGCAGACCTCAGCCTGCCCTCGCTGCCGAACTTCAACCTGAGCTTCCCGGATTTCGACCTTGGCCGTCTCGGCATTGATTTCCCGGCAATCAACTGGCCAGAGCTGTCGCTCGGCGAGCTGCTGCTCAAGCTCCCGGAGATCAATATCCCGGGCATTTCGCTTGACGTTGATGCCTTGCTTGCCCTGCTGCCCGGCCTGCCACAGCTCAACCTGTCCTTGCCTGAGCTGTCGCTGGCGTTTCCCGACCTGAACATCGACTGGCCAAACCTGTCCTTGCCCGAGATTGTTTTCAATCTTCCCCGGCTCAACCTTCCCGGCCTGGACCTCAGCCTTTTCAATGTCGACTGGCCTTCCCTCGGCATTCAAGGCTTGTTGCCAGAGCTGACCCCTGTCGATTTCGATTTCTCGCTCGACGGCTTCAAGCTCTTTGGTGAGGTCGATTTCCGCTTCGGCGCCAACGTGGTCTTGAGCGGTGAGTTTGGCTTTGAAAAGACGCTGGACCGGATAGTGGCCATTGCCAACGATGCCATCGCCACCCTCAGCGCGGGTGATTTTGGCATAGGCGCGGTGGGTGCCAGCGTGGGTCTGGTGATTCTTGAAAACGGCATTGCCCTGGAGGCGAATGGCGCACTGTTTGCAGACCTGGGTGGCCTGATCGAACTGTCGGCTGACCAGGCTGCGCTGTTCAAGAACACGACCGGCATTGACTGGACTGGCGAGACCATTTCGGTTGGCACCGTGGAGTACACCTTCGGCACACTGGGCGCGACCGATCTGCTCGGGGTGGGGGTGTCTGGTGGTCTGATCCGGGTTGCCGACTTCTTCACCGTCAGCGGCGACTTTGCGGTGCGTCAGTTTCAGCGCGATTTTGCAGTGGCGGCCAGCCCGGATGCGGTAGCTGACGCGGTGCAGGTGTCAGCCGATGTGCTGACACTGGGGGGCGCCAACCTGAGCGGCTTTGCCGGGGTTGGTGGCAGCGCCGAACGCATGGGGCTGGAGGTGCTGGAGCTCGATTTTGCCCTCTCCCTGGTCAGCGAACGTGAGGGGCAGCGCAACTGGATGGCGGCGCGTGGCACAACCTCGTCGGTGGCCTTGCTGGGCGTACCCGAGGTCACGCTGGAAGCCAGCCTGTTGCTGCTCGAGTTGAACACGGCTGCCGCCGATGGTTCGCTGATCGACTTTGCCCGCAACCCGCTGACCGTGTTTACCGGTGTGGGTGAAAGCGTCGCGATTGCTTTCTCGGCAGAGCTGGGTGAGCTTGTCCGGGCCGCTGGTGATCTGTCGCTGGAGGTGGCCGGGTTCTTTGCGATTTCCGGCTCGTTTGCCTTTGAGCGTTCGATTACCGATGTTTTGCTGTCCAATGGCGACGAGGTCAGGGTAGACCTGCTGACCATAGGAGCGCAGTCTGTCTCGGCCTTTGCCGGCGTCAATGGCGGCAGCCCGGGCGCGACGGGCTTTGATCTGCAGGACGCCGATTTTGCGCTCGCCCTGATGAGCGACCGTGCCAACGAAGCGCGCAAATGGATGGCCTTGCAAAGCTCGGTGGGTTCGGCGGCCTTTGTCGGCATTGATGGTCTGACGGTGTCCACCGAGTCGCTGTCGCTGGCCATCAACCGCAACCTCAGCACGGCGGGCGACCCGATCGCACAAACCCCGCTCAAGCTCGACACCGTGCTGCGTCTGGACACCGATCTGGTGATCGGTTCGCTGCTGTTCAGTTTTGGCGGTGCCAGTGCGTCGCTTGCATTGGCTGGTCAACGCACTGCCGAGTCGGTTCGCAACGAGATGCGCCGCAAGCTTGAAGACTTGCTGATCGCCAGCGGCAGGGCGGAGGCAGATGTCCGCGGACAGATCGAGGTGCGTGGCTCCCAGGAGCTCGGCTTTACCATCGTCTTTGGTGGCACGCTTGCCGGTGAGGATTTCTCGGCGCTGACGCTTGAGGCGCAGGCTTCGGCTGTGGATGCCGGCGTGGTGGAGCGCGTTGCCGGTAGCCCGGCACAGGATGCGGTCACCCTCAATCCGGTGTCGACCAACACCGAGTTGCGCCTGGTAGTTGGCAGCAGCGTAGGCGAGGTGGTTCTGGGCTGGCAAGGACAGACCCAGCGCTTTACGCTGGACGCAGCCGCCAGTGATGCCGCGCTGATTGACCGCATTCAGGCCGCGCTGGCCGCATTTGATGGCATTGCCGGGGCGGATGTCAGCGTCAGCGGCAGCCGCGCAGCGGGCTTTGACATTGTCTTTGCCGGTGCGCTGGCCGGGCAGGATTTGTCTGCCATGGGTGTGAGTCTGCGCACCGTCACACCGTCGGTGTCGGTCAACGTCATCACCCAAGGTGAGCAACAGGTGACCGGGCAGTCCGTTGAGGGCGAAAACGTCCGCGAGCGGCAGCAGATTGCCTTCTTTGGCACCACCATCAAGACCAATTCACGCTACGAACTTTCCTACACTGACCCGGACAGCGGCGACACACGCAGCACCGGTTTGCTCGACTTCTCGAACAGCAGCCCGGAGCGCAATCTCAAGGTGCTGCAGACCGGGATGGATGGGCTTTTTGGTGCAGGCAACGCCAAGGTCAGCTTCGACAAGACCTCGACGGCGCGTGACCCGCGTTATTTCATCGACTTTACACGCAGCCTTGGCTTTGTCGATGTTGCGCAGCTTGCACTGGTCTCCAAGACCGCCGCCATCAACGATATCCAGATCAGCACCCTGCGTGAGGGTTCTGCACGAAGCGTCACCAATGTGCTGGAGTCGGTGGCCGCGGTGCAGCAGGTGTCCTTGTCGGCACCGACTGGCAGCACCTTCACCCTGGCTGTGTCTGTGGACGGCGCCGCCGCCGTCCACACCGCAGCCCTGCAGGCCAATGCCAGCGCAGGCGCAGTGGCGAGCGCGCTGAACACCGCGCTTGGCGTCAGCGGCATCAACGTCACCGGCACGCCGGGTGACTGGACGATCAGTTTTGGCGGCGACCTGGCCGGACAGGCGCTGGCGCCGGTCACCATCAATGTGGTGACCCCAGCCAGCCAGCTTGCCTTGTCGGTGGTGCAGCGCGGCGAAAGCCGCAGCGAAGCGGTCACCGTGACCACCCCTGCAGACAACGAGGTGCAGCGCGTCAGCGTGCGCAGCGATGCGCAGACCAGCTTCGTGCTTGGTGGCGACTTTGCTGGCGAGACCATTCAAACCGCCAGTTTGTCGTCCGACGCCAGCGCGCAACAGGTCAGGTCGGCTTTGCTGGCTGCCTTCGACGCTGCTGGTGTGGCAGGTGTCGAGCTGAGCGTTCAGCGGCGTGACGCTGGCGTATTCGATATCGAATTCAAGGGTTCGCTGGCAGGTCAGGATGTTGGCCTGCTACAGATCAGTGCCGAGGCTTTGCCAGCTTCAGCCGCGCTGACGGTTGAGCAGCAGGGAGAGACAGTCGCCCGCCCGGACCTGGTCGCTAATGTCGACCCCAACCTGGTGGTGGACTTCGGTCAGCGCGGACTCGACGTGGCGGTGAGTGCGACTGACACCTTCACCCTGGACATGGACGGCCTTGATGGCGCCCTGACCCGCATCAGCGGGCAGATGACGCTGGATGTGTTCGGCTTCCTGTCGCTTGACGGAGGCTTTGCCTTTGAGCGTTCGGCAGGAACGGTATCGGTTGCAGATGCCGACGGCGTGGTATCCGAAGTTGCGGTTGACCGGCTGACACTTGGCGGTGGCGGCATCAACGCGTTCATAGGCAGCGCTGGCGGCACTGAAGATGCCACCGGGCTGGCGCTTGAGGAGCTGAGCTTTGCGCTGGCCTTGTTCAACGAGCAAGGCGTGCCCGACGGGGAGGCCGCACGTCAGTGGTTTGCCCTGCAGGGTGTTGCCAACTACCTCGGCCTCGTGGGGCTGGAAGATGCGGTGACGCTGGCTGGCGAGAATCTGTCGCTTACCGTCAACCGCGCTGCGACTGATGGCAGCCTGCTGGACTTTGGTGGTAAAGCCGATCCTGACAAGCATCTTGCCGTGGCGATCGGACCGGGCACAGAGGCGGTCTTCGACATGGCCGCGTCGCGTGGCGAGTTGCTCGAAGCGGCTGGAGACATCCACCTCAGCGTCGGCGGTTTCGTCAGCCTGCGTGGCGGGCTGGCGGTCAGCCAGTCAGTCAAGACGGTCAATCTCGACAATGGCGACGAGGTTCAGGTTGACGCCTTGCAGCTTGGTGCGCAAAACCTCACCGCTTTTGCCGGTTTGAATGGTGGCATTGGCGCCGATGGCAGCCTTGATGCCGGTGCTACCGGGCTTGGCCTGCAACAGCTTGATCTGGCCCTGGCCATACTCACCGACCGCGCCGATGCTACGCGCAGTTGGACCGCCCTGACTGCCAACGCAGGCCAGCTTGGCCTGGTCGGCTTTGACGGCTTGAGCGTGACCGGCAGCAACGCCAGCGTGTCGATCAATCTGGCCTCTGCCGACGGTCGCCTGGTCGACTTCCTTGCCGCGCCGCTCGATGTCGCGACTGGCCCCGAGGCTTCGCTGCAGCTAGCCATGGATGGTGGCCGTGGCGAGTTGCTGGAAGTCGCCGGTGAGTTTGATATCGATGTGTCGGGTTTCTTCCAGACCAGCGGAGGGTTTGCCTTCCAGCGCAGCACCGAAAGCGTGATGCTGGCCGGGGATAGCGAGACCACTGCGGTACAGATGCTGACCCTGGGCGCCAGCGGTGTTTCGGCATTTGCCGGTGTCAATGGCAATGACCCGGACAAGCGCCTGGGCTTTGCCCTGAATGATCTGGACTTTGGCCTGATGCTGGCGGTGGACGTCAGCAACAGCGAGCGGCGCTGGAGTGCACTGCAGGCCAGCGCCGGTAGTGTCGGTTTCGTTGGCGTGGAAGGACTCAGCCTGTCGGCCAACAGTATTGAGGTGGCGATAAACCGCGCCGATACGGTGGCTGGCAGCGGCAAGGTCATGGATTTTGCCGGTGACAACGCCAGGGCTATCGTGATCGCCCCCGAAACCACCATGGACTTTTCCATGGCAGGCGCACGCGGAGAGCTGCTTGAGGCCCGTGGCGAGCTCGATCTCGATGTCTTTGGCTTCTTCCAGGTGTCCGGTGGCTTTGCGCTTGAAAAGAGCCAGGACAGCGTCGTGCTTGACGACGGCAGCGTGGTTGGCGTGGACAAGCTGACGCTGGGTGCAAGCGGCGTCAATGCGTTTGCCGGCATCGGCGGAGGCACGGCTTCGGCGACTGGTTTTGAAATGAGCGGGGTTGATTTTGCCCTCGCCATGTTGACCGAACAGGCCTCCGGGCTGGAGCCTGAAGGCTCCGAATTGAGCCGCTGGACCAGTCTGCTGGCCAATGTTGGCAGCGCGGCCTTTGTGGGCGTGGAAGGTCTGAGCCTCGAAGCGCGCACGCTGGCAGTGGAGATCAACCAGGCCTCGGCAGATGGTCGTCTGGTGGATTACAAGGCTCAGGGCCTGACGGTGATCACCGGTACTGGCGAAGAGCCTTCCAGCCTGACGCTGAACATGGATGGCCAGCAAGGTGCGCTGATGCGCGCCACTGGCGAGCTTGAAGTCGACATTTTCGGTTTCGTGCAGACTGCGGGTGCGTTCGGTATCGAGAAGCGGCGTGGTGAGCTCACGCTGGCCGACAACCCCCTGACGCTCGAGGTAGATGAATCAGCGACAGCGGTGCAGGTCGATCAGCTCCTGATTGGCGGGGCAGGCCTGAGCGCCTTTGTCGGCGTCAATGGTGGGCAGGGCAACGCGATTGGTCTGGCGGCGGAGGATGTCGGCTTTGCGCTGGCCCTTCAGAGCGAGCGTCTTGCTGCAGACAGCGCCGAAACCGCGCGCAGTTGGACCACGCTGCAGGCCAGTGTCGGCAGCGCCGGTTTTATCGGCGTGAACGGACTTGAGGTTGAGGTTTCCTCGCTGAGCGTCGATATCAACCGGCAGGCCGCCGATGGCAGCCTGGTCAACTACGCCGCTGGTGCAACCGACCTGAGCGTGCTCACCGGGCCAGGCAGCAGCTTTGCGCTGAACGTGGATGGCAGTCGTGGCGATCTGCTCGAAGCGCGCGGCGCTCTGGCGCTGGACATGTTCGGCTTTGTGCAGGTCTCCGGTGAGTTCGGGCTGACCCGTCAGAGCACACCTTATGACTTGACGCTGAGTGATGGCAGTACTACCCAGGCGACCGGCCTGCTGATCGGTGGCAACAATCTGCGAGCCTTTGCCGGCATGAACGGCGGCACTGACCAGGCCATTGGTCTTGAGCTTGCCGGCCTTGACTTCGGCTTGGCGCTGCTTGGCGACACCACGGACCAAACCCGCAACTGGACCAGCTTGCAGGCCAGCGCCGCCAGCGTTGCCTTTGTCGGTGTCGACGGGCTGACCGTGTCGGCTGACTCCGTCAGTCTGGAGATCAACCGCGCAGGCAAGGCGGGCGATGTGGTCGTCGATTACGCCCTGCGTGACCCGGAAGACGTCGCCGCAGGCCGCAAGACCGCGATCGAGGTGCTGACCGGACCGGAAAGCAGCCTGCAACTGGCCATGGACGGTCAGCAAGGGCAGTTGCTGCGGGCTTCGGCCAACATGACGCTGGACGTGTTCGGTTTCTTCCAGGTGTCCGGCGGTTTTGCCGTCGAGCAGAAAAACGAGAGCTTCTACCTGAACGACGGCAATCTGTCCGACGACCCGGACGTGGCGCGTGCGCCAACGCTGATCGAAGCCCGGGTGTTGACCATTGGTGGCGTGGGCGTGGATGCCTTTGCCGGCCTCAACGGTGGCACGGCTGATGCCATTGGCCTTGGGCTGGAGGATGTCAGCTTCGGCCTGGCGCTGGTGAGCGAGCTTGACGGCAACGGGCAGACTACAGGCCGTCAATTCACCACGCTGGCAGCCGAAGCCGGCCGGGTTGGTTTTGTCGGGGTCGATGGTTTTGAGCTGGCCGCCGAAACCCTCTCCGTGGAGATCAACCGGGGTGTTCCGGGGGTCGGCACGGATGCCGATGTGGTGCTGGACCACAGCTTCCGTCAGCTTGAAGTGCTGGCTGGACCGGACCAGACCGTTACCCTGGCTACGGATGGGGCGCTGGGTGAGCTGACCCGTGCTTCCGGCAACATGCTCCTCAACGTGTTTGGTTTTGTCACGCTCGACGGCTTCTTTGCCTTCGAGCAGTCACGCACGACGGTTACCCTGGCAGAAAACCTCGATGGTGTCGCGGAACAGGTTGCTGTCGATCTGCTGGCGGTTGGTGGCAAGGATATCAACGCGTTTGTCGGCATCAACGGCAACGACAAAGCCAACCGTATCGGTTTTGCGCTGGACGATGCCGAATTTGCGCTGGCGCTGATGACCGACCGCGCCACCGGGCAGCGGCAATGGACTTCGCTGGAAGCCTCTGCCGGCAGCCTCGGCTTTGTCGGCATCGACGGCTTTACCGCATCGGCCAGCAACTTCGAGGTGGCAATCAACCAGGCCTCTGGCAGCGACGAGGTTGTCGATTACAGCGCTGGCGCCACCACGCTGGCGGTGCCGCTGGGCGAGGGTGAAACCCGTGCCTTGTCGCTGGACGGTGCCGATGGCAACAGCCTGCGCGCAGCCGGTTTTCTTAGCATTGACCTGTTTGGTTTTGTTGACATGCGTGGCAACGTGGCGGTGGAACAACGCCGTCAGGAAGTCACCATTGCCGAGGTGGGGGCAGACGACTACATTGCCCGCACGACGATAGAGCGGGCCCAAGTTGTCACTATTGGCGGCAGCGACATCAGCGCCTTCGTTGGCGTCAATGGGGCACGCGACGCCGAGGGCAACTTGCTGCCCGGCGCGGTGGGGTTGTCGCTGGGCGACATGGATTTCGGTCTTGCGCTGATCACCGATCCGAATGACCGCAACCGCAGCTTTACCAGTTTTGAAGCGGATGTCTCCAGCCTTTCGCTGGAGGGCTTGCCGGGCCTGACCGCCAGCATCAACGAGCTGGTCGTCAACCTGAACCGGGGCATTACGCTTGACCCGGTTGCCGAGCTGGTCACCAAGGTCAATACGGTGATTGGCCTGTCCTTGCCGCCGGAGCTGGTCGGCACGGTGACGCTGAGCCGTGGTGCAACAGATGCCAGCCTGTACCTTGGGGCTGGCGACACCAACGCACAAGTTGTCGCCAAGCTCACCGCCGCGTTTGAAACCCTGGTTGGTGCGAGCAATGTCCAGATCAGCGGCAGCCGCCTAGACGGCTACCAGATCGAGTTCATCGGTGCGCTTGAGGGCGTGCTGGTCGATGACGTCTCCGCCACCTACGCGGCAGCACCGGTCTCGACCGAAGTCAGCGAAGCGCAGGCAGCCAATCCTGGCGTGAATGAAATAAAGCAGATCGTGATCGAAGCCCTGCGTGGCGAGCCCGATCCGGTCAACGTGACGGTGACTACCCCAGTGCAGGGTCAGGCCGGTGTGCGGGAGATTCAGTCCATCACCTTCACCCATCCTTCGCAGAGCGGAAGCTACGACCTGTTCTTCATGGACGGTGGCGTGGTGCGTGAGGAAGTTGCGCCAGTGGCTGGCGTCAGCGAAGTGCAGCGTCTGGTGGTCAGTGGCGACACCCAGGCCAGCCCGGGCAGCGCCAACGCCGTGGTAACCGAGTTGGTGCAAGGCGCTCAGGGTCAGCAGGCCTCGCTGGCGATTGTGTTCAAGGCCAACCGGGTCATCCAGGAATATCAGATATTCAAGACCGACAGCCCGGCGGCCAAGGTCAAGGCGGTCTATCGTGGCGTAACTCAGACTGCGCAGACCATGAACGAGATGCGTACCGCGTATGCAACGCTGTTGCGCGATCTCACTGGCGATGTCGTCAACATCAACAACATCGTGGTGTCCGAAGACACCGCCCATTCCATCAGAAACCCCGGGCAGCAGCGCTTCATCGTCAGCTTTACCGGTGACCTGGCCGAGGCGGTGATTCCGCGCATGGGCTTCCAGTTTTTCCTGGGCAGCGGCAAGACCTCGAACACCGGTTACAGCTACACCCGCCTTGGCAGTGGTGGCCCGGCGCAGGATGAAGTGCAGCGGGTGGCCATTGAGGCCAGTGGTGCAGGCAGCTTTTCACTGAGTTTGAGCCATGGTGGTCAGACTTACACCACCACCGGCATACAGTTTGGTGCCAACGCGGCAACATTGCGCTTTGCCCTGAATGCGGCCCTGGGCGGTGTTGGCACAGTTGAAGTGTCCGGCACTGGCGGGGTGTACGACATCACCTTTGGCGGCGGGTTGTCGGGGGTGGATCTGCCCAGGCTCAAGGTCAACCTTGACGCCAGTGCGCCTGTCCCGTCCGGCAGCTTCACTCTTGGCTTTGGTGGCCAATCCACGGCAGCGATTGCCTACACCACTGATGGCGCAGCCCTGGCCAAGCGCGTGGAAAACGCCTTGCGTGCCTTGCCCAGCATTGGCAGCGGCGATGTCAATGTCAGCTTCAACCCCGCCGCGTCCAGCAGCACTCAGCTTGGGCTGGACATCCGCTTTGCGGGTGCCTTCGCAAATCAGGATGTTTCTTCGATCAGCTTTGACGCTGCAAATCTGAATAACGCTGGCCTGGCGCTGCGCACGGTGCAACCGGGCGTATCGGCTGTAGCGCATCAGCACTGGGTGGCCGCAGGGAGCGAAGCCATCGCCAAAGGCTTCCGCATGGTGCTCAACCATGGCGGTCAGACCTATACCTCTGGCCTGATTGGCGGTGGCGCGGACGCGGCTACCATCAAGACCGCGCTTGAGGCCGGTTTTGGCGGCATCAGCGGCTTGGTGCTGAATGTCGATGTCGCCACTGCCAACACCTTTACCGTGGACTTTGGTGGTGCGCTGGCAGGTCAGACCATCAACCTCATGTCGATTCAGGTCGAAGGCGCCAGCACTCCTGCGATCAAGGGGAGCGGCGAGTTCTTCGCCGGAAACACGGCCGCCACCATGGCCAGCATGCGGGCTGCCTACGCCACGCTGCTGGAAACCGCCGAGAGCAACATCCTGGTTGAGCTTGATACCAGCTTCCGTGGCGCCGAGCGCTATGTGGTGAGCTTTATCGGTGATCTTGATGAAACCCCGCTGGCCGACAAACTGGTCGCCTTCGATACGCCCTTGAGCTATCGCGTGGTGCAGAACGGCGCGGAGGCAGTCACTGAACAACAACGCATTCGTGTTGACCGCGCTGCCGAAACCGGCGGCCAGTTCAGTCTGAGTCTCACCCATGCAGGCAACACATACACCAGTGGCGCGATCGCCTTCGGGGCGGGTGCCGCAGCAGTACAAAGCGCCTTGAACACCGCGCTTGCAGGGCAAGGGCGTACTGTCACGGTCGAGGCCTTTGGTGACGACAGCTACACCGTGAGCTTTACCGGTGATGCCTTCCATGGTGTTGATGTATCCGCCTTGCGTGTGGCTTCGGTGGCGGTGGACCCGCAGCTTCCCGAAGGCAGCTTCCAGATTTCCTTCGTCAACGCCGATGATGAGCGCGAGTTCAGCCCGGCGATCGCCTACAGCGCTGACAACGAGACCTTGCGCGCCAACATTCAGGCCGCGCTAAACACCTTGTTTGGCAACGGCAGCGTCGTCGTTTCACTTGACGCCGACGCAAGCGAAGGCCGTCAGGCTGCTTTTCTGCTGAGTTTCCAGGGCGATCTGGCCAACACGGATGTGCCCAACATCACCAGCCACTTTGGTGCTCTCTCACTGGGCGTGGTGCGTCCTTTCAGCGTCGTCCAGGGCGAAACCCGCAGCGGTGAGCTTCAGCGAGTGGTTGTCAATGCTGAAGCCCGCGAGGCGGCCTACACACTGAGTCTTGCCCACCAGGGGCAGTCCGTCACCACGGGCGAGATTCGCTCTACGATGAGCCGCGCCGAAGTGCAGTTGTTGATCGATGAGGCGATTGCCGGACTCAACAGCGCCATTGGCGGCGGCTTCGCAGCGACTGCCGAAGTCGTGTTCTTCGGTGGCAAGGATGTGCAGGTGCGCTTTGGCGGCAGCCTCACCGGGGTGGATGTCGCCGAGATGACGGCGACAGTTGTCCAGACAGCTTTCACACCCGAAATCCGTCAGGAGCAAGCCGGCTTCACCCATATTCGCGAGGCCTTGCCGCAACGCACTGCAGTAGTGGATTACGGCTGGATCGACGCAGCAGACGAGACGCTTGGCCGTCACACAGCAATGGATGTCTCCACTGGGCCGTCCAGCGCCGTCCGCCCGGTGTTTACCCTGACGATGGATGGCAGCCGGGGCGCGATCCAGGAGGTGAGGGGCGATCTCATCATTGACGTGGCAGGCTTCGTACAACTTTCCGGCAGTTTCGGTTTTGGCACCCAGACGCAGGGTGCGCAATCGCAATTCGTCGCGGTTGGCGCGGCGATTACCGCAAGGCTGGCAGCCAGCGACACTGTCTATGTCGAACTCAAGGACGCGGCCTTTGGCCTGTTTGGCGACGACAGCGGCGCCTTGGCCTTCCAACTCTCCAATGGGTCGTTTGACGCCAGGCTGGACGCGCTTGGCGGCATCACCGCTGACGAGGTCATCGTCCAGTACACCAACGCGACTACCTCAGTGGCCGCTGGCAAGACGGTGGGTGTGCTAGGGCTTGATTACAGCTTTACCCAGGCGATTGCGGCCAATACCGTTGCGGTCGGCGTCAAGGGCTTGTCGGCCAATGTGGCAGACTTTGTCAAGCTCAGCGGTGATCTGGCCTTCACCAAGGTCGGCACTGAGATGGTTGCCGTGGGCAACAACGTGTCGGCCAGTCTTGAGGCCGGTCCGGCATACGTGCGCCTCGCAGATGCCGATTTCGGCCTGCTCAGCGGCACCGGCGGCACAGCCTTCGAGCTTTCCAATGGTTCGCTGGCGCTGGGCATTGATGGCCTTGGCAGCGTGGGTGCCGATGAGATCATCGTTCAGTACACCAGCGTTTCCCAGTCGGTTGCACAGGGCACTAGCCTGTCTGTCCTGGGTCTTGGCTACACCTTTGAAGGCGGCATTGCGGCTGACACCATCGCGTTCGGGGTGAAGGGTTTCAGCGCCGACGTGGCGGGTTTTGTCAGGCTGAGCGGTGATCTTGGCTTTTCGAAGCAAGGCGACGATCTGGTCGCAGTGGGCGCCAACCTGAGCGCCTCGCTCAACGCCGGGCCGGCCTCGGTCTCGGTTTCTGGCGCGAGCTTTGGTCTGATCTCCGACAGCGCGGGTGGCGTGGTATTTGCGCTGCAGGACGGCGCCTTTGCGGCCGCGCTCGACCCGCTGGCCAGTATCAATGCAGACGCTGTGAATGTTCGCTACGCCTCGGGTGCGACGGTGGCTCAGGGACGGGCGCTGGCGGTTGGACCGATTGGCTTCACGTTTGCCGACGCCATCAACGATGGCGATGTGGCAATCGACGTCGAAGGGCTTTCGGCTCTCGTGGCTGGCGTGATCAGCCTGCGCGGCGATGCCGCATTCTCAAGTGATGCGCAGGGCAATATCGCAGCAAGTTTCGATGGCCAACTCGATGTCTCCAACCTGTTTGAACTATATGGCAGCTATCAGCTTCTGTTTGACGCCGCAGCCGGTGAAACCCGTATTGCCGGTGCGGATATGGGCTTCAGCCTGGCAATTGACGGTGTTGATCTGATCGATTTCAGCGAAGGCAGTGGGGGTTTGCTGCTGACTGCCGACGGTGTGGCTGGCACGCTGGCTGGCGACCTTGCCTTGCTGGGTGGTGTGCCAGGGGTGACGCTGGAAGCCAACGAGTTTTCTGCAACTTTCAACACCATGAGCCGTCGGGTTCAGGAGACCTTCACCGTCGGTGCGCAAGTCATTGTGCTCGATGCCAAGGCCGGGCCTTCGTATCTGGCCATGGAGTCGGCCGCCGCGACAGTCGGCATGCTAGGTGTCAGCGTCAGTGGCAAGGTTGGCTTTGAAAAGTCACGCACCGCAGCAGGCGACCAGATGGTGGCCTACTTCCGCGATGTGTCCATCGACGGCTTCAGCGGCGAAGGTACCGGTGGGGTCGGCCTGGATATCCGCGATGCGCAGGGCACGTTTGCGATGATGCCGGGTGAGGGCATGGTCGGTCAGTTGTCCTTTACGGCCGGTGTTGCGCTGCCTGGCATCGACGCGGGCGGTGAAGCGGTGATCTATTTCAACGATCTTCGCCGGGCAATCACTCTTGAAGGCAACTTTGGCACGCTCAATGTTGCCGCGTCAGGGCAGAACAACGCCACCGTCTGGGTAGAGATCGCGGTAGAGCTTGAACTCGACCTGAGCTTCCCCGGTATTGAACTGTCTGGCGTCTTCAGTCTGGCGACCTCGCAGTCGGTCGGTGGCTCGACAGTGGTCATCGCCAACCAGGTGACCGGCTTCATTGGTGACAACGTTGACTCCGGTATCGGCCTGTCACTGACCGACGGTCAGGGTTTCTTCATCGACACTGCCGGCACCAAAGCCGGTTTCATCACCGGCCGTGTGGCCCTGGTCGGCGTTACCGGTGTCACCATGGAAACCACGCTGACCCTGCGCTACAGTCAGTTTGGTCGTGCCATCAACGATACCTTCACCGTTGGTGGCGAAGACTTCGCGGTCAGCTTCAACGCACAGGAGGTGGCCAGCGGTGGGAATGCCTTTGTGCAGGTCATCGGCACGGATGTCGATCTTGCCATCGGTGACCTGATCGGTTTCAGTGGTGATTTCGCGTTTGGGCGCCTTGGTAACGAATTGCTGGCGATTGGCCGCAACGTCAATGCCAAGCTCGACGCCGGTCCGGCGCATGTGAGCGTGCAAGGTGCCGACATTGGCCTCGTCATGGGGCCAAACGGTATCGGTTTTGAGACCCGCAACGGTGCTTTTGCGGCAGGCATCGAGCACCTCGGCGGTGTCAGCGCCGAGTCAGTGACCTTCCGCTACCGCGAGAACGATCCCAATATCGCAACAAACCGGGTCATTGCGCTGGGTGAATTGAGTTACACCTTTGAGCAAGGTTTCATCTCCAGCCCCGGCACTGAGGTGTTCTTTGAAGCAAAGGGCTTGGAGGCTGACCTTTTCGGTATCGTCAGCATCTCCGGCGACATGAGCTTTGGCGTCGGCACCAACACGCTGACCGCAAGCGGCACGGACTTCAACCTGATCTTCAGCCTGGGTGACGATATCGAGGCGGGTATTCGCGATGCCGACTTCGACCTCAGCTATGGCTCCGAGTTGCGTTTCTCGGTTGATGGCACCCTGAGCCTCAAGGCTTATGACTTCATTGATGTCGACATTGCGGTCAAGCTTTCGCAGGAGTTCTTCAGCGTTGATCTTGACGATGGCTCCAGGGCGACAGTGGCACTGATGACTTTTGCCGAAGAAGACATCAACTTCTTCGCCGGGGTGGGAGATGTCGGCTTTACCCTGCAAGAGGCCGATTTCGGTCTCGGTGTTGCGGTGCAAATCACTGATCCTTCCCAGTATTGGTTCAGCGCCAAGGCCTCGGCCAGCAAGCTGGGCTTTACCGGGCTGGACATCCTCAAGGTAGAGGCCGAACAGGTTGACTTGGTGATCAACACCGCGTCTGCCAACGGTCGCGCCATCGACTTTTCCAAGGCGCCACTGACGCTTACCCGTGGTCTGGGTGCGCGAGTGGGCGGCTTTGAAGGGGGCTCCGGTGACGAAACCAGCATTGTCTTTGACATGGTTGGCGAGCAACTCGGGATCAGCGGAGACCTCAGCCTCAACCTGCTAAACGTGGTGCAGGTTGATGGACGCTTCACCTTCTCCAACGGAATGCAGCGCATTGCGCTCACCAACGGCACGTCTGCCACGGTGGATGCGCTTACCTTTACCGCTGAAGGAGCGGATGGTTTTGTTGGCATAGATCTCGGAGGAGACAACCGCTTTGGCTTCGAAATCGAAGACCTTGACTTCGCTTTCGGCATCATCACCGACCGTGCCAACCCGAATCGTCAGTGGTCGATGATGCAAGCAGACGTTGGCAGGCTTGGCTTTGTCGGTCTGCCCGGCATAGAGTTTGATGCGCTGGACATCGGTTTTTCCTACATCAAGAACCCGTTGGACGGCCTGGGTATCAACTTTGACCTCAGCCCGATCAGCTTTGGCAACCTCGACCTGAACTTTGACATCGGCTTGCCGCAGCTTGGCCTGGATATGAGCCTGCCCAACTGGAGCGTGCCAGATCTGGCGCTTGATCTGGGCTTCGATATCGATCTCGACTGGCCCAATCTCACGCTGCCGGAGCTCGCGGTCAGGTTGCCCGACCTGAACATTCCGGGGCTGAACATCCGCTTGCCCTCGCTGCCCAGTGTGGACTGGCCCAGCATTGGCTGGCCCGAACTGACGCTGGGTGAGCTCTTCCCTGATGTCGACTGGCCAAGTCTGTCACTGCCCGATTTCCTGGCGCTGCTGAACGACCTGAACCTCCCGGACTTCGATATCTCCTTTGACTTCGGGACGCTTCCCAAGCTCGGCAGTCTGCTCAAGTTCAATGGCTTGTTCGATGTTGATCTGTTCGGCATTGCGCAGTTCAGCGAACTCCTTGATATCGAGCTGAAGTTTGAAACAGTCGTGCTCAGTGATGGCAAGCTGGAAGATGTGGTGTATTTCACCCTCGGCGCGGCAGGGCAGGACATCTTCGCCGGTGTTGGGGACCGCAATGCCGGTGGCGTTGGCCTTGCGATAGACAACCTGGACCTTGCTGCCGCGCTGGTTCTGGGTTTGAGTGGTGACGTGTGGGTGAGCGCCAAAGGCAGCAGCGACTTCATCGGGCTGGTCGGCATTCCGGTGCTCGATCTGTCGGTTGATCAGGCCGAGCTTGTCATCAACACCGCGAGCAACGGTCGCACCATTGATTACAGCGCCAAGCCGCTGTCCATCCCGCTCGGGCTGGGCGGAAATGTAGGGGGTGTCGGTGCCAGCACCGGTGGTGACAGTGAATTGGTACTGGATATTGACGGTCGCCGTGGCGAAACCCTGCAGGTTGATCTGCGCGGTGCCAAGTTTGCCATCGACAGTTTTGTTCACCTTGGCGGTGATCTCTCCTTCAGTCTTGGCCGCGAAAACAACGTCAAGCTTGGTGGCACCGGTATTGGTGCTCCCCTGACGCCGAACAACTTTGACACCCTCAACTTTGCCGGCACCAACCTCAATGCCTTTGTCGGCATAGGCGATCCCTACTTTGGCGTGGGTGATCCGGACGGCACGATCGGCATCTACGCTGGCGGCGTGGACTTCGCCTTCAGCCAGTACAAGAACGACAGCTACAAATTCAATACCCTCGGATTGCAGGTCGATCATGCAGGTCTGGTCGGTATGGACCCGATCCTGACCGCCACCCTGAGCAATATCCAGGTGGCCATGAACAGTGCGGCCACCGGTGGTGCCTTCATCGACTTCAAGGAAACCTACGGCGATCAGGGGCGTGAGTTCCGCACCCTGGGTGGGTCGGTGTTTCTGGATTACGACCATCGCATCGAGATTGCTGCCAGCGTTGAGAGCGCGCAGATATCGGTGGTCGAATTTCTTCACCTTGAAGGCTCAATGGCATTTGCCAAGGGCGAGCGCAAGGAGCTGGTGCGTGTTGAAACCGGCATCTTCAGCAACTTCGGCATAGATGCGCTCTATCATGACATAGAGATCATGACGATTGGCGCAGCCAACCTGAGTGGTCACGCAGGGATAGGGACGCCGGGCAGTGATGACTTCATTGGTCTGGCTATCGAGGATGTAGACCTCGGCATGGCCTTGATGACGGCGACTGGTTTTGCCGGCATCGAGATCGAGGGCATAGAGCAGTATTTCCCGAAATACCTCGCGCTGAAGGCCAATGTCGGCATGGCTGGCCTGGTTGGCATGGAAGAGGTGCTGAATGTCAGCCTCGAAGAGATAGAGGTCAACATCAACACCGGCCTGATCCCGGGTCTGGAAAAGGCGGCGCTTGTACTGCCGATGCCATACATTGATCTCACCCAAACCGGTTTTGACCCGGCTGCGCTGTTGAGTGACTTCCCGCTGCCCTCTCTGGATCTGCCCGAGCTGCCAGCGCTGCCGCCGGGCTTGCCTCTTGGGCCTTTGCAAGGTGTGTTTGACACCTTGCAGACGGTGCAGGCCCTGCTGGCTGGAGACCTCACGCCTCTTCTGGCAGGCTTGAGCATGCCAGGGCCAGGGCAGGCGGTGTTTGGTACCAACGAGAATCCAGGCTTGCTGGTGCCCACCGGCGACCCCACTTCTCCGGTTCTGTTGAGCTACAACCAAGACATCGTTCAGGCCAAGATCGAGTACATCGAAGGCGACATCGCCGGCATCCTGCAGGTTGCCGGTGCCATGGCCTTTACCAAGCGCGGCGCTGAAACCGTCATCATGTCCAATGGCACCGAGCGCGAAGTCACCTCGATTGCCATCGGCATCTCCAATGTGTTTGGCTTTGTCGGCATACCGGTCGGTGGCAGCGGCTACTGGATCGGCAATCCGGATAACCACAATCGCATAGACGGCACATTGCGCAACGAAAGCGCCATTGGTCTGGCGGTTGACAACCTCAACCTCGGACTGGTGCTCATGCTTGACACCAATCTGACCAACCCCGGCGCTTACTTTGCGGGCTCGGTGGATTTGGCCTCGGCTGGCATGGTCGGCATAGATGGTCTTACCGCCGAATTCAACCGCGTCATGCTCGACCTCAACCAGGCTTTGAGCGGTGACATGGCGGTGGTCGATTACAGTCGCTCGGTGTCCACGGTTCAAACCAATTCGCGTAGTGGTGAGCTGTTCATTCCGTCTGGTTTGGATGGCGAGGTCGTCATTCGCATGATGGGGAGCACCGCCGTCGGCACTGCCGTGCTCGGCCCAGTGCTCAACCCGGCCACGCAGCAACGTCAGCCACAGACCAAAGAGCAGGAAAAGCAGTCCTTGCGTTCGGCCTTTGCCTCGCTTGGCATCAATGCCAACGAAGTCGAAATCACCGACACGGTGCAGGGTGGCTACAAGATCGTCTTCAAGGGTGGTCGTGCGGCTGACTTCGTCCGCGACATCCGTGTCGACCTGCCGGGTTACCGGATAGAAACCGGCAACGCCGCCGGTGCGATCATGCTCAACTATGATGAACGCATCATTCGTGTGCAGGGTGAGGCGGAGTTCAACGCTTTCGATCTCATCCAGTTGGATGGTGTCTTCGAGATCAAACTCACCGATGATGAGTTCACCTTGTTTGTGGATGCATCGGCGAGCATCGGACCAGAGGGCTTCAACCTGTCTGGAGACGCGCAATTCCTGATGATTGCGAACGCAGATGGTCTGGGCATTCGTGCCGCATTGACGGATGTCTCGATTGGTCTCGGGCCTGTTGTCAACCTGCAGGTCGATCTGCTGGAGGTCATGCTTTACGCTGGCTCCAATGCACCTGGTGCACAACTGGTTTATCAGGTGCCACCCGAGTTCCAGGAGCGTGTCGGTACCGACGAGCTGGTCATCAGCGCCATACCGCCGGGGCAGGATGCCGAAGTCAACTTCTATCTGTCATTGCGCGGCGAGGGCAGCCTCGACCTGCTGAGCCTGCTGAGGCTGGAGGGCGAGTTCTCCTTCCTGATTTCGGACAACGACATAGTCTTGAATCTCGGCATGACCATCGACATGCCGCTCCTCAACCCGGTGAGTGCCGTTGGCACGCTGGGCTTCAAGACCGGTAACGACGGTAGTGCCGGTCTGTATGGCTCAGTCCAGATCGGGTCTCCGGGTCAGCCCATCATGGACCTGGGGCCGATCAGCATCAGCGGCTTCATGCTGCTGCAGATCAATACCACCAATCAGTCGCAGACTGTGCGGGCGATCAAGCTCGACGAAGACAACAATGTTGTCGCCGGTGAGTTTGTCGACAAGGAGCTGGATCCGACCATGCTCCGTATTGCCGGCGGCGGTAACGTCACTCTTAACCTCGGCATGTCGATCTCGCTGCAAGGCTCGGTCGATCTGCTGATCAATGAGCAGGGCTTCCAGGCAAGTCTGGCTGTCACCCTGGATCTGGGGGCGCTTGGCAGCGCAGCAGTCTTCGCAGATGCAGCCATTCTCGACCAAGGCAACGGCGTGTTTTTTGCCATGCGTGCCGGCTTTGATGTCAGGCTGGGTGTTGACGTGATCGGGATTTCGGCCGCCGCCGTGCTTGAAATCAACACCGGATCACAGGCTTATACCCCGTTGCGTGGTGGTCCCGCGATTGCCGGTAACACGCTGTTCAAGCTCGACCTTGACGGCTCCATGAATGTCCTCGCCTTCGATCTGACATTCCGGGGCGGAATGAGCATCATCGATTCGGTGTTCGAGCTGCGGGTTGACGAGGCCAGCCTCAATTTCTTCAATTTCGTCACGATCAATGTGTCGGGTTACATCCGCTCCGATGGCGGCTTCCTGATTACCGGGTCGGTAGATGCCAGCCTCAACCTCGGTATCATCAAGCTGAGTTTTGGCATGTCGATCAGCATCGGCGACCAACTGATTGCTGCGAGCTTCTACGGCAAGGTGGACCTCAGCCTCAACCTGGGGCTTTTCAAGATCAGGAAGACGCTGGCCGGCATTGGCGGTGCCATCGAGTTGACCCCGGCGTCCGCGCTGCTTCGTGGACATGTGACGGTTATTGGCAAGACCTTTGGCTTCAGCAAGGCGTGGAGTCTTGCCGGGCCGCCGCAGATTGCCACCCAGGTGGGCGACACGCTCTATCTGAGCATGGGCGACGAGTCAGGCCGTTATGGACCCACCGTCTACGACAAGATCGTCAACCCCTCCTACCTCATCCGCCCTGTTTATGATTCTGGCACAGGGCAACTGATATCCGGCCGGGTCGAAGTCAGTGCCTTGGGCGAGACAAAAGTCTACAGTGGCGTGAACAAGATCGTTGCCCGTGGCGGTAGCGGCAATGACCAGATATTCATAGAGCCAGGCGTCTCCGCGCTGCTCGATCTTGACGGTGGTGGCGGAAACAACGTGTTTGTGATTCTGGGTGGCGCCTCAGGCAGCACCATCCGGGGCGGCTCCGGCAACGACGAATTCTACGGTGGCGACACTGCAGGCATCAGATTCTACGGTGGCGGTGGCAACGACACCTATGTCGGTGGTAATGCAGGTGCCATCGTCGACATGGGCTCCGGGCTCAACACCGTGGTGCTGTCGGGTGGAAACAACGAGGTTCGCGTTGAGGGCTCTGCAGCCACCAACATCACCTTGGGCTCGGGCAACGACACCATTCGTGCGGACCTGATTGGCTATCTTGGTATTGAGGGTGGTTCAGGGACGAACACCCTGATTCTGGATGACGTCAATTCGTCGCATGACATCGAATTGCGGCAGATGAAGCTTGTCCATGACCAGCGGGTGGTCGAATTTGGCGGCGGTCTCACCGATGTGGTGATCAACGACACGAATGCCTCAAGCGCGCTGCGCATTGTCAGCGCAGCAAATGAGTCATGGGGCAGCACCAATCTGAAGGTGACCACGCCTGGCGCGTTGAATGTCGACAATCAGTATTTGCAGTCTCCGGGGGGGCATTTCAACCTGCAGGCGGTTGGTATCGAAGGGGTATTGCATAGCGACCTCGCAGCCCTGACAGTGGTCAACACCTACACCGGCTCCACCAACCGGGGTGACATCGTCATCCGCGAGCGTGACAGCCTGCGTGTGCTGGCTGGTGGACGTGCCAACGGCGGCCTGTATACCGCCAAAGGACTCATTGATGTCGACCTGGAGACCTATGAGTCCTTGCTGTCACTGGCAGACGGCGCCTTGCTCCGCGCAGGGGGTGGTGGTGAGATCCGTGTCGTCGCCGATGATGTGGACTTCTACGAAGCCGGGCCAGACAGCGTCAGAGGCACTGGCAACCTGACCATCCATGCCAAGACCGATACGCAGGCCTACCGGATTGGTGGCGCGGGTCAGTCTCGCTTGGGCGTGGATTTGTCCACGGCTGGAAACACCGGATTCATGGAACTCGGCATGGGCGACCTCTCCGCCCTGCAAGCTGGTTTCAGCAGCATCACGATCGGTCATCGCCATGACGACGCGGTTCGCATGATTGTTGGCGACGCGCTTGATACCCGGATTGGGCGCTTCGACTTCACCGCCAGGTTTGAGGACGACGTCACCCTGCTCGGTGATCGTGTTAGCGTGGCAGGCGATGTTCAGGCCGCCAAACGTCTCGACCTGGAAGGGCATGTCGTCGATGTGCTGCCCACCAGTACCCGCACACCGACCCAACCCGGTACCTCCGGGCTTGAGGCCAATGACCTGTATCTGCGGATTGATGAACAACTCGTCAACGGCGGCTGGATCCGAGGGCTGGACCGTGTAGACATCGAAGTGCTCGGGTCGACCGGTGACGGCGCACTGGTGTTCCAGCGCAGCACCCCGATTCCGGATACGCCCAACAGCATTACGGCTGGCGCAGGCAGCGAGATCAGCGTTCGTCGCGATGGTGGACTGCTCAAGGTGCGCACCTCCGGGACCATCTTCAGCGGCACAGCGTTTTTCGCGGGTGAAACCGATGTGAACAGCGTGCCGGTCAATACCGACCGCGCCGGGCGCAATGCCACTATCGATATTCAATCAACGGCGGGTATCGCCCTGACTCAGGGTGCGTTGATTGCAGCACGCGCTGATGACGCGAAAGTCATCATTGATGCCGGGCAGTTCTTCCACATGAACAGTGGCACCGCTGTGACTGTGGGCGCACGCTTCATTACCGATACGCAGATCGTCGCCACGGGTGCAAACACCTCGCTGGATATTCGCACGACAGGAGAGATGCGTCTTGCCGGTGCTGTGACGGCAGCGGGCGCAATGTCCATAGAGTACGGTGAGACGGTCTCCGATCTCGCTGAATACTTTGACACCATTCCTGGCCGTGTTGTCGCCGAGAGCAATGTCAATCTGGAAGCCCTGGTTGCTGCGATCAAGGCAGGGAACATCACCGCAGACCTGCGCGCCCTGCTTGATGGGGCCAACCGACCTCTGGCCGGAAGTGGCGTGGGGCTGGTGCCGGTTTCCGGTTTGGTGCCCTTCTCTACACTGGATCAGGAGACACAGTTCGCGATTGCTCGCGCTCAAGGCTATACCGTTTTTGAAAACGGCGGCTTCTACAACCCCAACGCAGAGGCGGGCTCGCGCTTCCTGACCGAGCTGACGGTGGGTTCGTCGCTGACCGACTCGACTGGCTATACCTTTCATGCTGGGCTGGTGCTGGTCAATATGGCGGCCGAGCCAGGCCGTCAGGTGCTCACCGGGCTGCTAGAGGGTACTTCTGCGGATTATGACAACGACCGGATCAACTGGTTGGGTGTGACGCCGCCTGCAGCCAATGCGGATTTTGATGACCTCACGCTGGAGCAGCGTCTCGTCGTCGCCGGTGCATTGGGGTATTCGGTAGACCTGCTGTTCTACCCCACCGACCCCGACCTTCAGAACCCGCAGGCTCGCACACGTTTCATACAGGGTGTTGGCGAGGATTACCTGAACAGCGAGATCGACTGGAGCTTGTCCGGTGCGCCCGCTGAAAACGCGAGCTTCCTGCAACTGTCGTCGCTGCAGCGTCTCGTTGTGGCCAGGCACCTTGGGTTCGATGTCAGCCCTGCCCACATCGACTGGGAGGCGTTGACCGGAACGCCTGGTTTCAACCCGGTGGACCAACTTGAGTATTACAACTTCTCGGCGCTGCCGGGTGAGCAACTCAAAACGAGCTTCACGCGTGGCTTGGTCACTGACTACCAGCGAGAGAACATTTTCTGGGGTGACGCGGGCATGCCCGCCGCCAACACCGCGTTTGCGGCGTTGACGGCTGCCCAGCAGCGTGCGCTTGCGCATTCGCTCGGCTACGAGATTTATTCGGATGGCGTGTGGGTCAAACCGGACGCAGCGTCCGGCCAGCAGGTGGTGCGCCAGTTTGCCAGTGGCACGCCGGCCATCATCGACTACGAGCAGATCAACTGGGGGGGAGTGGACACCCCGGCCGAAGACGCGACCTTCGAGGATCTGACGCTTGAGCAGCGCACCCGGGTGGCCGAGACGCTTGGCTATGTGCAATACCCCAACCCGGTCTTTGTCAAACCGGACGCAACCGAGAGCGAGCGTAAGTTTGTCTTTGATTTCATAGAGGGTGAAGATCAGGATTACCGTAACAGCGATATCGACTGGACTGTCACGGTTGATGGTGAGTCGGTGTCGCTCGACCCGGGTGAGGACGCAGCGTTCCAGGATCTCACGCTTGCGCAGGTTGACCTTGTGCTCGCGCACCTGGGCTATCAGCGCTTTGCCGGCGTGGTCTGGTCAAACCCCACGCTTGCCGAAGACCACGCAGACCGCTTCCGCCTGACCTTTGTCGCTGGCAGTGAAGCGCAGCCGGGAGACTATCGGAACAGCGATATCCAGTGGCAGGACGTACCCCGCCCCGAGGATGGCACACCCTTCCAGCGCCTGGCTGAGCCCAGCGCTGAAGACCCCGAGCCGGTCGGACTCACGCCGGAGCAGTACTTCCTGGTGCTGCAAAGCGTCGGATATGCCGAGTACTCAACGCCCGTCTTCTACAATGCCCAACTTGCAGACAATGTCGCATTGCGCACGATGCTCGAAGCGGGTGTCGACTATCCTGCCGAAACCGAAGGGGCAGGCGGTAACGAAAAACGCTACCTGCTCTCTGATGGCATCAACCGTTACCTCGTCTACCTGCTGGACGAAAACAATGATGGCAACGTCAATTCGGTACAGATTCAGGAGGTGCCGGAGCTCTTTGGTCAGCGCGGTTATGGCTTCCTGCTCACCGGTACGCTGACCACGCTGGATGACGGGCAAGGTGTGTCAATCTCTGGCGAGGGTGATGTCATCGTCCGTGGCAACATCAACCTGCTGGGTGATCATGCAGACCTGGATCTGCATTCCGAGCGTTGGGTGTATTGGGAGGGCAACGCCCGGGTAACCGGTGACCTGAGTCTGCGTGGTGGCGTTGATGCGCTCACTAATGCAGCACTGACCGGTCCCGGACAGGGAGCAAATGCCGCAGGCGTCAGCGTTTTTGTGCACGCCACGTCAACATTGAACACCTTGACCGCAAACAGCCAGATCAGCCTGATCGGTGGTCAGGATGTGATTATTGATGGGCGTATCGTGGCCGGTGCCAACCTTGCCCCGGGCGCTGAAGTCCGCAATCAGCCGGGGTCCATGGTGCTCGTCGAGGCCGGTCAGCGTATCCATCTGGATGGCGCAATCGAGGCGAGCCGTGCAGTGACGCTGCGCACGACCGATCTTCCCGGACCGGATGACGAAGGTGTTGCCTTGAGCATCACCTCGGCTGGTGGCATCACCGTCATTGCCCAAGGGACAGGGGGCGACGGCGGAAATATTACGATCGACGTGCAGGGCAACACCCGGATAGTGGGCACTCTGACGGCAGGCGCACGAGTCAACCAAGTGTTCGACAATGGCGTGTTGCAAAGCGAAACCCTGCAATGGAGCACCGAAGGCGGTTCAATTGATATCAAGGCGCTTGGTCAGGTCTATCTGGGCGGCCCCACGCTGACAGAAACCGGTGAAACGGTAGAAATCGGTGGTCGTCTGCGTGCCTATGACGCCATCACCCTGGAAGGTGGCACCAACGCCAGTGGCGTCGGGGTGTACTTGCCGGGTGCCGCGCAACTTTCTGCGCGTGGCGATGACGGCGTGATCCACATCAAGTCGGCGGGTGATGCCGACATCTTCGGCTTCCTTGTTGCTGGCGGCGAAGTTCAGGACGTCTTTGATGTCAACGGAAGCTATCTGGGCAGTCTGCCTGTCTTCGGAAACGGCGCTTCGAGAATCGAGATTGAAGCAGACAAGCAGATTCTGCTTACCCGGGAGCTGTTTGCCGGACGCGAGATCACTTTGCGTGGCGGAACCGGGGCCGGGTCCGCATACCTGAGCGCCATGCCGGATACGCCGCCGGAAGAACTTCATGCTCGCCAGCAGGATTACGGCATTGTGCTGGGCGGCACAGTGGGGCTGCGCACCGGACTCACCGACAGCGCCATCAATCTGAGCGCTTCCGGTGATATCTGGATGCAGGTAGCGGCATACGACCAGCGCTTGCGCGCTGATGGCTTTGCCGAGCTGGCCACCGGGGACTTGACCAGCGATGTCAGCCTCGACCTGGAGATTGACGTGGGCCGCTATGTGGTGCGTGGCGAGGTCATCCTGACTCAAGCCGAAGCTGCAGCGCACCAAGGTCTGGGTGATCTGATGAACACCCTGCAGAAACGCATCATGGATGAAACCCAGTTCCGCGTGGTTTCTCCTGCGCCCGATGCCGGCCAGACCATGACCCTCAAGCAGGCGATTGAGGCATCTCTGGCGGAAAACCCCGATCTGCCGTCCAGCAGCCCGGACGAGTTGTTCCGGGTGCGCCTGGACGACGGTCGTCTGATGTTCACCGGTGCCTTCGACACCAGGCTTTACAGCAGCGGCTCTGTCGGTGCCGATCGCCTGGGCTTCAGCGGTTTCGAGGCGGGCGTCATGACGTCGGCTCCGGTAGTCGCGGTGGACGCAAGTCAGGTCGGCTCAGTGGTCAATTTTGGCCGTCAAGGTGCCATCAATGGCGACGTGATCATCGCGTCGCATGTCATCGGCCATGACGCGATCAACTTCCTGAGCGGTAGCGACCTCGGCTCGGATGGTCTTGACCTGCGCGCCAGTGGCACCTTTGAAACCCGCCGTGGCAATATCGAGCTGAACCCGGCCGGCGATGCCGTCTTGCAAGGCAGACTGGTGGCTGGCGGCACCAATGCCAGTATCATTGTTAACGCACGGGGTGCGCTTGAGGTTCGTGGCGACCTGCAAGCGGATCGCGACATCATCTTGCGCGCCGGCACCCTGAACCTGCCGGGCGAGCGCAGCGTCGAAACCTTTGGTACTGCACGACTGATTTCCACCGGTTCTGCTGGTCGTATCATGATCACCGGTGAGCAGGATGTTGTGATCAACAACCAGATTGGTGTGGATCGTGATGATCAGCGCAACCCGGGTCTGCAACTGGTTGAGATCAGCTCGCGGCAAGGTTCGCTGACACTGGATCGCAGCGGTCTGATCAACACCAACGGTCAGGTGACGTTGCGTGGCCAGGATGTGGTGTTGCAGGGCTGGATCATCAGCGAGCGCAACACTGCTTCGCTGCTCGACTACGAGGTTCAGGCCATTGCCACTGGCAGCATGCTGGTGTCGGGTCAGTTCGACGTGGCTGGCTCAATGCTGCTGCGTTCGGGTGCTGACATGGAACTCGTCAACACCCGTTTGCTGCTGGCCGATGCCAACCAGCGACTCACCGTAGACGCAGGCGGCATGTTGCGTGCTGGCACTTTTGCTCCTGTGCTTCCAGAGGCGGTAGCAGGTGTCGTGGTATCCGCTGCCGGTGCTGTGGATACTGCGCGGAGCATTGACCTCTCAGCGGTCACCTTCCAGTCCGGCCAGCAGTATCTGCTGCGCGTCGGTGCCGACCTGGTCCGCTTTGTTGGCACCAATCTTGACAGCATGGCGAGCGTGGCCGAGGGGCTGGCTAGCGAGTTGAATGCGCTGGGTTATGCCGCTTCGGCTAGTGGTGCCGAGATAGTAATCAGCTCAGGCGCGGGTGATGCCGCGATCGCGCTGCTGCAGGTGCAGGCGCGCGGCGTCATCATGGCAGCAGATCGCCTGTTAGAGCTGCGCGCTGCCGCCGGTATGCAGCTCGGTGCTGATACCCAGATGTATTCGTCGGGAGATGCCAGCCGGATCACGCTGAATGCACAAAACATGGTGCTGAGCGGTGCACTGCTTGCCGGGGCAAGCTTTGATGCAGCAGCGGGTGAGGCCCGGTGGACAGGCAAGAACGCGCGGCTGGACATCCGTGCCACCGGGGCAGTGGTTGTGGGCGGTATGCGGCTTGATGAGTCTCTTGATCTGTCTGATGCGGGAGCGGTCGCACAGGCAAGCGGTGAACTGCGCATTCGTGCCGGGCGTGATGACGCTGGTCTTGGTCTTGTGGTGGGGGCCGCAGCCGCCGTGCGTGCAGATGCACGCGGCGAGTTGAGCGAGGGCGGAGAGCCTGTGCTGATTGGCGGAGACCCGGCCAGAATCGACATCTTTGCAACTGGCAGAATACTGATCAGCAATATCGTCAATGCTGCAGACTCTGGCTCCAGTGCGCGCATTGAATCGCAGGGTCAGTTGTTTGTGGATGGCCTGGTCCGTGCGGGGGCTGCACTTGATCTGGTGGCAGGTACTGACACCAGTGGCACTGCCCTGGTGGTCACCGAGGTTGTATTGAACGAGGCTGGCATACGGCAAAGTGGCGGCACTCTTGATACTGACCACGGTGGCGCGATGAGTTTGCGCGCGACCGGCAACATCCTGCTGCAAGGCGTGGTTGGTCAGGTTGAGGGTGAAAACAAGGACATTGGCCGCGTCGGTAGCATTGATATGGTCTCGGTTGCGGGCAATGTGGTGATCCAGGGCCTGGTCGATGCCCGCGACGATGTCAGCATCGTGGCCAACCGCATCACCATGACACTTGGCAGCCACGTCTTCTCCTTGGCGGAGGAATCCGGAACCTTCCTGCAGGCGCGTGAGCGCATGGATATTCTGGGCCAGATTACCAGCGAGGACGCCATCATCAAGGCTGATGCGCTGGTGCATCTGGCAGCACCGTCCATTTATGTGGACGGCATTCTCAAGACCGAGGCGGCTGACAGCCGCATTCTGGTCAATGCCCGCAACGAGCTGCGTATTGCCGGGCTGGTGCAGTCGGCTGGTGACGTGCATCTCAATGCAGGCGTAAATCTCAACCTTGGGCGGACGCTGCTTGAAGGTGAGATAACGCTCGCTCAACTGGCTGACGGACTGATTCGGGTCGTCGGGCAGGGCGTGGTGCAGGCAGCCGGTGACCTGCAGGCCCGTTCTGGCGGGCAGGTGCATCTGACTGCTGACCCCGACGTCGGCGGCGATCGTGTGCTGTTGGTGCCGGTCATCACCACCATCGAAGATGAAATCCAGACTGTTGTCGGCTATCAGGAGGTGGCGGTTGGCACGATTCAGGTGCCGAGAATCACCTATGAAGAGACCACCATCACCGAGCAGGTGGGCACGGCGCGGGTCAAGGTCGGCAGCGAGTTTTATCAATATGACGCCAGGCTTTATCAGATTGGCTATTACAACCCGAATGCGCCGCTGAATGAACGCTTCCTCAACACGCTGATCGAGGGTGTTCATTACCACAACTTCCAGGTGAACTGGAACAACGCCGGCACGGCCGAAAATCCCGGGCAATCTGCTGCTCCCGTCATGTTGAGCTATGTTCGTGGTGAGTACAAGAACGCCAGCTATCTCGGCTTTACCCAACTCCTTGAGCCACAGCGACAGGCGGTGCTGAACCACACGGGGTACATGCCGCTGTATGACTTCACCTATAGCGTGACGGATGCTGGCGGAACGGTTCACCACAATCGCGTCGCGCTCGAGAAGACCCTCAATGGTCAGGTTGTGCCAACCGAGATCGTGACCCCGGATTGGGGTTCGGACCGAATCTTCCACGTCGATGTCGCCGGGTGGCGGGACAAGTACATCCAGATGCCGGATGGCGCTCAACGCGACATTCTCAGAACTGTCACGCAGGGCGAGACGCAATATCTTTTCGTGCAGGTTGATCAGGTTTCCAGTGTCGGCAGCGGTACCGGCTTCAACGCTGGTACCGGTGCGGTGACTGGTCAGAGGAACGAACAGTGGTTGACCTTGCAGGCCGCTGATGCCCTGTCCGGTTACCACCGTGGTGAGTGGGTCGGGCAGTACAACGACTCGGCGCGTTTGAGTTATACCCAGGACAAGTCTTCCTGGACGCCTGACAACTCATTCAATTATGGCGACTACGACAACAGCGATGGTCGCTGGCGCGTGGATTACGCCACTGGCTCGGGACTGCGCACCTATGCGCTAAATTCCGGATCGGGTGTCAACGATTTGTCGCTGCAACTGCGTTACGATCCCGAATGGCAGTGGGCGTTCAACCTTATCGAGGGTAATGACCCGCAAGGTCACGACAATCGTCGGGGGAGTATCACCTCTCCGCATTCCAGCAGCCTGGCGCCGGCCAGCGCCTTGCTGTATGCGCCAAATACTTTGCTGGAAGAGCTTCGTACCGACCAGACCGCAGGTTTTGACCGTACTGCGGTCACCGGCAGTTGGACCAGAAGCGTGGGTTGGGCTCCGGGTGGTGGCAACGTCACGTTCTACGAGCACAGCAACTTCTCCGGCTGGACGATCAACGCTACCGGTTTCAACTCCTGGGTGGGACGAGACCGTAATGACCGAATTTCGGCGGTTTCGATCAATCCGTCCAGCACTTATCGGGCCGAAGCCTATGAACACATAAACTATGGCGGTTGGACAGCCGGGTGGAACACAAGCGGGTGGTATGGTCGTTGGGCAAGCGGTAGCTGGGGAGACGCGATTTCAAGCTATAAGGTCTGGGGCGTCGTCAAGGAGCAGTTCCAGAACTACCGCTACAACTGGACCTCAACCTGGAACCCGATCTTTGATGACCGTATCAGCCTTGGCTATCAGGTCACGACACAAGAAAAGGATATTTTCGATTTCCGTCCGGTGTACGAGACCTCGGTACGCATGGTGCCAGTGGTTCAGTTTGAAGATGTCACCGTCTGGGAAACCGTCCCGATCGTGCAGAGTGAGTTCATCACCCGGACTGAGCAAACGATCAAGGTCATTCCGTTGCTCGGGGCCGACTATGGTGGCGAATCCCTTTATGCAGACTCCATCCTGATTGAGTCCAAGGGCAGCACTACGCTGAGTGGCCTGGCGCATGCCAGCACCGACTTCACGGTGAATTCCGGCCTGGCCCTGACTGTCAGCGCCATGCGTGATGCTGACGGGCAAGCGGTAATGTCTGCGCTGACCGCGGGTGGGGCGCTGACCCTGACATCAACAGACTTGTTGCGTGTCGCGGACGCTGCCGAGCTGGCGGCTGAAACCATCAGCCTGCGGTCGAACACTTCAAATGTCATTGTCAATGGGCAGATTGGTCAGGAGGCGGATGAGGACAAAGGCGTAGACACGCTCAGCATCAGTGTGACTGCAGGTGGCGATATCAGCCTGGGTGGGCAATGGACCGCCGAGAGCAGCATTGCCATCAGGTCTGGTCAAGGCTCCGGCGGCTTCGGTGGCGTCAGCGTCATGAACACGGCGTCTGCCGATATCCCTTCAGACCTTGACCTTGCAGTGCGCGCTACTGACGGTTCGCTGCTGATTGAGGCCGGGCAGTTTGGCGGCAACATCAGGCTCGCCACCGAGACCCAGAACACCCGCAGCATGATCAATGTGGGTGCGCAAGGCAGTGGCAGCACCGTGACCCTGACCGCTGCTGATGGCCGTATCCTGCTGGAGCAAGGTGTATTGGTCGCTGATACGCTGACCACTCGTGCGGGTGGCGATACTACCCTCAGCACCCGGGTCAGCACGGTGGATATGCGTATTGCCGGGGTGGGCAATCTCAAGCTCGATAACCGTGGCAGCCTGCAGATTGACCAGCTTCAAACCGCTGACGGGGCAATTTTGGTGAGCAACGTGGGTAGCGTGATCGTCGGTAGACCGGGTGTCACCGATGGCAATATCCGCACCCTGGGGGGTAGCGAGCGCAACTCCATAACGCTCAATGTCTCCAGAGCCGTGCCCAGTGACGATGTTTCGCTCAGCGTGCTTCAGGATATCGACGCAGGCAATCGCGGCAATCTCACCCTCAACGTCCAGGGCGATGTGAATATCGACGAGAACGCCTTGCTGACCGCCAACCGTCTGGATATCGCGCAGTCTGGCCAGAACGATCTCGTGCTCAAGACCCACGTGAATGTCTTGGCAATGACGCTGCAGCAGGCTGGTAATGTGACCGTCACCCAGGGTAACCGTGATCTGCGCGTCACCGACACCACACTGGCTAACGGCTGGCTGTCGATCAATGCAATGGCTGCGGTCAACCTTGATGATGTTCACCTGAGCTCCAACATCAAGGGCAATGACATTACGGTCCTCGCGGTCGGCAATGTCGCGGTTGGTAGCGCGGTGGCGGGCGTGTATCTCAAGCCGATTGCCGGCACCGCCACGCTGGTGGAAGGCCAACAGATCAGCGCCAGGCAGGCCAGCGATGCTGCTGCCAGAACCATCAACCTGGCCGGTGTCGAGGTGGTGGCAGGCGGCGACTACCGCCTGACGATCAGCTATGGCACGGGTGCAGGTGCTGGTACAGCGGTGATCCGTTACACCGCACAAGCCGATGACACGCTCAACGACATTGCCGAAGCTCTGGCGCAACGCATTTCGGAATTTACGACAGGACTGGGTACGGCAACTTCCGCCCAACCGTTTGCAGCGACGGCGAGCGGTGCCGAGTTGACGGTTACCGGCGCTGGAACCAGCGTCATCACCGCGTTTGACGAGGTTTCCTCGGCGGGCGTGATCAACCTCACCTCCACTGCTGGCGCGATTTCGCGTGCCGTGGGCAGCGGCGACATCAACCTGGTCGCCGAGCGTCTGAACCTGACCGCAGCAAGCGGCATCCTCAACCTGCAGGTGGCCACCACCTATCTTGATGCGGTGACCACCTCTGGCGACATCCGCGTCAGTGACTTCGATGCTGGCTTCCAGACGCATGAAGGCCTGTTTGTGATTCGTGCCGTGACTGCCAAGGGGGCTGGTGCCACCAACAACACAGTCGCCATCAGCAGCCAGAATGACCTCAAGATCGGGCGGGCAGCCAATGCCGAAAATGCCGCGATTGATGCGGTGTTGCGTGGCAATACCCTGCGCCTGGAGAGTGACCAGGGGTCAGTGCAGGTATTGCGTCATGACAACGGCGACGCCTCGCTTGATTTCGACAAGGGCTTCGCTTTCCGCGGCAGCGTGCTGGATTTGTACCGTTTCTTTGAAGGCACTGAACTCACCGAATACCGGGCACGCGAAGCCTTCCTGTTCCGCGAGGAGCAGGACGGCACCGCCATACCGGGTGGCTCGGGTGCGCTGCCTGGCAACATTACGTCCAACACCATCATCATCGACACCGGAGCCTTGCTGTCTCTGGGCGGCACCTTGACGGCGACTGAGCGCATCGAGCTGCGTTCCGATCGGGACGTGTTGTTCAATGGAACCATTGCACACAAGAATGGTGCCGGTAACCAGATTGGTAGTTTCGTTGTCGAGGCGCGTGGCCTGAAGACCGTGGCGCTAGTGGTTGATACCAACAATGCGGGTCAAGCCAACGTTTCAACGACATCCCGCAGCTCTGGTTTCGTCGACATCAATGTTGCGCAACTGCCGGTGGATCGCCTGGATTTGCGTGCCCATCAGGATGTGGTGTTGCGGGTCAACAGCGCAGGCCTCACCCTGCGCGGCTTCATCGGCGGAATCGCGGGTTTTGATCGAGCCAACAATGTCGAGCTGGACGTTTTCGGAACGCTGTCGCTGACCGGCGGCATTGTCGCCGCTAACCAGACGCTGGACGTGAGAGCCAATGCGATTGATCTCGATGGTGCTTCGGTATTCATCGCCTCAGATTTGCTGCTGCAAAGTGCTGGTGCCATTCGTGCCAACACGCTGACCAACACGCTGCGGGCGCAGACATCCGCGCTGAATGGCCACATCGTCATCAACGAAGCCACCAACCTCGAAGTCCTCTCCGCCATCGCTACCAATGGGCGTGTGGAGATCAGCACCGGTGGCGAGTTGCGCGTGCATGAGGCGCTGACACTGGTCGATCGCGCCGGAAACGACATCAAACTGGAGGCAGCGGGGCAGTTGCTGGTGGCGCGTGCCGAGGCTGCCGTGTCTGCCGGAGCTCAAAAGCTAAATGGCAGAGTCATCGTCGACTCACCGACAGGCATCGAGCAGATGATGACGCCTGTGCTGGATGCAGATGGCAACCCGACCGCTACGCTTGCATACAATAACGCGGCGACTGTGCTGTACGGTCGCGAGGTCGTGTTGCGTGGCAACGTGCCGTTTGGTTATGTGCTGCTGCAGTCGGCCACCGATGTCGGGGTCGACCGTGGGCTGCAGATCCGCACCACCTCGGTTGGCACCGGAATCCTGCGCGAAGCAACCCAGGTTTCTGAAAACACCCTGGCTGCAGCCGGGGGCGCGCTGGTGTCAGTCGATGTGACCGCAGACACCACGCAGGCAGGCCAAAGCAGCGTACAGATCAGTGAGATTGCCTTTCTTGTCGAACCACGCGCCACCATGACCTTTACGGTAGAACTGGGCGTCTCGGACGCTAACAAAACCAGCTACACGGTACAGGTAGGTGATACCGTGAATGGCGAGTTGGTCACCGAGTCCTGGGCTTCGATCCTTGGCGCGTTCGAACACCTCATCAACACAGACGCGGGTGCCCACAAGCCGGACGTCAGCATCGAGATCATCGAAGCCTTCTCTGTGCTGCGCTTTGTCGCCGGCACGCCGAACACTTCATTCCATCTGGACTCTTCCATCCGTGAGGAAGTCTTTGTGGTGCTCGGTGAACCGGTTGCCGATCTGGTCCAGTCGGCTGGTCGCAGTGCCAGTCAGGTGGCTCAGGTTCAGTTCGGCCCGCTGCAGCAGGGAGTGGATTACGCAATCAACCTGGATGGGCATGTGGTCAGTGTCCGCACCGGGCAGAACCTGGATCTGCTCATCGCTGGCTTGGCCAGCAACGATGTGGTCGGGCTTGAGATACTGGCGCGGCAGAACATCGAGGGTCTGAATAGCGTGGACGTCGGTGTTGCGTCAGTGGCCGACACGCTGAGGGTGTTCGCACTCGACACCGGCCGGGCGGTCATTGAGGGTGAGACTTACACGCTGACGATCACGCCACCGGGAGACACCCCGGTCGAGTTTGACTACATTGCCCAGAACGGTGATTCTCACGATGCGGTTGCAACAGCACTGGCCGGTTTGGTCAATGCTGACAACGACTTCGCGGCCACAGCCGATGCCAACGAGATGCGCATCACCAGCGGAGCCGGCACTTCAACTATCAGCCTGTCCATAGACAATGCTGGCGATGTGACGTTATCGGGTACGCCGAGCGCCACGACAAGCATCAGCCTCGGGTCCTTGCAGGTGATGAACGATGGCTTGTATCGCATCCTGGATGGCGGCACTGTCATCGCCTCTGTTCAAGCCACAGATGGCCAGTCACTGGCGGATATCGCTACCGCCCTGGCTGCTGCCCTGAATGCTCATGCCGACACGCCGCTGGTCGCACAGGCGCGGGGAGCCGTCATCGATCTGGTTGGGGCGACTGGCGCAGTCACCGTCACCGCTTCGGCCGTCCAGCCTGTGGATGCACCGGTCCACCTGACCCAAAGTGACGCACCCAAGTTGAACCAGCGCGTCGTCACCTTCACCAACGTGCCATTCCTGACCATGGCTGGCTCTGGTGGTGCTTTCCTTGACGAGCCGGTTTATCGTTTCACATTGGGTAATCAAACCTTTGACATATCAGTCAGCGGTCATGCAGACTTGGCCGCATTGCTGAGTGCAGCCGAGAGTCGCATTGATACTGATCTGGCCGGACTCACCGCCACAGTGCGCAGCGTGAACGTCGCGCCAACAATTGACGCAGTTACGCAAGCGCTTGCTTCGCGTATCAACGGGGACTATATGGACTACTCAGCCTCAGCAGATTCCTTCGATCTCGATATTTCGGGTGTCATCAACGTTCCGTTCGACTTCAGCGCCGAAAACGTGACAGTCAATGATCCTGACGACGTGATTGGCGACCCGCTTCAGCCAGTGATTGAGGCTGGCCCCGGGGTCGGGCAGGAAAACCGCATCGTCTTTGCCGACACTTCGACCCGGGACGTGGCGCTGCAGGTAGTGGTGGGCGGTGTCGCCTACTCGGTCACCGCAGCTACCGTCGAGCAGACTGCAAGTCAACCCGGTGCCCCGGTGTTCACCAATCAGGACGCCGCAACCGGCTTTGCCGAAGACATGACGGTCACCTTCCCCAGTACTCTCAATGCTGGCCACATCGTCGCGGTTGAGGTCAATGGTGCCCGCTTTGCGGTGCAGGCCGGCGCGGACGGCGTGGCCACCAACTGGAATGCCGTGCTCGGTGCGCTGGCAGGGCAGATCAGCACCGAATTCACCGATTTGATCACCGCCTCACACGATGCGGCGAGCCGCAGCCTGACGCTGTCTTCTGTCCCCGACGACACACGGCAAATTTTGATCGAATCGATTGATGTCAGCATCAGCCAGCGTCAGATCGCTGGTTTCGAATCGCTGGCAAATGCCTTGGCAGTCAAGTTGGCGGGCGATTCCGCCATCGCCAGCGCCAGCTATGATCATGGAAGCGGCACCTTGACCCTGGTTGGATTGAACAATCAACCGTTCTCGTTGCAGCGCGTAGTGGTCGGGCCAGGTAGTGCCGTGGCCAACGTGATCCCCGAGCTAGTCAGCGCGGGCCAGGAGCGTAGCCAGATCAGTGAGTTGACGCTAAGCACCGAGCAGTTGGCGGGTAACCGCTTCGCGATCGAGATCAATGTGGATGGCGGCGGCGATCAGTCGGTCACTGTCGACTTCGTCGCTGATAATCTCGGATCTCTGGCTGGTTCGCTCAATGCTGCATTCGTGACCGCTGGAGTGCCAGTCACGGTAACGGTAAACGGTACGGACAAGCTGCGGCTCCAGGGTGAGATCAACACGCCCTTCGCAGTACTCAGCACGCAGGTGTCGAGTCGAACCGAAGTTGACCTTGATCCGGGCCTTGCATTTGCTGCCTCCCCATCCGCCCCGGTCCAGTCTGCTGGCGCGGATCAGGCGCAGGTGACCGCGCTGACTGTCGGCGGCACCTTCAACGCCGATGCCAGCTACGAGGTGGTGATCGACGGGACCCGCTACAGTGCCAAGAGCGGCAGTCTCCCCGCTGTACTGGAGGCGCTGCGAGATCAGATCAATGCTGCTCCGCTGGCACCAGTCACCGCAATGGCAAGCGGTGCCACGCTGACCCTGACAGCCAAGACGGTTAACCTGCCGTTCTCGGCCAATGTGTTTGTGCGGGCAACGGTTGCAGAGTTGACGCCGGTTGGCGATTTCGTGGTCATCATCCCTGAGCGTGCCAGCAGCAATTATGCAGTCCGTCCCTCCGGGAATCTCACCGTGGTGGCCTTGCCGGTTTATACCGGAAACCAGATCACGCTGGGCAGCGTGACTGGCGATGTGGTGGTGGTGTCCGACATGGATGTCGGCCGCGGCAGCAGCGGCGGCATCATGACCATAGAAGCGCCGCAGGGCAGCGCTGCCGTCGGTGGCCTGATTACCGCCAGCGAACTTAACCTGAGCTCCAGGGGAGAGCTGGCGGTCACCACCAGCGTGGACGCGCTGAATGTCGTCATGACCGGTAACGGTGACTTTACCGTGACCCAGGCCGGGGATATTGTCATCGATACCCTGACGGTCGCCGGTGGCGACGTGACCATCATCGCCGAGACCGGCAACGTCATCATCAACAACCTCACCGGAAGCGGTGGCCGCCTCACCGTGCTGGCTGGTGGTTCGGTCACCATCAATACCCCGACATCGGGTGCCGCGTCCGCAGCCGCGTTCAGCGAAGGGGCCCGCGTGGTCACCGGCCTCAATTTGAGCGAAGCGCAGAAGGCCGCTGGCGAAGGCTTCTTTAATGCCACGATGAGCGTCGCCAGTCTGGACCTGATCGCACATGGCGCGGTGACCGTCAATAACCAGCAGGGGCTGGTGCTTGAGCGCCTTGACCATGGTGGCGCGCCGGTCACGCTGAACGTACAGGGCAACCTTGGTATCGACGGCCCGCTGACGCTGACTGGCTCCTCAGCCTTGTCCGTCACCACGACCGCAAACGGCAATATCGCCCTCAACGACAGCATCAGCAGCGGCATCGGTGCGGTGACATTGAACGCAGCCGGTGCGCTGAGCTTTGCGCCTCAAGCGCAGATCACCTCCAGCGGTGGCGCCATGACGCTGCGTTCCGGTAGTGTGATGACCATGGACCCGGCCACCTTCGTGAGCGCGGGTTCCGGTGCCATCGAGATTGATGCCGGTGGCGATCTGACGCTGGGCAAACTGCGCACCACCAGCAGTGCAGACCTGAGGATTACCACAGGCGGTGCTCTGCTCGATGCGGGTGACGGTGCGCTGGATATTGTCGCGTCCACGGCACGGCTGGTCGTGCAGGCCGTCAATGGCATTGCGGATGACGGTGCCATGGAGGTTCAGGTTCGCAGCGTTGATCTGCGCAACACAGGCAGTGACGCGAGCGGTGGCATTGCGCTGCGCAATCTTGGTGGCTTGACCGTTGAGCGGGTGGTGAATGCCGGTGATGGTCTGATCGATATCGAAACCACCGCGCTGAACACGGCCATTCCGGCTGGCATTGTCTTGGCTACCGGACACCACGGGATCGAGGCAGCCGGTTCGGGGGGGGTGCTGCTTTACGCGCAGGGTGAAGTCACGCTGGGCGCAGCCGCGCCGTCACGTATCGGTGCGATCACCACCCAGGGTGGTGAGGTCACCGTGGTGGCGGAGTCTGGCGACATTCTGCTCAGCGATGGTATCCGGGTAGCCGGTGACGGCGACATCACCCTGCGGGCCTTGCAGGGTTCGATTCTGAACAATCCTTACGCAGTGGGCTGGCGTACCACGGCCGACGGCGCATTTGATCCGCTCTTCGATTGGGCCTTGCGCAACGGCAAGTTCTCGGTCGACCAAGCGACCGGCGAAATCCGCACGGATATTCCCGAGCTGGAACGCCCGGCAGCGCCAATTGCTCACGATGTGGTGCTTCGTGAAGCCAACCGGACCTATATTCAGACGACCGGTGGCACCTTGACACTGGTGGCCGGCAATGAGATCGGGCGCAAGCTTGATACTCCGGGAGGGGTGATCAATGCCCCGGACTTTGATGATCCCTTTGTCACGATTCCCGGAGAAAACGTACAGGCCTTCCTGTTCAGCCCATTGGCCATCGTTGTCGATGCGGTCGAGCTCAATGCCAGCAGTGCCGAACGCATGAACGTGTCGGTGATGGCAACCGGGGCAACCAAGGTTGTCAGCACTGCGGGTGGCAGCGGATCACGGGGCGGCTCGACCGATGTGTCCAACCTCAGCGGTAGTAAGACTGTCGGAAGCGCGGTCGACGCCGGCGGAGAGGACATCCTGCTGGTATCCAACGTGCTCGAGATCAACGAAGCCCTGCGCAGCTCAGGCGCTGATCTCGTGATACGGACTGTTGATCAGGGCAGGCCGATTGTGCTTGGCGATTTGATTGCGGATGAAATCAAGCAGGCATCCCTGCATCTCAGCCTGGAGGAGATCGGCCAGTTGCAAGCGGGTTTCGGCCAGATCGTGTTTGGCGATGGCAACTTCTCATCCACTATCCGGATTGTTGACGGGGTTGATGCTGACGGCAATTTGTTGCCTGTCGTCTTCCACGACAACCTGGTGCTGAAAGCGCCGTTGAGGGGCGGGCATGTCTATATCGACGCTCCGCTCGAAGCCCGGTCGCTGACGATCTACGGTTCGGGGAACACCACCACGATCAGCAGTGACGTAACGGTGCCGTTGTCGCAAAGCTATTTCGATTCTGTACTGGTCAATGGCGATATCACCATTACCGCCGGTCAGGACATCATTTTTGGTTCAAACTCAACGCACAATGTGAACGCCCTTACAGGGCCGGGAGACAGACTCACGCTGGATGCGGGCGGGAGCGTCTATTTCGAGGGGCAGGTTGGCAATACAACGCCGCTTGAAACCTTGACCATCACAGCCGCAGACGATGTCACCTTCCAGCGCAATGTGACCGTTGCGGGTGATGTGGTCATCGAGGCTGGCGGTACCGTCAGCTTTAACGGCAACCTGACCATTCTGGCTGGTGGCAGTCTGACCATTCTCGGAACAACCAACGTCCTCTTTGGCAGCAATGTGGTGTTCCACGGTTCAGGCGATGTCTTGATTGAGACGGACGACCTGTCGCTTTCCGGCATCAACAACTCGTTCAGACGCGATGCCGCGGGCGTGCGTGATGGCACGCTGACCTTGCGCACCACGACATTGGCAAATGACATTGAGTTTGCGTCTCCGATCAACAACGCATCCGGCGTGCTCAACCTCAGCAATGAGCTGCTGGCCAAGATCCGCGACGCGGACTTCGGCACCATCGTGGTGGGTCACAAACAGGGCGAGCACACCGACCCCCTGATGAACGGAAACGTGAGAATAGGGGCCATCAACACATCCGGTGGCTTCACGACGCTGACCAATCTGGAGATCTACGGCAACAACATCCGTGTCGAAGACTACGACAACGCTGACTATATCTTGCGTGTTGATGGAACGCTCAAGCTCGACGCACGCGGCGATATCCGCATCTTCAATGCCATTGAGGTGGGTCGTCAGAGTCGTCCGGAAACCGGAACCCTGGTGCTGTACTCCGAAAGCGGCAATATCCGTCAGGAGAATCCTGACCCCGATTTCGATGGCGCTCTCAACGAGGCAATCCGGGTGCCTGGCCTGCAGGCGCGCGCAGTCAATGGCATTCTGTTGCCGTGGCTGGAAGTCAATCAGGTGACGGCTGACAATGTCGGTGAAGAAGGTGACATTAGCCTGACTGTGTTGGCAGCACGCTCGACAATCAACTATCCGATAAGCGGTGGCATACCCGCGATTTCCGGTGATGTGACGGTCAATCGTATTGCCCAGACCAACGTGAATGGCGAAGGGCATATCACGGTTGTCGCTGCGGCTGGCACGATTACCCTGGCGAGTGCAGGCGATGGCGTGACAGTGGCTGGCGACGGTAATGTCAGGCTTGAGGCCCAGGGTGCCACCAGCGATATTCTGGTGAATCGCCATGTGACGACGGTGGCGGGTAGCATCGACCTGATCGCTGGCCGTGACATCACCCAAAGTGTCGGAGCGTCAAGCTGGATTCAGGCAAGCGAATCGGGCGCGATTACCCTTGCCGCCACGACGGGCTCAATTACCCAGAACTCGGATGTGCGTTCAGCAGGTGGTGCGGTCAGTTACACCGCAGCACAAAACATCACCATGGCTGCGGATAGCCTGATTCGGTCGGTTGGACCGTTGGCAACACCGGGTTCAGTTGAGCTGACCGCAACGTCCGGTAATATCGCGCTGGGCTTGGTTGAGTCAGGCGCGGGCGTCACCTTGACCGCTGGCGGCGCCATCAGCAGTGCTCGTGCGGAAGGCGACCTGAACATCGACGCCAACGATGTGACCGATGGCAAGCTCGCGATCACCGCAGGCACCGGCGTGGGTAGCAACAGCAAGGCGATCCAGACGCAGGTGGCCCAGCTCGCGGTCAGCAACAGCGCCTCCGGTGGTGTGTACATCACCGAAACCGATGGCCTGACCGTAGTGGAAAGCGGCATCAGCACGCTGGGCACTGGTGGCCAGGTCGTGGTCCTGGCAAACACAGGGACACTTGTGGTCGACCATGCGATCAATGCGCACGGCAATATCCTGTTGCGTGCTGTTGATGGTGATGTCGACATCCGGGCGAATGTGCAGTCGCAAACCGGTAGCGTTTCCCTGGATGCTGCGCAGCACATCCTGATGAATCAACCGGCCACGACCGCCACGTTACGAGCCTTTGCGGTGGATCAGACCATCGACCTGTGGGCGAGATCAGGGGCGATTACCCTCGGCTCAGGGGCTTCAATCAACACCAACAACAGCAATGTCCGCTTGCAGGCGGGCACCTCGGTTACCTTGGGTCGCGTGGTGGCTGGCACGGCGGCGGTTTCCGTGAATGCCGCTGCTGGCGCAATCGAGCGGGCGGCTGGCAGCGGCTCCGTGCTCAATATCGAATCTGCCCAGTTGCGTCTTGAGGCGAGCGCTGGAATTGGCGCATCGGCCGATGCGCTACGCATGAACGTTATGACGCTTGCCGCGAACAGCGTTAACGGCAGCCTGTTTGTCGACGAAGCGAATGGGGTGACGGTTGGATCTGTTTCGGCAGTCGAGGTGAAGCGAGTCAATGCCGCAGGCACGACAGACGACCACGGCGCAGGTATCGCGCTGGCTGGCCTCTCGGCTTCGGGTAACGGCAATATCGTGTTGCGCGCCAGCGTGACACAGGCCGGCAACCTGACCGTCGATCAGGCAGTGACAGCGACTGGCTCAGGCAATGTCCGCCTTGAGGCGGTGGCGGGAGCATTCGCCCTGAATGCAGGTTTGAATGCCGATAGTGGCCATATTTCAGCAGTCTCCAGTGGTGCGCAAACCTATTCTGCAGCAGGTGATCTCAGCACCGTCGGAGGCACGATTGATGTGCGGGCCACTGGCGTGGGCTCGGCAATCACCATGAATGCCGACACAGTGTTCAGCACGACCAACGCCAACATCCGTGTGGTGGCCAACGGCGCCATGACGCTGGGCGCTGTCCAGACAACCGGTGCTGGTGACGTGAGCCTGAGCGCAGAAAGCATCACCGACGCAGGCGCGGCCCTGAACGTCGTAGCCGACGAACTGCGCATCGTCACCACGGGCGTGGCAGACGGACAAGGCGCGGGCACGAACACAGACCACCTGGAGATCAGCGTCAATCGTCTGGCAGCCAACGTGGCTGGCACCGGCACCGGTGGCCTGTTCCTGACCGAAGCCAACGCCATCACCATCGGCACGCTCAACGCCATCAACGTCAATCAGGTCGGTCTGGACGGCACCACGCTGACCGCAACCGCCGACGCAGCGCAGAGCGATCTGAACTCGGCAGGCCATTTGGTGCTGCAGACCACAGCGGGCTCGATCACGACCGAAGCGGGTGGCGCAGTCAGTGCAGCAGACAACCTGCTGCTGCAGGCTGGCGATGCAACGAGCGACATCACGCTGGGCGCAAGCGTGCTCAGCAGCGGCGGCCACATCAGCCTGGATGCCGGTCGTGACATCGTCCAGAACGCCAACATCACCGCCAGCGGTGCAGACAAGACCATAGACCTGCTGGCCGGTGACGACATCCTGATGGGTGCAGCGACCAGCACGACGAGCAACGATGGCAACATCCGCCTGGAGGCGGGCAACGCCAACGCAGCAGACGCAGTCAACAACGGCATCGCCCTGGCCGTCATCAACGCAGGCACCGGCCATGTCGCCCTGATCGCCGGAACAGACGGTTCGATCATCGACGTGGGCAGCGATGCCAACGCGGTGAACATCAGCGCCTCTGACCTGATCCTGCAAGCAGGCACGGGCATTGGCTCTGGCACCAACCACATCGAAACCACGGTCACGCGTCTGGCGGCCCAAGCCGACAGCGGTGGCCTCTTCATCACCGAAACCGACGGCGTGACCGTCGACAGCCTGAGCGTGACGGTTGAGCGGGTTGCAGCAGACGCATCGGCAAGCACAACGGCAGCCGACACCGGCGAAGACCTGCGCACCACCAGCGACGGGGCCATCGTGCTCAAGGCCGGTGGTGACGTCGTCCTGAATGCTGGCACGGCCAGCACCCCGGCCCTGGTGGCGGCAGGCAGCGGCAACGTGCTGCTCGAGGTCACGGGTGGCCTGACGCTCAACGCAGGCGTAGATGCCGGTAGTGGTCACATCAGCCTGGCGGTCAGCGGTGCGCTGACACAAGCGGCGGCGGGTGACATTGTCACCAGCGGCACAGGCAGCATCGACGTACGTGCCAACGCCATCGACATGGCCGACGGCGCCACGACCGACGCACAGAACGGCAACATCCGCTATGTGGCCACCACCACACTGGCGCTGGGCGGCCTGAGCACCCTGGCAGATGTCAGCCTGAGCGCGGAAACGATTACCGACAACAACGGCGCGGCCCTGAACGTCGTAGCCGACGAACTGCGCATCGTCACCACGGGCGTGG
>DAIMZH010000013.1:10342-12826 GCA_036734105.1 Azoarcus sp. | reverse complement strand
AGCGCAGAGCGATCTGAACTCGGCAGGCCATTTGGTGCTGCAGACCACAGCGGGCAGCATCGAAACCTTGTCCGCCGCTAATGGCGGTACGGTCACAGCCGCCGGCAACCTGTTGTTCAAGGCCACGGGCGCGACCAGCGACATCACGCTGGGTGCCAACATGACCAGCTCTGCAGGTCACATCAGCGTCAATGCAGGCCGTGACTTGCTGCAAAACGCCGATATCGAGACGCAAGGCAGCGGCAACACCATTGATGTTCAGGCAACACGCGCCATCGCCATGGCCGACGGCGCGCTGGCAACGACCAACAATGGCAACATCCGCTACATGGCCAAGCCTGTTGGTGCCGCCACTGCAACCAACATCATCACCCTGGGTGGGCTGCACGCTGGCACCGGAAACGTCAGCATCGTGGCGGGTTCCATCCTGGATGGTGGCGACGCACACCGCGACATCATCGCCAACAACCTGCGCCTGAACGCCACGGTGGGCATTGGCAACAACGGCACCACGGTCAACGCCATCGACACTCAGGTCGTCACGCTGAGCGCATCGGCTCGCGCCAACGGTGTGTTCATCAACGAAGTCGATGCCCTGATCATCGACACCGTGGCTGCGATTTCGGTCAACACCGTGGGCAGCAATGCGGCAGTGACCGCGACCACCGATGCGCAGCAGGAAGATGTCAACACCATCACGAACGGCGCGATTGTGATTGAGGCAGGCTCGATTACCGTGAATCCGGGTGCCTCGGAAACTGCACCCACACCCAACTCCCGCGGTGTAAATGCAGATGGTTCGGGCAACGTGCTACTCCACGCACGCGCCGGCGACCTGAACCTGCAAGGGCAGGTACTTGGCGGAACTGGTCATGTAAGTCTGCTTGCTTCTGACAATATCCAGATGCGTGGCATTGCCAACATCGTCAGCACCAATGGCGCGGCGACTGCTGCGACCATTTACAGCAAGGCAGGTGGCGCCATCACCATGGACGACGGAGCAACTGTTACGTCGGGTAACGGCCATGTGCGTCTTGAGGCCGGTGGCAGCATCAATCTGGGTCTGATCAATGCTGGCACTGGCAACGTAGCCTTGATCACGACAGCGGGTTCCGTGCTCGACAACCAGACGCCGGTGACCAGCACCAATGTGCTGGCTGCAGGCTTGTTGATCGATGCGCAGAACGGCGTGGGTACTGCCGCGAACCGTCTGGAAACCACTGTGACCACGCTAAGCGCAAACAGCGCGGCTGGCAGCATCTTCATGCACGACACCACCAGCGTGGCGACCGGGCAGCTTACGACCACGGTACGACAAGTAGATGGCACTGCGGGCCTGACTGAAGTAGCCAGTACCCAGAGCGACGTCACCACCGCTGCCGGCGCCATCGTTCTGAGTGCAGCCACCGATCTGACGCTCAATGACGGCGACAGCAACGGCAACGGGATCACGACCGCCAGCGGCAACGTACTTTTGGCAACAAGCGCCGACACTGGCAGAGACATCCTGATGAATGCGGCTGTTGATGCCGGTTCGGGCAATGTCAGCATCGTGGCGCAACGTGACTTGCGTCTGCAAATTGCGGGTGTTGGTGTGAGCCGTGGGGACATTTTCACCACAGCAGGCACGGTAGACCTGATTGCGACCACTGGCACCATTGCCATGGCCGATGGCACGCAAGTGCAAACCAACGCTGGCAACATCCGTGTCGATGCTGCCACCAACGTCGTCGTCGGACTGCTCGATGCCCGTGCGCAAAGCGATCGTGCCGCATCGACACTCACAGACCAGAACAACTGGGGTAATGTGCTGATCCGCGCTGGTTCTGGCACCATCACAGACGCAGCAGCGGCAGGTGACTCGGTGGTCGATGTCTTTGCTCACTCACTGCGCATGCAGGCTGGAACAGCCATTGGTTCAGGCGCGAACCACATCGAAACCGAAGTCATGACCCTCGCAGCTCGCGCCAGCAACGGTGGTGTCTTCGTCACCGAAAGCAGTGCTGTCACGGTGGATACGGTTGCTGATGTGGTGGTTGATCGTGTGGGTAGCGCAGGCCTGGCTGCTGGCACCGTAGCCGGGGCCGCTTTGTCCGATCTGGTCACCATGGCAGGCAACGGCAATATTGTGCTGCTTGCGAACGGTAGTGTGACCCTGAATGACGGCACGGGTGCAGGCAATACTGATGGTCGCGCAGTCGTCGCACACGGCAGCGGCAGTATCCTCGTTCAGGCGACTGGCGCAGGCAGCGACCTCATTATCAACAGTGACGTGAGGAGCACTACGGGCGATATCACCCTGAAGGCCGCTGACGACGTGTTCATTGGTAGCGGGAGCGCAACCGGAGTGGATGTTGCAACTGCTGCTCAGGGCTCGATCAGCATCAATGCTGAAGCAGGCGTAGTGACCATGGCCGGAGACAGCAACCTCACCGCCACCGGCAGCAGCGCCAGACTGGCGGCACAAGGCGACATCACCGTCGG
>DAIMZH010000013.1:0-10242 GCA_036734105.1 Azoarcus sp. | reverse complement strand
GGCAGCCTCACCGCCAACACCGGCGCCGACATCCTGAGCGGCAGCGGCGACATCATTGTCCTCGCAGATCAGGATGTGGCCCTTGACTCGGCGGATATCCTCAGCGGAGGGGTTGGCACAATCGAGGTCCAGTCCAGCAATGGCAGCATCACCCTGTCGACCGATAGCCAACTGGACGCCGGTACAGGGAATATCAGCCTGACTGCGGCGCAGGATGTCGGCCTGGGTGATTTGCAGACGAGTGGTACCGGCGAGATACTGGTTGAGGCGCGTGACGGTGACATCAATGTGGGTGGTGTCGTGCAGTCTGACGCCGATATCGCACTTGACGCCGGACAGGATATCAATGTCGGTGCAGACATCGAATCGGATGGCAGGATTACGCTTGAAGCGGACGGTGTCATCCGTGGTGATGGCGCCAGCGAGGTCAGGGCAGACACTCTTCTGATGAAGGGCTACGGTCCACAACCAGGCGATGGAGCGCCGGTCAAGACCGATGTCAGCAACTTCGAGCTCGAAGTGCCGAGAGGGTTGGTGAGCACGATTACACGCCCGGATGGCAGTCTGAGTTTTGTGGTCTTTGCCGATGGCAAGGTTTACCAGCAGAGCTCGAATGTCGACTCAACCGTCACGCGGGTCACCGACAGGCCTGGTAGTGGCGTCGTCATCTTGCCGCCGCCGAGAGTGCTCCCCGATCCTGGAGGCCCAATCGTCGTCAGCTTTGAAGACGCGCTTGAGTGGATTCGAAACTATCGTGCCAATCCGGAGCCTGAGCCTGCCATTGCACCTGAAGAGGGTGGTGATGATGAGTCCGGTGAAGGCGAGGCTGTGCTGGGAGTGTCCTTCTTCAGCGCGCTTGCAGGCGATGAAGGTGGAGAAACTGAGGGTGACACCAGCAACAGCACTCTACCTGGCTTCGAGTTGCAAGGTGACTCTACCGGTGATAGCTTTGATCAGCAGCTCAGTCTGGATACAGCATCGGGCGAGGAACAAGCCTTCTCTGGTCTGGGTGACCCCGTTGCCATACCAACCGACGCGGCTGATGAAGTCGGCCTCGGCGATCTCACCTTCTTTGCAATAGCCGAAGCCGAACAGACGGGCGAGCAACTGGAGGTGGCCTATCTGCTGGGTGAGCCCGCCAATCAACCGTGGGGTGCTGGAGCAGCAGTAAACGACGCTTTCTACTTTGACTACTGGGTAGATGGTCTGGCAGTGTGACCCCTGTCCAAAGACATCAAAACATGAATGGAAAATATTCAATGAACAATAAGCCTGAGTTGGGTAAGCAGTCGGAGTATCGCGAGCCGTTGTTGCTGAAACACAAGACTGACAAGCGGCTTGCACTCGGTGCAGTCGTGCCGGGAAGGGTCGGGTTGTCGATTGCTGCCACCGCGATGCTTGCGGTCTTGCTCACCGCTTGTGGCGGTGGTGGTGGCGGTGGCGGCGGCACGCCCAGTTTCACTGCCACGGCAAACCTCAATGGTTTGCAACCTGGCAAGACTGTCAGCCTGGTGCTCAATGGAAACACCATTAACCTGACCGCTCCGGTCGGTGTTGCGGCTGATCCAGCCGCAAACTACTCAGGCACTTTTCCGCGCATTGCCCAAGGCACTGCCTATGAATTAACCGTTGCTCAACACCCGCTCAATCAGATGTGTCTTGTCAGAAACGGCAGCGGGACGGTGACGGCAAACTTTACGGTTACCGTGGATTGCCATGTCACTGTTCTTAACGATTCCGGGGGAATCGTGGCTGTCGGCAACCCGGACGACAGCGAGGACTACCTTGAAGGTCGTGATTCCGTCCGTGACGAGCTGACCAAACATGCCGCAGGCTCGGGCCGTGCTGGTTTCGATTTCACTCGGATATGTGCAAACGGTTTGGTTGAGGGCGAGGGCGACCCAATTGCTGTCCCACCTGAGCCGTTTTGCCCGGACAGTCTGACGGCAGCAAACGTTGGCCTCGGTGCCAACCAGTGGGCATGTACCCGCGACAATACCACCGGCCTGGTCTGGTTGATCGCGTCTCATGGCCCCGGAACGGTTTTCCCGGCAGGCTTTTGTGGCGCTGATGTGACCTGGACAGGCGGCGCTCCCGGGTCGGTGGCAAACGTCAATGAGCTGCTGTCGATCGCTGATGTCGGGGTTTTTGCAGCGCCGGAAGATGTTTTCCTGATTGACAGGGATTACTTTCCCAATATAGGTGCAGGGTTTGTAAAGTTCTATTCACGAGATGCCAACGCGGATGGCGTCGCTGCTCCTGCGGGCCCAGATCCGCGTGTTTTCGCAGTGAATTTTCAACGGGTGGCAGGACAGTTTCTTGTCGAGGCTTGCAACGCTGGTGTGTGTGGACCGCTACCGAATCTGCATGTGGGTTATCTGCCTTCCGCCAGGATTGACGACGCGCTGGTCTTGACCCCTCAGCCGGGTGACACCTTCGTGGATGCCGCGCGCGAATTGCAGTGGCACTTCAGGGCGCCGCTGATCACCACCTATGCCGCGCTGCAAACCGAGTTGGATACCGTCAATGCCGCTGCTCAGGGTGGATTTTCCGACTGGCGTATTCCCAACGTCAAGGAGCTGAACACCTTGCTGGAGCGTGAGCTTTGTGGCCCCGGCGCTGGCAAGAAATGCACCAGCCTTAGCGCTCTTGCAGTGACTCAGCAGGCCTACTGGAGCAACACCAGCAACCCGGTCGACACCAGTTTTGTGCTGTTCGTCGATTTTGGTGACGGCGAAGCCAAGCCCTGGAGTCGCACTGCAGATGCCGCCGGCCTTTACGACCTCGGCGCCGTCTTCGTCCGCAACCCGACCTGGCAGCCGCCGGCTGTGCCGTAAAATCCTGTGGCCGGTACTTTCAGCGAAACCTGGTATCGCGTGTCGAACGCGCAGCTTGGCCTGCTACCCACGGTGGCAGTGCACAAGCAGCGTTTTCGCGGCCAGGACTGGTATGTGTTGCGCGACACCTATACGCAACGCTTCTTCCGCATCTCACCGCAGGCCTATGCCTTTGTCTCCCGGCTGTCGCCAGACCGCAGCGTAGACGAAGTCTGGCGAGAATGCCTTGAGTTGCACCCCAAGGACTCGCCGGGGCAGGAGGAGGTGTTGCAGGTGCTCGGGCAACTGCACCACTCCAACCTGCTGTATTACCGCACCCAGCCCGACAACCTGGCTATCTTCGAGCGTTACAAGCAACATCGGCAGCGCGAACTGATGGGCAAGCTGCTCGGCTTTCTGTATATCCGCATTCCGCTGTGGGACCCAAACGACTGGCTGAACCGTAATCGGGGGCTGGTGAATGCGATGGTGAGCTGGCCGATGGCGCTGTTGTTTGTGCTGGTCATGCTGGGTGGCGTCTATGCTGCCCTGCAAGACACATCGAGACTGTATCAGCAGACCCAGGGCATGCTTTCGCTCGACAACCTCGTCTGGCTGTATGCCTGCATAGCCGGCATGAAGGTCTTGCACGAGCTGGGGCACGGCTTTGTTGTCAAACGCTATGGTGGCGATGTACACACCATGGGCGTGATGTTTCTGGTGTTTGTGCCCTTGCCCTATATGGACGCGACCGGCTCATGGGCTTTCCGCAGCCGAGGCGCGCGCGCGCTGGTCGGCGCGGCGGGCATTATCGTCGAGCTGTTTCTTGCGGCTGTGGGCGCCATGGTGTGGGCGGCAACTGGCGACGGCATGATCAACAGCCTGGCCTTCAACGTAATGATCATAGGCTCCATATCCAGTCTGCTGTTCAACGGCAACCCGCTGCTACGCTTTGACGCCTACTATGTGTTGTCGGACGCGCTGGATATTCCCAACCTGTATCAGCGCGCATCGCAACAATGGTTTTATTTTGCCGATCGTTATCTACTCGGCACACCCAAGGTGCAGTCACCGGCGCGCGACCGGCGTGAATGGTGGTGGCTCACCGCTTACGGTGTGCTCAGTTTTTTCTATCGCCTTTTCATCATCTCGGTAATTCTGCTGTTTGTGGCCGACCAATGGTTTGCAGTTGGTGTGCTGTTTGCCTTTACATCCTTCATCATGCTGGTAGCAATGCCCTTGCACAAGCTCTACAAGCATGTCACCGGGCCAAACGTTTATCGTAACCGCCGTCGCGCAATCTGGGTGACCACGCTGGCCCTGACCTTGCCGGTGGCGCTGCTCGCCTGGGTGCCAGCACCCAACGGCATCCGCGCTCCCGGCGTCATGCAGGCGGTGGACTATACGTTTGTCACGGCTGGTGCCAGCGGTCGTCTGGAAGCAATCGAGGCAAACGATGGCGACTGGGTAGAGGCGGGACAGGTTTTGTTGCGCATGTCCAACCGCGAGCTGGAGCTGGAGCTGGCGATCATACGGCAGCAGATAATTGAAACAGGCATCATGCGGGATCAGGCGCTGGGCAACTCCATGGCCGAGGTCGCCCCCCTTCAGCAACGTTTACTGGTGCTGCAGGACAGGGAGGCGGAAAGTCTGCGCCGTATCGAACAGCTCATCGTGCACGCCAGACATGATGGCGTCTGGGTAGCCCCTGATCTTCACGAACGCGTGGGTAGCTGGCTTGCCCGGGGAGAGGCGCTGGGCGAACTTGCTGATAATGACAGCCTGCGTTTTCTCGCTGTGGTTTCGCAGGAGCAGGCAAGCAAGCTGTTTGGCGGTCTGCCGGAGTCCGCCGAGCTACGCATGAACGGTCAGGCTGGCGAGGTGCTTGTTGCGGACTCGCTGCGTCTGTTGCCGTTTCAGCGTCAGACACTGGCCACTGCAGCCCTTGGCTGGAGTGGTGGTGGGCCGGTGCCGGTGGCGGGTGATGACCCCGAGGGCCTGCGCACACTGGACACCTTCTACGAACTGGAAGTGGCGCTGGACCGGAGTCTGCCTATTGTCGGCTACCATGGCATGACTGGCTGGATGCGGCTTCCCATGGAGTCGGAACCCCTGTTGTCGCAGTTTCGTACCTTCCTGATGCAACTGCTGCAGAAGCGCTATCAACTGTGAGCGCAGCATGAACAGGTTAATGACGCAAAGCAGTGGCTTCAGGTGGGCTCCTCCGCGTACCGACATCAGGCCAGTTGGCCGACGCTGGTGCGACTGGAAGCAGCGCGGACTGCATTTGCTGGGCGTGCTTGAGCGTGAGGTCGCAAACGACGCGCGGGCAGTCGACGCCCTGGTGGCCGGATTGCGTTTGCTCTCCGATCCCGAGCTTGACGAACAACTGGCCGCACATCATGTGTTCATGCGCACCAGCGCACGCCGGATGAGGCAGCAGGATACGGCCGGGTTCCGGCAGCATCGTGTCGCCGCCCTCGCAGCCATTTGTGTTGCGGCTGAACGGACAATCGGCAAGACGCCTTACCAGGTGCAGATACTGGCCGCGCTGGGCATGCACGAACCGTTTGTGGTGCAGATGGCGGCTGGCGAAGGCAAGACGCTGTCGGTAGCGCTGGCAGGCGTGCTGCATGGCTGGGGCGGATTGCCATGCCACATCGTCACCTCAAATGATTACCTTGCCCAGCGCGATGCCGAGCTGATGTTGCCGCTGTTCTCGCGTTGTGGTCTGTCGGTGACGGCGGTTACCAGCGAAGTGCCGCCTGACGAGCTGGCTGCACGTTATGCGCATGATGTGGTCTATGGCACCGGCAAGCAGTTGCTGGCCGATTTTCTGCGTGACCAGATCATCCTGTGTGGCGCGGTGGACCCCTTGCGCCGCAGGCTGGGCGTGCTGCGCAAACCGTCGGGCGCGCGCGATCCGGTGATGCGTGGCCTGCATGTCGCCATCGTGGATGAGGCCGACAGCGTGCTGATCGACGAAGCCAACACCCCGTTGATCATATCGATACCCGAGCCCAATGCCTTGCTGGTGGAGGCGGTGACCCAGGCCTGCAATCTGGTTGAGGCCTTTGAAGACGGTTTGCACTACAGCATTGACCCTTACTTCCGGGATGTCACCTTCACCGAAAGCGGCGAAGTTCTGCTGGAATTAATGACCGAGCATCTGCCGCCGATGTGGCATGCCCCGCAACGGCGCGAGGACTTGCTCAAGCAGGCCATCACCGCACGCGACCTGTTCATTCGTGACCGGCACTACATCGTCGAAGACGACAAGATCGTGATTGTGGACGAGAGTACCGGCAGAGCCATGCCGGGCCGCACCTGGAGTTACGGTCTGCATCAGGCCATAGAGGCGCGGGAAGGCGTCAGCATCACCCACCCCGCCCGTACCCTGGAGCGGATGAGCTTTCAAGGGTTTTATCGTCTGTATCACCAGCTTTCCGGCGGCAGCGGCACCTTGCAAGGCGTGCATGCAGAGCTCTGGAAAACCTATGGTGTGCACTGCCTGCGGGTGCCGCTAAGAGTGCCGAGTGCGCTCAGGGTGCAGCCATTCAGGCACTTTGCCAAGGCGGACGAGCGCTGGCATGCACTCATCGAGACGATATTGTTCCTGCACCGCAACGGTCAGGCAGTGCTGGTCGGCACCCGGCGGCTTTCCGACAGCGAAAGGCTGCAGGAGGCTTTGCTGGCGCTGGGCCTGAGCTGTGCCGTGCTCAACGCCAAACATCACGCGCTGGAAGCCGAGATCATTGCCGATGCCGGCACCAAAGGCAGAATCACGGTTGCCACCAACATGGCAGGGCGTGGCACTGACATCATGCTCACCGACGAGGTCAGGGCGCAGGGCGGCTTGCATGTGCTGATGCTCGAACCCCATGAATCGGCGCGAGTCGACTGGCAACTTTTCGGGCGTGCCGGCAGACAGGGAGACCCCGGTTTCGTGCAGGGGTTTGTGTCACTAGAAGACGACCTCATTACCCGTCACCTGCCGTTTTTTGCCCGTCCGCTAAGATGGCTGGCACGCCTGCATCCGCTGCTGCGCGGCTTCGCAGTGCCGAGCGTGTTATGGTTGTCGCAACACAATGCCCAGTGGCGAGCATGGCGTCAGCGGCGCATGCTGCAAGAGCGGGAGAGGTCGCTCAAGAAGCAGCTTTCGTTTGCAAAAGAGCATCAGGCCACAGGCACATCCACTGCCCGAGTCAAGTCACCGCAGCAAGACCCCTGACCCATGGCAGACCCGCACAGTCTGCATGCATCGCGCACCTGTCGGCCTTTGTCCGGCTTGGCACGAAAGCCTGTTTGCTGGATTATCCAACCATTCAACCCCTGTTTTGACTACTTGATGAATAAAACCATGCTCAGTGACCCGATATCGGCCCCGGCGGTGTGCAAACCTTTTGGCATGGTGGCGTTCTGCGTTGCCATACTGATCACTTCGCCGCTGGCGCAAGCCCAGGAGTTTACCGGCGTGGTGTTCCCGCATCGTGATCTCACCCTGAGCGTCAGCAATGCAGGCGTGGTCAATCAGGTGAACGTCGAAGTCGGCGAGCGGGTGACACAAGGTCAGCTCATGCTGGAGCTTGAGGACAGCCTGCAACGGCTCGAGGTGGACCGCCGCAAGGTCGTGCTGGAAGACAGCTCCGAGCTCCGCAGTGTTCAGGAAAGACAGGCGATACTTGACCGCTTGTATGCCGACGGCAAGCGGCTGTTCGAATCCTCCGGTTCCATCAGCCGCGAAGAGTTGATGAAGTTGCGCATCGAAAGCCTTGCCCTGAAGGGCCGCGCCGAGCAACTGCGCGCCGAAAAGCGGCGTGAACGGTTGGAACACGAGATCGCCGGGCAGGAGTATCAGTTGCGCAGCCTGTTGGCGCCGATTGACGGGGTGGTTACCGACCTCAAGGTGGACGTAGGTGAATGGGCCTCGCCGGGCGAGCCGGTGCTCAGGTTGGTCGATGCGTCGGTGGTCGAATTGCGTGTCAACGTTACCCAGCCCGCAGCCCGACAACTGGCGGTAGGGGCCAGCATTCCGGTGCTCATCGAGGACGCCTGGTTCCAGGCCCCGGTGCAGGGCAAGGTCTTCTTCGTCTCGCCAGTGGCCGACGCCGCAAGCGGGCTGATTGATGTGCGGATTCGCTTTGACAATCAGGATGGCCAGGTGCGTCCGGGTGTCAAGGCCAGGGTCAACGTGGGCCTGGGCTCATGAATGGCCCGGTCGCTTTCACCAGGAGCGCTGGTCCGGAGATGTCGGCACGGGTGAACATGGATGCATCCGAGCTGGTCGCCGCCCTGCGTGCGCTGCGCGAGTTCGAGCTTGACGAGCACTGGTGGGCCCGGTTTGCAATCTGCCTGCAATGCCTGTGTCGCGCCCGCCTGGTGTCCATAGAACGTCGTGACCGCAGCGACCTCGCCTGGCAACGTCTGGGCGTGAGTGGCCCCGATGGCGCAGCCGGGTCTGAACTACTCGCGCCGCTTCTGGGTGACGCGGCAAACAAGGTGATGGCACGAGGCTTTGTCACCCTGCCGGTGCAGGGTGACACCATACTGGCGGCAGTGCGACTGATCCATGATGACCCCGACAGCGAAATCTTCGCGCTCATCCAGATCCCCGCCCGCGAGCGTGCCTCGGTCAACGAGCTTACCCTGCGTGCCCTGCTGGTGGCAGACCTCGCCACACGCCGTGCCGAAGAACCCGCCAGCGTCTCGCAGTCTGGTCAGACTGGTGCTGACGACATACTCGCCATGCTGGACCTCATCGCCCGGGTCATGCAGGAGAAGCACTTTGGCTCGGCATCGCTCGCCCTGGTCAACGGCATCGCCGCACACTTTGGCTGCGATCAGGTAGTGCTGGGTTGGGAACAGGCCGGATACATGCGGGTGCGCGCCATCAGCCACCTTGACCGTTTTGAAAAACGCACCGAAAACGTGCAGTTGCTCGAATCTGCGCTGGAAGAAGCCATAGACCAGCGCAGCAGCCTGAGTTTTCCGCGTGCGCAGGAAGACACCGCCGTGTTGCTCGCGCACTCCAGGGTGTCGCAAGTGCTTGGCTACCAGTTTCTCAGCACCGAGTTGATAGGCAAGGGAGACGAAGCGCCAGAGGTCGCACTGTTGCTCGCCGACAGCAAAACCCCTTTTGACCCGGCACGCCTGCACTCGCTGGCAGTCGGCCTGCACCTGCTGTTGCCTTGGCTGACCGAACGACAGGCTCAGGATAAATGGGTAGGTGCCAGAGCCTGGCATGGATTGCGCGGCTGGATCGGGCGCTTTGTCGGGCTGGAGCATGTTGGCCAGAAGTTGATCGCTCTCGTCGTCGCGCTAGCCCTGCTCTACACCCTAATCGGCACGGCTCCGCACCGCATCGAGGCCAACGCTCAACTGGTTACCGACAGCACCTTGCGGCTGACTGCCCCATTTGACGGTTATCTGGACGAAGTCTTCGTCAACCTTGGCGACGAGGTGGAACAGGGCAGCTTGCTGGCAACGCTGGACGTGCAGGAAATGCATCTGCAGGAGTCCGAAATCCGGGCTGACATGCGGCGCTACGAGGCCGAAGCAGACCGCGCTCGAGCTATGGGTCAGCTTGCCGATGTGGAAATCGCGTTTGCCCGTCGGGCACAGTCAGCCGCGCGACTGGAGCGCATAACGCTTTATCTTGAGCAATCAAAAATCACCGCGCCCTTCGATGCCGTCGTGGTCGAAGGCGAGCGAAAAGACCTCGTTGGCATGCCGGTGCGGCAGGGTGACGCCCTGATGCGTCTGGCCCGTATAGAGGGGTTGTATGCCTCGATTCGCGTGCCCGAGCGTGACATCCAATATCTCAGCACCGGCGCCACAGGCGAACTTAAACTACTGGCCCAACCCGACGTGAGCGTGCCCTTTACCGTTGTCACGGTTGTGCCTTTGGCGCATGCAAAAAACCAGCAAGGCAACGAGTTCGTGGTCAGAGTCGAGATAAACGACCCTCCCGCCGAATGGTGGCGCCCTGGCATGAGCGGCGTGGCCAAGGTTGATGTTGGCGAACGGCAGATCGCGTGGTTGCTGACCCGCAGGCTGGTTGACTTTCTGCGCATGAAGCTGTGGTGGTGAAGCGGCTGCGCGCTGGCAGACAATCAACCGACTGCCGTCAGCGCCTCCACCTCAAACCCCACCAGATTGCGCAGCGCGCTGCTGAACTCGATGCCCAAAAGATAAACAGGCCGCCCATCGGCCCGGTATTTGTCGGCATAGCCCTTGGCCTTGATCTGCGCCAGGGCCTTGCCAGTGGCGCTATCGCCATCAATGCGCTTGAACTCGATGATGACGATGGCCTGCGGCAGGCGCAGCGTCAGGTCGATGCGCCCCTGATGGGTCATGTCTTCGCCAATCAGCTCCAGCCCCAGGCTGGCCAGATGCGAATAAAACACGCTGGCCCAATAGCCCTCGT
>DAIMZH010000012.1:0-73004 GCA_036734105.1 Azoarcus sp. | reverse complement strand
CGAATCAGAAACAAATTGGATCGATATGTAAAATATTCCGACACAACAAAACGATAGCGCGAGTCGACCTGCTTTATGACGTATTCCTTTGTGACTAGTCTTCGGATAACGTACACGAATCGCGCACTGAGTTCGCATCTCTGATGCGTATCGAAGCCCCAAGCCCCAAGCCCCAAGCGCCAAGCGCCACGCGATCCACAGCAATCGCGAAAGCATGCTGCAACATCTATCGACGCCATTCCAAATTCAAAAATTATGCAATAATCGACAAAAATGGTCAGTTAGAGGGATTCCACCCGACGCTGTAATCAACGCCCGGAAGCCTGCCCTGAAAGGTCAGCTCTAAAGCTGGTCAGACGCATTTATGGAAGCACGATGAGCCTCAAAAAACTTTTCATCCTGCTGGCAGTGGCGCTTACTGTAATCGCGGTAGCGATGGCTGGGTGGCTGTTCCGCTCGATCGCCGAGAAGATCGTCGACGACTGGGGCAAGCGGATTGTCGAGGTACAGGTGCGCTACGACGCAGCCCGTTTGCAAAAGCCCTTGCAACGGGAGATTGCGCTGGCCTTGCAGATGGCCGACTCCAATGTGCTCAAGCGCTGGGCACAAAATGCGCATGACCCCGAGTTGACCCGTGAGGCGCTGGCCGAGATGGAGAGCTTCAGGCGCAATTTTCGAGACCACAACTTTTTTGTGGCTCTGCGACAATCCGGCGCCTATTACTTCAATGACCGGGCACAGCAATACCGCGGCAAGGAGCTGCGCTATCATCTTTCGCCCGATAAGCCGGATGACGCCTGGTTTTATCTGCTGATAGAGGCGCGCAGGCCTTTTCACCTCAACGTCAATCCGGATACCGAGCTGGGCATTACCCAACTGTGGATTGATGCCTTGATGTTCGTCGATGACGAACCGGTCGGCATGGTCGGCACAGGCGTTGAACTGGAGGGTTTTCTGCGAGACATTGTGGATACCGGACAGGCCGGCATCACCACCATGTTTGTTGATCAAACCGGCGCCATTCAGCTTTACCGCGACAGCAGCCTGATCGACTACGCAAGCATCGTCAAACCCGAAGGCCAGAAGAACACCATAGACTTGCTGCTGGACACAACCCAAGACTACCAACTGGTCAGCAACATGATGAAGACGCTTGGCGCTTCGGACTCGCCCGAGGGCACGGTGCTGAGCGAGTTTGTGCGCTCCGGGGGCAAGCGCGTGCTCGCCGGGGTGGCCTTTCTGCCGGAGATTGGCTGGTATGAGATCAGCCTGATCGACCTCGAAACCTTTATGCCGGTCAGCCACTTCGTGCCCATCGCCCTGCTGTTCGTAGTGACGCTTCTGCTGGTTGTCGGACTGTTTTTTGCCTTGCTGCAAGGTCTGATACTGGTCCCGGTAAGCAGGCTTACTCTTGCCATCCGCAAGGTGAGGGACGGGAAGGTTGAGTTGGGAAACCTGCCTCGCGGAAACGGTGAGGTAGGAGAGTTGATCTCGCATTTTGAGCACATGGCCGAGCAAATTCGAGAGCACACCGGAGAGCTCGAACGCAAGGTGGCCGGGCGCACCGAGGCGCTGGAAAAACAGGCCCGCACCGACGCCCTGACCGGACTGAGCAACCGCTACGGCCTTCAACTGGCAATGAAGCGCGAGCACAGCCGGGCACTGCGCAACAAGCAGCCTTTCGGCCTGATCTGGCTGGATATCGATCTGTTCAAGACTATCAATGACACACACGGGCACGCCATTGGTGACGAGGTGCTGCGTGGCATTGCCAAAGTGCTGATCGACGAAAAACGTGGACATGATGTGGCCGCCAGATGGGGTGGCGACGAATTCCTGATGCTGGTCGCTACCGACACGGCTGAAGCCTTGTACGCGACTGCCGAGCGGGTGCGCAGGCGTATCGAGCAGGACGTTCGGGTCCAGGGCAACGCGGTAACCGTGAGCCTGGGCGCTGCGCTCAGCCAACCGGGCGAAGCGCTGGATGACTTGCTCAAGCGCGTTGATGACGCCCTCTACCGCGCCAAGGCAGAGGGGCGCAACCAGGCGGTGCTTGCCTTGCCGCAGGCGTCCTTCAATCCCTGAACTTTGGGCTCTGGCGGGTCATGCCCGCGCGGATTGCAGCCTGAAGGTCTTCCGACAGCAGCATTGAGGCATTCCAGTTGGCCACGTACTCCAGGCCATCCGACACGGAATGATCACGGCTGTAGTTCATCACCTGCTTGAGCCCTCGAACCGCCAACGGAGACTTGGCGGCGATGTTCTGCGCAATATTCAGCACCCCTGCCAACAAGGCCTGCGAGTCGTCAAACACACGGTTGACCAAACGCATATCCAAAGCCTCAGCGGCATCGAAGTTGCGCCCGGTGTAAGCCAGCTCACGCGCCATGCCCTCCCCCACCAGCCTCGGCAGGCGTTGCAGGGTGCCCACATCGGCAACCATGCCAAGGTCGATCTCGCGCACCGAAAAGCTCGCGTCTGAGGAGCAATAGCGCATGTCGGCACAGCACGCCAGATCAACACCACCACCCACGCAGGCGCCGTGAATTGCCGCAAGCACCGGCTTGCGGCAGCCCTCCAGGCTGCTCAAGGTGTCCTGCAGATCAAGGATGATCTCGCGCAGCTTCTCGCGGCTGCGCGCCTCGCAGTTATCCTTGATGCTCGCAGCCAAGCTCATCATCATTTCCAGATCTATGCCAGACGTAAAGTGCTTGCCTTCGCCATGCAAGACAACAGCCCGTATCTGTGGGGTGCGATCCGCCCACTGCATGACCTGGCGCAGCTCCTGCCACATGGCCATGTTCATGGCGTTGGCCTTGTCAGGGCGGTTCAAGGACACCATCGCCACCGCACCATCAACTGCGAACTTCAGGGCGCTGAACTCCGGCTGACCGGGCAGTTTCGTCGCAACAGCCTGAATCTTGGCTGACAAAGTCTCAATGCAGGCGGCAAGCTCAGTGCCCTGCTTGATCGCCCGTTTGGCATCCAGCTCGGCCGCCACGTCAGCGCCACCAATCAGGTGCACTGGCAGGCCAGCCGCTTGCAAGCCTTGCTGAAGCTCTCGCAAGGGTTCCTGCCCGGCACACAGGATGATGTTATCCACGTCGAGCACCCGCGACTCGCCGCCTATGCTGACATGCAGCCCGGCGTCGTCTATACGCTGATAATCCACCCCAGCCAGCATGTTGACGCCACGTTGCTTGAGCGCGGTGCGGTGAATCCAGCCAGTAGTCTTGCCCAGATCCTTGCCTGGTTTGCTGTTCTTGCGCTGCAACAACCACACTTGACGCGGCACTGCTTCGGCATGCGCCGCAATCAGCCCGCCACGGTGGCGATATTCGGGATCTATACCCCACTCAGCAAAAAACTTTTCCGGCACCAGGCTCGGACTGTCGCCGACATGGGTCAGGAATTCAGCCACGTCGAAGCCGATGCCACCCGCGCCTATGATGGCGACACGCTTGCCAACCGGCTTGCCGTCACGCAGCACGTCCAGATAGCTCAGCACCTTGGGGTGATCGATACCGTCTATGGACGGCGTGCGCGGCACCACGCCAGTGGCCAGCACGACCTCGTCAAAGCGTCCGATCAGGTCGGCGGCACCGACCCGGGTGTTCAGTTTGATCCGGACTCCGGTGCGCTCGATCATGCGGCCAAAGTAGCGCAAGGTTTCGGCGAACTCCTCCTTGCCGGGGATGCGCATGGCAATGTTGAACTGTCCGCCAATGCGCTCGGCAGAATCGAACAGGGTCACCTCATGACCACGTTGTGCGGCAGTCACTGCAAAGGCCATGCCTGCCGGGCCGGCACCGACCACTGCCAGCTTGCGTGTCACCGTCGCGGGTTCAATACGCAATTCGGTTTCGTGACAGGCGCGCGGGTTGACCAGACAGGAGGTGATCTTGCCGCTGAAGGTGTGGTCCAGACAGGCCTGATTGCAGGCAATACAGGTGTTGATCTCGTCCGCCCGACCCTCGGCGGTCTTGATCACGAACATCGGGTCGGCCAGAAACGGTCGGGCCATGGACACCATGTCCGCATGACCATCGGCCAGCAGACTCTCGGCCACTTCCGGCGTGTTGATGCGATTGGTGGTGATCAGCGGAACGGCAACCTCGCCCCGCAGCTTCTTGGTCACCCATGTAAATGCTGCCCGTGGTACGCAGGTTGCAATGGTCGGGATGCGCGCTTCGTGCCAGCCTATGCCGGTGTTGATCAGGTTGGCTCCGGCCTGTTCAATGGCGCGGGCAAGCTGCACCACCTCGTCAAAGGTCGACCCGCCTTCAACTAGGTCCAGCATGGACAGACGGTAGATGATGATGAATTCGGGGCCGAGGCGTTCGCGCACCCGGCGCACGATCTCTACCGGAAAGCGAATTCGATTGCCATAGTCACCACCCCATTCGTCATCACGCTGATTGGTTGCTGAGCTGATGAACTCGTTGATCAGATAACCCTCGGAGCCCATGATCTCGACCCCGTCGTAGCCGGCCTCGCGGGCAAGCCCGGCGCAGCGCACGAAATCTTCGATGGTGCGTTCAACATCTGCCGAACTGAGCGCGCGCGGCGCAAATGGTGCGATTGGCGCCTGTATCGCGCTGGGTGCGACCAGCTCGGGATGATAGGCATAGCGCCCGAAGTGGAGAATCTGCATGGCGATGCGACCGCCCTCACGATGCACCGCATCGGTCACCACCTGGTGCCGGGCGGCCTCGTCGCTGTTGACCAGCCGCGCACCACCGGGGAAAGGCCGCCCTTCGTCATTGGGGGAGATACCGCCGGTCACGATCAGGCCCACTCCACCACGCACTCGTTCGGCGTAAAAGGCCGCCATGCGTTCGAAGCCGTTTTCCACCTCTTCCAGGCCAACGTGCATGGACCCCATCAACACCCGATTGGGCAAGGTCACAAAGCCAAGGTCCAGGGGCGCGAGCAGATTAGGATAAGCCGCCATCTTGATGTCTCCTTTATTTGATTTTATGCAACCGGTTGCATACTGTAGTGGAGCGGACAGCCCAATGCAACCAGTTGCATAAGAGCCCTGACAGGCTGCTAGAATTCCGCCATGTCGCTCTCCCACGCCTTGCTCACCTCACTTTTGGAACAACCAGCCACCGGCTTTGAGCTGGCGCGCCGCTTCGACAAGTCTATTGGTCATTTCTGGCAAGCCACGCATCAGCAAATCTACCGCGAACTGGCGCGTATGGAACAGGCGGGGTGGATACAGTCCGAGGCCAACGAAGACGGCAACCGCAGCCGCAAGCGCAGCTATTGCGTGCAGGACGCCGGGCGAACAGAATTGCTGCGCTGGGCGGCAGAACCCGCAGAGCTGCAGCCGCTGCGTGACGAGCTGATGGTAAGGCTACGTGCAGAGGCGATTGCCGGTCCACTCGGGCTGGAGCAGGAGATCAAGCGCAGGCTGCTGCTGCACCAACAAAAGCTGGCCGCGTATCGCGCCATTGAGGCGCAGGACTTTCAAGCCCGCGAGGCCAGCCGACCCCTGTCACGCAAGGCACGCGTGATGCACCTGATCCTCAAGGCCGGCATGCTCTACGAACAGAGCTGGGTGACCTGGTCGCAAGAGGCAATCCAGGAGCTAAGCGCCTTGTCCGGGCATGACGACGACGGTCCAAAGCGCAAACCAGGCTAGTGAGTGATTCAGTTCAGCTTATCGGGCTCTGCGAGCAGAGCCAACCGCGCGAGTCAGCGACACAAGCGCGCACCCGACCACATTTGCCATGCCAACGACACCCGGACGGCGTGAAGACACGAATCCAGACGTTTGCAGAGCAGTCAGAACGATCACGAACAGGTAGCTGCGGCTTGCAGTCTCAAACCCTGTCGCCCATCGCTTCACCCATGCGCACTGTGCCTGCGGGTGCCCATGACGCGTCGAAGGCGATAGTGTCACGCGGAAACAGCAACACCACCGTCGAGCCAAGCAGAAAGCGCCCCATCTCTGCCCCCTTGGCCAGCACGACATCATCATCACCGTAGCGCCATTCACGCAGCTTGCCGGTGCGTGGCGGGTTGACCGTGCCATGCCAGACGGTTGCCATGCTCCCGACTATGGTGGCACCGACCAGCACCTGCACAAACGGCCCGAAGTCTGACTCGAACACACACACGACACGTTCATTGCGCGCAAACAGCCCGGGCACGCCGCGTGCGGTGAGCGGGTTGACTGAAAACAGCTCGCCCGGCACGTGAATCATGCGGGTGAGCCGACCTGAGCACGGCATGTGTATGCGGTGATAGTCGCGCGGGCTGAGATAGATGGTGGCAAAGCTGCCATCGACAAAATGTGCTGCCAGTTCGGCGTCGCCCCCCAGCAGGGCGGTCGCCGTGTAGTCATGGCCCTTGGCCTGAAAGATGCGGTCAGCCTGGATTGCACCGAGCTGACTGATGGCACCATCGACCGGGCACACAAAATCGGCATAGGCGAGTGGTCGGACATCGTCACGCAAGGGACGGGTGAAGAAGGCGTTAAAGCTCGGATAGGCGGCAGGATCAGGCTGGGCGGCCTCGGTCATATTGACGCCGTAGCGCTTGATGAACCAGCGAATCACCGCACGGGTCACACCACCGCCTTCAATATGGGCAAGCTTGCCGGCCAGCGCGGTCAAGGCCTGCTTGGGTAGGGCATATTGAGCGGCAACGGCAAGACGTTCGGCGAGGTTCATGCGGCAGTATCCAGAGTCAAACGATGCGCATTGTAGCCGATACGGCTCAGCAGCATGAGCGCAGCGGGGCAGACCATGGCCAGGATGCCTGACAACGAACACACGGCTGAGAACGTCGACAAGAAAATTGTCAGGTTAAAATGCCGAAAAACACAAACGATGGGGAGTTTGTCAATGCCCAGCCGGCCTGCCCATGTTGAGCTTGCGATCCGCGAAGGAGTCGAGATCACGCCTTATGACCCGGGCTGGCCTCGATTGTTTGAGGCCGAACGCGACCATCTGCTGAGTTGCCTGCCAAAAGGCAGCATCGGACGGATTGAACACTTTGGCAGTACAGCGGTGCCCGGTCTTGCAGCCAAACCGATCGTGGACATGCTGGTTGAAGTGCGCTCACTGCATGAGGTGCGCGAAACAATTGCGCCAATCCTCGAAGCTCAGGCTTACGAGTTTTTCTGGCGTCCAAGCTGGCGCGACGGCGTCACCCCGGAATACACCTGGTTCATCAAGCGCCAGGGTAATGGGCGCAGAAGCCACCACATACACATGCTCACTCACGACTCGCCAGAATGGGATCGCTTGTTGTTCAGGGATTATCTGCGGGCACACCCGGAGCTCGCCAGACAATATGGCGAGCTGAAGCTGCGCCTGGCGGCTAGTGCTGCCACTCGTGAAGATTACGCGAGCGCAAAAACCCGCTTCATCGTGACCAGCACTGAGGCTGCCCGTGATTGGCAAGCCAATCGGCAGGCCATTTGCGCAGCAGACCCCGACGCGGAAAATCGTGGATAATCCGTCGCAGCAACCTAATCTTGACAGGTCTGCAGGCCGGGGCATTCCAACTGCGTATTGCCCTGAAGAACGGGCTTCCATACCGGAGTCAGTCTTACGATGAGCACACATTCACCCGACTCCCGTCACAGCCTTCTTGAGGACATCCAGGCACTGCTGGTGGGCACCCTGCTGGTTGCCCTGTCAGTGGTTTTTCTGCGCCATGCTGGTCTGCTGACCGGCGGCACGGCAGGCATCGCCTTGCTCATTCATTACGCCACCGATATGGCCTTCGGGCTGGTGTATTTCATCATCAGCCTGCCCTTTTACGTTGCCGCCGTCTATGCCATGGGTTGGGAATTCACCCTCAAGACCTTCATCTCGGTGGCTTTGCTGTCACTGTATTCAGAACTGTTGCCGCACCTTTTCACGATAGGTGAGCTGCACCCGCTGTTTGCCGCAATCATCGGTGGTTTGCTGGCAGGTGTTGGCCTGTTGATGCTTTTTCGCCACCACGCTAGCCTGGGTGGCATTGGTGTGGTGGCGCTCATCCTGCAGCGGCGCAAGGGCTGGCGAGCTGGCAAGATTCAAATGGGCGCGGATGCCATCATTCTTGCCACATCACTCGCCTATGTACCGCCGATGCTGGCGCTGGTGTCAGTTCTGGGCGCAGCGGCCCTGAATGTGGTCATCGCCATCAACCACCGGCCCGGTCGTTACTTCGGCACCTGAGCAGCCATCTCAGACTGCCGCAGGGGTCAGCACCACGCGCTTGATGCCAGTCAATCCATTCCAGCCCGGAGGCTGTTTGAATAAGTGCTCCAATCTTATAGTGAGCCATCCAATGCGCCTCCTCTCCCTTCTCCTCTCGGCCAGCACCCTCATCGGCGCCGCTCATGCCGGCCAAAGCATTGAACAACCGCAACGCATGACTGGTTTATGGCTGCTCAACACCAGCGCTGAAACGCAGCGCGAACCGGACTATCAACTGTGTGTCGAGCGCGGAGATGAAAACCCGCTGCTCAACCCCTTGGTCAATTTTGAATCGTGTGACCCAAGCGACTGGACTGGCGACTGGATGTTCCGCAGCATCCTCATGCAGTGCCGCGACGGTGCCGGCACATTCAGCGTTACCGGCCGCTTTGAGGGCGATTTTCAATACAGCTATCAGGGCAGGCTCACCATCACTTATGACTCCCCACGCGACGGCGATGCAGGCCGGACACTGCTCTATGAAGGTCGCCGCATGGCACCTTGCAAGGAACACACGCCGCGCGCCACGTTTTTCAGGGAAGGAGAGAACGGGCCTGTAAGCATCGCCCCCTGACTCTCTCCTGGAACATTGGCCCGGAGCGGCTTGGCCCACCTTGATATCGCCCTTGAGAGTGGGCGTCAAACCGGTGTCGTGTTCGGGGCAAGGCTCCGAAAGCACCGGAATCCAGCATCAGGGCAATGCAGACATCACCGATAGTGAGTTTTTCTGTTAAGTTCGCGTAACAGCAAGAGGGTGCCACCCTCGACGGCATCAAGCACTGCAATTCACCTCACTACTCTCTGACCTCTAACAGAACATGCCCGGATTTGGAGATTTTGCCCGTACCGCCGACGAGATCGAGCGCGAGATCAGTCGACGTGGCGTCGCGCTGGGAATCGACTGGAGTGACCAGCAGCGTCTGCATGCGCTGGCACGACAGGCCCTGAGCTGCCCGCGCGGCTCCATGGGCAGAATGGTTCGCAGTCCGATTCGCACCGAGAAGCTCACAGGCGAGCTTTTCGCGTTGGCTGAGCTCATGTTCCAGAACATGCGCAAGAGTGCCGAAGTCGGCCAGGTAACCCATGGCGGCACGGCCTGGAAGGCCTTTGGGCTTGCACTGTATGAAGAATACGAAGCGGGCGTGCGACCGCCAGACGGCGACGCCAGCCCCTGATTCGCCAGCTTTTTATCGTCAATCCTTCGGAATATATTTCATGCAAAAAATCGTCATCATCATCCACGCACCACCTTATGGCAGTGAGCGCTGCCTGTCCGCGTTGCGACTTGCCACTGCGCTGGTCGGCGTAGACACCGATCCTCCCGAAGTTCAGCTCTTTCTGATGTCCGACGCCACCGTTCTCGGTTTGCCCAATCAGGTCGATGGCACCGGAAAGGGCTTGCAAACCATGGTGGAAGAACTGGTTTCGCGAAACGTGATCATCCGTGTCTGCCGGACCTGCGCCTATGCTCGCGGGATTGCTGAGCTACCACTCATCCCTGGCACGTCCATCGGCACCCTGGGTGATCTCGCTCAAGCCACGCTGGAAGCAGACAAGGTCATCACTTTCTGATCGACCGGATGCAGCCTTCAGCCACACCTTAGCGGACAATGTCTGTTGCAAGCGTCGGGCTGGATGCTCAGTGCTGGCTGAAAACCGAACTCCCACCAGCGGCATCAAAGCCGAGCACATCATAACGCTCGGCTGGATAAGACCCCTCCATGCCCGGCGAACCAAGCGGCATGCCGGGTGCCGAGAGGCCGACGATATCCGGCTTTTCATCCAGCATGCGACGCACATCCGAAGCGGGCACATGACCCTCCACGATATAGCCCGCCACCGTCGCGGTGTGACAGGAAGCCAAGGCCTGCGGCACGCCGGCCTCGCTCTTCACCAGTGCGAGTTCGAGCGTGGAGACTTCCTTGACCTTGAAGCCATTGTCGCGCATGTGGTCAGCCCACTTGCCACAACAGCCACAGTCCGGGTGTTTGTACATCACCATCTCAGGCTGGTCGGCAACAGCCGGCACGCTCAGAAAGATGCCACAAAGGCTCAACGCAGTTAATGTAGTTCGCAAGCTTGTCATGTTGTTGGCTCTCGATTTTTGGGAAGACGCCAGCCTTGTCAGGCCCGAGTACCGCGCTTTGAGAGGCTACGGCAGGTGTCATGGGGACACATTGATCATCGACAAGTTCAGGCGCCAGCCGAAGACAGAACGTCCGGTCTGTCGGTGATCACACAATCCACCCCCCAAGCCCACAATTGGCTGGCCCGTGCTGGCACATTCTCAGTGTACACCGCCAGCCACAGTCCAGCCGCCTTGACGGATGCCACGCTTGCCGCCTCAAGACCGACACTGCGGGCATGCAGCGCAGCCACCCCCAGCGCCTGGCAGCGCCTTGACCAATCAGGTGGCACAGTCTCTACCAACAAACCGGTGGGCGCAGCGCCGCCATGCGCAGCATAAGCCTGCAAGGCATACTCCGAAAACGAAGAAACCAGCACTGGCGGCAATTGAAACTTCACGGTTGCGAGCAAATCAGCCAAGGCTTGTCCAGTCGCCACATCAGCCCCGGCACTCGGCTTGATCTCGATGTTCATTGGAAGTCCGAGCTGCGCACAACGCATTACGAAGGCCTCGGCAGTGGGGACACCCTGACCCACGAAATCGGGACCATGCCAACTACCGGCATCCAGCGCCAGCAGGTCGGCATCGCGGCAATCAGCCACCAGTCCGGAGCCGTTGGTGGTTCGATCCAGCGTGTCGTCGTGAATGACTACCAAAGTGCCATCGGCGCTGAGCATGACGTCGAATTCGACACCGCAGGCGAAGCGTGCGGCCACATCGAGCGCCACCAGCGTATTCTCGGGAGCCAGGCTACCGCCACCACGATGCGCCAGCATTCGACCAAGTGGCCAGCCGGACTGGACGCTTTCATGTGCTTTTTTCAAAATATGCTCCATCGCCATCAAGGCGCACCGTATATTGCCGTTATGAACTCTATTCAGACACTCTTCAATTTCAACAAGATCATGATCGCCAGGAGACTGCTGCTAGTGCTCATGCTTCCGCTGCTGACCGGCTGCGAGTTTCTTTACGACTTGCTGGAAATACCGAATCCGCAAAAAGAAGCCGCCACCCGACAGGCCGAAGGGCGTGCCATCGGCAGCGCCTGCCGACACTCCGGTCGCTCGCTCGAAGACTGTTATCTGCTTAATCCAGAGGCGGAAAAAGCATCGGTCTTTGCCGGGTGGCGAGAGATGAACGACTACATGCTGATGAACGAAATGGAAGTAGTACCCTCGCTTCTGCCGCAACCCGGCGAACGCCCACCAGCGTCTGCCGGATCACCAGACAACCCGTTCGGGCCAAGCGAGATCATTATCCCACCCGAGCTGCTGCCTCCCCCGGGAGCAACCGGCAACTAAAGGCGCCCGGAAAGGTTTCGACATCAATCCAGACACAGCAGCGCCCGGCGCCTTTGCTGACGCCTGGCTCAGTCGCTGCTTGCAAAGTCTGCCTGGACAACGACCAAGCTCAAGGCGCCGGATTGGTGTAACGCAGATGCACCGCATCAATCTCTGCACAGATGTCGGCTGACAGCCTCTCATTCCATGCTGCCATGTTCTCCTCCAATTGCGCCATGGTGGTCGCACCGATGATGGTGCTGGTGACACAGCGCCTGTGATAGGCCCAGGCCAGCGCGAGCCGGGCCGGACTGAGACCATGGCTTTGCGCGATGGCGACATAGGCTTGCGTAGCAGGCAACACGTTCTGCCCTGTGTAACGCTGGCCGAAATTCTCGAAGCGGGTCAACCTGCCGGATGCCGCCGGGTCACGAAGGTATTTGCCGGTGAGATGGCCAAAGGCCAGAGCGGAATAGGCCAGCAGGCTGACGCATTCGCGGTGACAAACCTCGGACAGTCCATACTCAAACACCCTGTTCAGCAAACTGTAGGCATTCTGTATCGATACTACCTGCGGCAAACCATATTCGCGCGCCAAGCGGACAAACTCCATCACGCCCCACGGATGCTCATTGGACAAACCGACATAGCGGACCTTGCCCTGCTCCACCAACCGGGCCAACGCTTCGAGCTGCACCCGAATCGGTGTGCACTCACGTTCCTTTTCCGGGTCAAACTGCCACTGACCAAACATCGGTTGATTGCGCTCCGGCCAATGCAACTGATACAGATCAACGTAATCCGTAGCGAGCCGCTTCAGGCTACCCTCGACGGCGGTGCTGATGTTGCTCTCATCCAGTGCCAGCGGGCCGCCGCGAATCCACTCAAGACTGCGTGCCGGTCCGGCCACCTTGGTGGCCAGCACAATGCGATCGCGCGGCTGGCGCTTCAGCCACTGCCCGACGATGGTCTCGGTGGCCCCATAGGTTTCGGCACGCGGCGGCACCGCATACATCTCGGCCGTGTCAATGAAGTTGATACCGGCCGCCACGGCACGATCAAGCTGCGCATGCGCCGAAGCGGCATCGTTCTGCTCGCCAAAGGTCATCGTGCCCAGACACACTGCTGAGACTTCCAGTTCGCTGCTGCCAAGCTTACGATACTCCATTTTTCAACTCCTGTTGCGTGTTCAAGTATCATTGGATCATCCATCAGCAGACCCCTCCAATGCAAATATTCGACCCAAAACCCGAAGCGCTGTGCTACGGATTGATCGCCCTGTGCCGTAGCGGCTTTGAAAAAGAGCTGGCCGGCGAGCTTGACCGCTTTGCCCAACAGCTTGGCATGAACGGTTATGTGCGCGCCCGCGAAGGCAGCGCCCATGTGGTGTACCACTCGGTGGAACCCATACCCTGGGATGAGCTTGCGCCGCACTGCGACTGGTTCAGCCTGGTCTTTGCCCGCCAGGTCATGCCTTGGTTTGGTCTAGTCGAAAACCTGCCCGAGCGCGACCGCGCCACCCCGCTGGTCGAAGCCGCAGCCGCAGCCGGTCACCGCTTTTCCGAACTCATCCTTGAAACGCCCGACACTGACGAAGCCAAACAGCAGTCGGGGTTTTGCCGACGTTTCACGCCCCATCTGCGCGAGGCGCTCAACCGTGCCGGCCTGTACCGGACCAAGAGCAAGACCTTGCCCGTGCTGCACGTGTTGTTCACCGACGCCCACACCGCCTGGCTTGCCGCCTGCGTGCCTGGTCAGGCTGCGCCCTGGCCCATGGGTGTCCCACGCCTGCGCATGCCGCACGAGGCTGCCAGCCGCTCCACCCTGAAACTTGCCGAAGCCATTCTGGGATTGCTGACCGAAGAAGAGCGCACGGTGCACATGCGCGCCGGCCAACGCGCCATCGACCTCGGCGCAGCCCCCGGTGGCTGGACCTGGCAACTTGCCCACCGCGGACTGCATGTCACCGCCATCGACAATGGCCCGATGGCCGAGTCGGTAATGGCCACCGGCATGGTCGCCCACCTGCGCGCCGACGGCTTTACCTGGCGCCCTCCTCGCACGGTGGACTGGATGGTCTGCGACATGGTGGAACAGCCATCGCGCATTGCCTCTCTGATGGCCGAATGGGTGGCCAGCGGGCGCTGTCGTCGAAGCATTTTCAACCTCAAACTGCCCATGAAGCGCAGACTTGAAGGACTGGACCAGTGCCGCTCGCTGATCCACAAGCGGGTAGTGCAAACCGGCCCCTACGATCTGCGCATCAAGCACCTTTATCACGACCGGGAGGAGGTCACCGCCTTTCTGGCTCTCAAGCAATAACACCGTGCCAAAACCAGGCTGCTGTCGAACTCCCAGCGTCACTGGCAGCAGTCCGCAACATTTTTGACAGCCTGTCAAGCCCTGCCGATGTATAATCGGGGCTTCGCCTTGATTGGCTTCCCGACGAATCGTACTGCGCAAGCGTCCCGCTGCCACACCGGCACTGTCAGACGCCTTAGTCAGGCATTCGTCCGATAAACGACTGATATCTATGAATTTCGCTGATCTCGGGCTGATTCCCGAGCTATTAAAAGCGGTCGCCGACACCGGCTACACGACCCCCACTCCGATTCAACAGCAAGCCATCCCCATCGTGCTGCAAGGCCTCGATGTCATGGGTGGCGCGCAAACCGGCACTGGCAAAACCGCCGGTTTCACCCTACCGCTGATCCAGCGGCTTGCACGCCACGCCAACACCTCCACCAGCCCGGCGCGCCACCCGGTTCGCGCGCTCATTCTTGCGCCCACGCGAGAACTCGCGGTGCAGGTGCACGAGTCGGTGCAAACCTATAGCAAGCACGTGCCGTTGCGCTCCATCTGCGTCTATGGTGGCGTGGACATGCGCGCCCAGACGGCCGAATTGCGGCTCGGTGTCGAGATCGTGGTTGCCACCCCTGGTCGCCTGCTTGACCACGTACAGCAAAAAACCATCTCCTTCAACCAGGTTGAAATGCTGGTTCTGGACGAAGCAGATCGCATGCTCGACATGGGCTTCATCCCCGACATCCGACGCATACTCAACATGCTGCCCGAGGCCCGTCAAAGCCTGCTGTTTTCGGCTACCTTCTCGGAAGAAATCAAGAAGCTTGCTGACCGCATGCTCAAAAACCCGCAGCTCATTGAAGTCGCGCGACGCAACATGGTTTCCGAAACCATCTCCCACACGGTGCATCCAGTGTCTGCCGGGCTCAAGCGCAATTTGTTGGTGCATTTGCTCAAGCACGCGCCCGATAGCCAGGCCCTGGTGTTTGTGTCCACCAAGATCTTGTGCGGTCGCCTGGCCTCCTTTCTCGAGCGACACGGTGTTTCCGCCGACGCAATCCATGGAGACAAGGGTCAGGCTCAGCGCAGCGACACCCTTGAAGCCTTCAAGTCCGGCAAACTCAGGGTGCTGGTTGCCACTGACGTGGCGGCACGTGGCCTGGACATCGACGACCTGCCACTGGTCATCAACTACGAACTCCCACACACCGCCGAAGACTACATACACCGGATTGGTCGAACCGGTCGCGCCGGTCGTTCCGGCCACGCTGTGTCTCTGGTTTGCGCTGAAGAAAAAACGCGTCTTGCAGACATTGAGAAACTCATCAAGATCAAGGTTTTGCAGGAACAAGTCCCCGGCTTCGGGGCGGAGCCCGACTATGATGTCGTCGGTAGCCACAAGCCACGTCACAGCAGCACGCATGACGACAAACCGCAGCGCAACGAAAACAAGGCGCGCCGCAATGAGCCCGCTCGCGGACCGCGAAGCAAGCCCAAATCCAGCATTGCCCCGGACGGTTTCGACTTCAGCAAACCCTATGTAGCCGTTGCCGCGACACCTGAACTTGCCGACAGTGACACCTCGGTCGCTGGCCTCACCAAGTCGCAGCCCGGCACCACCAGAAAGCGCCCTGTCGCCTTCCTGCTTGGGGGCCTTGGCCGGAAATAGGCTCGCATTAGGCCTTTTTTCCGGCGAGTGGATCACTCGCGTGCGCACTATTCTGGAGCCTCGCCACTGCGCAAGCGCTCCAAGCACGCAACATGACCCACGACACCATTCCGGCACCCCCTGAGCCGCAACCACGACGCTTTTTCGCCGACTTTTCCGAAGGACTGGAAACCGGCTTGTATCTCGCGCTGCTGGAACTCATTGACGAAGCTCTCATCATTACCGGCGACGAGACCATCATTGAGGTCAATGGCGCTGCGCAAAGACTTCTGGAACGTGACTATCGCAGTCTGGTCGCCCAGCCGCTCGCATCGATCTTTCCCTCAGAACGCGCCTTTCTTGATGCCCGCGGTCGGCTGTTCATTCAGGAGCAGATGCGTGGCAGCCTGGAGCTCGCCCTGCCCGGCGGTCGCAGAAGAAGCATGCGCTATATCGCTGCTGCACGCATACGCCCAGGGCTGCATGCACTCATCCTCAGCCCGGATCTGATCGCCGAAGCTTACTCACCCAGCGCAATGACTGACTCGCTGTGGCCACGCCTGGCGGCAGCCACCGATCAACCGGTCATCGTGCTCGACGCCGAAGGCAGAATTCGCGCGGCCAACGCCAGCACCCAGAAAACCCTGGGACGCAGCCGCGAACAACTCATAGGACAAGCTCACGAAAGCTTCTTCGAGCTGACTACTACCCCAACCGGTCACATCAGCCTGCGTGCGACACGGCAAGGCATCTCCCTGCCCGGCCGGGCGCTTGAGGGGCCTCGCCCGGGCTGGAAGTTGCTGGTCCTGACGGCGGAGAGCGAAACCGAGTCAGCCGTACCGCCAGCTCCCCACCCGATCAATACCAGCCGCCAGTTGCTGGCGGCCAGCCCGATACCCAGCCTGCTGTGCACGCCCGGCGGTGAAATCAAATGGACCAACCCGGCAGTCACCACTGCGCTAGGCTATTCAGCCCTGCGCCTGACGCGCTTGCGGCTTGCCGACCTTAGAGCCGACAAAAACCCCGCGTTCTCCCCGGGCGTGTGGCGGCTGCGTCAACGCAACGGCAGCGAGTTCGACAGCCGCGTCGTCTCATGGCCAACTGACGACGCTTCAGGCTTGATGATCTTTTGCCTTTTGATGAACTGAACAGGCACACAGGGGCAAAACAAGCTCCCAAGACCACAACAGACCAGGCACTCCGGTCTGAACTGACACACCCTACCCCCGTCTGAAACTCTTTATTGAAGTCGGCTTTGGCATTGGCGGCAACAAACCTGGCGGCACTTCATGTCGCCGCCACTGGCCCAGCGGCAGACCATCGAGCGTAAAAGGGCCAATACTGGTACGCACCAGACGCAGCGTCGGGAAGCCCACGGCAGCGGTCATGCGCCTGACCTGCCGGTTGCGCCCCTCACGCAGCACGATTTCAATCCAGCCAGTCGGCACCGACTTGCGAAACCGTACCGGCGGGTCGCGCGGCCAGAGCCAATCCGGCTCGGCCACATATCGCGCCTGGCAAGGCCGCGACACAAAGTCGCCGACATCCACCCCGCGCCTGAGGTGCGCCAGCGCCTCATCATCAATCTGGCCTTCCACCTGCACAAGATAAGTCTTGGGCAGCTTGTGGCGTGGATCGGCTATGCGATGCTGCAGACGTCCATCGTCTGTCAGCAACACCAGCCCCTCACTGTCAGTATCCAGCCGCCCCGCAGGATAAACACCGGGCAGCGCCACATACTGCTTGAGCGTTGGTCGCATTTCATCACCGGAAAACTGACAGATCACGCCAAAGGGTTTGTTGAGCAGAATGACCTCGGTCATGAGCAGCTCCAGCCATTCTGAATAGGGCGGTGGTACTTGACTCTAGGATGACACATTGAGTCTAGGGTTGTTGAGGCTCAACCAGAGGCAATAAAAAAAGCACTTTGCTCTTTTTTCGCTTGTTGCCAAACTGATCAACAGCAACCACGAAACCATCAACCCCGCCTCGATAATAAATGTCCTCGGTAAAGTTGGTACTGGACGGCCGCCTGTGCCAGGCAGGTGAAGCGGTCGCACCTGAAACAAGCGCTGAACCATCTCGCTTCAAGACGATATCCCATGCCTCATCCTTGCCATTGCCACCCAGATAGACCTCTCTCATCTGCTTGCCAGCCGCCGAAAGAATGACCAGAAATCCGTCGCCGTCATCCGGGTCATTAAGCCTGACGCGCCAGTCCTCATGGCCAGCCGCACCCACTACGTAAAGCTCGCCCAGCGCATTGACCGCAAGTCCAAGCGGAGAATCAAGGCCGAAACCACTATTCAAATAGGTGGCCCAGGTCAGAGAATTGGCATTGGTGGCGATCTTGGCCGCAAAGCCGTTGGCCTCACCATCGACAGTTGGCGACAGGTTCAGAAAACCGCCGAGACCCTGATTGGCCGGCAAGCGTGCAATCCAGTCACCCCCAGTTGTGCCCACTATGCTTAAATTGCCATGGATATCCAAGGCCATGGCCCGACAGGTTCCGGAGAAAAAGCCAGTTTTGAGATGTGCGCCGAGTCGGGTCAGACTGGTCAGGAAACAACCTCCCCCGGATTTGACCGCCTCGCTGGTATTGGCCTGCGTCCCCAGTTCCGCATTGAAATACTGATGCGAGGGCGGCCAGCCACTCGCCGAGTCCGAATTACCGAGTACATGAATCGTGCCGCTTGGCTCAACAGCAACACTCTGCGCACTGTCAGCAATACGCCCCCCCAGGTAGCTCGACCACAAGGTGTGGCCGTTTTCACCAAGATGAATCACGAACCCATCGTAGTCGCTGAAGGAACCCGCTGCATATTCAACATCGTAGCCGCCGGAGGCGAGATCGGGCTGGTTGGTTCTGCCGACAACCGTAATCTCGTTGTAGAGGTTTGTCGCCAGCCGTTTGCCTGCCGTATGCGCAAAATCACTGACATGGTTGAGCATCGCGAAGGATATACGACCAACGCCACCAACGCCGGAATAGTCATTCATCCACAGCAACTCACCGGCACTATCGAGCTTTATCAAGGCACTCGCCGTAAGCAACAAGATGTTGTCATGACCATCTGTCGCGATATCCACAATATCTTCGTTGTGGTTGAGAAAACGCGACCAGAGCGGTTCCCCCCGAGCGGAGAATTTGAGCAGATGAACCGACCCTGTCAGTGTCGCCGTCGGCCTGACATTATCGCTATCTGCCCAGCGCACTTCGGCGCTCGTCATCATGCCAGCAAGAATGATGTTCTGCTCGCTATCGACCGTGATCGCCACAATGCTGTCTTTTTCGTCTCCTCCAAAATACAAGGGCCAGTGCGCATGTAGCTCTGACAGCCTCACCAGCTCTGGTTCTGGCTCAGGCTCTGGTGGCGCAGCATCCTGAAGCTTTTCGCCAGTGAACTCGCCGGTTCCCGAGCAACTGATCTCTCCAGACGTAAAGCTGAAGCTGCTGTTACCGGACATGGAAAGATAATTGTCAGAAAAATTCCCCTGAAGCTGAAGCGTGGTGACGCCTCCATCCTCTTCATAGCTCCCAGACCAGTTAAAACTTGTGCCCGATATCGCTCCGCTATAGACACTACCATCCTGTTCAGTAACAGTCAGAACAGAACCGATTTGCTCAATCTGATAGATGTCTGTCTGACTGTATTGCCCCTCTCCGCAGTTCCGAGCATCAACGATGGAGTCGACGCGCCACTCGCCTGATACTTGAGCGTAAGCAAGACCGGTTGAAAGGAGGGCAAAAATGCCAACAACAGCGAGCAGACTATCGCGACAGGAGTTGTGTTTTCGCATGTCATATCCATGAATGCAGGACCAAGCCCCGGATGTTAGCGCATAAAACGACCGCGCTACCATCTGAGGGCTTTTCTCAAGCAGCACCCTATGCATCAACCGCCCCGCCTCACACCGGTTGGGTCACCAAAAAAAGACTTGCAGCATGGCTGACATGCTCTCTTACGCGCCCGCCACGTCGCGACCCTGCGGTTCACAGCATGATCCAGTTGAACTTGCATGAACAGCCCCAATCAGACGACACATGCAAAGCCTCTTACGACTGTTCATTCTCACTGCCTCCGTCCTGCTCATGTCCGGCTGCGGTGTGCGCTATCTGTACAGCCAGCTCGACTGGCTTGCGCCGCGCTACGTTGCAGACTTTGTGACGCTGGATCAGAACCAGCGCGCTGAACTGGACAGCCGGCTTGAGGAAGTTATCGCCTGGCACTGCAGCAATGAATTATCAGAATACGCTCTTGCCTTGCGCACACTGGATGCGACGCTGGCCAAGGAGCGCCTGGACGTGGCTTCGCTCAACGATTTTGCCGGACAAGCTGAAGCGGCGTGGGGGCGTCTGCGCCACCAGATCACCCCCCACGCCAGCGCCTTGCTGTTGTCACTCAGACCAGACCAGGTCGACGAGCTGCAGCGCAACTTTGAGCAGCGTAACGATAAGCAGCGCAAGGAATACCTGAGCCCAAACGACGCACAACGGGTAAAGCTGCGCGCCGAACGCATGGAAAAACAACTGCGACGCTGGTTCGGCAGACTGGAGGCCAATCAACGCGAATTGATTGCCGGGTGGAGCACCAACCTGCAGCCCACCACCGACACCTGGCTGGCGCACCGCATCGAGTGGCAAAAGCGCTTGCTGGACGAACTACGGTCATCACGGGACGATGAACAGCTCACCAGACAGGTCATCGAATCGCTGCTGCTGAACCCGGACCAACACTGGAACGAAGAGTATCGCCGTGCTTTTGACAACAACCGGGCGCACACCATCGCGTTGCTGGCAAGCCTGCACGAGACGGTCAACGAAAGACAGGGCCAGCATCTCACACAAAGGCTCAAGCGCTACGCCGATCAGTTTGAGCGACTGGCTGCCTGCCGCGCTTGAACCACCGTGTGCGTTCATCTGAAACGTGCTTTTTTCCACTGGACGGCGGCTGTGTTTCAGAGTGTCTGCAGATGCGGCCCAACCAGCAAGACCATGATCAACAGCCAACTCAGCCAGGCAGCAAGCAGAAGGAGCGCCACCACCAGGAACCACCTTAACCACTTGCTGGGCGCCTGCCGGTCAAGTGCCGGACGCGACAGACGCCACAAGGCCAAAGTGGCGACGAGTACAAGGAGAACGATCAAGCCGCTTGCCACGCTTCACGCTTTTGTCTTTTTGGCGGTTTTGCCCTTTAGGGGCTTTTGCGGCTTGTCTTTCAGTGTGGGCAAGCCAGCGATCAGCGCCGCGATGTCGTCAGCGCTGTGTGACTCCAGAGCCAGCAAGGCCGCTCGCCAAAGCACCGAGTTGTCCGGCTTGACATGCGTATCGGCGAGACGTTTGCGCAGTCGCTTGAGGCGCCGCTGGTCGCTCTTTCCCAGCCGGATATCCTCACGCTCGGCTGACTCAGCCGAAATACGGGCTGCCGATGAATCAGCCATACCGCTGGCGGGCGTCGTCGACCTGGCCAGCACTTGCGGCAAGCGACGCTTGAGCGACGCCTCTTCATGGCGCAAGGCTCCGCGCAGCGCCTCTTCTACGCCTTGTCGCCTGCTCACGGCTGCTTCCTGATCATGCCCAGCAAGGCGTCGATGACGCGGTCCACCTCGGCCTGTGCCAGTGCAGCCGCCTTGCCAAAGTCAAAGACCGAGCCGCCAGTCGCCGCGCTCTGGCCAAAAGCATTGCGTTGCGACAAGCCTGCACGCATTACCTGCAGATCAAACTCTCGCAGCAGTCGGATCACCGACGCAGACAAGGCTGTGCGCTGAGCCCGGTTGATCAGGATGGTCCCGACAAGCTTGTTGCGTTTGAGCATGGCTTGCAGAATCAATTGCTCCACCGCGCGCGCCGACCACAGGTCGGGTGGGCTGGGCACCACTGGCACCAAGGCCACATGCGCCACATCCAGCGCGGTCATTACATGAGGATGCTCGATGGACGGAGGGCAATCCAGCACCAACACCTCGCATTCACGCGCAAACGTGTCAATGGCGCTGGCTACTGCGGATTGGGTTCCGGCAAGGGCACGCACTTCAGCCGGAAAGCGTCGATCGGTCGGTGCTGACTGCGCCCAACGCAAAGCGCTTTGTTGCGGATCAAGGTCGGCAACACCTACCCTGACGCCTCTGCGCGCCAGACCAGCAGCCAGTTGCATGCTCACCGTGGTCTTTCCCGCCCCGCCTTTTTGCGACAGCACAGCAATGCGCCGAGCTTTTTTCATTCTGTCATGTCTCCCTCACAAAGTGTTTGCAGCAGTCTGCCCGGCCAAGGCCATTGCTGCAAGCGAGTTGGGCGGACGAAAAAACCCGACAGCATGATCGTGGGCTGAACAGAAGCAGCGTGTGATCGCGAAATCGGGTGCGGAACATGGCTCAACTGCGACGTTCGAGCAACTCCCGCAAGGCGGCAGGCAGCAGCCCTTGCATCCGCTGCGAGATGGCGTGTTCGTTGCGCTGCCAGACAATGCCAAGGTAAATGATAGCCAACCCGATAGCCGACAACACGAACGGAAACAGCATGCTCTCCCTGAACACATTGTGGGCAAGGTAAGCAAGATATCCCGCCGCTCCCAAACCGCCAAAGACGACAAAAACCCGCCGATAAAGCACTGAACCAAGCCCGATCAGGAGAAGATTAATGCACAAATACATGAACTTGCTCAGTTCGCTGTCGGACTGCATCAAGGAAAGTCCGCTCCAGAACGTCACCACACCGAACAAATACAGCCAGAACGCAAAATCCTGTCCGTGGCGCGCGCGGACATCCACCCAGAAGGCCAGCAACACCATCAGCAATCCAAACCACAGCGACACAAACTTGCGCAGCTCCCAGGTGGTATCGGCCTGACCGAACAGGAAGGGCGTCAGGTCCATGCTGAGATACCACAAGGTCACCGCCACCGGCATCACCAGAAACGGCAGGCGGTAACGCCACAGCATGATTGCCGCTACAGCCAATGTCGCCAGCTCCATCAGCAACCAACGCCACTCAACATGTGTGTGGTACGCACGATACGGTCTGTCATCGGCCCAGAAACCCAGGCCCACCTGCAAGCCGTAAATGGCAAGCGGCGTGAGCACTACGACAAACGCCGCCGCAATCCCTGCGGGAATCGGCAAGGCCTGACGATAAAGCAGATAGTGGGTCAGCCACAAACCACCAACCGCGTAAGCAAGCGCGATCAGAAGCAAACCCCAGCCGCCGAAGCGCTCCCAGCCCAGCGTCATGAACAGCGTCATCGCGCCAATCGCGATCAGGCCACCGAGGTAATACAGGATGTGCGTCAAACGAAAAGTGGGGGAATCCGTGCCAGCTTCTGACAGGAACGACCATAGTGGGTCAACTTGCTCATGAGATATCACGCCACGCTTGGCGGCGTCCTCAAGTCTGGCGCGATCGAGTTTCATGCACAGTCCTCACAATCCTTGAAGTCAAGCTGGCTCATGTTTGAAACCCGCCGCTCAGGGCGGTGGGAAGGTGGAACTCTCCGTCCTGAAAGCCAGGCCCTGATCAGTCGTTACTTTTTGCCCATTGTGCCGTACTTTTTCGACATTCCGTGTGCTGACTGTGGGAACCGAACACGCCAAACCGCACTCAAGAAGCATCACTTTTTACCGTTACCACCATGTGCGTGCTCAGAATGCAGGCCCGGACACTGATCCGGATGCACAACCGAGACAGTCTCGACAGCGGGTTGGCAACAGGCCATCAGGCCAGGTCATAAACGCTCTGCGCATCACTGAAGAATGACAATCAATCCGGGAGTCAGTCCTCCAATGAAGATTTCGACAACACTGTACGCCTTGGTTTGCGGACTACTGTCCTTGACCGCCATCGTGGGTGCTGCAGGCCTCTATGGCAAAAGCACTACTCTTGAGGGACTGAATGCAGTCTATCAGGACCGGGTTGTACCGCTTCGGGACCTGAAGATCATCGCCGACGAGTACGCTGTGGCGGTGGTTGATGCTGTGCACAAGACAAACGACGGACAGATGGACGCCGCAGACGCAGCAAAGCGCATGCGCACTGCGCAACGAACGATTGCAAGCACCTGGCAGGCCTATCTTGAAAATAGCCACGTTGCTCAAGAGCGAATCCTGATTGAAAGGATAAAACCCTTGATGCTGCGTGCAGACGAACTGGTTGAACGCCTGGCGGTAATCCTGGAGTCGGGCACCGGCCTCAGACTGGAACTGGAAGCCATCGCGGCACGCCAGCTCTATCCTGTCATAGACCCGGTGTCCGAAGGGCTAAGCCAACTTATCGAAGTTCAACTCGAAGCCGCACAGTCGGTTTTCGAATACGAGCAGAGGTCGTTTCATGTCTTGTTCGTAGCCATGACCGGGTCAATATTGATTGGCATCGTGGTCGCGCTTGGGCTTTCGGTCTGGCTGATCCGCCGTCGGTTGACCGAGCCCCTGAAGGACGCTAGCCGCTTTGCGCTCGAGATCACGAACGCGAATCTCACTACAGACATAAACATCCAGCGATCCGATGAGATTGGAATGCTGGCCGGGTCGCTGCGTGAAATGCGCAATGCCCTCAAGGGCATGGTGGAGTTGATCATCCAGAACGCCAACCAGATCGCAGCATCAAGCGAACAGCTTACGGCGTCATCCGAGCAGATATCCAGAGCATCGGAAGATCAATCCAGGGCGGCTTCGGCAATGGCAGCAGCAATCGAGGAGTTGACCGCCGGAGTCAATCACATGTCGGACTTTGCCAAGAACGCACGCTCGATTGCGCAGGGGTCGGGGGATGCTTCACGAGAGGGCCGGGATGTGATCGAAAGCATAGTCACCGACATTCAAAAAATTTCGGAATCGGTCAAACGCAGTGCAGACGAAATACGCGGATTGGGCGAGCACTCACGCGAAATCGCAACGGTGGTGCATGTCATCAAGGAAGTCGCAGATCAGACCAACCTGCTCGCACTCAATGCCGCCATCGAAGCTGCGCGAGCTGGCGAACAGGGGCGTGGCTTTGCCGTAGTCGCGGACGAGGTTCGAAAACTGGCCGAAAGAACCGCGCTTTCTACCGAACAGATTGCACGGATCATAGACAACATCACCAAGGGCACCGAGCGCGCTGTTGCCAGCATGGACAGACAGGTACAAGAAGTGGCGAGCGGTGTCGAGCAGGCCACCCACGCTGGTGAAGCGATTGGAAAAATCAACCTCGCTTCGGACAACGTGGTCTCAGCCGTGAAAGAGATTTCCGGCGCACTGGACGAACAAGCCTCAGCCAGTAATGAGATTGCGAACAACGTTGAACGCATCGCAAGCAGCGGTGAAGAAAACTACAACGCGGTCAGGGAGTCAGCCAATGCGGCACGTCATCTTTCTGATCTGGCCATGCAGCTACAAGCGGCAGTTGGCCGGTTTCGCGTGTAAATGACAGAGGCTGCCAATAACACTTGTGACGGGCTTTGGCAGCCGCACAAGCCGGAACTCGGCTTGTGCGGCTGCCGTGGCTCTGGGCGTTACACGAGGTAGTGGTCAGTTAATAAAGCGGCGAACAGCAGAAACAGATAGAGAATCGAAAAGCGGAAAGTTTTGCGCGCGAGTGTGTCACTGTAGTCGCGATAAAGTTGCCAGGCATGCCGAAGAAACAATAACCCAAGCCCGACTGCGACGCCGAGGTAGAGCCATCCGCTCATTTTCGTGGCATAGGGCAGCAGTGTCACACCAAACAGGATGAAGGTATACAGCAGGACAGAAAGCCGTGTGAATTCAGAGCCGTGAGTAACCGGCAGCATGGGCAGACCGGCGCGCGCATAGTCTTCGGTGCGATACAAGGCCAGAGCCCAGAAGTGCGGTGGTGTCCAGGCAAAAATGATGAGAAACAAAAGCAGGGCATCAGCACTGACTTCACCACTGACAGCAGCCCAACCCAACACGGGTGGCATGGCACCTGAAGCGCCTCCAATGACGATGTTTTGCGGCGTACGCGGCTTGAGCAAGACGGTATACACCACCGCATAGCCGACGAAAGTAGCCAGCGTGAGCCACATGGTGAGCGGGTTGACAATGAAATACAGAATCAACAACCCTGATCCACCAAGCGCACTGGCGAAAGCGAAGGTCTCCCTGACTGACAGTTCGCCGCGCGGCAATGCACGACCACGTGTGCGCGCCATGTGGGCATCAATACGAGCCTCAATCAGGCAGTTCATCGCGGCCGCAGCACCTGCGACAAAAGCAATGCCCAATGTGGCCATCAGCACAGTAACCGGATCAGGCAGACCACTGGGCACAGCCAGGAACATGCCGATAATGGCGCAGAACACGATGAGCGTGTTCACCCTGGGTTTGGTCAGCCCATAAAACGCATGCAGTCTCCGGGCTGCCGCACTGCGATCAAATGAAAGCGTTCTTGTGTTGAGCGAGCTCATCATCTCTCCTTGCAACTGCAGCGGGACGGGCAACCCGGCTGAGTCGATATGTTACGCATACCATGACGACCACCAGAAGCGCAGCGCCAGCATTATGTGCAGCAGCCAACCACAGAGGGAGGCTGAAAACGACGTTTGCCACACCAATCAAAACCTGCATGGCCACGGCAACCATCAATACAAGTCCAAGCAGTTGGGTGGCTTGTGGCCGGGACAATCGCCATGCCAGCAGGAACAACAGGGCTGTGGCCACAAGCGCGCCGATGCGGTGCATCCAGTGAGTCGCTGTGAGCGCCTCATGCGACAACAACTCGCCCTCGGCAGTCATGCCGAGTTCTCGGACCACGTGAAAGGCATTGGCGTAGTCAGCTTGTGGCCACCAGCTTCCGTGGCAAGTCGGAAAGTCAGTGCACGCAAGGGCTGCATAATTGGTGCTGACCCAACCGCCCAGGGTGATCTGCACCGCGAGCGCCAGAAAAGCCAGCCACGACAGCACCAGCACGCCCCGCGATGCCTCGACACGCGGAACACGCATGGCCCGCACGGATAACCAGGCGAGCAATCCGAGAACAGTCATTCCCCCAAGCAAATGGGCGGTCACAATGGCAGGCTTGAGCAGCAAGGTGACCGTCCACATGCCCAGCATGCCTTGAAAAATCACGGCCGCCAGCAAGGTCGTGGCTGCCACCGGCGCTGCGCCATGATCGCGTCGATGCCGCCACGCCAGCACAGTGATCAGCATGATCATGAAACCCAGCGTGGTGGCGAGATAACGGTGAATCATCTCCTTCCAGGCTTTTGGCATGCTGACCGGACCATAGGGATCCATCGAATGGGCTGCCTGTATCTGTTCAGCAGCCTGGGTTGGCGTAAGTTTGCCGTAGCAACCCGGCCAATCAGGGCAACCCAGCCCAGCGTCGGCAAGACGGACGTAAGCACCAAAAACCACCACCACCAGCGTGAGCAGGAGCGAGGCAATGACAAGGCGTTGGTAGAGTTTCATTAGCGCCCCAATGCAGAATATTTGAGTAGCCGCTTGATATCCTTGATCACGCCCTTGATGTCGGCCTGCTCCGGAAAGCGCATCATCACGTGACCAAGCGGGTCCACCAGATAGAAATGCACACCGAGATGCGCATCCGGCATGGCTGCAAGCCAATCGTTAGCAGCGTAAGCCACCTGCAGATCGGTGTGCGCCGCGAGCACCGACTCGCCGGGAACCGCAGCGTCGGTGATGAGCCACAAGCGGCTGACACGCTCAAACTCACGAGCCTGTGCCATACGACTCTGACGCATGGCATAGAGCGCACTCTGGCAAGCCTCGGCGCATTCACCTGTGCCGACATACACCAGCGTCCACTGACCAATCAAGTTGTCACGTTTCAGGGGAGGCATTCCCTCGGGCGCAGACAGTGTCAACTCCGGCAGCAGCACGGGAGTGACAAGCTCGCCGTAATTGACACGGTCCTGTGGCTTCCAGACGTAGAACATGAAATAGGACGCAAGCACCGGCAAGGTACATACCAGCGCCAGCAGGGCGAGGGTGCGCTTCGCCGAGCGGCTCATGCCAGCGGGTGCGCCAGGCTGGGCAGCAGGCTCAGGGCTCATGGGGTCAAGCGTGGCGTCGGAAGACATGGGGTTTGATACTCCTGAAAACATAGAAACCGGTCAGCAACAGCGATATGACGGCAAACGAATACCACTGCAGCGCGTATCCATAATGACGGTCCATGCCGCCATCGGGTCGCGGCCAATCACGGATTAAACTGTCAGTGGCATGAGAGCTCTGGAACACCACCCAATCCTTGACCGGTATCCCCGACCAGGCCCGGTAGGCGTCAAGATCAAGGTATTGCCACAAGAGCCCCTCACCGGCACGCTCTGCCAAAGTGTAGGGCTTGGCCTCCGGCACGCGGACCTGGCCAACAAGCGCTTCGCCAACATCAGGCACAGGCACGATGGGAAGTTGATCGCGCCTGGGGCCAGCCGGCAACCACCCTCGATTGACCAGCACCCAACCACCCTCTTGCTCAAGTTCCAATGGCGTAAAAACATGAAAACCCGGGCGCCCCTCGTGCACGCGGTTGTCAAGCAAGATGCTGGCCTCGGGCGCCCAATGTCCAGCCAGCATCACCGGCATCCAGGGCTCGACCTCGATATCCGCCCCCGGACGTTGCGGCGTGACCAGCATGCCTGCTTCAATCTTGCTCTGCCATTCACCTTTTTCTTCAGCACGCGACATCTGCCAGTTTCCCAACGACGTCGTCACGACAGCCACCGTCAGACCAGCCACTATGGGCAAAACAGACCATCGCCCTGCACTCATCTCCCACCCTGCCAGGTATGCCGTTTTTGCGAGACAATCACGGCATGAGCCAACCCGACCGCAGGGGACGGCGGTCCACTACGGAGGTGTTTGATGCGCATTGTCGTGATTGTCTTCATGCTACTCATTGTGATCAGTCTTGGCTCTGCCATGGCCTTGTTGATGCGTGATCGCGGATCCGGACGAGACCGCATGGTGAAAGCGCTGGCGTGGCGCGTAGGGCTGTCAATTTCACTGTTTCTGCTGTTGATGATCGGATATGCCACTGGGCTTATCAGCGGAAGACTGACCTGAAGGGGGTTGTCGCGCAGCCCATCCTCTGCGCGACTGTTCTCCAGAAAATGCTCCCGAGCGTGGTTTGCCTTACAGCCAATACACCACAACAAACAGGAACAACCACACCACGTCCACGAAATGCCAGTACCAGGCTGTTGCCTCGAAGGCAAAGTGATGATCAGGTGTGAAGTGGCCTGCGCGTATCCGGAAATACATTACCGCCAGCATGATGGCACCAATCGTCACATGCAGACCATGAAAGCCGGTAAGCAGATAAAAGGTGGAACCGTAAATCCCTGAATCCATCCTCAGATTGAGGTCGTTATAGGCATGAAAATACTCATAAATCTGCAGGCTGAGAAAAATAAACCCCAAGGCGATGGTGGCGAGCAGGCCTGCCTGTAGTTGTTCGCGGTCGCCTTTCACCATGGCATGATGAGCCCAGGTTAGGGTCACGCCTGATGTGAGCAGGATGAGCGTGTTGATGGCCGGGATGCCCCACGCGCCCATTGGGGTGAAGGTGTCGCCCTGAGTGTAGGGTCCGGCAGAAGGCCAGGCTTGTGTGAAACCCTCCCACAACAAGGCCTCGTTGTCGCCAGTGGACAACCATGGCAACCCAATCACACGCACATAGAACAGCGCACCAAAAAAGGCGGCGAAGAACATCACTTCCGAAAAGATGAACCATCCCATGGACCAGCGGAAGGAAACATCCACCTTCCGCCCATAATGCCCCCCCTCGGACTCCTTTACCACCTGACCAAACCAGCCAAACAGCATATATACGAGCAAGGCTATGCCAAGAAAGAACACCAGCGGCCCGTGATTGACATCGTGTAGCCACATCACTGAACCGCCGCCGAACAGCAGCAATGCTATCGATCCAAAAATCGGAAAGATCGAAGGTTCGGGCACAAAGTATTTTTCCAGCACATGAGTCATGACGCTCTCCCCCTACTGCACTGTTGCAATCACGAATCGCACAAAGGCGACAATCAGCAATACAAAAACCAACCCGCCCAGCAAACCCGCTACCACGATTGCACGTGGGTCAAGCGAGCTCGCGTCGCGGTGATAACCCGACCTTCCGCGAACGCCAACAAACGCCCACAGCACCGCCCGGATGGTCGCCCAGAAGCCGGCCCTGGGCGCTTCAGGCACGCTCACCCTCCTTCACCACCTGAGGACACGCTGGCCTGTCGCCCAGCCACTTCGAAAAAGGTGTAGGACAAGGTGATGGTGTTGACATCACGCGGCAGATCGGGATCGATGACAAAGGCCACCGGCATTTCACGCACTTCGCCTGCCTCAAGTTGCTGCTGTGTGAAACAGAAGCACTCCATCTTCATGAAATAACGACCGGCATGTTGCGGGCCATAGCTCGGGATTGCCTGACCGTGCACCGGGACATTGCGTGTGTTCGACACTTCGTACACCACTGTTGCGAGCTCGCCGGGGTGCACACGCATCGACGCCTCACGCGGTTTGAAAGTCCAGGGCAAGCCGTGAAGATTGGCGTCAAACTGCACGAGTATCGTGCGTGACGTATCCACTTGTGTGTTAACCACACGATCTGGTTGCAGGATGTTGTTGATGCCGGTGACCTCGCAAATCTTCTCGTACATGGGTACCAGCAAAAAACCGAAACCAAACATTGCCAGAACACCCACCACAAGGCGCTTGAGGATTCGCCGGTTTTCGACTTCAACCTCACTCATGACATCAACACCTTGTATTTGAACATGATGAAGAAGTAAAAGAACAAGGCAATGGAGGCCATGAACAGTCCTAGCCTGATGTTGCGAGAGCGACGTGGGTCACGCATGATCTCACCCCCTGTCTGCCCGGGCGTTTGCTCGGTCATTTTCGTATTGTCGGCTGCACGCACCATGTCACCTCACCACCGGAGCTTCTTCAAAGGTGTGATGCGGTGCCGGGGACGGAACAGTCCACTCCAATCCTTCAGCACCCTCCCACGAACGCGCTGTCGCTTTCTCACCACCGCCACGTGCTGCCTTGATCACCACCACCAGAAAGATCAACTGCGAGAGCCCGAAGCCAAAGGCACCAATGGAGGCGAGCATGTTGAAATCGGCAAACTGCAGGGCATAATCCGGAACCCGGCGCGGCATGCCGGCCAGACCGAGGAAGTGCATCGGGAAGAAGGTGATGTTGAAGAAGATCAGCGATGACCAGAAGTGAAGCTTGCCGATGCGCTCATCCGGCATGCGGCCGGTCCACTTCGGCAGCCAGTAATAGGCCCCTGCATACAACGAGAACAAGCTGCCTGCAACCAGCACATAGTGGAAGTGAGCTACCACGTAATAGGTGTCATGAATCTGGATGTCGATTGGCGCAATGGCACAGATAAGACCTGTGAAACCACCCATGGTGAACACGAAAATGAAACCGGTCGCCCACAGCATGGGGGTTTCAAAAGTCATCGAACCACGCCACATGGTTGCCACCCAATTGAACACCTTCACTCCGGTTGGCACCGCAATCAACAAGGTTGCATACATGAAAAACAACTGTCCGGCCAGCGGCATGCCGGTAGTGAACATATGGTGTGCCCACACCACGAAGGACAGCACCGCAATCGAAGCCGTGGCATAAACCATGGAGGCGTAGCCGAACAGGGGCTTGCGCGCAAAGGCCGGTATGATCTGGCTGACGATACCGAAGGCCGGCAAGATCATGATGTAGACTTCGGGGTGCCCGAAGAACCAGAAAATATGCTGATAAAGCACCGGGTCGCCACCGCCCGCAGCATTAAAGAAACTGGTGCCGAAGTGCCTGTCGGTCAGCAGCATGGTCACAGCACCGGCGAGCACCGGCATGACCGCGATCAGCAGGTAGGCGGTGATCAGCCAGGTCCAGCAGAACAGCGGCATTTTCATCATGGTCATGCCGGGGGCGCGCATGTTGAGGATGGTGACGACGATGTTGATCGCACCCATGATCGAGCTGATGCCCATGATGTGGATGGCGAAGATCGCCATGTCCATGCCCATGCCCATCTGGATGGACAGCGGCGGGTACAGCGTCCAGCCGGCTGCGGTGGCTCCGCCCGGCACGAAGAAGGAGCCGACGAGCAGGATCGCCGCCGGCGGCAGCAGCCAGAAGCTCCAGTTGTTCATACGCGCGAAGGCCATGTCGCTGGCGCCGATCATCATCGGGATCATCCAGTTGGCGAAGCCAACGAAGGCCGGCATGATCGCACCGAACACCATGACGAGACCGTGCAGCGTGGTGAGCTGTTTGAACAGCGCCGGCTCGACCACCTGGAGCCCGGGCTGGAACAGCTCGGCCCGGATCGTCAGCGCCATCACGCCCCCCGCGAGGAACATGATGAAGCTGAAGATCATGTACATCGTGCCGATGTCTTTGTGGTTGGTCGTGGTGATCCAGCGCATCAGACCGGTCGGGCCGTGATGGTGATCATGCAACTGCTCGGGAGTTACCGCCGCCATGCTGCTTCCTCCGCTTGGTGCGCTGCCAGCGTTGCAGCGCCTGCCATTGCTACAAGTTGATTGTCTTGCTGTCAGTCCTGGACATCTATCGCAGCCTTCGCCACGTCAGTCGTCTTCAAGCCGTCAGTCCAGGCGAGATAGTCATCTGTCGACACGACATGCACTTCAATAGGCATGAAGGCGTGATCCCGGCCGCAAAGCTCAGCACATACCCCGCGGTAGATACCCACCTGATCAGCACGAAACCAGGTATCTCGAATGAAGCCGGGAATGGCATCCTGCTTGACCCCAAAAGCAGGCACCCACCACGAATGGATGACGTCATTGGCCGTGATGAGCAGTCGAACCTTTTGCCCGACTGGCACCACCAGTGGGTTATCCACTTCCAGCAGATAGTGCTCGCCCTTGCCTTCGTCGCCGACGATCTGGGCCCGTGGCGTTGCCAGATTGGACACAAAACTGATGCCCTTGCCATCCCCGTCGAGATAGTCGTAGCCCCACTTCCACTGGTAGCCCGTCACCTTGATGGTGATATCCGGCTCCGAAGTGTCTTTCATGTCGATGATGGTCTTGGTGGCTGGCCAGGCCATACCGACCAGGATGAACACCGGCACGATGGTCCACAAGACTTCGACCGTGGTGTTTTCATGGAAATTGGCGGCCGTCGCACCGCGTGACTTCCGGTGTTTGAAGATGGACCAGAACATCACGCCAAAAACGGCTATGAAAATCACCAGACAGATGATCAACATGAGCGTGTGCAATCCGTAAATCTGCTCAGCAACGCTGGTAACCGGTTCCTGAAAGTTATACCGGCTCTGCGCAAAAGCTTGCACGGAGAACACAACCATCGACACCAACAATGCCAAGCGAATGGCTAGACGCATGTCTCAACCCCCATCCTTGCCTAGTTCGGACAGGTCTCGAAAGTCCGCTTGCGCCGGGTCCGGTATGTTCGGACCATGAGTATGGGAGGCGTCTCCTCCATCCCTGCAAAGCGCCAGTCTGGTGTTCAGACTGTTGAATCTTCTAGTGTTCGCGGTCAATCGCCTGTATGGAATTGATCATGCCACAGTCGATTCGCCGATCGCAACACGTTTTTTGATATTTATCAATATGTTGCAGCGCATCATGTGGTAAGAGGCTACCTATTCCCCGAGCTACTTCAGCAATCGAGTGTATAAGCTTTTTTGAATGTGGCAATGCACGATGTTCAGTTATCGACCTTGCCCGCGCTCAAGCGTCTGGAAAGCCAGCGCATCAGGCCACCAATGAGCGGAAACTGTGAATAGAGTTCGCCTGCTGCATCCCAGTAGTCGCGATGTACGCTAACCCGGCCTGCAGCATCAAAACGAAGGTGTGAGCTGCCTTGCACCGCAATCTGGCGTTTGCCCGATTCAAACATGAAACGCCAGATCAACACCGCCTGATCGCCGTCAAGCAGTGACTCATCGACCACGAAACGTGGCTGTTCGACCTGCTCGAACATATGACGAAAAATCTGTTCGATGGCCACCACGCCATACACGTCGTTGAATGGGTCCTTGAACGACGCATCTGTTGCGTACAATGCGACCAGACTGCTGACGGTATCGGGCGAAAGGGTTTGGTAGCATTCAACCAACGTGGCCAGCCGCTGCCGCAAGAAGGTGTCAGGCAGAATCATGCTGATTTCCTCAGTTGAATCTCCCAAGGCGCTCAACCATGCGATCCAGGATAATTTGCGTCCTTTTGCGAACCAGTCATGCGGCTGACCACCTTGAAGAACCATCGGTAGGGTAGTAATCGAAGCAACTTGAGCACCACCGAAAAACGCCGTGGAAAGTGTATTTCGAAGAGGCCGCGAGCCAACCCGTCCACTATAGCCTCCGCAGCCTCTTCGGGCTGCAGCAATGCGGGCATGTGAAAATCGTTCTGCGCGGTCAGTGGCGTGGCCACAAAGCCGGGGCTGACAAGATAGACTGATACGCCGTGCGGCGCCATGTCCAACCACAGGCATTCGGCAAAGTTGATCAGCGCTGCCTTTGACGGACCATAGACCAGGGCTTTTGGCAGCCCGCAATAGCCAGCAACGCTACCGACGATGACAATACCGCCGCGCCCCTGCTTGAGCAAGGTGGGCACCACTGCCGCCACCCCATCCATTACCCCGAGCAGATTGACGTCAAGCGTCTGACGCGCCAGCTCGGGCGTCAGCGCATCGGCATGCAAGGGCTGATAGGTGCCTGCGTTGAACACTACGAGATCAATCCCGCTCCATTCGTCCAATAGCTGGTCGTGTGCCTGCTGCAGACGACCGGGTTCGGTGATATCGAAGGAAAGCGCCAGTGCCCCCTCACACTTGCTGGCCACCTGATCAAGCTTGTCGGCATTGCGCGCAGTCAGCGCCAGGCGTGCACCACGCGCACTCAGCATGCAGGCCAAGGCTTCACCTATGCCGGTCGAGGCACCGATCAGCCACACCCTCTTGCCGTGCCAGTCAAGAATACGCTCGTTCAGTGCCATGTCTTGCGGTCCTTAACCCGGGCAATCCGGGCAATCTGCTAACGCTTGTAAAATGACAAAACAACCTCGCCGAGGCGAATGCCAAACTTGCTCATCACCGAGCGATTGAGCATGACTTGATCGTCCATCAGATACATCCAGTCGTCGAAATCAACATGGTAGGTCTTGCCATCGACTGGCAAGGCGAGCACATATCGCCAACGCAGCGCGTTGCCGCGCGCCTCGCCGACAGCCTCGCCGACCACATCATCGGCTGTGCCCGTGTAGCGGCCTGCTCCGTGATCGACAATGGTCCACACCCGTCGCTGGGTTTCACCATCCGCGTAGGTGAAGTGCTCGTCCAGCACGCCGGTATCGCCTTCCCAACTGGCCTCGATCACCACATGAAAGCGGCGCTTGACCTCCCCCGACCTGTCCTGAAAGATGCCATGTGCGTCGAGCGTGCCGTTGAAGTATGTGCGCAGGTCAAGCGTCGGCGCCTGCTCGGCATAGCGCTCGATGTCAACCGAGCCACAACCGGCCAAACCGAGAACACCCGCAAGCCAGCCCAGCCCGACAATCTTGCAAAGATTCATCTCAATGCTCCCTCAAAATCCAGTTCGTGACGCAGGCGCCATAGCAAGGCACACGCAAAAAGCTTGAGCACCACAGGCACAAGCGCATAGACCACTGACAACGCAAGCAGACCTTGTGGGTCGTGCCCGCCAGAGGCGTAACCAAGCGCGGCCAGCAAGGGCAAGGCCACGCCCGCCGCCAGAGCAAGGTTGGCTTTGGAAACAAAGTTCCACCAACCAAACCATGCACCGCCTTGTGGATTGTCCATTTTGGTGTCTCGTGCCAACAAGTCAGCCAGCATGGCGGGCGGGAGACTCAGGTCTGCCCCCAACGCAGCGCCAGACAGCACGCAGATGACTGCAAACGCCCACACATCCCCTGCAGCCAAGGCAAACGCCCAAACGAAAGTGAACACGGCGAGCACCATGGACAGCGCCCATGCCCGCAATTTGCCAACCCGTGCAGAAAACTTCACCCACAAAGGCAGACTGGCTGCACCGGCCAGAAAGTAGAGCACCAGAAAAAGTCCGGCACTGGTTTGCGCCTGCAATACGTCTGCCACGAAAAACAGAACCAGCGATGCAGGAATCGCTGCCGCGATGCCGTTGGCGCAAAATACCAATAACAACAAGGCAAAAGGTCGGTGGCGCAACGCGCCAAGCAGATTTTGGAATGGTGTTGCGAACTCACCACGCACAGATCGCTGTGTGGGTGTTGCCAGCAAGGTAACTGCTGCCCCAAGCACCAAAAGCGGCAGAAACACCCACACCAGTCGCCCAATGCCCTCAAGCTCATCAGTGGCCAGCACGGAAGGCAGTGCAGCCGCCAGCACCACCCCGATGAGCGCAGCCGCTTCGCGAGTCGCCACTATTCGTGTGCGTGCCAGGGGTGTATGCGCGGCTTCGGCTCCCCAGGCTGCGTAATTGATGGTGGCCAGCGAGAATCCGAGGGTTACGATCAATGTACTCCCAGCCAGCCACCCCGCGCCCGCGCCTTCAGGCGGCTGCAGCAATCCAAGCATGCCGAAGGCAAGCAAGGGGAGGGACAATAAAACTGTCAGCTTGCGATTGGCCAAGCGGTCGCTGGCCCACCCTAGCAGAGGATCGGTGACCGCGTCGCATAAACGCACTGCCAGCAGCACCGCTCCGACCAGACTTAACGACATGCCAAGTCCGTCAGCATAGAGCTTTGGAACATGCACATAGATTGGTAATGCAGCAAAGGCTAGAGGCAAACCAAACATGCCATAGGCAAAGGTGGCAGTCGCTCCATAACTGCGTGCTCTGTTGCCCGTATTCAAAACCGGCGCTTCAGTCTCGTCACGCACAGCTTCAACCATCTCCTGCATCGCCAAGCAGTTGCGCACGCAAGCCAGGCTCGCGGGTCTCCGCATCCAGCCAGATACCGAAAAATGCTTCACCAAACTCAGGATCCGACACATGCGCGGTCAGGGTGTTGCCGTGGTAAAAGCGCACCTCCCGGTTGGCCTTCATCACCCCGGTAATCACATCACCAGCGACCACGTCCGGAAAAGCCTGCTCAAGCAAGGGGCGCCATGCGCTGATCCTTGTATCGTCTGCCAGCGTCAGGCGACGCATTTCAGTTACGCTGGCTTCCACCAGGCGCTGCGCGGTGATGTCGCGTTGGTACTCTATGATCAAGGCAAACTCACCACTACCCTGCCAGGATTGCCCGGCAGGCGTCCACAACGCAGCACGGTAGACCCGGAATCCAAACCAGCGCAGGCTACCCTCCCCTACGGGACGCCAGCCTTGTTCGGCGAGGTTCTGCACAATCGGAAGGTGGTATCCAGGGGTGGACTGTGCACGCACGGCCACGACCGCTCCCATCATAGCGCTGACCAGCGCGGTGAGCAGCAGCCAGCGTAGCAGCGCCCTCCAGCGCAGGGCCCGCAAGTGTCGGTCAGGATCAGCGTGCATCGCTTGTCGACGTGGCGTGGACAAATTCGTAGTGGTGAACATCGATGTCTCCTGTGCGGAAGCCAGCCTCGCAGTAGGCCAGATAGAATCGCCACATGCGCAAGAAGCCCTCCGGGTAAGCTTGGGACTTGACCGCCGAAGCCTGACTTTGAAAATCCTGATGCCACAAGGCGAGCGTTCTGGCGTAATCTGCCCCAAAGGAAAAATCGCCATCCACCTTTAGCCCGGCGCGCGCTGCCTGGCGCTGTATGACAGCCGGACTGGGTAGCATGCCGCCGGGAAAGACATAGCGCTGGATGAAATCTGTGCCACGCCGGTATGCCCCGAACAAATCGTCACGAATGGTAATGGCCTGCACAACACAGCGTCCGCCGGGCCGCAGCAGCGCACTTAACTGGTCAAAATAGACTGGCCAGAACCGTTCACCCACCGCTTCAATCATTTCGATTGATACGACATGGTCGTAATGCCCTCGTACATCCCGGTAGTCACACAGTTCAAAGCGCACCTTGTCAGCAAAACCGCCCTGCTCCGCACGCTGCCGTGCATATGCAAGTTGTGACGGGGACAGGGTGAGGCCAAGTACAGTGCAACCATATTCCCGGCAGGCCACTTCGGCGAAACCGCCCCAGCCGCAGCCGACCTCAAGAATGGTCTGGCCCGCAGTCGCGCCCAGCCGATCCAGAATGCGGCGGTATTTCCGAAGCTGCGCTGACTCCAATGAGTCGGATTGCGTATCAAAGATGGCAGCCGAGTACGTCATGGTGCTGTCCAGCCAGAGCGAATAGAAGTCATTGCCGAGGTCGTAGTGCGCCTCGATGTTGCGGCGCGATCCGGTCTTGGTGTTAGCGCGCAGCAGGTGCCACAACCGATGCCCGACAAGCTGCAGTGACCGACCGTAAACCGCACGCCCCAACGCTTCACGGTTGCGCGACAACAGCACAAGCAAGGCAGCCAGATCGTCTGTTTCCCAGTCGCCATCCATCCAAGCCTCGGCAAGACCGATATCGCCTGTCGCCAAAGCACGGTCGAGCGTGTCGAAGCTGCGCAGCCGAAACTGGGCGACCAAAGGTCCGTGCCCCACTCTCAGTGACTCGCCGTTGGGCAGACTCACCGCCAGCGCACCATGCTCTAGCTGGTCGAGCAATCCGAAAGCCAGTCTTGCAGAGCGTGGCAGGCTGGCATGTTGTTGCGGGCAGTATCTGCCCAGTACCTGTTCCATGGTGTTCATGTTGTCGTCTCCTCAAGGGGTGGGGTCGGCTTACGGTGGAAACGCACCTTTTTTAACCATAACCGCATTGCCTGCCAGTGAATGCGGGCCATCACACCAAAAGTCATCAGGGGCAAACGTAGCAACCAACGGCGCATGGCATGGCCATCAAGCGGCTGAGCACGGCCGGCAACGCGTGTGCACAACTGAAGCTGTCCGTTGTCGTAGTAGTCAATCGATACGGCGTGCAAGCCTTCATGTGACTCAAATCTGAAGCGGTATTCACCGCTGACCGGAAAAAAGGGCGAGACATGAAACACTTTTTTGGCTAGAAACTCGTCGCCATGTTGAATCATGCTCAGATCGTCATGGTGCACGAGATAGCGGTGAGTCTCGCCAAAGGTGTTGTTCACCTCAGCCAGAACCACCCTCAGTTCGCCTGACACGTCATGACAAAACCAGAAACTGACCGGGTTGAACACATAGCCAAACATGCGCGGCATGGTGTGTAGCATCACCTCCCCGTCGGCCACATCGGCCAGACCCTGCATGGAGAGCAGATGCCGGATCCAAGGCAGCAAGGGCGTGCCATCACGAGCGCCGTGGTCTGAACTCCGAAAGGAGAACACACTTGGCTGTTCAATGCCCAATAACGCTACGTCGAGTTCGTCAAGCCGACTCAATGGCAAGCGCAGGAAGGCTCCGGGGTAAACAAAACGGTTGTGCGAAACCGCGTGACGCTCGTGCATGACTGCGCCAAAGCAGACTGTTGCGTCAAGCGCAGCGCGGCGTGCTCCCTTTCGGTCGCCCGGACTCTTCATGCCAGGCTCCGCGCTTTTTGCTGCGCTTGCGTGCGGGTTTTGTGGTCATCAGCATCAGACAAACTGCCAGAACCACGCACGATTGAACCGTTGAGCGGCTCACGCCACGGCACCGTACTTCCCAATCGCTCAACAATATCCAACGCTGATTTGAGCCCATCCTCATGGAAACCGTAGCCCGTCCACGCACCGGCAAACCAGGTACGTTTGCGTCCCTGTATGCTGTTCAGGCGCTGTTGTGCATCGATCGCCGCGCGATCAAAAACCGGGTGCTCATAGTCAAAGCTGCGAATCACGTGACGCGCAGCAGGTTCACGATGTGGGTTGAGCGACACAATCACCGGCGTATCGGTTGGCAACGGCTGCAGCACATTGAGCAAGTAGCTGACCGACACCGGCTGCTGCGCTTCGGTCTCCATGCCAGCCATGTAATTCCACGCCGACCATACCTTTTGGCGACGCGGTAGCAGGCTGATATCAGTGTGCAGCACGGCACGATTTTTCTGGTACGGGACTGCAGAAAGAAGACTGCGCTCAGCCGGTGTTGCCTCATCACCAAGAATACGCAGTGACTGATCGCTATGGCAGGCAAGCACAACCTCCTCGAAACGCTCGGTACCGCGTACGCTCGATATCCACACCCCGGACTCGTCCCGCATGACACGACCGACCGGACAGCGCTTGCGCGCATCCGGCAACTCTTGGACGATACGCCGTACATATTCCCGTGCTCCGCCCTTGACCGTCATCCATTTTGGCCTGTCGCTGACTTGAAGCAAGCCGTGGTTGTGACAAAACCGGACAAAGGTTGCTACCGGGTAATCGAGCATGGTGGCAGTTGGGCAGGACCAGATCGCGGCTGCCATGGGAAGCAGGTAGCGATCACGAAAAATGCTGCTGAAACCGCGTTCCAGCAGCCAGTGTCCGAGAGGCACGTCGGTCAGGTCGCCGCTCCTTGCCAACCGAGTGGCCTCGCGATTAAAGCGAATAATGTCCGCCAGCATTCTCCACATGCTCGGCTTCAGCAAATTGCTGCGCTGGGCGAACACGGTACTGAGGTCCGACCCAGCCCATTCGACGTCTGGTTGTTCCAGGCTTACTGAAAACGACATCTCGGATTCGACCACCGGCACACCCAGCAACGCAAACATAGCGCACAAGTTGGGATAGGTCTTGCGGTTGAAAACCAGAAAGCCGGTATCCACACCAAAGGATTGCCTTTCAAGTGTCACATCCACGGTGTTCGTGTGACCACCAAAATAGTCGCCGGACTCAAACAGGGTGACCGCGTGGTCACGTGACAGAAGCCAAGCAGTAGCCAGTCCGGAAATACCGGAACCCACCACAGCGATGCGCCGACCGGGACCTGTTGCAATGCGACTTGCTTCACCAAGATCCATGATTCTCCCCCTGCTAGCGCCGCGCGGCGACAAGCCTGAGCCGTGACTGACGTCGCGCCTGCACCGCAGCATAACCACGCCTGCTCAGGGGAATTTGCCTCGCACCGCATGCACGGTGCAGCACCAGGAAATTGCGTCGCTCGCTGTCAGTCATCGGTTTACTCCCTCGATGAGCGCATAAGCCGAGTGATTGTGAATGGATTCGAAGTTCTCCGATTCGACCACCCAGGCCGCAACCCGCGAGTCGTTCTGCAGGCGCAGCGCAATGTCACGAACCAGGTCCTCAACGAACTTGGGGTTGTCATAGGCGCGCTCAGTGACCCACTTCTCGTCCGGTCGCTTGAGCAAACCAAACACTTCGCACGAAGCTTCGTCTTCAGCGACTCGCACCAACTCTTCAATACTCACATCCTCGCGCAATTGAGCGGTAATGCTGATGTGGGACCGCTGATTGTGCGCGCCATAGTCTGATATCTTCTTTGAACAAGGACAAAGACTGGTGACTGGCGCAATAACCTTGACAGTCACCGCGGCAATGCCGCCCACCCGCTTCTCGACTCGCAACTCTGCATCGACATCGATCAGGCTCTCCACGCCTGACACCGGCGCAGCCTTGCGAATAAAGTAGGGGAAACGCATCAGCACGCGCCCGCTGTCGGCCTCAAGGCGCTCCAGCATTTCCACAAACATCACTTGCAGACCAGCCAGATCGAGCGCGTCACGATCTCGCTCCAGAATCTCCACGAATCGAGACATGTGCGTACCCTTCACCTCGGGCGGCAATCCTACGGTCATTTCCACGGTGGCAACCGTGTGGACCGGGTCTCCATCCACACGGCGAAGACGAATCGGATAGCGCAGACCACGCACACCAACCTGCTGGATGGCCAGCGCTCTGTGATCTGCGCTGGACTGGACATCGGGAAGAAAAAGCTTCTCAGGGGCGTTCATGATCTCTCCTTGCTTCAAACTGAAAGGTGGGTTGGGTTCAAATATCGGTCAAAACGATGATGGGCGCCCCGAAAGGTCGATGCACCATCAATTTCATGTCCAAGGCTTGCTTGTTTTTGTCCAGGACAGCCATGCCTGAACAAGTTTTTCCGGTTTCGCTTGAAACAGCCTCCGCCTGAGCGGGACTGGTAAGCCATATAGCACTCATGACAACGAGACTGCCCATAACGATCAGAGCCTTCGCGACTTTTGGATAGGTCAGGGTTTTCATGGTTTTTGTCCTAGACAATTGGTGAGCACAGCTCTAAGATAGAAGCATTGAAACCAGATGTCAAGACTTTGTCCAAGACAAAAAGTAAATTAATGAACGAATACGCCAATATCTCCACCGTTGAACGTGACACCGGTCTGAGTAAGGACACCTTGCGCGTCTGGGAACGTCGCTACGGTTTTCCCACACCGCTGCGTGACGACAATGGCGACCGGATCTATCCAGCAGACCAGGTCGAAAAGCTACGACTGATCCGACGACTGCTTGATCAAGGCAAACGTCCGGCAAAAATAGTCAATTCGAGCCTGGAGCAGCTCTCCGCGTTGCTGGAGGAAACCGGCGAGAAAGCTACCGAAACGATGACACCGGAAGTGTCAGAGGCTGCTTTTCTGGAGCTCATCTGCATGCATCGCAGCCGCGAGTTGCGAACCCTGCTTCAGCAACTGATGCTGAAGCACGGTTTGCAGAAATTCGCCTGCGACATCGTCCCGGTGCTCAGCTTCATGGTTGGGCAAGCTTGGGTGCGTGGCGAACTGGACGTCAGTGAGGAACATCTCTACTCCGAGCTGATGCAAAACGTGCTGCGCACCGCGATCGGCAGTCACGGCGGCAGCGGCGGCCGTCCCCGCATACTACTGACCACTTTCCCGGACGAACTGCACAGCATTGGCTTGCTCATGGCTGAAGCAGTGCTTGTGCCCGAGGGGGCGAGCTGCATTTCACTTGGCATACAAACACCTTTGGGCGATCTCACCAATGCTGCGACCGCAGGCCAATTTGACGTTGTGGCCTTGTCCTTCAGCACCGCCTTTCCGGTGAGGCAGGCAGTGGATGGCCTCAACCAGCTCCGACGCATGCTGCCCTCTGCAATCGAGATATGGGCGGGCGGGGCCTTACTGGGGTCCAAACGCAGTCAACTTGAAGGTGTGGAAGTAGTGGACAATCTCCGTCACGCACTCGAACAGCTTGCGCGTTGGCGGGCAGCACACCTTAACTAAGATTGAAGGGCAACTAAAAACCTCTGTTGCGAAAGCTCAAAGCGGCGTTTTCGACCTTGTGCAAGGTGGTGTGCGTTATTCTTGCGCTTGTTTCCGTCACTGCAAGGTGTCTCATGTCGCCCACCTACCCTCGCCCGGAATTTGAACACCGGGTATGTTCGCCGCAACAACTACGTGAGCGGGTCGCCCTTCTGCCGCGTCCTCTGGTTTTTACAAACGGATGTTTCGACATCCTGCACCGTGGCCATGCGACCTACCTGTCACAGGCGCGCGCGCTTGGGGGAGCCTTGTTGGTGGCGTTGAACACCGACGCCTCAGTCAGACGACTCGGGAAGGGTGACGACCGACCGGTCAACCCGCTGGAAGACAGGCTTGCCGTACTGGCCTCCCTGCGCTGTGTCGATCTGGTGACCTGGTTCGACGAAGACACGCCCATTCTACGCATTCTCGACGCCCGCCCGGACATCCTCGTGAAAGGCGGCGACTGGCCGGTGGAATGTATCGTCGGCGCCAGCGATGTGGAGGCCTGGGGAGGTAGCGTGCACTCCATACCGTTTGAACACGAGCGCTCGACAACCGCCTTGCTCGGGCGCATTCGTCAGGCTTGAGTCAGCCCCCGGAATGAGAGCACTGACCCATACAACACGACGACTGCTCGAACGCTTTTTGCGCTCGCTGTCAGTTGTCGGCCTGATTCTCGGTACTTTGTTTTTTGCACTGTCGCTCACGCCCAGCCTGGTTCCCCGTCCATTTACCATGCAGGGGCTGTTGTCCGGCATGGCCGTAGCGGCGGGCTATGGCCTGGGCGTACTGGGTCGCTGGCTGTGGCACTATATCGAGCTTCCAGTGGCACGTGGGCGCTCGCGCTGGGTGCTTAAGGGCTTGCTTGGTCTGGTATGTCTGGGTATCGCCATTGCCTTCCTGATACAGGCCTCCGAGTGGCAGAACTCGGTTCATGCGCTAATGGGTTTGCCACCGGTTGAAACCAGCCGACCGTTCAGCGTTGGTCTGATTGCGAGCACGGTTTTCGTTGTGCTCCTGCTGTTTGCGCGTCTGTTCACCCTCACCACGCATGTGGTGTCCAGCAAACTCAATCGGATCGTGCCACCGCGACTTTCGGCAGCAGTAGCCGTTTGTTTTTCGTTGTATGTCTTCTGGACACTGGCCAACGGGGTGATGGCGCGCTCGGCCATGAACGCGTTCGACAAGTCCTTCAGTCAGCTCGATGCCCTGATAGAGGCCGAGGTAGATGCTCCGTGGAATCCCCTCAGAACCGGCAGCGCATCCTCGCTGATAGCGTGGCAGGATCTGGGCAGGCAGGGGCGCCGGTTTGTCGGTTCGGGCCCAAACCGCAATGACATAGAGAGTGTGACCGGACTACCGGCGCGCGAGCCAATCCGCGTCTACGTCGGCCTGAACTCGGCTGACAACATGGTGCAACGCGCCGAGCTGGCGCTCGCGGAGCTCAAACGTGTTGGTGCTTTCGAGCGCAGCATACTGGTCATCACCACCCCCACAGGCACAGGCTGGGTAGACCCTGGTGCAACCAACAGCGCGGAGTATCTTCATCACGGTGATATCGCAAGCGTGGCAGTGCAGTATTCCTACCTGCCAAGCTGGTTGTCGCTACTCGCCCAGCCAGATTATGGTGCCGACACGGCCAAAACCGTATTTCGCACCATTTACGACCACTGGCGAACACTGCCGGTCGACAACAGGCCACGCCTCTATCTGCATGGACTCAGCCTCGGTGCCCTCAACTCCGAGCACTCGGCCGACATGTGGGATATCGTCGGCGACCCCCTGCACGGTGCGCTGTGGAGCGGCCCGCCCTTTCGCAGCCCGACCTGGCGCTGGGTCATGAACAACCGCGACCCCGACACACCGGCCTGGCTGCCGCGCTTTCGCGACGGCTCGGTGATCCGCTTTGCCAATCAGCATACCCGGCTGGCCGACTTTGATGCTCCTTGGGGGCCGCTGCGGATTGTGTATTTGCAATACGCGAGCGACCCGGTGACCTTCTTCGACCCCTTCGCCTTCATGCGAGAGCCTGCCTGGCTGAGTGGCGAACGTGGGCATGATGTGACCCCGAGTCTGCGCTGGTTTCCGGTCGTCACCATGTTGCAGCTTGCGGTGGACATTGCTGCTGCAGACCAGTCTCCTCCGGGCTTTGGTCATGTCTATGCCACCGAGCACTACATAGACGCCTGGCGTGCGATCAGCGAACCGGCAGGTTGGGACGAGGCGGGAATCGCCAAGCTGAAATCCGCCATCGGCAATCTGCAAAAGGCGGATCACACTCAACCGCGACCCTGACACCCCGGGATCAGCGGAAGTGCCGGTGAATACGCTGGGCCAGCTCTTCATTAATGCCGTCAACCCGGCACAAGTCCTCAACCGTAGCCTCACGCACGCCACCCAGACCACCAAAGGCTTCAATCAGCTTGCGCCGCCGCACCGCCCCCACACCCGCAATGTCCTCCAGCCGTGACCCCAGTCTGGCCTTGGCGCGACGCGCGCGGTGACCCGTGATCGCAAAACGATGCGCCTCGTCCCGGATCTCCTGAATCAGGTGTAGCGCAGGATGGTCCGACGGCAGGCGGGTGACCTCTTGCCCGTCAGCCGACACCAGCGACTCCAGTCCGGCCTTGCGCCCCTCACCCTTTGCCACGCCAATCATGGCGAGAGACTCCAGCCCAAGCTCGGTGAGCACATCCAGCGCCACGCCGACCTGGCCTTTCCCACCGTCAATCAGAATGAGGTCTGGTCTCAGCCCCTCGCCAGCAGCCAGCTTGCCATAGCGACGCTCCAGCACTTGGCGCATCGCGGCAAAGTCGTCACCAGGCGTGATGCCGGCAATGTTGTAGCGGCGATAATCAGCCTTTTTCATGGCGCCGTTTTCACACACCACGCACGAGGCGACTGTGGCCTCGCCCATGGTGTGAGAAATATCAAAACACTCGATACGAGCAGGCAACTCTGGCAAATCGAGCGCATCACGCAAGGCATCAAGGCGACGTTCAATTCGGCCGGTATCGCGCTGCCTGCCTTGAATGGCAAGGTCTGCATTGCCTTCGGCCATCTCCATCCACGCCTTTTCAGCGGCATGTCGCGGCTGGATCACCGCGCACGGCTTGTCGCTCACATCGGCCAGCACCTGCTTGATCGCCGCCACCGGCTGATTGACCAGAAGGCGGGCTGGAATCGCGTGATCACGATAATGCTGCTCGACAAAGGCCAGCAAAGCATCCACCGCGTTCACACCGGCGCCCGCACTCGGAAACTGCGGTCTGTCTCCAAGATGACGCCCACCGCGCACCATGGCAATATTGACGCATACCACCCCGCCGTTTTCGATTGCTGCAATGATGTCGACGTCCTCGTCCTTGCGACTATCGACAAACTGCCTGTGCAACACTGCTTGCAACACCCGTACCTGATCCCGCAACAGCGCAGCCTCTTCAAAGGCGAGTCGTTCGGCGGCAATGTTCATGCGCTGCGTTATGTCATCAATCACTTCGCTGGCTCGTCCCTCCAGAAAACGCGACGCAAGCCGCACATCGGCAGCATAGGCTTCCTTTTCAATCAGGCCAACACAGGGCGCAGTGCAACGCTTGATCTGGTGCAGCAAGCAGGGACGGGAACGATTATGAAACACTGGATTTTCGCAGGTGCGCAGGCGAAAGGTCTTTTGTAGCAGATGAATGCTCTCGCGCACCGCCCAGGCATTGGGAAAAGGGCCGAAATATTGCGCCCCCTTGGCAAATGCACCCCTGTGATAAGCCAGCCGGGGAAACCCGTCACCCGTAAGACTGATATACGGATAGGATTTATCGTCGCGAAACAGAATGTTGTAACGCGGCGACAACTCCTTGATCAGGTTGTTTTCAAGAATGAGCGCTTCAGCTTCGGAGCGCGTTGGCGTCACATCGACCCGCTGAATCTGCGACACCATCATGGCGATGCGCGGGCTCGGCTGGGTACGCTGAAAATAGCTGGACACCCGACGCTTGAGATTCTTGGCCTTGCCGACATAAAGAACCTTCTCGTCAGCTCCGATCATCCGGTATACCCCGGGATTGTCGGGCACGCCTCTGAGAAAACTCCGCGCGTCAAACTGCGGCGCCGGCGCGTCTTGTGCCGGTGCGCTGTCGCTCACGCTGGCTGCTCCAGCAGTTGCGTCACGGCTGTCCGAGCCGCGCGATAGGCCGGGTCAAGCTCAAGCGCAAAAGGGTCCGCGTGACGCGCTTTCGGTTTCAGTCGCAGAATGCGCTGGCGACTGGCTTCGCTGACCTCGGGAGCCCAACGGTCGAGCAGGTCGACCGCAAGGTCGGGGCGATTGCACACCAGCACCATGTCGCAACCAGCCGCATGGGCGGCACGCGCTCTGGCCAGGATGTCCCCCGCCACGGTGGCACCTTCCATGGTCAGGTCATCACTGAACACCACGCCGTCAAAATTCAGGCGCTCGCGCAAAATCTGCTGCAACCAGAAACGCGAGAAACCCGCCGGCAACGGGTCTATGTGGCGATAGATGACATGTGCCGGCATCACGCCAGCGAGTCGCTTCAGCAGCCGATGGCGGTAGGGCTGCATGTCGTCCAGCCACAAGGCGTCAAAGTCTCGCTGATCCACCGGAATTTCGTGGTGAGAATCGGCCTCAATGAAGCCATGCCCAGGGAAATGCTTGCCAACGCTGCCCATACCGGCATCCTGCATGCCAGCACACAAGGCGCCTGCCAGCGAAGACACCACTTGCGGGTCGCGATGGAAGGCGCGGTCGCCAATCACCCGGCTGACGCCATAATCGAGATCGAGAACCGGGGTAAAACTCAGCTCAACACCATGCGCGACCAACTCTGCGGCCAGCACCAGGCCAGTGTGACGCGCGGCCTCCAGTGCTCCCACATGATCTTTTGTCCATAGCGCGCCCAACTGACGCATAGCCGGCAAACGGGTAAAACCGTCAGTACGAAAACGCTGCACCCGACCACCTTCGTGGTCAACGGCAATCAGCAAGGCTGGCTCACGCAGGCTACGAATCTCGGCAGTGAGCGCACACAACTGCTCCGAATCGACGAAATTGCGTGCAAACAAAATGACCCCGCCCACCAGCGGATCACACAGACGCTCACGCTCATCCTCATCAAGTGCCGTGCCGGCCACATCAAGCATGACCGGACCGAGCGGCAGACTCAAGGGCAGGTTTGTCATCATGAAGCGTGCTCCACGGTGGTGGCGCGCGTCTCGATCAGCGCAAACGCCACCACATAATCAGCCTCATCCGACAAGCTCAGATGCGCACTCAAGTGTCGCTCCTTCATGAATGCGGCAAGCCGGTCATCAAAAACATAGAGCGGCTTGCCCAGCGCGTCGTGCGTCACCGCCACCGCATGCAGCGTGGCGGGCACAGCAACGCCAGTGCCCAGCGCCTTGCCAAAAGCCTCTTTGGCAGCAAAACGCTTGGCCAGATAACGCGGTCTGTCGGCACTGGCGGCAAAGTCATCCAGCTCGCGGTCTGCCAGGATGCGCGCGGCAAAGCGCTCGCCATGGCGCCCCAGCGATGCCGACAGACGGTCAACGCGCACGATGTCGGTGCCAATGCCGTAGATCACGCGCTGCGTGCTCCCTGCTCGGCGCCCTCACGCATCAGGCGCTTCATCTCGCCAACCGCTGCACGCAAGCCGACAAACATGGCCCGACTGACAATCGCGTGCCCAATGTGCAGTTCGCGCACACCGGGCAAGGCGGCAACCGGTTGCACGTTGTAATAGTTGAGGGCATGACCGGCGTTAAAGCGCATGCCCAGCGCGCGAATGGTTTCACCCGCCAAGCGGATCTTGTCGAGTTGACGCATCACCTCCGGACTATCGACATCCCGCCCAGCGCAATGAAAGGCATGCGCATAAGGGCCGGTGTGAATCTCGCACACGCGGGCACCGATGAGTGCCGCCGCCTCAATCTGGGCGGGGTCCGGATCAATGAATACGCTGGTGACAATACCTGAATCGGCAAGCCGCGCCACCACATCGGTGAGGTATTCCTTTTGCGACACAATGTCCAAACCCCCTTCTGTGGTCACCTCCTGGCGCCCCTCAGGCACCAGCATGGCCATTTCGGGGCGTGTGAGGCAGGCGATGCCGACCATCTCGTCAGTCGCAGCCATTTCGAGGTTGAGCTTCACCTGGGTCAGCTCACGCAACCGGCGCACATCGTCGTCACCGATATGCCGACGGTCCTCGCGCAGATGAATGGTAATGCCATCGGCCCCACCCAGGTGGGCCTCCACAGCCGCCCACACAGGGTCGGGCTCCCAACCACGCCGCGCCTGGCGCAGCGTGGCAACATGGTCGATATTGACACCAAGCTCGATCACAGCGATTGCAACTCCGTAAATACCCGGCGCGATTGCAGCGTCTGACCGCCGAGATAGTGATTGATCAGCAGGCGCAGCAGGCTTTTGCTCTGCACCAGGGTTTCGGGCGCGGAGAAGTCCCCTGCCGCCATGTCAAGCAACACACGACCCGCCAGAATCACGCCTTCGCTGTTGCCAAGCTCATCACCCTCCATGAGCTCAACAGGACCCTGCTCAATTATATAGAGGTAGTTTGTCTTGTCAGTCACTGCATCGCCGTTGCGGGCCTCATGATCGAGCAACACTGCATAGCCAAGCTCGCTCAACAATACCAGCTCGAATCGGCGCAGAATCGGGGGTAACGCCTGACCAGCAGCCAAGTCGCGCAAGCACTGTGCGTAGGCCTCGAACAACGCAGGGTGTGCATCTTCACGCGCGGACAGTTTGACCAGCAATTCATTCAGATAATAACCACACAGCAGCGCTCTCCCGGAAAGCAACGGTTGACCGCCTTGCCATTCAGCACGCACCAGGGTCTTGACCTCCCCGCCGCCAGACCAGTCAAGCCGCAGGGGCTGAAAGGCCATCAGCACGCCGCGCAGCGCAGACATGGGACGACGTGCGCCCTTGGCGACCATGGCCACACGACCATGATCGCGCGAGAACACCTCGACGATTAGGCTGGTTTCTCGCCAAGGATAGGTGTGTAGCACGAAGCCTGGCTGCTGATCGACGCGCTGTCTTTGACTCACCGCGTTTCTGATCCTTGCTGGAAGATAAATCCGGGAGGCGGTCAGCTACCCGCTTGCTATTCGTAGCCCAGGCTCTTGAGGGCACGTTCGTCGTCGGCCCAGCCCTGCTTGACCTTTACCCAGACTTCAAGATAGACCTTGCAATCGAACAACTTCTCCAGATCAACCCGCGCTTCGCTGGAGATACGCTTGAGTTGCTCGCCCTTGCGACCAATCACTATGCCCTTATGGCTCTCGCGATCCACGATCACTGCAGCAAAGATTCGCCGCAGATTGCCTTCAGTTTCATACTTTTCGATTTCGACCGCGATTCCGTAGGGAAGCTCATCGCCAAGCAAGCGGAACAGTTTCTCACGCAAAAACTCGGCCGCCAGAAAACGCTCGCTACGATCGGTGATGTCATCCTCGCCAAAAACCGGTGGCCCCTCGGGCAGCATGGCCCTGCCCACCGACAGCAGGACGTCGATGTTCTTGTCCTTCTCTGCGCTGAGCGGCACGATTTCAGCAAACTGAAACGCCGCGCTCACCTCAGCAATGAAAGGGAGCAACACTCGCTTGTCGGCCAGGCGGTCAATCTTGTTGATGACCAGTACCACCTTGCCGTTTTGCGGCAATACCTCGACCACCTTGCGATCATCCTCTCCAAAACGCCCAGCCTCAATGACAAAGAACACCGCATCTACATCGTTCAGCGCCTGTGTCACGCTACGGTTCATGGCGCGGTTGAGGGCATTGCGATGCCTCATCTGAAAACCCGGCGTATCAACGAAAATGAACTGCGCCCCCTCCTCGGTCAACACCCCATTAACGCGGTGACGAGTGGTCTGCGCCTTGCGCGAGACAATGCTGATCTTTTGCCCAATGAGTCGGTTGAGCAGGGTCGACTTGCCCACATTCGGGCGGCCGACAATGGCGACGAAACCGGTATGAAAAACCGGCGTCTGTTCCGCGGTGGTGTCGTTCATGTTTTTTTCAACTGCTCCAGAGCGGCTTTGGCTGACTGCTGCTCGGCGGCACGTCGGCTGGTGCCGCGTCCTACCTGGCGCACGCCCATGCATTTGACCACACAAGCCACTTCAAAATCCTGAGAATGAGCCTCGCCGTGGACTTCAAGTGTCACGTACTCCGGCAAAGGCTTCTTGCGCGCCTGCAACCACTCCTGCAGCGCAGTTTTTGGGTCCTTCAACACATCCTGGGGGTCAAGCTGGTCAAATTGATCGGAGTAGATAGTATCTACAAAGACCTGCGCCGCACCAAAACCACCATCCAGATGCACAGCCGCAATAAGCGCCTCCAGCGCATCAGCCAGAATTGAAGGGCGACGATGTCCACCGCTCTTGCGCTCACCATCGCCCAGGCGCAACCATCGCCCAAGATCAAGGTGTTCTGCCACCGGATGAAGGCCTTCCTGGCGCACCAACGATGCCCGCAAGCGAGACAACTCCCCTTCACGCAGTGACGGAAAACGCTCGCAGAGACGAATGGCGATCAGGCAATTGAGAACACTGTCACCCAGAAACTCAAGCCGCTCGTTGTTCGGCGAACCATAGCTGCGATGGGTAAGCGCCTCAACCAGCAAACCGGAGTTGCGAAAGCGATAGCCAATCCGGTCTTCCAGTTGTCGAAATGCAGATTCCACTAGCGCCCAAATCCTCTTGCATTGAATTCGAAAAGCAGGCTGACATTGCCAGCCACCGGCACACGCCGCTCCCAGGCGACAGCAACCACTACAACACCCGCCTCGCGGGTAATCATCAGGTCTCGCCCGGTGACACTGGTGACACTGTCAATCTGGGCACGTCTGTCGAAGCTGGTACGCATGTCAGCATTGCTGGCAGATTGCTGCCCTTCGGTCGCCACAACTTTGACGATACGCTGGAGCGCCAGGTATTCATTGAGCGCCGGCACCGTTCGAAACCCGAGCAACAACACGAAGGCCAGCATGGCGCCAACAATCATCAAACCAATCAGACTGATGCCACGCTGACGCCTGGCCAGGGGTGCCGTACTCATTAGTTAAAGCTCCCGATTCGCTTCATGTCGCTGAAGTTGAACCAGACAAAGAAAGCCCGTCCGACAATGTTTTGATCGGGCACGAAACCCCACACACGACTGTCACTGCTGGCGTCACGATTATCACCCATCACAAAGTAATGTCCTTCCGGCACAACACAACTCACACCGGTCGCGGTGTAGGTGCAATTGTTGCGGTGTGGAAAGTCCATGATTTGCGGTACAAAGGGTGGCACATCCTGCTCGATGAGAATCGAATGACTCACCGCGCCAAGTTTCTCGGTAAAGCGCGGCGAGTAATACAGACGGTCCGGATGCAGGTAGTCTTCCTCGCGTTGCAACTCCACCGGTTTGCCATTGATGGTCAAGCGCTTGTTGTGATATTGCACGCGATCGCCAGGCAGGCCAACAACCCGCTTGATGTAATCCAGGCGCGGGTCAGCCGGATAGCGAAACACCATGACGTCGCCTCGCTCAGGGTCAGCCACGTCGATGATCTTCTTGTTGATGACTGGCAAACGGATGCCATAAGACCACTTTTGAACCAGAATGAAGTCACCCACGACGAGAGTCGGGATCATCGAGCCAGAAGGAATCCGGAAAGGCTCCACGACAAACGAGCGTAGCGTAAACACGATCAGGATCACCGGAAAGAAACTGGCACCATACTCCACCCACCAGGGAGCGGGTGCATTCGCTGGCCTGAGTTTGCGGGCGTGAAACCGATCCAGCGCCCACAGCGCACCAGTGAAGATCAACAGCACAAAAAGAATCAGTGCGAAGTTCACATCCACTCCCAAAACATGTCAGATCCGCGCACAGCCAGCCTGTGTGAAAGCACGAATCACTTTCCTTCATCGGTGCGAAGAACCGCAAGAAAGGCTTCTTGAGGTATCTCCACGTTGCCTACTTGCTTCATGCGTTTCTTGCCTTCCTTCTGCTTTTCGAGCAGCTTGCGCTTTCGGGAAATATCACCTCCATAGCACTTGGCGAGCACGTTCTTGCGGAGCGCCTTGATGGTTTCGCGCGCAATGATGTGGGAGCCAATGGCAGCCTGTACAGCCACGTCAAACATCTGACGCGGGATCAAGCCCCGCAGCCTGGTAGCCAGTTCGCGGCCTCTATACTGCGCACTGCCTCGGTGCACAATCACCGACAAGGCGTCTACCTTCTCTCCACCGACCATAAGGTCAAGCTTGACCAGATCAGCCGGACGATACTCCTTGAACTCATAGTCCAGCGATGCATAGCCGCGCGAAACAGATTTGAGGCGATCGAAGAAATCCATGACGACCTCGTTCATCGGCATGTCGTAGATCAGTTGCACCTGACGCCCCATGTAGCGCATGTCGACCTGCATCCCACGCTTCTGGTTGCACAGCGTGATGACCGGGCCTACGTATTCCTGCGGCAAAAAGATGGTAGCAGTAATGATGGGCTCGCGGATCTCGGCCACTTTGGACAGATCGGGCAGCTTGGCCGGATTTTCAATGCGCATGACCTCGCCACTGTTCATCAGCACCTCATAAACCACGGTAGGTGCCGTGGTGATGAGATCCATGTCGAACTGACGCTCCAGGCGCTCCTGCACGATATCCATATGCAGCATGCCGAGAAAACCACAACGGAAACCAAAACCCAAAGCCTGCGAAACCTCCGGCTCAAACTGAAGTGAGGCATCGTTGAGTTGAAGTTTTTCGAGCGACTCGCGCAACTGCTCGTATTCGCTGGACTCAACCGGGTACAAACCAGCGAACACTTGCGGCTTGATCTCCCTGAAACCCGGCAAGGGCGTGTCAGCCGGACGATTGGCCAGGGTGACAGTGTCGCCGACCTTGGCGGCCTTTAGCTCCTTGATACCCGCAATCACAAAACCCACTTCACCTGCGGACAAGTGATCCCTGGCCACTGACCGAGGAGTGAACACCCCGACCTCGTCACATGGATATTGCGCGCCGTTTGACATCAACAGAATGCGATCCTTGGGCTTGAGCACACCATCGACAACACGCACAAGAATCACCACCCCGACATAGTTGTCGAACCAAGAGTCGATGATCAAGGCCTTCAACGGACCGTCAGGGTTACCCTTTGGCGGCGGCACCCGGGCGACCACGGTTTCAAGCACCTCGGCGATGCCGACGCCAGTTTTGGCAGAACACAGCGTGGCTTCTGAGGCATCAACACCAATGATGTCTTCGATCTCGGCGCGGGCACTTTCCGGGTCGGCGGCCGGCAAGTCGATCTTGTTAAGAACCGGAATCACCTCGACATTCTGCTCTATCGCGGTGTAACAGTTGGCGACAGTTTGAGCCTCGACACCTTGCGACGCATCGACCACCAGCAGCGCGCCCTCGCAGGCAGCAAGCGAACGGCTGACCTCGTAAGAGAAGTCAACATGCCCCGGCGTGTCGATCAGATTGAGGTTGTAAATATGACCGTCTCGCGCCTTGTACTGAAGCGACGCTGTCTGAGCCTTGATGGTAATGCCGCGCTCGCGCTCAAGGTCCATGGAGTCGAGCACCTGCTCTTCCATTTCCCGGTCGGACAAGGCGCCACAAGCATGAATCAACCTATCGGCCAGGGTAGATTTACCGTGATCGATGTGGGCGATGATGGAGAAATTTCGGATACGTTGCATGAGACAACAAAAAAGGGTGCCAATCGACACCCGTTGGTCAGTCGGAAACTACTTGGACCCGGATTCTATCGGAAAACGGCGGCAATGCGTGCGAACAGCCGTGATATCAAGGCGGTAGTGGCACAATTCAACGCCATCTGCGAGCAATACCGGGATTAGCAAACCCCAGCGCGACTCCAGCGCCTCATCCTGATCCACGTCCAGCACCTCGATCTTCCAGCCAAATTCATCGGCAATAGGCTGCAGGGCCTCTACCATGTGCTCACAGAGATGACACCATCTGCGGCCAAGCACTGTGAAGCAACGCCCTTGCGAACTCACCGGGGTTTCTCCACAAGGCATACCCCGTCGTCTCGCACCAACTCCATGCTCAAGGCGCCGCGCCATCGTCGGCTGCGGTGGAACAGGCGGTTGATCACGAACGCCATCAGCAAACCGCTGGCAAGTCCGCCAAGTGCATAGAAATCTTCATGGCCGATCGGTGCGAGGTAATGGCCAAGCCCTGCCCCCGATACCATCAGAAGTGCTCCAAGACCATAGCTGCCCAGCGCACCCAGTAACGGGCCATAGTCCTGCATGCGCACCAAAACAGCATCACCTGCTGCCAGACCCAGCGAGTCTGGCAGCGCAAATACGTCTTCCGGAGGCCTGATCGAGTAGGCAAGTTTGACAGATCGACAGCCTCCAGGCTCGTCGCAACGACCACAACCCTGAAGTTTGTCGCTAACCTTCACCCAAACCAAACCACGATCGACACGGAGCACCTTTCCACGCGCTTCAATCATGTCTGACAGTCCAAGGCCAGACATTGTCAATAGCCGGAGACACCATGTCAATGTGTTGGCTGGAGCGCATCACCAAGTCGCTGCAATGCAACAACGGGCACTTCACCCAGCACGGTAATCAACTGATCACCAACCAATCGACGGTAGATATTGATCGGTCCAGACGCAATCGGCCCAAGACCACCGTCCAATACAAGTTCGCCCGGTTCGATGAACACCGACATGGCTGACAAGCCGTCACTGAACATCAGGTGAAGGATGGGTTGGTTGTTTTTTCCAAGCGGTCGACTGGACACTGACCTGAGCTCAAAACCTGGCATCTCTTGCGACAGCGTCCAGCCCGACTCAGCATGAGGCACCGAATGCCCGTCCGCGTCGATGATACGCCAGCCATCGGTTTCAATGCGAGGCCTCAGTAGCGACTGGTCAACCGCATCGCCAATCACCACATCGGTGAAAGCAAATTGTTCGACCACCGACCCGGACTCGTCCAGCATGCGGGATTTGAGTAGCAACCCGGTAGCGACTTCAACCCAGAATTCGTGTCGGTAGCGAAGATTATCCTTTGGCACCAGAAAAAGTCTCTGGGTGTCCATGCCGGCCACACGCTCGTTACCCGCCAACACAACCTCGTAGTGTTCAGCCAACAAGCGGTGGGAGTCACCCAGTCGTGAAGGAAAGGACCGCTGGCGGCCTGAACGATCAATGATTACGGTCTTGATGTCCGGCAAAACGCATCTGACTTCACGATTACGTCGAACCACTTCACGCGGGCTACCATCGAGCACCTCAAGTCGTTCCCGCTCCCCACTGGCATCCACCACATGCGTGATACGCGATGTCTCGAACCCGGCACCAGACTGATACACGAAGACACCGCTGTAGTTGAGGCGTTGCCCGGCGTTGGCAATCTTGCCAAGCAGCTTGAGCGCCTCGTCGGTTGTCTGCGACCACCCGGCACCGGAGAAACCCGCCAGCAGGCAGACTGCAAAAAGTGAAACGAGAGCGCGCATCAGCGATTTGCCCCGCCATCAGTTGCCACCGTACGAACAAAGTGTATGGCACTCGGAACCGTACCCCCTCCGTTCATTGCCTGATGTACGAATACATAGTTTCGATTCTGCTCGGTACTATCGACCGCCAGAATCGCGCCGTTTGGCTCATCAGCGATGATCATCGGCTCAACGCCAGACCCACCAATCAGGCTGGCCACGCTCCAACCGACCACACCAAAAGCCACAACCGAAGCAGCCAGGGCGAACAAGCGGCGGGGACTGTTAGCAGACTTGCGTGCCGGGTTTTCGGCTTCGCGCCGGGGAGCGAGCACCGTGGGTTCGGAATGAATCCGCGCCATCACGTCATCAGCAAAACCCGGTCTTGACTGCAAGTCGCCGCGCAAGCTGTCGCCGATCAGGCAATAAACCTCCCATTGCTTTCTGGCTGAATCGTCACGCCGGATCGCGTCAACTGCCCGCTGCGCAGCCGACTCGTCAAGATCACCATCAAGCAGACTCGAAACATCGTCTTTCATGTGTTTACCTACCAACGTTTGTCAGGTGCCGTATCAAGCAACGGCCGCAATTTTTCGGATATGGCTTCGCGAGCCCTGAAGATTCGAGAGCGCACCGTTCCTATCGGGCAATCCATAATATTGGCAATCTCTTCATAACTCATGCCCTCGATCTCTCGGAGCATGATCGCGGTACGAAGTTCCTCCGGCAACGCAGCCATCGCGGTCTCCACTGTCTGACCAATTTCCCGAGTCATCAACAATCGCTCAGGCGTGTTGTTGTCTCTAAGTTGCTCTGCATCCTCAAAGGTTTCAGCCTCGGAAGAATCAAAATCCGTGCTTGTCGGCGCACGCCGCCCAGTGGATACGAGGTAGTTCTTGGCAGTGTTGACCCCGATTCGATACAGCCATGTATAGAAAGCACTGTCGCCACGAAACGAACCCAAGGCTCGGTAAGCCTTGATGAATGTTTCTTGCGCGACATCCTCAACTTCGGCCGGGTCTCGGATAAGCCGGGACAAAAGCCGGTGCAGCTTGCGTTGGTATTTGCTGACCAACAGCCCAAAGGCTTCTTTGTCGCCACGCTGTATGCGCTCGACAAGCAGTTGGTCGGTTTCGCGATCACTCATGATCGGCTCGATGCTCCGGGATTAAGGGTGAAACTCCGAGAGTATAGCGATGCCGCGTGAGCCCCGCAAAACAAGATCAAGCAACCTGCACACGAACATGGACTTTCAGCGCATCAAAAGGTTCTGAAAATTTGTTTGCAAACAGTCGGTGCCCGACAGGCAATTGCTCCGTGATATTCTCTCGACCTTTCGTCGACTCAAGCTTGCGTTCGTGAATATCAAATTTGATGTGATCATTCTAGGCAGCGGCGCTGCCGGTCAATCACTGGCTCTACGCCTCGCTGACCACCGCAGTGTCGCCATTGTCACCAAGCGATCGCTAGCAGACAGCGCCAGCGCGTGGGCCCAGGGCGGCATCGCTGCGGTGCTCGACGCAACAGACAGTCTGGAAGCACACATTGCCGACACGCACACGGCAGGCGACGGCTTGTGCGCGCCGGACGCCACCCGGTTTGTCGTTGAAAACGGGCGGCGAGCCATCGAGTGGCTGATTGAACAAGGCGTGCCTTTCACCCGTGAAGAGCAAAACGCGCTTGGCTATCACTTGACGCGAGAGGGTGGTCACTCGCATAGACGCATCATCCATGCGGCCGACGCGACAGGAGCGGCAGTCCAGTCAACCCTCACAGACCGGGTTTCCGCGCATCCCAACATCACCGTGCTGTCCAATCACATTGCGGTCGATCTGATCCGCGGCGACCGCATCGGACAACCGGAGCTTGGCTGCATAGGCTGTTATGTCCTCGACATCAGCAATGGCCGCGTCCTGACGCTGTCGGCACCATCAACCGTGATCGCCACCGGCGGAGCAGGCAAGGCCTATCTCTACACCACGAATCCTGACGTGGTCACTGGCGATGGGATTGCGATGGCCTGGCGCGCGGGCTGCCGTGTTGCCAACATGGAGTTCATCCAGTTTCATCCCACCTGCCTTTATCACCCCCAAGCCAAATCCTTTCTGATTTCCGAGGCAATCAGAGGCGAAGGTGGCTTGCTCCGCCTGCCAGACGGAACACGCTTCATGCCAGAGCACGACGAACGTGCCGAGCTTGCCCCGCGCGACATCGTCGCCCGTGCCATCGACTTCGAGATGAAAAAACGCGGGCTGGACTGTGTTTATCTGGACATCAGCCACAAGCCAGCAGACTGGCTGCGGGGGCACTTCCCAAATATTCATGCACGCTGCCTCGAGTTGGGCATAGACATCACTCGCCAAGCCATCCCAGTAGTCCCAGCCGCTCACTACACCTGCGGCGGCGTCGTCACCGACCTGGCTGCCCGCACCGACCTGCCTGGCCTGTACTGTGTGGGCGAAGCCGCCTACACCGGTCTTCACGGCGCCAACCGCCTTGCCAGCAACTCGCTGCTGGAATGTCTGGTCTTTGGCGAATCCGCTGCCAACGACATCCTCGCACAAACACCGGTACAGTTCCCCGAGCTACCCGAATGGGACGAAAGCAAGGTCACAGACGCTGACGAGGAGGTCGTGATTACCCACAACTGGGCAGAGTTGCGACGCTGCATGTGGGACTACGTGGGAATCGTCAGGACCAACAAACGACTCAAGCGTGCTCAGCACCGCATCCGGCTGCTCACACGCGAAATTCACGAGTTTTATTCTCGCTTCAGGGTCAGCAATGATCTTATCGAACTGCGCAATCTTGTTGTAACTGCCGATCTCATTGTACGCTGCGCGCTACGCCGCAAAGAAAGCCGCGGGCTGCACTCATCGAGAGACTATCCCGAGCATCTTCCCCGGGCAAAGCCAACGATACTGACACCGGCAAACCACTACAAGCCCCGGAGCCACCAAGCAGCGGACTAGGCAGTCGTCTGGCCAGGCGTTCAATCGGATGTAAACAGCCACGGTTCAAAAGCTTTCAGCAAATCGAGGGGGGGCTTCGCGTCCATGCGATGTTCGCCATGTCAGTGGACTCGCCAAATCGCTATTGCGAGTAGTGGCGTAGCCATATCTTAAGCCTGCGCCAATCATCCTTGGCAAACTGATCAGGCAACCATAAGTGGGCACCGGAGCCCATGGGCGGAGCAATCTCCAGCCAGTGCAGCCACACGCCCCATTCGAAGACAGTGCTGCTGGCCCTGACCCTCAACAACTGCTCGGTGCCGCACTTTATTCGCACAACCGAACCATCCGGACGAAACCACCACTCCTCGTCAAGTTTCGACCGCGCGCGCAGACTGGCGAGACACATCAGCAGCAACATAGCCACCAACGCTACATAGGCCATCCCCAGGCCAAGAAGCCAAAAAGCCATCGCCGCAGCCAGATGGACTGCGACGATGGCTAACATGACCCGTCTCGATGCTGTCGGCTTGAGCTTGAGAGCAGAAGACACGACAGCTTGAAACAGGACTTATTGCAGGCGGCGGAACGCCAATGTGCCGTTGGTGCCACCAAAGCCGAAGTTGTTCTTCAGGGCCACCTCTATCTTCATCTCGCGTGCTGCGTTGGCGCAGTAATCAAGATCACATTCCGGATCCTGCTCAAAGATGTTGATGGTCGGGGGCGACACCTGATTGTAGATCGCCAGCACCGAAAACACTGACTCGACGCCACCCGCGCCACCCAACAGGTGACCCGTCATGGACTTGGTGGAGTTGACCACCAGCTTTTTGGCCACATCGACCCCAAAGGCCAACTTGACCGCATCGGTCTCGTTCTTGTCGCCCAAGGGTGTCGAGGTTCCGTGTGCATTCAGGTATTGAACCTGATCGGGATTGACGCCAGCGTTTTTCATCGCATTGGCCATGCTTCGGCGCGGCCCGTCGGTATCCGGCGCAGTCATGTGGAAGGCGTCTCCGCTCATGCCAAAGCCGCTCAGTTCAGCATAAATGCGCGCACCCCGCTTGACTGCGTGCTCATACTCTTCGAGCACCAGCACGCCAGCACCTTCACCCAGCACAAAACCATCCCTGTCCTTGTCCCACGGTCGACTCGCCGTGGTGGGGTCTTCGTTACGGGTAGACAGTGCCTTTGCAGAACCAAACCCGCCCACTGCCAGAGGCGTTACCGACGATTCTGCGCCACCGCAGATCATCACGTCTGCGTCACCGTACTCAATGGTGCGCGCACTCATGCCAATGGCGTGAAGCCCGGTTGTGCAGGCGGTCACTACCGCGAGGTTTGGGCCCTTGAGACCAAACATGATCGACAGGTTTCCCGAGATCATGTTGATGATGGTGCCCGGAATGAAGAAGGGCGATACCTTGCGCGGACCGGCGCGGAGAAAGTCATCGTGCGTCGACTCGATCATCGGCAAACCGCCAATGCCCGACCCGATGTTCACGCCTATTCTTTCGGCATTGCTGTCGCTGACTTCAAGACCGGAGTCCCGAAAAGCCTGAATGCCTGCGGCCATACCGTAGTGTATGAAGGTGTCCATGCGGCGCGCATCCTTGGGTGAGAGGTATTCTCCCACCTCGAAGCCCTTCACCTCACCGGCGATACGCACCGGAAAGGTTGAGGCGTCGAAACGCGTGATTTCAGCGATACCGGAGCGGCCATTGACGAGATTTTCCCAGGCCTCCGGAATGGTGTTACCAACCGGGGATATGATCCCCAGACCGGTAATGACGACTCTGCGACGGGTCAATGTTCGCTCCGGGTGTTGGGGCAAGACAAGCCTGCCCTTTATGCAGTGATTACTTCTTCAGATTGGCATTGACGTAGTCAATCGCCTGCTGAACGGTAGTGATTTTTTCGGCTTCCTCGTCGGGGATTTCGCACTCGAACTCTTCTTCGAGTGCCATGACGAGTTCGACTGTGTCAAGCGAGTCGGCACCGAGGTCATCGACGAACGAAGACTCGTTCTTGATCTCCGATTCGTTCACGCCAAGCTGCTCAGCAACAATCTTCCTGACGCGCTGTTCGATGTTCTCCATTGAGAGACTCCTTCCCTGAAATGTATAGAGATTGATAAAAACCTGCGTATTCTACCAAAAACCAAGCCGTCCGCTATGTCCTTAGCGTCACGACTCAGCTCATGTACATCCCGCCGTTAACGTGCAAGGTCGTACCAGTGATGTAAGCGGCTGCCGGCGACGCCAAAAACGCCACTGCAGCCGCCACCTCCTTGGGCTGACCAAGCCGACCAGCGGCGATCTGACCCACCAACGCCTCACGCGCTGCTTCAGGTAGCGCGCGCGTCATGTCTGTTTCGATGAAGCCAGGCGCCACGCAATTGACCGTAATGTTACGGCTACCAAGTTCGCGGGCCAGAGCCCGAGACATACCGGCCACACCCGCCTTGGCAGCCGCATAATTGGCTTGCCCCGGATTACCTGCGCTTCCCACCACCGAAGTGATGTTGATGATTCTGCCATCACGCGCCTTCATCATACCGCGCATGACCAGTTTGGACATGCGAAAAACGGCTTTCAGGTTGGTCTGAATGACATCTTCCCACTCGTCATCCTTCATGCGCATGGCCAGATTGTCGCGGGTGATGCCGGCATTGTTGACCAGCACGCCCACCGCACCAAACTCTTTCTCGATGGCACTGACCAGCGCCTCGCACGAGCTCGCCTCGGTGACGTTGAGCACACGCCCGCCCCCCTTGACGCCCGCCTCGGCCAGCGCAGCACTGATGGCAGACGCACCGGCTTCTGAAGTAGCGGTGCCCACAACACAAGCGCCCGCCTTGCCGAGCTCCACTGCGATGGCATGGCCTATGCCCCTTGACGCCCCGGTGACCAGGGCCAACTTACCTTCAAGACTCATCTTCAAGATCCTCTTACAGCTTCTAGTGCTTGTTCAAGACTCGTGGAATCATGGATCGCGCCTCCTGGCAGGCACTTCGCAATACGCCGGTTCATGCCGGCCAGAACCTTTCCCGGTCCGCACTCATACACAGAACTGACGCCCCGCGCAGCCAGCGCTTCAACCGTTTCGATCCAGCGCACCGGCGAAAAGGCTTGCCGCACCAGTGCATCACGAATGCCAGCAGGATCATCACACACAGCAACATCAACATTGTTCAGAACGGCAAAACGTGGCGTCGAGATTTCGACCGCCGAAAGTCGCTCGGCCAAGCGCTCAGCTGCAGGTCGCATCAGCGCACAGTGAAATGGCGCACTCACCGGCAAAGCCATGGCACGCTTGGCGCCGCGCTGCTTTGCGAGCTCAATGGCGCGTTCTACTGCAGCGCTTGCCCCCGCAATGACAATCTGACCCGGCGCGTTCAGGTTGGCTGCCTCAACCACCTCACCCTGCGCGGCCTCGACGCAAACCTCGCGCACCACATCGGCCTCGAGGCCGAGCAAGGCTGCCATGGCGCCTTCGCCGGCCGGAACCGCCTCTTGCATGGCTTGGGCACGAAAGCGCACCAGTGGCACGGCGTCCGCAAAGCGCAAAGCTCCCGATGCCACCAGGGCGGAGTATTCACCCAGACTATGGCCCGCCACCACGGAGGGTTCCGCCCCACCCGCTTCACACCAGGCACGATACACCGCCACCCCGGCGGTGAGCATCAAAGGCTGGGTATTCACGGTAAGCGACAGTCGTTCGGCAGGCCCTTCGGCAGCCATTGCCCAGAGATCCTCACCTAGCGCATCAGAAGCCTCGTCAAAAGTAGCCCGTATCACCGCATTGTCGCCATACGCACTCATCATGGCAACCGACTGCGACCCTTGTCCAGGAAATACCAGTGCAAAACCCATTATCAGCCTCTTATCAACTGTTCAGTATTTCAACAACACCGCGCCCCAGGTGAAGCCGCCGCCCACACCCTCAAGCAAAACATGTTGGCCACGCACAACTCGCCCGTCGCGCACGGCATGGTCCAAGGCCAGAGGCACCGATGCAGCCGAAGTGTTTCCGTGCATTTGCACGGTCGCGACTAGACGCTCCTCCGACACCCCGAGACGTTTGCCAGTGGCTTGAAGAATGCGGATGTTCGCCTGATGCGGAATGAGCCAGTCAAGATCAGCTACGTCCAGCCCAGCATCGTCGAGGACTTCACGAGCTACATCTCCCAACACCTTGACCGCGAATTTGAAGACTGCCTGACCATCCATTCGCAAAAACGGATCACCGGTTATCTGCCCGGCAGCCACACTGCCTGGAACGCAAAGAATGGGGTGATGAGAACCGTCGGCATGCAGCCTGCAAGCAATGATGCCTGGGGCCTCGGACGCCTCAAGCACAACTGCTCCGGCACCGTCACCAAACAGCACGCAAGTGCCACGATCAGACCAGTCGAGAATGCGGGAGAAAACCTCAGCGCCCACCACCAGCGCACGCTTGTGCGAACCGGAACGGATGAACTTTTCAGCCACCGACATGGCGTACACAAAACCGCTGCAAACTGCCTGCAGATCGAAGGCTGCACAGCCATTCGCAATGCCGAGCTTGGCTTGCAGCAGGGTAGCGGTGCTGGGAAAGATGAAATCGGGAGTGGATGTCGCAACCACGATCAGGTCGATATCAGCCGCCTGCAGGCCAGCAGCATCCAGTGCCGCAACACTCGCTTCAAACGCCAGGTCGCTGGTCATCTGTCCCGGCAAGGCGAGATGGCGGGACTTTATCCCGGTACGTCCGACAATCCAGTCGTCAGAGGTGTCTATGCCTCTGAGCACCAGATCATTGTTGCTTACCGGCTTGCCCGGCAGACAGCTACCGGTTCCGGCGATTCGCGCGTAAATCATGCGTGCGTCTCCTGCATCGCGGTCATGCGAGCGGTGATTCTGTCCACCAGATTGTTGGCGCCCGCTTCGGCCGCCCTGTTGATTGCGTGCTCAAAGCCGAAAGCATCGGCCGAGCCATGACTTTTGAATACTACACCACGCAAACCAACAAGTGCAGCACCGTTATACAACCGGTGGTCAACTCGACCCTTGAAACGCTTGAGCACAGGAAGCGCAGCCAGCGCCATCAATTTGGTCAGCAGATTGCGGGAGAATTCTTCACGCAAAAAGGCAGCCAGCATTTGCGCCAGCCCTTCGGAGGTTTTCAACGCCACATTACCCACAAAACCGTCACACACCACCACGTCGGTCTTGCCCTTGTAGATATCGTCACCCTCTACGTTACCTACAAAATTGAGACCACTATGCCGCAGCAAGTCGCTCGCCTGTTTGACGATATCGTTTCCCTTCATCGCCTCTTCGCCAATATTGAGCAAGCCGATAGTAGGCCTTTCGATGTGGTCAATAGCCGACACCAGCATGGCCCCCATGACGCCGAACTGCAGCAGATGCTGCGCCGAACAATCCACATTGGCACCAAGATCCAGGACGTAACTGTGACCGTGGCGGTTTGGCAGTGCTGACGCAATGGCCGGACGGTCGATTCCTGGCAGGGTCTTCAGCACAAATCGCGCAATCGACATCAGCGCACCGGTGTTGCCAGCAGAAACGGCCGCCTGAGCCCTCCCGCTCTTGACCAGTTCGATGGCCACGCGCATGGACGAGTCCTTTTTGTTGCGCATGGCACTGGCTGGCGGCTCATCCATTTCAACAACCTGACTGGCCGGCTGAATTTCGCAGCGACGAGCAGGCGCCCCACCCGCGCTGGCCAGTTCTTTTTCGATCGCTTCAGGCAAGCCAACCAAAATCACTTTGGCATTGACATGACTGCGCAAGAAGGCGAGTGCGGCAGGTACGGTCACAACTGGACCATGATCGCCACCCATGCAGTCGATTGCAACGGTGACATTCATAGACGAGTCATCCGAGTAGCTTCAAGCAAAAAAAAGGCGCAGACACGGACAGTGCTGCGCCGTCGCTGTCAGGCAGGACTTATTCGCCCTTGCCCTTGACAACCTTACGACCACGATAAAAGCCGTTGGGGCTGATGTGGTGGCGCAGGTGAACCTCACCGGTGGTCGGCTCAACAGCCAACGGGGCAACGGTCAGAAAATCGTGTGCACGATGCATGCCACGCTTGGAGGGGGACTTCTTGTTTTGCTGAACAGCCATGAAATAACTCCTTGATTACGTAATGCTTTAGCCTACGCCTGCCCGCCCTGATCCTTGCCTCGGAGCGAAGCCAGCGCAGCAAACGGCGATTCTTTGGCAACCCCGCCTTCAGGGCGTGGTCGCTCACAACTTTCATGCACTGGCGCGATCGGCAATGACAACAGCACCTCGTCTTCAACCAGAGCGAGCACATCCAGCCCTGGTTCGGCCACGATGGCATCATAGCGGTCGTCTTCAAGCTCATCGTCGGGTATTTCCACCCCCGGCGGTACGAGCTGAAACAGACGCTCGACATCGAGTACCCAGTCGACACGCTCAAGACAACGCTGACAACGCAAGCCAAACTCACCACTGACGCTCAACATGAGGTAAGCCTTGCCATCTTCACCTTTCTCGCCAACCACCGAATAACTGATCTGACCCTGAGCATCAAAGAGCAAATCGGTCAAACGGTCCAGCTCCTGAACCGCCACAACGCCACTTTGCTGCCGAAAATCGACAGCAAAACGAATCGGGTCAGGTAGCAGGATCTGTTTTGACATAAGAGCGGGATGATATTATTTTCCTTTTGACGTGTCAAAGCCCTTGGAAGCCATGCGCCAGATCATACTCGCCTCAACCTCAGCCTATCGTCGCATGCTGCTCGAACGCCTGCAGTTTCCGTTCGACACAGCACGCCCCGATGTTGATGAAACCCCGCTTGCTGGAGAAGCCCCGCCGGACACCGCCAACCGCCTCGCTGCAGCCAAGGCGCGCGCCGTCGCCGCTGACTGGCCGGACGCGCTGATCATCGGCAGTGATCAAGTGGCCCATCTGGGCGACGAGGTGTTCGGCAAGCCGGGCACGGTTGATCGTGCGATTGCCCAGTTACGACGGATGAGCGGCCAGAGCGTGATTTTTCACACGGCGCTGGCTGTACTTGACGCCCGTAGCAACGTGTTAACTCAGGACAGCGTACCCACCGAGGTGCGCTTTCGTACCTTGAGCGACGCCGAGATCGTTCGCTATGTCGACAAAGAAAGACCTTTGGATTGCGCTGGCAGCGCAAAATCCGAAGGACTTGGTATTACCCTGCTTGATGCGCTCAGTGGTGACGACCCGACAGCCCTGATCGGACTCCCACTGATCGCGCTTTCGCGCATGCTTCGTCAGCATGGCGTGGAACTGCCATGAGCGCACCCGTGCAGCCCACCATGGGTGCGTTGGTGCTTGTGCCTGTCGCGCTGGGAGAAACGCCCTGGCCGGCCTTCATGCCGGCAATGGCGCATGCCCGGGTATGTGGCTTGAAGCATTTCGTGGTAGAAACCGAAAAAACCGCCAGGCAACAACTCAAGCGGCTGGAGCACCCCTTGCCACTGCGTGACATCAACATCCGCACGCTGCCTGCCAAGGGGCCGGGCGCCGAGCTGGATGCCCTGCTCGCGCCCGCTTTAAGTGGCGAAGACATCGGTCTTATGTCGGATGCAGGCTGCCCGGGCGTTGCCGACCCAGGCGCCCGGCTCGTCGCACGTGCGCATGCTCTGGGACTGACGGTTGAGCCGCTGACCGGTCCATCCTCGATTCTGCTGGCACTGATGGCGTCCGGGCTGAATGGGCAGAGCTTTGCGTTTCACGGCTACCTTCCGGTGGATGACGCAGAACGGGACAAAAAGCTGCACAGCCTTGAAGAAGAGTCGCGGCGCCTTGGTCGCACCCAGATATTCATCGAGACCCCTTATCGCAACGAGCGCATGTTCGCCGCCCTGCTGACAAGCTGCAAGCCGGAAACCCGGCTGTGCGTGGCTCGCGACCTGACCACTCAGGGCGAATGGGTATGCAGCCAGCCGGTATCGCGCTGGCGTCGCAGCGCCCCACCCGACCTGGCACGACGCCCGGCCATTTTTCTGCTATTGGCCAACTGACCGATCCGGACCTTCTCTCCTGACCGAGCAGGCTGGGTCAGCTACATAGACCCCGCCATTCCGCTCGATGACCTGCACCACTTCGAGTCTGGCGCCACGGCATGGTCCGGCAACACAACGCCCCGAAGCCGGTTCATACAGTGCGCCATGGGTGGCGCAAATCAAAAAGCGGCGATCAAAGTCGAAAAATCTGCCCGGCTGCCAGTCCAGTTCCACCGGCACATGCGCGCAGCGGTTGAGGTAGCCACGAACCTCGCCACAATGTCGAATGACAAAGGCAGGCTCTGCCGCGCCTGCAACGCCCACCAGCTCAAAGCGCACACCATCGCCTGAGTTAACCAGCTCAGTCGATACGCAGATCAGACCGCGCTCAGCAGCCACTGCAGCATTTCCTGTGGTGTTTCGACGATGGCGAGCGGGTTCGCGGCCTGTAGCTGAGTCAAGGGGTGTGCGCCAAACGACACCGCCAATGCCGCCACACCAGCATTGTGGGCCATGCCCAAATCGTGCGTCGTATCGCCCACCATCAGTGTTCGGTCGCGGCTTACTCCGAACTCGTTCATCAAAGCCTCGAGCATCTCGGGGTGCGGTTTCGAGCGACATTCGTCAGCACAGCGCGTGCCATGAAAAAATGTACCGAGACCGGTATGCGCCAGCGCCCGATCGAGCCCAAGCCGACTCTTGCCGGTTGCCACACCAAGCCATATTTCGCGCTCCGCAAGCTGACGGAGCATATCGAACACGCCGGGAAACAGCTCAAGCTCACGATCGCCCGACAAGAAATGATGACGATAGCGGTCAATCATCTTAGGGTAATCCTCCACTGGCAAGTCCGGCACCGCGTGACTCAGCGCATCGTGCAAACCCAGCCCGATGACATGCCGCGCGCGCGACTCTGGCGGCTCGGGTAACGAGAGATCACGACAGGCAGCAAGAATCGCCTGCACGATCGCGCCCGCTGAATCCATCAGCGTGCCATCCCAGTCAAACACGATGAGATCGTAAGCTCGCTCAGTCGGCATGGTCCAGACTCTCCAGAAAGGCGCTCAACTCCGGCGGCAGCGCGGCTGACAAGGACAGGCGTTCGCCTGTCAAAGGATGCTTGAAATCGAGACTGGCGGCATGCAGAAACATACGCTTCAAGCCCTTGGCCTCAAGCGCCTTGTTGAGCGCAAAATCACCGTATTTGTCATCACCGCACAAAGGAAAGCCAAGGTGCGTGAGATGCACGCGTATCTGATGTGTCCTGCCGGTCTTGAGCTCCACATCGAGCAGGCTATGCGCTGACCAGTTCCGCTGCAAGCGCACGATGCTGTGCGAAGGTTTTCCGTCGTCGGCCACCCGCACCCGACGCTCCCCGCCCTCGGTCAGAAACTTGAGCAATGGCAGCTTGATATGCTGCAAAGCGTTGTGCCAATGACCGGCCACCAGCGTCAGATAATGCTTCTCTACCTCGCCAGCCCGCATCATGTCGTGCAAAACCTTCAAGGCTGAGCGCTTTTTGGCCACGATCAGCAGGCCGGATGTTTCGCGGTCCAGCCGGTGTGCCAGCTCAAGCATCCGCGACTCCGGGCGCTGACTGCGCAACTGCTCGATCACACCAAAGCTCACACCACTCCCGCCATGCACCGCCTTGCCGGCAGGCTTGTCAACCACCAGCAAGGCATCATCTTCAAACACAACCGGCAGTGGCTTACCCGCAGGAGCAGTCCCTTCGCGCTGTGGCTCGGCCACACGCATGGGCGGAATACGCAGCTCGTCGCCGGGCTTCAGCCTGTAGGTTGGACCGATACGCCCACCATTAACCCTCACCTCACCGCTGCGCAGAATGCGGTAAATGTGGCTCTTTGGCACACCTTTGCAGATTCTGAGCAGGTAGTTGTCGATGCGCTGCCCGTCAGCCCCCTCGTCCACCACTTCTCGGCGCACCTCAAACGGCGGACGAGGCGCTGTAGTCGAAGTCGCACGCCCCGACGTCATCGAAGTGGCCTCCACCGACCCAAAAAAGCGATCTCGTTTTTGCTTTGTAAACGAATCATGAATATACTCTAGCCCGGTTGAATCGGTTGCAGTCAGGTCGACTTGGTCCATAAGGGATCAGGAAACATCTGGTAGAGAGCCCACAAGCGAGCTCCCATTCAACCCCAATGTCCCTCGACACCAACTGTAAAAGACGTCGATGGTAACGCAATAGCCATTTTCCGATCCAGTCGATCGGAACATTTACGCACTGACACGCAGCAGGATAAGGCGCTCTGGCCTGACATGTCGATGCGCGGCGCGCGATTTGCATATCGCCCCGCGTCAGACTTCATGGCGGGAGCGCAAACAGAACCAGCCGATCCATCACAGCTCTTCTAGACACATTTTTTCTAGACCCCGGATGAAAGAAGCAATATCACAACGCTCCTGAATTCGTAGCGCAAGATGGCGCGCGCTGCTCGTCCTGCCCGTGTGTCCCATGCGGGAGAACGAAACAACATGAAGCGCATGCTTTTCAATGCGACGCAGGCAGAGGAACTCCGCGTCGCCATTGTCGATGGTCAGAAACTGATCGATCTCGACATTGAATCTGCCGCCAAAGAAGAAAGAAAAAGCAACATCTACAAGGCAGTCATCACCAGAATCGAGCCCAGCCTCGAAGCTGCCTTCGTTGATTACGGCTCTGAGCGCCATGGCTTTCTGCCTTTCAAGGAAATCGCCCGCAGCTACCACGCTGGCAACGGCGATTCGGGCAAGGCACGCATCCAGGATGCGTTGTCGGTCGGTCAGGAACTCATCGTTCAGGTCGAAAAAGACGAACGCGGCAACAAGGGCGCCGCGCTGACCACCTATATCTCGCTGGCTGGTCGCTACCTGGTGCTGATGCCCAACAACCCACGCGGGGGCGGCGTATCAAGACGCATCGAAGGTGACGAGCGCGCCGAACTGCGCGACGCGATGGACCAGCTCGACGTGCCCAATGGCATGAGTCTGATTGCCCGCACAGCCGCGATCGGACGCAGCGCAGAAGAGCTGCAGTGGGACCTCGACTATCTGATGCAACTGTGGCGCGCCATCGAAGGCGCCTCAAAGCTGCAATCAGGCGCATTCCTGATTTATCAGGAAGGTAGCCTGGTGATTCGCGCCATTCGCGACTACTTTCAACCGGACATCGGTGAAATCCTCATCGACACCGATGAAGTGTTCGAACAAGCCCATCAGTTCATGGCCCATGTCATGCCGGGCAATGTCACAAAGGTCAAACGCTACAACGACGATGTGCCTTTGTTCTCGCGCTTTCAGATCGAGCACCAGATTGAATCGGCCTATGCGCGGCAGGTCAACCTGCCCAGTGGCGGCGCCGTGGTCATCGACCACACCGAGGCACTGGTGTCGATAGACGTCAACTCCGGCCGTGCTACCAAAGGTGCGGACATCGAAGAAACCGCCTTCAAGACCAACCTCGAAGCCGCCGAAGAAATCGCCCGTCAGTTGCGCCTTCGCGACCTTGGCGGTCTGATCGTCATCGACTTCATCGACATGGAGTCGCAAAAGAATCAGCGCGATGTCGAAGGTCGACTGCGTGACGCCCTGCGCCACGACCGCGCCCGTGTGCAAACCTCCAAGATCAGCCGCTTCGGACTGCTGGAACTGTCGCGACAGCGTCTGCGTCCGGCCCTGGCCGAGGCCAGCTACATCCCCTGCCCGCGCTGCAGCGGCACCGGCCATATCCGCAGCACCGAGTCATCAGCACTGCATATCCTGCGCATCCTCGAAGAAGAAGCGATGAAGGACAACACCGGCGCTGTGCATGTGCAGGTTCCGGTCGATGTCGGCACCTTCCTGCTCAACGAGAAGCGGTCGGACATTGCCCGTATCGAGGCCCGTCATCGCATCCTGTTGATCATCGTGCCAAACCGACATCTCGAAACGCCACATCACTCCATCATCCGTCTGCGTCACGATCAGGTTAACCCCGAAGACATCGCACGCGCCAGCTACCAGATGGTGGCCGCGCCGCCGGAAGAGGAAACCGCCGGCAACGATAACGCTGTCAGGCCACAGCGCGCCGAGGCTGCCGTCAAAGGCATTTCGCCGCGTAACCCTGCACCCTCCGAAGCAGCAGCCGAGCCCGCTGCTACAGCCAGCGCAATTCCGGCTCCTGCCGCAGTCGTAGCAGGCACAGTCAGCATGCTGTCTGGTGTCGTTGACTGGTTGCGCAAACTGTTCGCACCCGCTCCAACAAATACGCCAACCGCCGCGCCTGCACCTGTCATCCGTGAAAGCGTCACCGACACCACGCCAAACCGTGAGCCGCGTTCGCGTAATCGCAATCGGCGCAACAACCGCAACGACAACCCACGCGACGCCGACGCCAGCTTTGAGCGTAAAAACCGCGCCGAGCGCAATGAAGCCACAAGCAGCCAGGTCGACAAGGTAGAAGACAAGCCTGCTCGTCCCGAACGCGGTGCTCAGACTGATGACGAGGCATCCCAGAAAACCCGCAATCGCAATCGGCGTGGTCGCGGTCAGAAGAACAGGCCAGATGAAAGCGCTGAAGAAAACATCATCGAGACCGAAGCAACACTGATCGATGCCGAAGCCGCAGAAGAAGTTGCTGCCATTGAGCGCCCGCTTGACAATGACACGGACATCACCAGCGACGACAACACCGGTGGCCGCAGACGCCGCCGGGGTCGGGGTAGACGTGGCGGTCGTGGCGACAAGGCTGAGAATCAAACCGGATCAGAGTCAGGCGGCGAAGAGCAATCAGAAGACGTCAAGCTCGAAACCAACAGCCAAACACAACCCGCCCAGCCCGTAAACGCCGCTGAAGCTGTTGTCGCAACTCTGCCAGTCGCGGTCGGCACATCGACTGCAGTCGATAGCGTTTCCGACAACGACAATCAGGCGTTTGCACCGGTCAAACTGGCCTCTGTTGAAAAGCGCCGCGACACGGTGTCTGAGACAGTGGAGACTGTTCAAGCGACAGAAACCGTCGCTCCTCCGGTTGCCAGCGTCGAAACACAGGGTGAACCTGAGCCAGCCAGCGGCACAAGTCCCAGCGTGATCGCCACGGAAGTATCACAGCCTGCAAAAGAAGAGCCGCAAACTGAAGCAGAACCGGCTGTCTCACAGCACAACGAAGCGACCATGGCCAACACCCAGGCTGCTGCGCAGGACGAGATACTGCCGGAGGAAGACAGAGCAGTTATCGGCACGCCAAGCGAGGCTGCGAGTGAAGAAGTCGCGAGCGTAGAAGCCACGACGCCTGCGGCTGAGCAAGTCAGTCAGGAAAGGTCTGAGGCGGATGTTTCAGCGGTCGAAACAACCGAGCAAAACCTTGACGCTCAGGTTACGACCAACGAAACCCCGGTGTTCATCCGCGAGACAAGCGTTGCGCAGCCTGTCATCGAGGCGGACACTCAGCCACAAGAGGTCGCAGCCTCACCCGAACCCGAGCCAGCCGTGGCGGCGCAGAGCCAGGATTCAGGCGTCGCCGCTCAGCCGCTTCCCGAGCAAGTTGCCGAGCAAGTCAGCTTGCAGACTGAACTCGCCGAGAGCGGTCTGGTGATGATTGAAACCAAGGCAAACACACCCAGGTCTCAGGGCGAAACCGCCCCAGCCCCCAAACTGGGACGCAAGCCACGCCCGGTAGAGCCACCGCCTGAAGAGCCGATGCAGCAGGTCGAAACACAACGCTGACAAACTGCGGCTCCATCTGAAAAAGCCCGTGACGCCGATCAAGGCGTCACGGGCTTTTTCTATGAAAACTCACTTTGCAAGCACCAAGGCGAGCAAAACCGGTGGTTT